>DASQEH010000027.1:0-50215 GCA_035633755.1 Nocardioidaceae bacterium | reverse complement strand
GCGGCGCTGGTCGGCCGTCTACCTTGTGATCGTCGCGGTGTGCCTGAGCACCGCGTTCGCCACGGCCCCCAGCGGGGCCACCGTCCAGGACGGTAATCAGCTCCTGCAGCAACCTGTCGTGGCCTCGTCGTCAGGCATTGCGAAGGCGAAACTGCCTACCCTTGCCGCCGCTGGCGACATCTCGCCGGACAAGATTGCCGACCAACGGGCAACGTCCAATCTGGTGTTGAACATGGACCCCACGCGCGTGCTGACCTTGGGCGACCATCAGTACGCCGACGGTACCTATGCAGAGTTCCAGAAGTTCTATCACCCCACCTGGGGGCGATTCCGCAACCGGACCCTTCCCGCGCCGGGCAATCATGAATATCGGACTCGCAAGGCCGCAGGCTACTTCCGGTACTTCGGGGACCGGGCACGGCCGAATGGGCGCAGCTACTACAGCAAAGCATTCCCTGGCTGGCGGATCATTTCGCTGAACTCGAACATTCGCCGCGGCCCCAAGTCCCGCCAGGTGAAGTGGCTGAACGCCGAACTCAAGCAGAACCGCAGGCGCTGTGTTCTGGCGTTCTGGCATCACCCACGCTTCTCCTCCGGCGCCGACAGCCGGGGCGACACCCGGGGCGAGGCTTTCATGGGAGCGCTGTACCGGGCACGCGCGGACCTGGTCTTGAGCGGCCACGTGCACAACTACGAGAGATTCGGCCTGCAATCGCCGGCTGGCGGACATGACTTGAAGGGGGTCCGCCAGTTCGTCGTCGGCACTGGGGGCAATGGCCACTACGGCTTCCACAAGCCCGAGCCGCACAGCCAGAAGCGCATCACCGGCCGGTACGGCGTTCTGCATCTGCTCTTGCAGAAGGCGGCCTACCGGTGGAAGTTCGTAGCGGTTGGTGGGAAGGTACTCGACCGGGGCGGTCCAAGGAAGTGCCACTGACACGGATGAAGAAAGCCAGGATGTGCTCTGGATGCATTAGCGAGCAACGAACCACGTTCGCGGTCGTCAGCTTCCGCTGATCAGCCGCTCGAGCTCGGTTCGGCCAGGAAGATCGCCCGATCCGTAGGTGACGACCTCTGCCGTCCTTACGAAGTAGAAGGCAGCTTCGACGCGGTCCACGGGGATCCCCGCAAGCTCGGCCCAGGCGAGTCGATATATGGCCAGTTGCAGCGCATCGGCATTGGCCGCTTGCCCTGTTTTCCAGTCGACGACCTGGAAGCCACCGGGCGTCTCGTAGACAGCATCGATTCGACCACGCACCAGCCGACCAGCCAGGACAAGAG
The DNA here is from genome assembly GCA_035633755.1 of Nocardioidaceae bacterium. Classification (GTDB taxonomy): domain Bacteria; phylum Actinomycetota; class Actinomycetes; order Propionibacteriales; family Nocardioidaceae; genus DASQEH01. Next base: position 48,934 of record DASQEH010000027.1, on the reverse strand, counting down.
CGAACGGTGCCTCGACGCGATGTGGCACGCGACTGCCGTACGGTCCCGACGAGAAGGCGTCGATGAGCTCCCGAAGCTCCACGTCACCCGTGATGTCGCTGTCCGCGCGACCAGGCAGCTCATCGGGGTCAATCAACTGCTGCTGCCCGAAGTGTGCCTCGACCCAGGCATGGAATCGGGTGCCGAAGCGAGCAGATGACGACGGCCTGCGGGGCATCGGTCGAGCAAGCGACTCCGCCAGTCGCTCGGGGTCGTCGTTGAGCTGCAGGAGTGTGGTTGCCGACATCGCTGCCGGCAGGGGTACGACCACCTCGTCAGGCTGCTGGCTCTGGGCTTCGAGCAAGAGCCGGTCGAGCTCGCGGTCCCACTGCTGAACGAGAGCTTGTTCGTCTGGCCCTAGCTCTGCATCGGCCCTGCTGGCTGCCTGCTGCCAACCCTGCGCCTGAGCCGTCCGTACCAGGGCCGCTGCGTCGAGCCGGGCGTGCACCTCGTCAGCGCTCGCCTCGACGGGCCACTCGTAGCGGTCGAGAGCTCGGTTGACCGGATTGACCGCCCCAGCTGCCGGTTCGAGTACCTCGACCTCCGGATCCTCACCCCACAACGCCATCGTGTCGATCACAGACCGCATGAACACCGACGGCCCACGCGGACGCTTCTGCTCGGGTCCCCACCAGTGGCACGACACAACCAACTGGTGGCGGGGCCGGGTGACGGCCACATACGCCAACCGGCGCTCCTCGAGCTCGTCGTGCGCCCGACACTCCTCGCCGAACGCCTTGAGGCCCTGGTTGCTGCGCTCGCCGACGGCGGGCAGGTCGACGGCATCTCCTCGTAACGGTGTCGGGAGCTCCTGCATGGCCGTCGGCCACCGGCCTCGGCCGCGGGAGGTCGGGAACACGTTCGTGCACACACCTGGCAGGAAGACCACGTCCCACTCCAGGCCTTTGGCGCGGTGCACGGTCAGCAGCTTGACCGAGTCGGTCGCAGAGGGCAGCGCCAGGGACAGCCCGCGGCCGTACTCCTCCTCCGCCTCGAAATAGGCAAGGAGGCCAGGCAGAGACGCGTCATTGTCGATCCCGGCGAAGGACGCCACCGCGTCAAGGAACGACGCCAGGTTCTCGCGACGCGCCGCCGCCACGGCCGACGACGATGACGCCAGCTCGACATCGATGGCCGTCACTTCGATGACCCGCCGGACCAGGTCGAGCAAAGGCTCGCCGACATGCCGCCTCAAGGCGCGCAGCTCTGCCGCCAGCTGGGCGAACCGCAGCCTTGCGTCCGTCGAGTACGCCGCGCCTCCCGGGTCCTCGAGGGCTTCGAGCAGCGAGACCACATCGGCTGGGTCCGTCCCTGCGACGGCGCGGCCGAGCTCCTCCTGGATCCCGTTCGCCTCAGACTCGTCCCCGCCAGCCAAGGCCCGTGCTCGCCTGCCCAGCAGCGCGAGGTCGCGGACTCCGATCGCCCAACGGGGGCCGGTGAGCAACGACAGCAGCGATGCGTTCGCCGTCACGTCGTGGAGTACATCGAGGGTCGCGACCACCTCGGCCACCTCGGGAGTGCCGAGCAGACCGCTCAGTCCAACCACCTCGACCGGCACGCCTGCAACGGTCAACGCGTCATGCACGGCGCTCGCCATGGTGTTGTCGCGGACAAGGACCGCGATCTGGCTCCAGTCCGGGTCAGCCATGTCGGCGTGCGCCTTCGGTACCTGTGTCGCCAGGAAGTCCAACTCGTCTTGGTAGGTCTCGAAGACGGCAGCCCGCACGATCCCCTCAGCGGCAGTCGGCCGCGCGACAAGGGGCTCGGTGCCCCGGTGCCGCAGGTAGAGCTCTGTAGCGATGCCGTTGGCGACGGCGAGGATGCGCGCCTGCGATCGCCGGTTCACGCTCAGCGGATAGCGCACCACGTCGCCGGAAGCGGACAGTGAGGGAAAGGAGGCGGCGAAGGAGTCGATGTTGCTCGCCGAGGCCCCGCGCCACCCGTAGATCGCCTGGCATGGGTCACCGACCGCCGTCACGGGATGGCCGCGGCCCGATGCGTCGACGGAGTCGGAGAACAGGGCGGTGAGCAGCGTCGCCTGGGCCACCGACGTGTCCTGGTACTCGTCGAGGAGCACGACACGGAAGCGGTCCCGTTCGCTGGCACCGACCTCGGGAGCCGATACCGCCAACTGCGCGGCCCGAGCGAGCTGGTCGGAGAAGTCGAACACGCCGAGCTCGGACTTCAGACGCCGATAGTCCTCGACGAACCGCAGGAGCTCGCGCCGCTTCTCGAACGTCTGGCCCGCCGTGGCGACAGCCTGGGTCTGGCGGGCCTCTCGCCACAGCGGCGCCTCCCGCGCCTGGAATGTCAGCAGCTCGTCGGGGCTCACCAGGTGCTCCGAAAGCTGAGCGTCGAGGTTGAGCAAGCCGGTGACGTTGGTGGCGACCCAGGTGGTGAGATGGTCCACCGCCCCCCGGTGAGAGCGCACCGCCCGAGAAGCCAGCTGGTAGCGGGAGGCGTCGGCGATGAGCCGTGTGTCGGGCTCATGACCGATGCGCAGGCCATGCTCGGCCAGCAGTCGTGCGGCGTAGGAGTGGTAGGTGAGCACCGTCGGCTCCAGCACCTCGTGCTCGACCTCGTCCGATGAGGCACGTGTCGGCAGCAGACCCGCGAGTCGGAGGTACTCCCTCACGCGCTGCGCCAGCTCGGCCGCCGCCTTGTTGGTGAAGGTGAGCCCCAGCACCTGGTCCGCCCTGACGCGGCCAGTGGCGACCAGCCATACGACCCGCGCTGACATCACGGTGGTCTTGCCGGACCCTGCTCCTGCGACGATGACGCCCGGCGCCAACGGCGCTGTGATGGCGTCGATCTGCTGGGCAGAGAAATCGATGCCCATCACGTGTCGAAGGTCGTCGGCGCCGGCGACCTTAGGCAGTGCTGACGTCGTCACAACACTGCTCCGGACCGTTGAAGAGCTGGGCACATCGTCGCGAAGTCGCACATGCGGCAGTAGCCGTTGGCGGTGGCCGCGAACCGTTCACTGCGGACGACATCCGCCGCCGCGACGAGCTGGAGCTCCACGGGTGTCCGACCGTCGGCGTCCGGCTGCTGCGGCGGCTGCACCTGGACCTTGGGGAAGCCGCCCGCGTCGATGCGCAGCTGCACCAGCTCGGCGCCTCCTGATCGCGCGTTGCCGCACGTATCGGCCAGGGCTCCCGAGTCGACAGCGAGCTGGTACAGACCGAGCTGCGGGTTGTCTGTGAGTGAGACGGCGGTCGGGGCGTTCTTGCTGGTCTTGAAGTCCACCACGACGACCGTGCCGTCGCTGGCTCGTTCCACCCGGTCGACCTGGCCGGTGAGAGTCACCCGCTCGTCGGCTCCTACTGCGACGTCCACCGCGAAGGGCACCTCGGACGCGATAGGCGTTCGGTCGGCTCGACCCCGGTGCCAGGACACGAATCGCTCGATGACTCGTTCGGCCTCTTGGCGCTCCCGGGCGGCGATCCACGGGCTGTCGAAGTCGATCTGGTCCCACACGGTGTCGAGGAGCTCGAGCAGCTCTGACGCGTCTGCGCTCTCGTGCCGGCTCATGTGATCGGCCAGGGCGTGAATGACGCTGCCGAAACCCAGGGAACTGGACCGGGCGGACTCGCCGGCCGCCTCCCGGGCCAGGAACCATCGCAACGGGCAGTCGAGTATGGCGCCGAGGGCACTCGCGGACAGCCGCACCGGTGCGTCAGCGTCGCGGACTGGGTTCGCGGCCTGGGTGCGGTCACGCAGCCCCCACCAGGAGTCAGGGTCCGCGCTCGGGGCGACAGGTTGACCGGCCACCGTCTGCTCGCACAGGGCAGCCAGGCGCGACGCCGCAGACCGCCTCAAGGCGTGGGAGGCACTCGTGTCGGCCGCCACCCGCCGGAGCTCGGCCACGACGGAGGGCAGCGACAACTGGCGGGCGGGACGACCGGGCCTCAGCTCCACCGGAACGCCCAGGTCGTCGAGGAGGCGAGACGGCTGGTCGCCGTCAGCTTCGGGAGATGCGACAGCGGTGACGACCAGGCGCTTGCGCGCCCGCGTGACGGCGACGTAGAACAGGCGTCGCTCCTCGGCAAGCAACGCAGACGTCGGCAGCGCCTCGGTGAGGCCCTCGGGACCGAGCCGGTCAGCTTGGAGCAAAGTGCCACGCGGACGAACGTCGGGCCAGGCACCTTCCTGGACACCGGCCACCACGACGAGCTGCCACTCCAAACCCTTGGATCGGTGAGCGGTCAGCAGCCGGACAGCCTCGCCGCGGACGCCTCGCTCGGCGAGGGTGTCCGCTGGGATCTGCTGGGCCTCGACCTCGTCGAGGAAGACCAGAACTCCCGTGTGGTCCTGCTGCTCCTCGGCGCGGGCGGCGACCTCGAACAGGGCGCACACGGCGTCAAGGTCGCGGTGCGCCGCTCGAGCCGCGCCGCCGCCACTGTCTACCTGGCGGCGAAGCCGCCGCGGCCATGACGTGCCCGCCCACAACGCCCACAGTGCCTGCTCCGCCCCGACCCCGGCGGCGAGCTGACCATGAACCGCGGCGATGAGCCGTGCGAACTTCGACAAGCGCCGAGCGAGCGGATCCTCGACGCCGAGGAGGAACGAGGGGTCGACAAGCCCCTGCCGAAGCAGCTCGGCCGATGAGTGCGGCAGTCGATCGCCGTCCTCGTCCCTGTCACGGCGCCGCAGTAGCCGTCCCAGCTTGCGCAGCTGCGCGGCATCGAGGTCGACCATCGGCGAAAGCATCAAGCTGTGCGCTGCGTCGGCGGTCGTGGCGTCGGGGTCCGCAGCGCACCTCAGGGCGCTGAGAAGCGGCTGGATGGCTGGTTCGGCCCGCAGGGGCACCTCGTCGCCGGCCACCTCGACGGGCACTCCGCCCGCGACGAGGGCACGCCGCAGCGCGGGGATCGTCGTCACACCGGATCGAACGAGCACGGCCATCTGTGACCAGGCAACCCCGTCCTGCAGGTGGGCACGCCGCAACAGGTCGGCGATGTGGTCCGTCTCTGCCCCGCTGGAGGTGAACGTCAGGACGTCGACCTGGCCGTCGCCGACATCGGTCGACTCCGCCGTCGACGGGTGACGGAACGCCTCGAACGTGTCGACGTCGATCGAGCCCCGGATGCCTATGCGTGCCGCCACCCGCCGAGACACGGTGAGCAGGTGGCTGCCGAACCGACGAGTGGTGCACAACGCCACCACATCTGCGTCTCTGCCGTCGGGGAAGCGGAACTGCGTCGGGAAGTCGAGGATGCCACGCACGTCAGCACCGCGGAACGCGTAGATGCTCTGGTCGGGATCACCGACCACCATCAAGTCGCGCCCGCCCCCGGCCAGCGCCTGCAGCAGCCGGACCTGGCTCGGGTCGGTGTCTTGGTACTCATCGACGAAGACGGCCCTGAACTCGCCCCGCAGCGCCGCCTGCACGTGCGGTGTCTCTGCCAACAACGTGGCCCGATGGATGAGCTCGGCGTAGTCGATCGCTCCCTCGAAGTCCAGCACGGTGAGGTACTCGTCCATGAAGACCCCGGCAGCCACCCACTCCGGCTTGCCTGACTCCAGGCCGATCTGTCTCAGCTGGGAGGGCTCGAGGCCGAGCTCACGGGCCCTCGCCAGTACCGCATGCACCTCGCGCGCGAAGCCGCGCGTCGGCAGGGCAGCGTCCAAGGCGACCGGCCACGCGGCAAGCGCGCTCTCGCGGGAGTGGGTGAGGAGGTCGCGGAGCCGGACGTCCTGCTCCGGAGCGCTGAGCAACCTCAGCGGAGCCACGTACAGCTCCGCCGGCTGCCACCGGCGGACCAATGCGTAGCAGAACGAGTGGAAGGTCGACGCCATCAACGTCGAGCTGGTTCGCCCCAACCTGGCACTGATACGCATTCGCAGCTCGTCGGCCGCCTTGCGGCTGAAGGTGAGCACCAGCACCTGGTCGGGCTGCAGTCCCCGGTGGTCGATGCGGTCGACGACGGACTCCACGAGGGTGGTGGTCTTGCCTGTGCCCGGTCCGGCGAGCACGAGCAGCGGACCGCCCGGATGGTCCACGACCCGGCGCTGGGCGTCGTCGAGCCGTGGCGCCGCCGCCTGCGGGCGCGGCGCTCGGTCGAGCCGGTACGTCGGGGACATGGTGCTATCCCAACAGAGGCCACCGACAAAATCGTGCGCCGAAACGCGCTGTCAGGCCGACCGTGTCGGAGACCACAGCGCTGTGGCCACATCGACCCGCAGGGTGTCCGCGTCGGCAATCCTTCCGCGCAGCGCAGTGCCTTCCTGGTGGTAGCGGGCGACCGCCTCCCCGTGATGTGAATCAGGCAGACTCCCGTCCGAACGGACCACTCGCCACCACGCCACCCCACCGCCGTGAAGGGCCATCACCCGGCCGACCTGGCGTGGGCCGCCGCGACCGATGAGGTCGGCGATGGAGCCGTAGGTCATGACGCGGCCTGCCGGGATCTGCTCGACGAGGCTCAGGACTGCCTCGATGTAGGCCTCCCGGTCCTCGAGGTCGCCCGGTGTCACCGCAGCCGCCCGAGAACGGCAGACAGTGCCGTTCGGTGCTGCTCGACATGCCTGGAGCCTCCCGCCGGTGCCGTCCCCAGGCACTCGCGGCGACCTTCGGTCGCCACCCGGAAGATGACGGCTCGCAGCAGCAACTGCTCCCAGTCCGGCACGTCGCTCCAGGCATCGAGCAGCTCAGCTGGCGCACCTGACCAGCTCAAGGCGTCGACCGCGACAACCGCGAGAGCCAAGCCCCGCGGCCGGAAGTACGGCGGCCAGTCGATCACCGCGGGCCTCAGTCCGTCCGCCACCAGCACGTTGCCCCCGATGTCGCCGTGGATCACCTGGGCCTGTGAGTGGACCGGTTGCAGTGCCGCCAGCGCCTCAGCCAGCAGCCGCTGTGTGGGTTCGCTCCCCTGCGGCTCGGCGCCCTCCCAGGCCACCCTGTCACCGTAGGACCACGGGTCGGATCGCAGATCGAGGAAACTCGGCCGTTCGAGCCCGGCGACGACGTCCGAGAACGCCTCGCACGCGACCCGCACGGTTTCGATCTCGCTGGGCATCGACACGTCGCGACCCTCCACCCAGTGATGGGCCGCCCAGCCGTCGTACACCCAGGAGCCGTCCTGCGATCGTTCCGGCTGTGGCACCCTGACCCCGGCCGAGGGCGGCCAGCCGTCGTACACCCCGCACACCCAGGCGGTCTCGGCAGGGCAGCCAACCGGTTTGAAGACGAGGCCCCCACAATGCCAGGCCTGGCCCTGACCCCCCGGCAGGGGCTGGATCTCGACCGAGCCCGTAACGCCGAACGCCCGCGCGATGGCGGGCGTCGGCGGCTTCACATGCGGAGGCTAGTACGCGGGCTGCGACGGGTCGATCTGGTTGACCCAGGCGGACACTCCACCGCCGACGTGGACGGCGTCAGCGAGACCGGCGCCCTTGACCACGGCCAGTGACTCTGCCGAGCGGATCCCCGTCTTGCAGTACAGCACCACAGGCTTATCCATCGGGAGCTGGCTCAGCGCGGACCCGTTGAGGAACTCGCCCTTGGGCACCAACACCGACCCGGGGATCCTGTTGATCTCGTACTCGTTGGGCTCGCGGACGTCGACGAGCAGGAAGTCGCGCTCACCGTTGTCGCGCTCCTTGAGCCAGTGCTCGAGCGTGGTCACGTTGATCGTCGAGCCGGCCGCCGCATCCGCCGCCTCGTCACTGACCGCGCCGCAGAAGGTCTCGTAGTCGATCAGCTCGGTGACCGTGGGGTTGTCGCCGCAGATGGCGCAGTTGGGGTCCTTGCGGACGGGAAGCTTGCGGTACTCCATCTCGAGGGCGTCGTAGATCATCAGCTTGCCGAGCAGCGGCTCGCCGATCCCGGTCAGCAGCTTGATGGCCTCGTTGACCTGGATGGACCCGATCGACGCGCACAGCACACCGAGCACGCCGCCCTCGGCGCACGACGGCACCATGCCGGCCGGCGGCGGCTCGGGGTACAGGCAGCGGTAGCACGGACCGTGCTCGGCCCAGAAGACCGACGCCTGGCCGTCGAACCGGTAGATCGAGCCCCACACGTAGGGCTTGCCGAGGAGCACGGCGGCATCGTTGACCAGGTAGCGCGTCGCGAAGTTGTCCGTGCCGTCGACGATCAGGTCGTACCCGGAGAAGATCTCCATCACGTTGTCGTTGTCGAGGCGCTCATTGTGGACGACGACCTTGACGAGCGGGTTCGTCTCGGCGAGCGACTCGCGTGCGGAGACTGCCTTCGCCTTGCCGACGTCGCTCTGCCCGTGGATGACCTGCCGCTGCAGGTTCGACTCGTCAACCTCGTCGAACTCGACGATGCCGAGAGTGCCCACGCCCGCGGCTGCGAGGTACAGCAGCGCCGGGCTCCCGAGGCCTCCCGCGCCGATGACGAGGACCTTGGCGTTCTTCAACCGCTTCTGGCCGGTCATGCCGACGTCAGGGATGATGAGGTGGCGGCTATAGCGGCGTACCTCGTCGATGGTGAGCTCGTCGGCGGGTTCCACCAGCGGCGGCAGTGACATGGGGTGCTCCTGGTCGGCGGGCGTGTGTACCTATCGTCATGCAGGCACGGACGGTGTGCGGCTCTTCGGGCTACAACCGTCTGACAGTCCGACATGTTCCCTCAGAACCGGGACAATCCCGGCCGGTTGCTCGTGGGATGGGACACATCGACACCACGCCGACCGGGGACTGCGCGCCGACGCGCCGGACGTGCCACGCTTGCCCTATGGCTGAGAAGGTCACCGTGGACGTCGAAGGCCAGCGGCTGCCCCTGTCCAACCTCGACAAGGTGCTCTATCCCGAGGCGGGGTTCACCAAGGGCGAGATCATCGACTACTACGTCGCGGTCGCCGACGCGCTGCTCCCCCACCTCGCGGACCGCCCACTCACCCGCAAACGATGGCCGAACGGCACGGCCGCCGGCTCGTTCTTCGAGAAGAACACCCCGCGCGGTACTCCCTCGTTCGTCCGGACCGCCTTCCTCCCGGAGCACGGAGACGAGGGAGTCGAGTATGTCGTCGCCGACTCCTTGCCCACTCTCGTCTGGTTGGCCAACCTGGCAGCGCTCGAGCTCCATGTGCCCCAGTGGAAGGTCGACGCGGACGGTAAGCCGCTGGACGCGGACCTCGTCGTCCTGGACCTCGACCCAGGGCCGCCAGCCGACATCATCGACTGCTGCAACGTGGCGCTCGCTCTGCGGCAGCTGCTGGAGGCCGACGGCCTCACGGCGTTCGCCAAGACATCCGGGAACAAGGGAGCACAGCTGTACGTCCCGGTCGAACCGGTTCCCTCCACGCAGACGTCGGCGTACGCCAAGCGGCTGGCCGAACAGCTTGAGCAGGCACTGCCCGACCTCGTCCTCTCGTCGATGGACAAGAAGGCACGCAAGGGCAAGGTGTTCATCGACTGGAGCCAGAACAACGCCGCCAAGACGACGGTGGCGCCGTACTCACTGCGTGGCGTCGCCCGTCCCACGGTCTCGACCCCGTTGACGTGGGACGAGGTCGCCGAGGCATCGACCGCATCAGACCTGACGTTCACCGCGCCGGACGTCGTGCGCCGCATCGCCGACCACGGTGACCTGTTCGCCGGCCTGGAGGAGCTCGCTGCCACTCTGCCCTGAGCGGCCGCGCGGTTAGGATGCGCGGATGCCGATGGAGGCCGGATCCCGCCCGCGAGCTCGACGCATGCCGCGCGGCGCTCGCCGTGCCCAGCTCCTCGAAGCCGCCCTCGAGGTGTTCGTCGCGAGCGGGTACCACGCTGCCGGCATGGACGACATCGCCGAGAGGGCCGGCGTGTCCAAGCCTGTGCTGTACCAGCACTTCCCCAGCAAGCTCGACCTGTACCTGGCTCTGCTGGACGCTGCGTGCGACTCCGTGATCGCCGGAGTTCGCGCCGCGTTGTCCTCCACTGACGTCAACAAGGAGCGCGTCGCCGGCACGACGGACGCGTTCTACACCTACGTGACCGACGCCGACGGTGCCTTCCGTCTCGTGTTCGAATCGGACCTGACCAGCGAGCCCGCGGTGCGAGAGCGGGTTGACCGCGTCACGATGGCCTGTGCCGATGCGATCGCGGAGGTCATCGCCGAGGACACCGGGTTCGCCCCGGAGAAGGCGCGGTTGCTGGCTGCGGCGCTCGTCGGCATGAGCCACGTGAGCGCCCGTTTCTGGCTCAGTACGCGAGGGGAGCTGCCGCAGTCCCAGGCGGTGGACCTGATCTCGACGCTGGCCTGGCGCGGGCTCGGCGGGTTCCCGCGGCAGGGATGAACGGTGGCCGCAGCCTGCTCAGCGCTTCGAGGCCTGCACCGGTGATGAACCGGAGCAGGGGCGCTGCAGGGCGGACGCCACGAGGGGCCACTGCACCGCGGCGGGCCGCTGCGTTACCAACGGCTGGCTACGCTGGGGCTGCCGATAACGACTGATCCTGGAAGGACTCCTCGTGGAGGTCAAGATAGGCGTCACCAACGCCAACCGCGAGCTCTCGCTCGAATCCAACCAGAGCGCTGACGACGTGCTGAAGGCGGTCAATGCCGCCCTCACCCATGAGGACGGTCTGTTCATCCTTGCCGACGACAAGGGCCGCACGGTGTTCGTGCCGGCCGAGAAGCTGGCCTACGTCGAGGTCGTCGACGCCAGCAGCCGGCGGATGGGTTTCCGTACCGGCTGACCCGGATCACACCGCGCCAGTGCCCCTATCGGGCGTCAGGCCGCCAGCCGTTGCGACGGCCGCTGGGCATCGAGGCGACGGCCGCTGGGCATCGAGCCGCTACGACGGCCTTCAGGCCTGAAGTCCGAGGGCCGCCATCCGCGCCGTGTGGGTCTCGGTGAGGCGCGCGAACATGCGCGCGATGGCGGCCAGGTCCATGCCGGGGCGGTCGACGCCGCCGACCAGGAGGGCCGAGAGCGCGTCACGTTCGGCCGCGACCCGTTGCGCCTGGCTCAGTACCTCGCCCATCAGGCGGCGAGCCCACAGGGCAAGTCGGCCGGCGATGCGTGGATTCTCAGCGATGGCCTGACGTACGCGGTCGACGGCGAACTGTGATTGTCCGGAGTCGTCGAGGGCCAGCAGGATCAGGTCGCGGGTGTCTGCGTCGAGGTACGCAGCGATCTCCCGGTAGAAGTCGGCCGCGAGTCCGTCTCCCACATACGCCTTGATCAGGCTCTCCAGCCAGTCCGACGGAGCGGTATGGGCATGGAACGCGTCGACTGGAGCGTGGAACGGCTCCATCGCCGTGAACGGGTCCGCGCCGAGCTCGGTGAGCCGGTCCCGTAGCCGCTCGAAGTGACCGAACTCGGCGGCCGCCATGGCGGCCAGGGCCACCTTGTCCTGCAGGGTCGGGGCGCTGCTCGCGTCCTCGGTCAGCCGCTCGAAGGCGCTGAGCTCGGAGTACGCCAGCCCACCGAGCAGATCCACCACAGCGACCCGGTAAGCGGGGTCCTCGAAAGCCGACATCGCAGGCGTCCCGACGGGTGCCGCCGGAGCCTCGCTCGAGGTCGGAAGTTGGGTCATGGGGTGAAGATTAGCGACAACTGTCGGTGGCGGCCCGATAGACTTGTCCTCGACGCCCTGCGCGGACTTCCGCTGCGGCGCCCTTATCTGTGAAAGAAACGAGACTCGTCCTGTCTACCTTCGAAGACCTCGGGGTACTCCCCGAGATTGTCCAGGCGCTCAGCGCCGTCGGCATCACCGAAACCTTTCCGATCCAAGAGATGGCTTTGCCGATCGCGCTCTTGGGCACAGACCTGATCGGCCAGGCCCGCACCGGTACCGGCAAGACGCTGGCCTTCGCGGTTCCCGTCCTGCAGCGCATCATCGCTCCGGCCGACCCCGACTTCGACGAGCTGGTCGCACCCGGAAAGCCGCAGGCGCTCGTCATCGCTCCAACCCGTGAGCTCGCGCTGCAGGTGTCCGGCGACTTCTCGATCGCCGGCGCACGCCGCGGCACCCGCACGCTGACGGTGTACGGCGGCGTGCCGTACGAGCCGCAGCTCGAAGCGCTCGCCTCCGGTGTAGACGTCGTCGTCGGTACCCCTGGGCGGCTGCTCGACCTCGCCGCACGCAGGTCGCTCGACCTGTCCCACGTCAAGGTCCTCGTTCTTGACGAGGCCGACGAGATGCTGGATCTCGGCTTCCTTCCCGACGTGGAGCGGTTGATCTCCAAGACCCCGGAGCTGCGCCAGACCATGCTGTTCTCGGCGACCATGCGCGGCGAGGTCGTCACGCTGGCCCGCACCCACATGCGGCACCCGGTCAACGTGCGCGCCGAGTCGAGTACCGACGCCCAGACCGTCCCCGCCACCGCGCAGTTCGTCTACCTGGCGCACGACCTCGACAAGCCCGAGATCATCGCCCGGATCCTCCAGGCCGACAATCGTGGCCTGTCCATCATCTTCACCCGCACCAAGCGCCAGGCCCAGCGCCTCGCCGAAGAGCTGATCGATCGCGGCTTCCCCGCCTCACCCCTGCACGGCGACATGGCGCAGGTGGCCCGCGAGCGTGCCATGACGCGGTTCCGCGACGGGACGATCGAGATCCTCGTCGCCACCGATGTGGCGGCGCGCGGGATCGACGTCGAAGGCGTGACGCACGTCATCAACTACACCTGCCCCGAAGACGAGAAGAACTACGTCCACCGCATCGGCCGAACCGGTCGCGCCGGTGCCTCCGGTGTCGCGATCACGTTCGTCGACTGGCCGGACGTGACCCGCTGGAAGGTCATCAACAAGGCTCTCGACCTGCCGTACGACGAGCCGGTGGAGACGTACTCGACCAGCGAGCACCTCTTCCACGAGCAGGGCATCCCTTCCAGCGCCAAGGGGCGGCTGAAGCCTGCCAAGCCCGTCGCGGCCAAGGCGCCGGTGACCAAGTCGCCTCGCTCGCGGAGCGACCGGACCGAGGCCGACCGCAGCAGCAGTCGCCGCAGCGGCTCGGACTCCTCAGGGCGTCGCAGCCGGACCCGAGGTGGAGGCTCGAACCCGCAGCTCGTCTCGAGTGCCCCGTCGGCATCGAGCGGACCAGAGCTGGCAACGTCCACTCCAGCGGCCGGCGGCAGCCGTCGCCGCAGTCGGAACCGGTCGCGCACCCGCGGTGGAGCACCTGTCTCCGAGGCCGCCGAGGGCTGAGCCCAACGCCGGCCCATCAGCCGATGTCGGCGGCCATCCGGCTATGACGCGGCAGAGCAGCATTCCCACTCGGAGTGGCTGGGCCTCAGGCGGTGACGACCACGGTGGTGCCGACCGGGGCGAACTCCCACAGTCTCTTCGCGTCGGATCGGCGCTGACGCACGCATCCTGCCGACAGCGGCGTCCCCAGCTGCTGTCGGGTCTGGACCGGTGTCTCGTCGTCCACGTAGCGGGGGATGTCGTGGAACCCGATCGCAGCTGACCTGCCTTGCGTGAACCGGACCATGTAGTTCATGGTCTCCTTGTAGTCGTAGCTGACCGCGCGCCGCGACTTCGAATAGACCTCGTACGAGCCTGGGTCGACCAGGCCCCTGATCCGGCTACCCGATACTCGGTAGGTGCTGGCGACATCGTGGTCGCCCTCGACCAGCCATACCCGCTGGTCGCTGATGTCATACACGATCCGCTTGCCGGCACCGGAACGGGGCGGCAGGACGGCAGCGGCCGGCTCGCTCGTGCCGCCGCTGCCCGGTGTACCCGATGCGGTGTCGCCCGCGTCCTGATTCGCCGCGTCAGATTCGGTGCCGCCTGCGTCCGGGTTCGCCGCGTCGGTGGAGCCTCCCGTGGCTTTTGACACCCCATCAGACGTATCGGGCGTGGGCACGCTCACCGACGGGTCACCGGTGCTCGCTCCCGGCTCTGGTATCTCCTGGCTGTTCGGCGCTGACGGCATCGAGATCTGGGCTGCGGTGCGCTCCGTGCGCACCGCCCCGCCAGGACCGAACCCCGCAGCACCGGCTACCGCCACCACCGTGATCGCGGCCGCACTGCTCATCGCCAGCAGCCGCTGCGGAGAGGTGTTGCGGCGGTGCTTGGGCGGTGGACGACGGGACACATGGGTCATCCTAGGGGCATATCGCCACCCCGCCGGTTCGGTGACCTGCTCGCAGTGCGTGTCGAGCGGTGAACACGAGTTGTGGTGACCGGGGTGCCTGACCATAGTGGCTGTGTGCCCGCCTGCCTGATCACTGGACCGACTGCTGGCATCGGTTACGCCTTCGCTCAGGCACTTGCAGCGGAGGGCCACGACCTGGTCCTCGTGGCCCGTGACGAGGCGCGGCTGCGGGCCGTTGCGGGCGAGCTCGAGGCACGTTTCGCCATCACGTGCGAGGTTCTCGTCGCAGACCTCAGTGACCTCGAGCAGAGTCGGCAGGTCGAGGCGCGCCTTCGGGCCCAGCCCTTCGACGTCGTCGTCAACAACGCCGGCTTCGGTATGACGAAGACCTTCGAGGACAATGACATCGAGGCCGAGCAGGCCTCGCTGGACGTCCTGGTCCGGACCGTCATGCGCCTGACACATGCGGCACTCGGCTCCATGCTCGCAGCGGGCCGCGGTGATGTCATCAACGTGTCGAGCGTCGCCGGCTACCTGCCGAGAGGGACGTACTCCGCGCACAAGGCCTGGGTCACCCGGTTCAGCTCGTGGGCCAGCGTGCACTACCGAGGTCGCGGGCTGCGGGTCCTGGCATTGTGTCCCGGGTTCGTGCGGACGGAGTTCCACGCGCGCATGCAGGCCGATATGGCCGGGATCCCCAGTTGGATGTGGCTCGACGCAGACGCGGTCGTGCGCGAGGCACTCATCGACCTTCGGAAAGGCAGAGCGGTGTCCATACCCAGCAAGCGGTACAAGACGCTCACCACGATGGCGCGGGTGGCGCCTCGTGACCTGGTGGAGCGAGTCGCCAGGATCGGCCGATGAACTGGCCGCAGGCGCTCGGCCAAGGAGAGTGGGTGAGCCGGCGCGACCTGCAGACCACCCGCGGTACGTTCGCGGGGCTGATCAACATGCCCAACGACGCGTCACTGCCACGGGGAAGTGTGCTGCTCGTTCCCGGGTTCACCGGTTCGAAGGAGGACTTCAGCCTCCTGCTGCCGTTGCTGGCCCAGGCCGGCTGGGCTGCTGCTGCGTACGACCAGCGGGGTCAGTACGAGACAACGGCTCAACCGAGGGACGACTTCTCGCTGAGCGGGCTTGCGGCTGACGCCGCGGCTGTATCCGAGGCGGCCTTCGGAACGGCCGAGCGCGTGCACCTGGTGGGCCACTCGTTCGGAGGCTTGGTCGCCGCCACCGCGGCCATCGAACACCGTGACACGTGGGCGAGCCTGACGCTGATGTGCAGCGGGCCGGGAGCCTTCCAGCTCGAGGACAAGCGGCGTGACCTGCTCTGGGCGGCGGACATGGTCGGCTCCCACGGGATGGAGGCGCTCTACTCGGCCAACCGCGAGCGGGACCGCAGGGCGGGAGTCCAGCCGGATCCGCCGGACGTGGAGGAGTTCCGCCATACCCGGATGTCGGCGCACTCCCCCGAGGCGCTTGCGGCCATGGCCCGTCTGCTCGTCGACACCCCGGAACTCACCGAATCACTTGCTGCACTCGAGATACCCGTGTCCGTCCTGCGGGGCGAGAACGACGACGCGTGGCCGCACGACGTGCAGGAGGACCTGGCCAAGGCGCTCGGCACCCGCACGGTCGTCATACCTGGCGCGGCGCACTCTCCTGCGCGTGAGCAGCCCGAGGAGACCCGCGACGCGCTGGCTCGGATCTGGCTCGCTTAGCCGGCCCTTCAGCGCCCCACCACAGCGGGCACGTCTCGGCCCGACGCCCGGGCATTCGCTGCAGCGTGGTCGAGCAGCTGCTCGTACGCTGCCTCCGATGTCGTGTTGCAGCCCAGCGCGTGATTGACCTTGCTGGCGCCGTGGTAGTCACTCGACCCGGTGGCAATCAGGTCGAGGTCACGCGCCAAGGCGCGCAGCTCGGCGCGCTGTTCGTCGTCATGGTTCTGATGGTCGACCTCGATGCCGGCCAGGCCGCCCTCGACGAAACCCTGCAGGACGTCACCGTCCACGACCCGGCTGCGCCGCCACGGGTGCGCTATGACGGCCGCACCACCGGCAGCGGTGACCAGCTCGATCATCGTTCGGGTGGAAGTCGCGTAACGCGCGACGTACCCGGGCCTGCCCTGGTTCAGGTATCTCGCGAAGGCCTCGTCGACGGTGGTGACGATTCCCTTGGCGACCATGACGGCAGCGATGTGGGGTCTCCCGACTGCTCTCGCGTCTCCGACCTGCCGCCGCACCTCGGCCTCACTGAGATCCACACCGACGTGTTGCAGCCGTTCAAGAATGCCGGCCAGCCGACCATCTCGGCCCTCGAGGATCCGGTCCAGCTCCGCCATCAGCGGCTCGTACGTCGGGTCAGGGAGGTAGGCGAGCAGATGAACCCCTTCTCCCTCGTGCTTGGTCGAGATCTCCATCCCGCGAACCAGCGTGATGCCATGGAGGTCCGCAGCCACTGCGGCTTCGGCCCAGCCGTCCGTGGAGTCGTGGTCGGTCAGCGCTACGACGCCAAGGCGCCGAGGCTGCACCTTCGCCAGCCGGACCACCTCGGCAGGGCTGTCGGTTCCATCTGAGGCATTGGAGTGGGTATGCAGGTCGATCAGCACGCCCGTCAGCCTAATCGTGGCGCAACCGCGTTATGGCGTCTTCGCCCAGCCGGTCGTGGCCGCTGGCAGTTGAGCCCTGGTCGCGCGAGCTCAGGTCATGAGCAGCCGTGGTGACAGCTCACCGAGAGGCATCACCGCCAGCTCCGCGCCGAGCGACCGTGCGTCCACGAGCGTGAGCGGCTCCACCATGACGGCGCTCGCCTCGGCCGGATACAGGACGACCCAGAGCCACCGGCCTTTGGCCTCCCCGACGTACGCAGCGCGGTCGCGCGGACCGTCGACCTTCCACAGCGACACCGTTCTGCCGTCCACCTCGAACTGGGCGTGGGGAGAGCCCACTCCCACGTCACCGCTCGGGTAGTGCGTTGGTAGGCCGGCGAAGCGGCCGCCGAGGCCGGTGCCGGCCTCTTCGCAGACGAAGACCGCCTCGACCGGGTCACCGAAAGGGTCCACGCCTGACCAGGACCCGGCAGTGCCGGCCGACGGCACGTCATCAGACAACGCGCCGTGGACCAGTCCGGCGAAGGTCCACCCCACCGGTGGCGGCCACGGCACCCACAGCGGCGCGGGCAGCGAATGCAGGATGCCGTTCATGGCCGCAGCGACGGGGTCGACAACCGTCAGCCGTTCGTCCATAGGGACTACCGTGACGTCACCACGGCCCTCTGGTCAAACCTCATGCCGCCGGCGAGCGACGCCTGCGGGACCCGACGGCCGGGAGACACTGGGTCCATGAAGGTCGCGTGTGTGGGTGCCGTGGTGTCCGACGCAGAGCACCGCATCGTGGTGGTGCGCCGCGGCCAACCGCCGTCGCAAGGGCTGTGGTCGCTCCCCGGCGGCCGGGTCGAGCACGGCGAGACGCTCGAGCAGGCGGCTCAGCGGGAGGTGCGCGAAGAGACCGGCTTGGAGGTCGTCATCTCTGAGGCTGCCGGGCGGGTGGACATCCCTCACGGCCCCGTCGTCTACGACGTGACGGACTTCATGGCCACCGTCGTCGGCCACACGAGGCTGGTTGCTGGCGACGACGCCGCCGACGCGCGCTGGGTCACCAGAGATGAACTAGCCGAGCTGGCGTGCTCACCGGGACTGGTCGAGGCGCTCGACGCGTGGGCGGTGTGGACGCGCGCGTGACAGCCGGCGTCGGCCGAGCCTGAGCCCCCGGCACAGCACCGCACCCCTTCTGCCTGCCGGGGTGACTGGCCCGCGCAGCTCGGCTACGTGGCGATCATGGCCTACCTCTGAAGGGAGCGCGAGGGCCGAGGATGGCCGGCTCTCCCGGTTACTGGGTGGCGTTCCATCGGTCGAGGGTCGGCGTCCCACGGTCGTACGCGAGCACGCACAGCTTGGCGGTGTCGAGAGGGAGGTGGGCGCCCACGGTGACAGGTTGTTCGATCCATCGGGCTGCGAACGTGCGTAGTACGTGGCCGTGGGCGAACAGGAGAACACGGCCGCCGACGGCGCGACACTTCTCGATGACGCGGTCGACGCGCGCGCTGATGTCTTCGGGGCTCTCCCCGTTGGGAGCGCCGTCCGTCCATATCGACCAGTCGGGGCGTTCCTCCTGGATGTCGATCCGCGTCCGACCCTCGTAGTCGCCGTAGTCCCACTCGACGAGGTCAGGGTCGATGGAGGCTTCTGCGAACCCGGCCAGCTCAGCCGTACGACGCGCCCGTACGAGTGGACTGCTCAGAATGAGGTCGAACGAGGTCCCGGCGAGCAGGTCGCGCAACGCCGTGGCGGCTTGCTCGCCTGCTTCGGTCATGGGCAGGTCGCTCGTCCCGGTGTGCTGACCGGATCGGCTCCATTCGGTCTCTCCGTGGCGCACCAGCCAGACTTCGATGTCTGCTGTCTCGTCCGTGCCTGCGGCGTCTGGCTCATTCACGGTGTCACCGTATCGGCGCGCCAGCGATGGCGCAGAGGCAGGCTGGTCCGTCCATGCATCGGACGTATCAGCCTGTCGAGTCAGCCGTTGCGCAGAGCCAGCCGTCCGAGCAGGTTGCGCGCATCCTCGGCGACCGCCGCCTGACAGATGACCTCGTACGACCTGGCCACCACACCGGTGCTCGAGGTGAAGTCACGCTTGCCGCCGGTCGCTGAGTACGCCAGGTATCCCGACACCGCGCCGAACGCCGCACCGATGAGGGCGGTGATGATGGGCACGATGATCGACACGTCCTCGCTGGCGAAAAGGACGATGAGAGTACCCATGAACAATCCCCACAAGGCGCCCGTCAAGGCCCCTGCCTGCACCACCTTTCCACGCGTGAGCCGACCGGTGACTTTCTCCACCAGGCGAAGATCGCTTCCAACGATGGTCACGTTCTGCACAGGAAACTCATTGTCGGACAGGTAGTCCACTGCCTCCTGCGCCTTGGCGTAGGTCGGGAAGGTGCCCACGGGTATCCCGTCGGGCATCGCCGGCAACGGCATGGGTGTCGTCATGCGTTCATGCTGTCACGTCACCCAAGCGAATCGGCGCAGCTAGGCACTGGGCGACCTCGGGGGAGCCCTGGACGGCGGAGAGTCGGCACGCTGCCATCCCGACGGGCGCGGTGCGTCAAGCGGGTGCGGCGGTCCCTGGGTCAGGGACGACGATGGTGCCCGAGGCGACGTGGACGACCTTGCCTGCCACATGCACGCGGGTGGCGACGCCTGCCGCGGCTTGGACACGGCCCCACAGCACTGATGGCCGGCCGAGCTCGCGCCCCTGCTCCACTCGGTACGTCGTCTGCCCGTCGGGCGCGGCCACGCCGGCTGCTACCAGCGCGAGACCCAGACCCGCCGCAGCCGAGCCAGTAGCAGGATCCTCTGGGATGCCGAAGCCCGGGATGAACACCCGAGACCTGATCTGAACCTCGCCGCGGCTCGACCACGGAGGGTCTGCGGCATACACATCGATGCCGTCCACCGGGTCCAGCAGTCCACGGGTGTCGACGGCGACATCGCTGAGCTTGACGCTGCTCGGCGTGCTTCGCGGCACCGCGTCGGAACGCACCGGCAGGTACAGCCAGGTCAAGCCACACCCTGCAAGATGAGCCGGCCCGACCACGTCCTCGACGCCCAGTCCGACCAGCGGCACCGTGGCGGCCACCTCAGCCGCAGACAGCGCTCGGGCCGCGTCGCGGGGCAGTGCGCCGAGCTCGACGGGTTCACTGCGATCGTTCGGCAGGTGCACGTCGATGAGGCCGGCACCGCACGCTTGGACGACGTCGCCGGGGGCAATGGCACCCCGCTGACGTAGAGCCCATGCCGCGCCGAGCGTCGGATGCCCGGCGAACGGGATCTCGCCGTCGGGTGTGAAGATCCGGACCCGGTAGTCGGCCCCCGCCGCCCGGTCCACCTCGGTCAGCGGAACCGGGAACGCCGTCTCGGAGAGGTGGAACTCGTTGGCCAGCGCGGCCAGCTGCGCGGTGCTGAGACCGTCAGTCCCGTAGACCACGGCGAGGGGGTTCCCGGCGAACGCCCGGCCGGTGAACACGTCCACCACGTCGTACTCCAGGCGCCGCTCGGGGTCCGCCGACGCAACCGCGTCGTCGGCTTCTCCGCGCTGGTCAGACACGGTTTGCAGCCTAGGGCAGGGTCAACACCGGTAACCTCGTGAGCGTGAGTGTCGCCGTGCCCCGTGTGTTCATCGCGCGACTCGCCGGCATGCTTGTCTTCGATCCCAACGGGGATCAGGTGGGCAAGGTCCGCGACGTCGTGGTCTCGCTGGGTGCCGAAAGCCGTGCCCCAAGGGTCCTGGGGCTGGTCGTCGAGGTTCTGGGACGCCGGCGGATCTTCCTCCCGATGACCCGGGTGACAAGCGTGGACTCCGGCCAGGTGATCACCACCGGACTGGTCAACATGCGCCGATTCGAGCAGCGCAGCACCGAGACGCTGGTGCTTGCCGAGCTGTTCGACCGCACGGTGGTCATCAAGGAGACCGGCCAAACCGCCATCGTCTTCGACATCGCGATGGAGCAGACGCGGACACGTGACTGGGTGCTGTCGCGGGTCGCCGTCCAGCACGGCGCCAAGCGGTTCGGTCGCAAGGGCCAGACCCAGGTCTTCGAGTGGTTCGAGGTGACGGGCCTGACCGACTCCGAGGTCGGCCAGGGCGCGACGCACATGCTCGCCGCCCTGGACTCCATGCGGCCCGCTGACCTGGCCAACGTGCTCCACGAGCTGGCGCCCAAGCGGCGAGCCGAGATCGCCGCCGCCCTGAGCGACGAGCGGCTCGCCGACGTGCTGGAGGAGCTCCCCGAGGACGACCAGGTGGAGATCCTCAGTGAGCTGGCGTCCGAGCGGGCCGCCGACGTCTTGGAGGAGATGTCACCCGACGACGCGGCTGACCTGATCGCGGAGCTTCCCGTCGAGACGGCCGAGCGGCTGCTGAGGCTGATGGCGCCGGGCGAGGCAGATGACGTACGACGTCTGCTCAGCTATGAGGAGCACACTGCCGGCGGTCTGATGACCACCAACCCGGTGATCCTCCCCCCCGATGCCACCGTCGCCGAGGCGCTGGCACGGATCCGGATGGCCGAGCTGAGCCCTTCGCTGGCCTCGACGGTCTACGTGTGCAGGCCTCCGCTCGAGACACCGACCGGCAGGTTCTTGGGGATCGGGCACTTCCAGCGGCTGCTGCGAGTGCCGCCGTCCAGCCTGGTGTCCAGTGTCATCGACAGCGACATCGAGCCGCTGCGCCCGAACGCGCCGCTCGACGAGGTGACCCGGTTGCTGGCGGCGTACAACCTCGTCGCCAGCCCAGTGACCGATGACGACGGGCACCTCCTCGGGGTGGTCACCGTCGACGACGTACTCGACCACCTGCTCCCCGAGAACTGGCGGGACCGCACCTCCGAGGCTCCGATGGCGGTGTCCGATGGCGCGTGAGGACCGCGAGGAGCGTTCCGAGCCGCGCCGTTCCTCTTCACGGTCATCGCGACTCGATCTCCCGCGCGACACGCGTCGCGCCATCGTCCCCCGGCCGAGCTACGACCCCGAGAGCCTCGGGCGGATGTCGGAGCGGATAGCCCGCTTCTTCGGCACCGGCACCTTCCTGGTGTGGATGACGGTCGTCATCGTGGCGTGGGTGCTCTGGAACGTGTTCGGGCCAGACCCTGCCCGGTGGGACACCTACCCGTTCATCTTCCTCACACTGATGCTGAGCTTGCAGGCGTCGTACGCCGCGCCGCTCATCCTGCTCGCAGCGAACCGGCAAGAGGCTCGCGACCGGGTGAACCTCGAGCAGGACAGGGAGGCCAACACCCGCGCCCACGCCGACATGGAGTACCTGGCCCGCGAGATGGCGTCGCTGCGGATGGCCCTCGGCGAGGTGGCCACGCGTGACTACGTCAGGTCCGAGCTGCGGTCGCTGCTGGCTGACCTCGACGAGCGCTTGCAATCGCCCGGCGCCGACCGCGACGGCGATGACACCCCGTAGCCTGAGAGCATGACCACTCCCCTCCTGGAAGCGATCTCGACGGCCCTCGCGACCGTCAACGATCCGGAGATCCGAAAGCCGATCACCGAGCTGGGGATGGTGCGCGACGTCGAGGTGGACGCGGACAACGTCGTGTCCGTGACGATCCTGCTGACCGTGTCGGGGTGTCCGATGAAGGAGACGCTGACACGTGACGTGACGAACGCCGTCAGCTCTGTGCCCGGAGTGGCTGCGGTCCGGGTGGCGCTCGACGTGATGTCGGCGGAGCAGCGCCAGCAGCTCCAGACCCAGCTGCGCGGTGGCTCGCCGGCCAAGGAGATCCCTTTCGCGCGACCCGACTCGCTGACCAAGGTGCTGGCCGTGGCCTCGGGCAAGGGGGGCGTCGGCAAGTCGTCGGTCACCGTGAATGTGGCCCTGGCGATGGCACGCAGCGGACGCAAGGTGGGGATCCTCGACGCTGACGTCTACGGCCACTCGATCCCGGCCATGCTGGGCGTGGCCGACGAGCGCCCGATCCAGGTCGAAGAGATGATCATGCCGGTCCAGGCTCAGGGCTTGAGCGTGATCAGCATCGGAATGCTGAAGCCCCGCCGTGACCAGGTCGTCGCCTGGCGAGGTCCCATGCTCGACCGAGCGCTCGTGCAGATGCTCAGCGACGTGTACTGGGGCGATCTCGACGTCTTGCTGCTCGACCTGCCACCGGGCACCGGCGATGTCGCGATCTCGGTCGGGCAGCACCTGCCCAGCTCCGAGGTCGTGGTGGTCACCACGCCGCAGGCTGCCGCCGCCGAGGTCGCCGAACGGGCGGGCACGATGGCATCCATGATGCACCAGCGAGTCGCCGGTGTGATCGAGAACATGAGCTACCTGGCGTGCCCTCACTGCGGGCCCAGCCACCGGATCGAGGTGTTCGGGAGCGGCGGCGGTGCTGCTGTCGCGGCCACGCTGTCGTCCCGGTTCGGCTATGACGTGCCCGTTATCGGCGAGATCCCGCTCGACCTCCATCTCCGCGAAGGCGGTGACCTCGGGCGCCCGATCGTCGCGGCAGATCCCGACTCACCGTCCGCGCACGCGCTGTCCGCGGTGGCCGAGACGCTGGTGTCGCACGGCAGAGGGCTGGCCGGGCTGCAGCTGGGACTCACCGTGTCGGGCCGCTGACAGGCCTGAGGGGGACGACCACATGTTCGACATAGGCCTGCCGGAGCTCATGGTGCTGGCGCTCGTCGCACTGTTCGTCTTCGGTCCTGACCGGCTGCCGGACGTCGCCCGTCAGGCGGGCCGGATGGTGCGCAAGCTGCGCGAGACGGTGACCCAAGCCCGCTCTCACCTGGCCGACGAGTTCGGACCCGAGTTCAAGGACATGGATCTGCGCGACCTCAACCCGCGCACGCTGGTCCAGAAGCACATCCTCGACGACCTCGAGGACGACACTCCGAAGCGGTCCGGCCACCGGCCGCTCGAGAAGGGCGAGTTACCGCCCTACGACATCGACGCCACCTGAGCAGAGAACGCGGTCGGGTGGCGCTGACAGCGCGGTCAGCCGATCTCCCTGCCGAGAACGACCTCCAGCCGCCTCAACCGGCCGTCGTGCAGCACTGTCAACGTCACGGTGTCGCCAGGCTGGTATGACCGGATCCCGACGATGAGCTCGGAGCCGTCGCGGACCTCGGTGCCGTCGATCTCCTTGACGAGGTCGCCCCTCTCCAGTCCGGCCTCCGCGGCAGGCCCATCGGGGGAGACCGCCTCGATCTTCGCGCCGCCGAGTCCCTCTGACGGCTCCACGTTCGCGCCGATGATGGGGTACTCCGCGTGGCCTGTGGCGATGATCTGCTCCACGGTGTAGCGGACCTGGTCGATCGGGATCGAGAACCCGACCCCGATATTGCCGGACTGCGAGGTCCCCGAGCTGCCGACGGTCGCGATGGCGGAATTGACCCCGATGACGAACCCGTCGAGGTCGACGAGTGGTCCGCCCGAGTTGCCCGGGTTGATGGCGGCGTCTGTCTGCAATGCGTTGAGATAGGACGTCTCGCCCTCGCCACCGGCTGTCACCGGGCGGCGCGTGGCGCTGATGATCCCGGACGTCACCGTCGAGTTCAGGCCCAACGGTGAGCCGATCGCCACCACGGACTGGCCGACCGCGACCTTCTTGGAGGTTCCGAGCGTCGCGGGCACGAGCCGCGATGCGTCATCGAGCTTGACCACCGCAAGGTCGTAGGACGGGCTGCGACCGACCAGGTCGGCAGGTAGCTGACTGCCGTCGGGGAGACGGACCCGGATCTCGCCATAGGTGCCGGCAGGCTCGATCACGTGGTTGTTGGTGACGACATGGCCTCGTGCGTCGTACACGAAGCCTGATCCGGTGACCTCGGCCGACAGCCCCCGCACGTCGATGGACACAACGCTCGGGAGGACCTTCGCGGCGACGCCGACCACCGGGCTCTGCTTGACGCCACCCGCGATCGGACCGCTCGACGTGATGACGGGCTGGAGGGGAGCCGTCAAGCTGGGCTCACTCGTCGTGGTGGTCGCGTCGTCGACCAGCGATGCCCCGATCGCCCCGCCGCCGAGGCCCAGCAGCAACGAGACGACCGACACTGGGACGAGAATCGACCGACCCCGTACGAGTGGCTCTGTCGGCCGCCCGCCCGGCGCCGGGCCAGCGGGCCAGTGGTCCGGCGGACCTGGTGGGTGAACCGTGCCCGAGCCGTACGACGCTGGCGGTCCGGCGTCGGGCCCGGCAGGAGACGCGCCCTCGCCGCGGAACATGGGCTCGTGGCCGGGCTCTGGCGCAGGCGCGCCCTCGCCGCGGAACATCGGCTCGTAGCCGGGCTCAGAAGGAGACCCGCCTGGTCTGCCGAACAGCGGCTCGCCGGCATCGTCGGACCCAGGCGGTTCCCCTGGTCCGAGATGGCGATCTTGCACAGTGGCTCCTTGGTGGTCACCTCAAGCATGCCCTACGTAGGGCCGCGGCGTAATCAGTCGTAAGGGTTGACGATGGCTCCGAGCCGTCCCAGACCCGCCGCAAGACGGGCTCCGACCTGCGCTTCTTC
Source organism: Nocardioidaceae bacterium (assembly GCA_035633755.1). Taxonomy (GTDB): domain Bacteria; phylum Actinomycetota; class Actinomycetes; order Propionibacteriales; family Nocardioidaceae; genus DASQEH01. The sequence goes on along the minus strand of DASQEH010000027.1, from coordinate 23,811 downwards.
CGCCACCACATCGTCGTGAGGAAGCCCCGCGATAACCGCCTTCGCCACCGCAGGCGGCGCATCGGTCACCAGGGCGTACACAGTGTCGCCCGACTGGGACACCGCGACCGTCGGCACCCCGAACCGCACGAAGAGCTCACCATGTGCCGGCGTCGTCCGGGAGAACCTCGTGAGAGCGGCGGGATCCAGGCGTCCACGCTGTTGGAACAGTGAGACGCTCGACAGTCCGTCGGAGTACGACGCGCGCATCACGTCTCCTGCGGTGTCCAGGTGCTCGAGCCGCGTCAAGGTGAACCCGCGGGCCAACGTGCTGGGACAGACCCAGCCGTCGTCGTGCAGCACCGCCGCCGACGTGGTCGCCACCGGGGTGGCGGTCGGCACGGTGAGCGCAGGCGACAGGTGCGTAAGGAAACCGTCGTCGAGCAGCCGCAACTGCGTGAAGCGCGTCGACCTCACCAGCTGGCCGCCCTCGTAGAGGTCGCGCCGCAGCAACAGCCCGGAGGCATCGTCGACCCAGAAGTCCGCGGTCACCGCCCCGTCGCTGCTGGCGCGCACGACGGTGGCCGGGCGGCCCAGGACGCGAGCGGAGCTGACGACTGCCAGGTCGTAGGCGTCGTCCAGCAGCCGCAAGGGCCCGGTGTCGAGGCCCCGCGCCGGACCACGGGCGGGCTGCTGTGCAACGAACGTGGTCGAGGCATCCGACCATGAGCCCTCGCGGACATCGATGTTGGTTCCCTGCTGGGGTGAGTGCTGGATCGTCAGCCTGACCTCGCTGGTGCCGTCCTCCTCGTACGTCCGGACGTTCTTGACCCCGTGGTAGGCGTAGTGGTCCGGCGCCCAGACGGCGCGTTGGAGCACGCTGACCGCACGATGCTCGGCAACGGCCTGGGTTTGAGGTGTCGAGACCATGGACGCTCCGGCCGACATCGTCGTATCGACCGTGGCAGCCGGCTCGGCCGAGGGGGCCGCCGCAGCAGCCGCCGCCGCCGCCGCCGCCAAGATCTCACCGGCCGGATCAGAGAACGGGGTTGAGCCGGGGTCGTCCGCGAAGTCTGCGGTGTACTCGTCGATCGGGGGGCTGACTCGCGGCGCGGCATTGCTGACGGGTGCTCCCAGTGCATACGCGAGGGACAACACGGCCGTCGTGACAGCGCCCGCGCCGACGAGGAGCCTGCGGAACACAGGTCTGCGCCCCGATCCAGGGCTGAGCGAGGAACCGAAGCTCGCAGGTCCCCCCTCGCAGACGCGGGCGGTGAGGCTGTCCACCAGCGCGGACAGGTCCGCCGGCGCCTGGGCATTGGAGAGCCCAGCCATCCGCCGCTTCAGGGCGACGGTGGCCTCCAGTTCCTGGCGGCATGGAGCACAGCACCGTACGTGGCGCAAGGCCCGCCGCCGCTCGACGCCGTCAAGCTCCCCATCGACGAGCGCTGAGATCTTGTGATGCAGATGGCTCACGGCCGGGCCTCGACAGGTGCAGCGTCCAGGTCGGCGCCGGTCCGGGTGCGAGGCGCGACAGGGGCTCGGTGCAGCAGCGCCTTGCGTAGCATCGACCGTCCGCGGTGGATGCGTGAGCGCACGGTCCCGACCTTGACGCCGAGGACGAGGGCAATCTCGTCGTACGACAGGCCCTCGACGTCGCACAGCACCACTGCGGCCCGAAACTGTGGCTGCAACGATGCCAGCGCGACCTCGATGTCGGGGTCGAACATGTCGTCGGACAGCTCGTCGTCAGGAGACGGCAGGAGCCCGGCCAGCTTGTCGCCCACATCGTCGGGCAGGGTGTCGAACCGGATGCGCTGGCGGCGGCGAGCGGAGTCGAGGAAGAGGTTGGTCGTGATCCGGTGCAGCCAACCCTCGAAGGTGCCGGGCGAGTACGTCGGCAGCGAACGGAACACCCGGATGAAGACCTCCTGCGTGAGGTCCTCGGCGTCGGGTCGGTTACCCGTGAGCCGGTACGCCAGCCGGTACACGCGCGGGGAGTGCGTGCGCACGATCTCGTCCCAGCTGGGAGGACTCCATGGTGCGTCGGCCCCGTCCATGCCGGGCCACCTCCTCGCGATGCCGTGCTCTACGGCGCTTCCAGCGTACGGGAGCCGACCAAGTCGGTGCCGCTCTGTCGATTCGGTGCGCGGAGCGGATAGGCTCCCATGCGATCCGTGAAACGGGCTTTCCATGTGAGACCAGACCGAGGAGACCGCCATCGCCACCGGGTTGAAGCCAGCGTCGTGGACGTATGCAGAGAACTTCATCGCTGAGGACGAGGTCCTGACGGATGCCCGGAAGCGGGCGACCGAGGTCGACGCGGTGCCCATCGGAGCCGGCGGCGGAGCGACTCTCCGCTTCGTAGCCGGGCTCCTCAACGCCAAGAACGTCGTCGAGATCGGCACGGGCTGCGGAGTGTCCGGCGTCTGGATGATGCGCGGAATGCGGCCCGATGGCGTCTTGACCTCGGTCGACCTGGAGGCCGAGCACCAGCGCCTCGCCAAAAGCGCGTTCGCCGCCGCGGGAGTAGCCCCACAGCGGGTTCGGCTCATTCCCGGCGCTGCGCTCGACGTGCTTCCCCGGCTGACCGACGGGCACTACGACATGGTCTTCTGCGACGGGGACAAGCAGGAGTATCCGCAGTACCTTGAGCAGGCCCTGCGCCTGTTGCGCAGCGGAGGCGTGGTGGCCTTCGACAACAGCCTGTGGCACGACAGGGTGGCCGATCCCGCTGTGCGCGACCCAGCCACCGTCGCCATCCGGGAGACCCTCGATCACGTCACCGAGAACGACGACCTGCTTCCGCTGCTGCTTCCCGTCGGTGACGGCCTGCTGCTGGCCCAGAAGCGCTAGCCGGCGACGACCGCGGCGCTGGTCGAGGCGTCTGCCACGGCGCCCGTCGGGGCGTCGGCCGAGATCCCTTCCAGCCACCGCAGCACCAGCCGCGACCCGAAACCCGTGGCTCCGAGGCTGTACTCGAACGCATCCTTGGCCGAGTCACCGACACTGGCGATGTCGAGGTGTGCCCAGGGTGTTCCTCCGGCGAAGTGCTGGAGGAACAGCGCCGCCGTGATCGCACCCGGGCCTCCGGCTGCGTTGGTGGCGTCGGCGAAGGCGTTCTCGAGCAGTGGCTCGTACTCGGCGCTGAGCGGCAGCCGCCACACAGGCTCTCCGGCGAGGTCTCCAGCAGCGTGCAGGGCAGACGCCAAGCTGTCGGAGTTGCTGAACAGGGCGCCTAGCGAGGTGCCGAGGGCGACCTTGCCGGCTCCGGTGAGGGTGGCGATGTCGATGACGGCCGTCGCGTTGATGTGACGTGCGCAGTAGGCGAGGGCATCAGCCAGCACCAGCCTGCCCTCGGCGTCGGTGTTGCCGATCTCGCTGGTGCGCCCGCCGTAGTGGGTCACGATGTCGCCCGGCCGAGCCGAGGCAGCGCCGAATGCGTTCTCCGCGGAGGCGACCAGGCCGGTGACGTTGACCGTGGTCCCGAGCTCGCGCAGGGCGCCCATGACGGCGAGGACGACGGCCGCGCCCGTCATGTCACGCTTCATCGTCATCATGGCGTCGCGGGGCTTGATGGAGATGCCTCCGGTGTCGAACGTGATCCCCTTGCCGACCAGCACGACGTGCGGGGCGGAGGATGTCGCTGCCTCGGCCGTGTAGTCCAGGCGCAGGAACCGCGACTCGTACGCTGACCCGGCTCCTACGGCGAGGATGCCACCGAATCCCTCGGCCGCGAGACGATCCTCGTCCCACACCGTGAGCTCGAGTCGCCCGCGTTCCGCCGCCTCCCTCGCCCACTGCTCCAGCTGAACCGGGCCCTTCTCGTTGGAAGGGGTGAGCGACCAGGAGCGGGACCGCCACGACGCGTGCGCCCGGGCCTCGGCCGCCCGGATCAGCGGACCCCGGTCGTCCTGGCTGACACCGGTCAGGACGACGTGGGGCCGGTCGGCATCGTCGCCGTCTCGAGGCTCGGAGCGCCGGCGGAACCCGAAGGCGCCCAGAACAATGCCTTCGACGAAGGCGGCAAGCTGGACGTCATCGGCCAGCGCGCCGATCGACGTTGCCACCGGCCCGCGCTGGCGGGCCCCCCGGACCACCGAGGCCCCAGCCCGCCGATAGTCGCCAGCCGTCCCGGCGCCGAGTCCGACCAGCAGCACAGAGGTGACGGCGCCATCGACGGCGGCCTCGGAGCTGATCACCTCTCCGCCCGAGCCGGTGGCGTTGCCGCGGTCGAGCAGCGCCAACACGTCGACCCCGAGTCGCTCGAGAGCCGCGTCCCCTTGCCCCTCGACGACGTACGCTCCGCCGTCTGTCGACCGTCGGCTGAACCCCACGGCGAGCACAGCAACCTCGCTTCCGGCAAGTGCCGTGGGCGATGTCTCGACCAGCGGTACCTCGGGTTGGCTCACGGCGATCGACATTCCAGACACAGTAGAACCCCGGCGGCGCAGCAGCACCGTCCGGGGCTCCCCCAGCTCATGGACCGGTTAGGTAGTGACGCCGCTGAGCGCTACCTCGAGCGCCTTCGCCTCGTCCGCGTTGAGCTCGACCACGAGCCGTCCGCCACCTTCGAGGGGCACCCTCATCACCAGACCGCGCCCTTCCTTTGTGACCTCCAGCGGACCGTCGCCCGTCCGCGGCTTCATCGCCGCCATCCGCGCACACCTACCCTTTCGTCGTCACCGCCAGCACATCCCACCCTCCGGGGTAGGCCGTCGCCAGCGCGGTTGCCGCGTCCATTATCGCACCGCGAGCAGACTCGTGGTGCAGACTGCTGCATTGTGAATGCCAGGTCAGCGCTGTTCGACGTGTACGGCGACCACCTGCGCTCGCGCGGTGGGGCCGCGCCGGTGGCCTCCCTGGTGGCCATGCTGGCGCCGCTCGGGATCTCGGCTCCTGCGGTGCGAACCGCGATCTCCCGCATGGTGCGGCAGGGGTGGCTCACTCCGGTCAAGCTTGACGGAGGAGCGGGGTACGCGCTCTCCGACCGCGCCGAGCGCCGCCTCGCTGACGCCGCTCGCCGGATCTACCGGACGGAACCCGAGGAGTGGGACCGCCGCTGGCACCTCCTCGTGGTCGAGCGCATCGTTGAGCGCACGGCCCGCGAGCGGCTCCGCTCCGCGCTCACCTACCTCGGCTATGCGGCCCTGCGCGAAGACACCTGGGTGAGCCCGCGGGCGTCCGGCGAGCTCGACTCACTCCTCGAAACCGAGGGCGTCACGTGCCGGCGCTTCTTCGCGCTGCACGACGGCAACGATGCCCAGCTAGCCGCAACCGCGTGGGACATCCAGGCACTGGCGCGCTCTTACGAGCAGTGGCTGGCCGACGCGGCGGCGCTGGTTGCGACGGTCGGCGCCGAGCCGCCCGACCGGGACGCCTTCGTCGTCCGCAGCCGGCTGGTCCACGAATGGCGGAAGTTCCTGTTCAAGGATCCAGGGTTGCCCCACGAGCTCCTCCCCCAGATATGGCCAGGCCAGATCGCCGCCGGCTTCTTCGACTCCTCCGCCGACCGCCTGCTGCCGGGGGCGCGCCGGTACGTCGACGCCTGCTTGCAGGGCAGTGCCCTGACGATGCAGGTCTGAGCCCGCGTGGTCCGCGGCGGCGTGTCGAGGCCCTCGCTGGGGATTCCCTTCTCAGACTGGCCGAACCTGTGGTCCGATGATGGGTGAACACCGGGCCGTCGGCACATCGTGTGGATCGGGTGAACACCGGGCCGCATCGGCACATTGCGCGGACCGGTTGAACACTGAGCCGCGTCGTTACGTCGCGTGGCGAGTCGGTGTCCGTCGAGGACAGGCGCAGGGCACGAGGAGGCAGCATGAGCGAGCCGGTTGAGTACGACGTGCATTCCGCGGTCGCCGTGATCCGACTGAACCGGCCGGATGCCATGAACAGCCTTGACCTGGCGACCAAGCAGGCACTGCTGGCCGCTATCCACCGGGCCGCCGAGGATTCCACGGCGAGGTGCGTGGTGGTCACCGGAACCGGACGGGCATTCTGTGTCGGCCAGGACCTCGGCGAACACGCCCACAGCCTGGCCACGAGGTCCATGCGCGAGGTGTGGGCGACGGTTGACGAGCACTACAGCCCGATCGCCCGTGGAATCGCCACGATGGACAAGCCGGTCATCGCGGCCGTCAACGGGGTCGCGGCCGGCGCTGGGCTGTCGATCGCGCTGGCCTGCGATCTGCGGGTGGCCGCGGACACCGCGGGCTTCAACACCGCCTTCACGGCCGTCGGGTTGTCCTGTGACACCGGCTCCTCGTGGACGCTGCCTCGGCTGGTCGGCACAGCCCGGGCTCTGGAGCTGTTCTTGATGCCCCGGACCGTCGGTGCCGCAGAGGCGCTCGAACTGGGGCTGGTCAACCGGGTCGTACCCGAGGGGTCACTGAACGACGAGGTGAGCGCGCTGGCCGAGACGCTCGCGGCTGGACCCACGCTTGCCTACGGCGCGGTGAAGCGATCCGTGGCATACGCATCCTCGAGCGGGCTGGAGGAAGCACTGGCCTTCGAGAGCACCATGATGGCCCGCACCGGCAGCTCCGGCGACCACCGGAACGCGGTCACGGCGTTCGTGGCCAAGGAGAAGCCGAACTACGGGGGACATTGATGGTGGGGGCGAGCTGGTGACGAGACTCCGACAAGCCGCCCATGGCGGTGCCCTCGCAGCGACGGCCACTCGAGCGGCGGCCACCCTCCGACGAGGCAGGGCCGGCGCCATGGCGCTCGCAGCGCTGGCGGCGACGGCGGCGATGGCCGCCGGATCGGTCGCCGGCGCCGCGCCCGATCCGACCGGCGCCAACTCTGTCTCCGCTGAGGCTGTCGTGGGCTCCGTCGCGGTCGGCGACCGCCTCGTCGAGGCGGCGCACCGTATCCCGCTCGCCAGGCGCGACCTCGCGCCGGGCGCTCGGCAGCTCGTCACCGTGACGTCTGCTCGCTTCGCGTCGACGACGGCCACACTGAGGGCGTGGCGGCGTCTGCCGTCCGGAGAGTGGGCGCTGGCGCACGGCCCCGTTCCGGCTGTCATCGGGTACGGCGGGTGGGTCGTCGCCACCCAACGACGCCAAAGCACGGGGACCACCCCAGCGGGCCGCTTCGCGCTTCCTACGGCCTTCGGGCGACTGTCCGATCCCGGGACGCGGCTGCCCTATCGCCGGGTCGACGGAAATGACTGGTGGCCGTACGAACCACGTGACCCGGCCACCTACAACATCTATCAGCGGCACCGGGCGCCGCGCACCGACTGGCGACGCGGCTTCGCCGAGCATCTCGTCGGCTACCCGCGGCAGTACTCCCTGGCCGTCGTCGTCGGGTTCAACCTGCCGAGGGGGGTGCACTACTCCCGGTCGCGGCGGCAGTGGGTGGCGACCTCGCCGGCGGACACCAAGCGAGGCGGCGGCATCTTTCTGCACGTCCGTGGGGACGGGTTGACCGCAGGATGCGTGGCGATGAGCCGGCCTGAGATGCGGTGGCTGCTTCGCTGGCTACGGCCTGCCGCGGAGCCCCGCGTGGTGATGGGGCCGCGTCGCTACGTCCGCACCCTATGACCCAGGCGCGACCCCGTCACCCCTGCATCGCGCTGTTCGCCTCGGCGCATCACCCTGCAGCGAGCTGATCTTCGATGGCGGCGCGGACCCAACACTCGGCGAGGTGGTCATTGACCAACCCGGCCGCCTGCATCAGGGCGTAGCTCGTGGTAGGTCCGACGAAGGCGAAGCCCCGGCGTTTCAACGCCGCCGCCAGGGCGGTGGACTCCGGGGTGCGCGCGGGAACGTCGTCGAGCCCTGTCGGCGGGGGCGTAGGGGCTGGGGCGAAGCTCCAGATGAACGTCGTGAGCCCCTCGTCGAGCGCCTGGGCCGCACGGGCGTTGGTGATGGCTGCGTCGATCTTGGCGCGATTGCGGACGATGGCAGCGTCGGACATCAGCCGGTCCCGGTCGCTGTCGTCGAACGCGGCGACGGTCGCGATGTCGAACCCGGCGAAGGCAGCCCGGAAGCCCTCTCGCTTGCGCAGGATGGTCAGCCAGGAGAGTCCCGACTGGAACGCTTCCAGGGTGAGTCGCTCGAACAAGCCGTTGTCGTCGCGGATCGGGCGGCCCCACTCGCCGTCGTGGTACTGCACGTAGTCGGGCGCTGACAGCGCCCACGCACACCGGATCCTGCCGTCGCCAGCAGCAGCAGTGGTGGTCACGCGGGAGCCTCCGGTGACGTCGGACCCGGCTCCTCCCCCGAAGGCGCGGCGTCTTCGCGCGACTCGCGCGCGAGCAGGTCGGCGCGGACCCGTGCCAGCAGGGCGTCGACCTCGTCCATCCGGTAGCCGCGCACCGCAGTCGAGAACCGGACGTCGAGCAGGTCGTCGGAATGCAGCGGCCGACCGATCGGCACGGGCAGGTCCGGGCGGTCGTCGTACACCTCCGCCATCGAGTCGCCCGACCCGACCAGCAGCACGGCGACCGCCCCGATCAGGACCACGATGACGAGAACCCAGAGCCACACCACACGGCCGATCGTCCCACGCGGCGGTGCCGTGCCGCGGTAACGGGTCGACACCCCAGTGGGTACCAGGGGTCCTGCGACGCCCATGGCGGCGGGCATCGCTCCCGGGTCAGGCGCTCTTGGGCCGAGCCGCCTCGACCATCACGGCCACCGCCTCGTCCACGTCGTCAGTGAGCCGCAGCAACGTCAAGTCCACGTCGTTGACCTTGCCGCCGCCCAGCACGGCATCGCGGATCCAGTCCAGCAGCCCGCCCCAGTACGACGTACCGAGCAGCACGATCGGGAAGGAGGTGACCTTGCGAGTCTGGACGAGGGTGACCGCCTCGAAGATCTCGTCGAACGTGCCGAAGCCGCCGGGTAGCGCGATGAACCCCTGCGCGTACTTCACGAACATCGTCTTGCGCGCGAAGAAGTACCGGAAGTTGATGCCGATGTCGACCCAGGCGTTCAGCCCGGATTCGTAGGGCAGCTCGATCCCGAGTCCCACCGAGACCCCGCCGGCCTGCGAGGCCCCCTTGTTGGCGGCCTCCATGACGCCCGGGCCGCCGCCGGTGATCACCGCGAACCCGGCTCTGGCCAGCGCGCCTCCGAGGGTCTCCCCCAGCGCGTAGTCAGGGTCGTCAGGACGGGTCCGTGCGGAGCCGAAGACAGAGATTGCCGGTCCCAGCTCGGCCAACGACCCGAAGCCCTCGACGAACTCGGCCTGGATGCGCATCACCCTCCAGGGATCGGTGTGCACCCATTCCGAGGAACCGCGGGTGTCGAGCAGGCGCTGGTCGGTGGTCGAGTCCGGGACCTGGGACCCTCGCATGAGCACGGGGCCTCGTTGCCGCTCGCGCTTTCTCGTCGGCTCGGACGTCATCCTCGGCCTCGTTTCGTGAGTAGGTGTGCAGCGCAGGCGCTCACCCGGCCAACCAGCTGGTCATCGAGCTCAGGCAGGAGCGCAGCTGCTCGACGAGGACGTACTCGCCTTGGGTGTGGGCCAGCTCGGGGTTCCCCGGCCCGAAGTTGACCGCAGGCACTCCCAGCGCGCTGAAGCGTGACACGTCGGTCCAGCCGAACTTCGGGTTGGGGGTGCCGCCCACGGCGGAGACGAACGCCGAGGCGGCCGCCCGGTCAAGGCCCGGCAGCGCACCGGGGGCGGAGTCGCCGACCTCCACGGCGAACCCGTCGAACACCTCATGCATGTGCGCGGTGGCTTCCTCGACGTTGCGGTCGGGTGCGAAGCGGTAGTTGACGCTCACCGTGCACGCGTCGGGTATCACGTTGCCCGCAACTCCTCCGGCGATCGCGACGGCGTTCAGGCCCTCGTGATACCGCAGCCCGTCGATGACCGGCTCGCGTGGCACGTACGCCGCCAGGCGGGCAAGAACCTCCTCGGCCGCGTGGATGGCATTGATGCCGTTCCACGACCGCGCGCTGTGCGCCCGCTGGCCGCGGGTGGAGACGTCGACGCGCAACGTGCCCTGGCACCCGGCCTCCACCACGCCGTTGGAGGGTTCCATCAGGACGGCGAAGTCGGCCACGAGGATCTCTGGGTTGACCGCCGAGATATGGGTCAGCCCGTTCTTCTCCGCCTCCACCTCCTCAGCTTCGTAGAAGACGTAGGTGACGTCGCGGTTGGGCGCGTCCAATCGGGAGGCCAGCGTGAGCCCAACGGCGACGCCACCCTTCATGTCACAGGAGCCCAACCCGTAAAGCCGGTCGCCGTCCCGCCGCGACGGCAGATTCGCATTGACCGGCACCGTGTCGACATGGCCCGCAATCACCACCCGCTCCGGGCGACCGAGCGCGGTACGCGCCACCAGGGAGTGCGAGTGCCGCCACAGCTGCAGCCAGGGCACCTGCGACAGCGACGCCTCGATGGCGTCGGTGATGGTCTTCTCGTTGCCGCTGACCGACTCCATGTCGACCAGGGCGGCGGTGAGGTCGACGATGTCGGAACCGAGGTCGAGCGCAGTGCCGGCGGTGGAGGGTGTGGTCATGGCGCCCCCTGTGCCCAACCGGCGGAGCCCATCACTCGTCCACCGTGAAAGCGCAGAACTCGTTGCCCTCGAGGTCGGCGCAGATGGTCCAGAAGATCTCGTCGTCGGGGTCCCTCACGATCACAGCGCCCGCGCTGACGAGGTCGTCCACCGAGTCCACCGTGACATCCCAGTGGATGCGGTTCTTGACCGTCTTCGGCTCGGGCACGGAGCCGAAGACCCATCCATCGAACGGAAGACCCGGTACGTCCTCCAGCCACCACCAGCCTTTGTCCTCGCGCCCTCCCACGGTGGCCCCCAACACCTCGGCCCACCAGGCGGCTATCAGCTGCGGGTTCACGGCGTCGACCGCAAGCTCGTAGAGCCGATACGACGCAAGCGTCCCCCGGTCGCGGACGAAGGCACAGAACTCGCCGCCCTCGGGGTCCGCCAGCACGGTCCAGGCCCTGCCGAACTCCTCCGCGGGCTCCAGCACCGTGGCGCCCAAGCCCACGAGCTCGTCCACCGAGGCGGTGTGAACGTCGAGGTGGACGCGGTGCTTGACCGTCTTGGCCTCCGGCACCTCGTTCATCCAGATCCGCTGCTCGGGGAGGCTCCCAGTCAGGGTCCCGGTCCGCCTGTTGGGCTCGAACCGCAGACCGAGCACGCGGGCCCAGAACCTCCCCAGGTCCTCGCTCCCCGTGGCGTCGATGCACAGGTCCTTGTAACGCGCTACGGCCATCGCCCGACCATAGCCGGGCCGCTGCGCGGACCGAACCAGGCCCGGCTCCCATGCGGTCGGTAGCGTGGACGAGATGAGCGAGCCTTCCCTGAGCAGCCTTCCGACACACGGTGACCCAGCGGCCTCGGCGTGGGCCTTCGGCCTCGCCACGACCAGTGCCGACGGCGCCGTCCTGGACGTATGGTTCCCCGAACCGTCGCTCGGGCCCGCTCCGGACGACTACCACGCGCCGTCGATGCTGGCCTCGCTCGAGGGCTTCGACGACCTGCGCCAGGTGACCCGGCAGGTCGTCCATGTCGTCCTGCACGATCTGGCAGCAGCTCCCCGCGACACGGCCGACGTCTGGCTGCGACTCCACCTGCTCAGCCATCGGCTGATGCCACCGCATGCGCAGAACCTCGACGGCGTGTTCGGGCTGCTCACCAACGTGGTGTGGACGACGCTCGGGCCTTGTGCGGTCGAGGGCTTCGAGCAGACCCGGATGCGAGTGCGGGAGGCCGGACGGGACCTCCAGGTGTATGGCATCGACAAGTTCCCGCGCATGGTCGACTACGTGGTACCGACAGGGGTGCGGATCGCCGACGGCGACCGGGTGCGCCTGGGTGCGCACCTGGCTGCCGGCACGACGGTGATGCACGAGGGCTTCGTCAACTTCAACGCGGGAACGCTCGGGACGTCCATGGTGGAAGGCCGCATCTCCCAAGGAGTGGTGGTGGGCGACGGCTCGGACATCGGTGGGGGCGCGTCGATCATGGGGACGCTGTCCGGCGGCGGCTCGGAGGTGGTCTCCATCGGTGAGCGGTGCCTCCTGGGCGCGAACTCCGGTGTCGGGATCTCGCTTGGCGACGACTGCGTGGTGGCAGCCGGCTGCTACGTCACCGCGGGCACCAAGCTGACCCTTCCCGACGGGTCGGTCCACAAGGCGCGGGACCTGTCCGGCCAGAGCGGGTGGACGTACTGGCTCAACAGCGTCACCGGCGGCGTGGAGGCCGTCAGGCGTTCCGGCGGGGAGGTCACCCTCAACGCCGCGCTGCACAGCAATGACTGACCGGGCGGAGCATGGCTAGCGGCCGCGCCGCCGGCGTCGGCGGCGTCCTCGTCGTCGGCCTGCTGGCGGCCGGAGGCTACGCAGCGGTCCGGACAGGCTTCGGTCCCTTCTCCGACCCGCAGGCGTGCACCGCGACCGCCGGTGGCCACACGGTGACCCTGTCGATCGACCAGGCGCGCAACGCCTCGATCATCGCCGCGGTCGCCGTACGGCGCGGGCTGCCGGCCCGTGCCGTCTCGATCGCCCTTGCGACGGCCTACCAGGAGTCGAAGCTGGAGAACCTCGATGGCGGCGACCGGGACTCCCGCGGGCTGTTCCAGCAGCGTCCGAGCCAGGGATGGGGGACGCCAGCGCAGGTCACCGATCCGTACTACGCCGCCAACGCCTTCTACGACGCGCTCGAGCAGGTCGAGGGCTACCGGACGCTGCCGATCACCGAGGCCGCGCAGCAGGTGCAGCGCTCGGCCTACCCTGACGCGTACCGCGACCACGAGGCGGACGGCAGAGCCGTCGCGAGCGCGTTGACCGGCTACAGCGAGTCGGCGTTCAGCTGTGTGGTCGACAGTGCCGACGCGGACCCCCAGCCGCTGGGAGCAGATGGCCTGACGAGGCGCGCCGATGCTGTTCGCCGCGACCTGCGCACGGCCTTCGGCGAGCTGCCCCTCGGCGGCTTCGCGCCGGGCGGGGTCCGCACCGGGCACGTGGAGGGGTCGGCGCACTATGAGGGCCGAGCGATCGACGTCTTCTTCCGGCCGGTGAACCCGGACAACCGCCGCCGCGGCTGGGTCGTGGCGCACTACCTGGTGGCCAACGCAGAGCGGCTGCGAATCGACCATGTCATCTTCGACGCGTCGATCTGGACGGCGGGTGACCGCTCGGCCGAGGGGTGGCGTGAGTTCACCCCGCGGCTGACGGGAGACGAAGACGCGGCGACGCTGTCGACCCTCGAGCACCGCGACCATGTGCACGTGGACGTGGTGTGACGGCGGGTCAGCGCAAGCGCTGTGCGGCTGACTCGACTCGCTCGTCGGTCGCGGTCAGAGCCACCCGCACGTGACGAGCGCCCGCTGCCCCGTAGAAGTCCCCGGGCGCGACCAGGATCCCCCGGTCGCACAGCCACGACACGGTGTCCATGCACGGCTCGTCCCGGCTCGCCCATAGGTACAGCGACCCCTCCGAGTGGTCGATCCGGAACCCTGCCTCGCTGAGCGCTCGACGCAGCAGGTAGCGGCGGTCCACGTAGAGCTCCCGTTGCGCCTCGATGTGGCCGTCGTCCTCGAGCGCTGCGGTCATCGCCGCCTGCACCGGCGCCGACACCATGGCGCCGACGTGGCGGCGGGTCTGACGCAGCTCGCTGACGATTTGCGGGTCGCCGGCCACGAACGCGGCCCGGTAGCCCGCCATGTTCGAGCGCTTCGAGAGCGAGTGCACGGCGATGATCGAGTCCAAGGAGCCGCCGTTGACCGACGCGTCCAGGACGGAGACCGGCTCGGTGTCCCAGGCTGACTCGAAGTAGCACTCGTCCGACGCGACCACAGCCCCGCGGCTGCGCGCCCACTCCACCACCTTGCGGAGGTGCTCCACCGGCAGGATGCGACCGGTTGGGTTGCCGGGCGAGTTCAACCAGACCAGTCCGACCTGACGGGGGCCGACCGCCACGGTGGAGTCGGCGGCCAGGTAGTCGGCGCCGGCTACGAGCGCTCCCACGGCATACGTGGGGTAGGCGATCTCGGGCCCGACGACCAGGTCGCCGGTTCCCAGCCCCAACTGCGCAGGAAGCGCCGCGACGAGCTCCTTGGAGCCCATCGTCGGGAGGACGCAGTCGTCGGTGAGAGCGACGGAGCCGCAGCGGCGACGCAGGTATCCGATGATCGCCCGCCGCAGCTGAGGGGTCCCCCACACCGTCGGGTATCCCGGGGCGTTCGACGCCGCCTCCAGGGCGGTGCGTACTCGACGAGGTGTCGGGTCGACCGGGGTGCCAACCGACAGGTCGACCATCCCGCCAGGATGCGCGCTCGCACGAGCGGAGTACTCGACGAGCCGGTCCCACGGGAAGTCGGGCAGCCGGCGCGCCCCCGTGGGGACGTGCCTACTCGTCGTGTTCCTGCGGAGGCAGCGCAGCGACCGTCGGGTGGTCCTTGTCGATCAAGCCCATCTTGGCGGCGCCGCCGGGAGAGCCCAGGTCATCGAAGAACTCGACGTTGGCCGCGTAGTAGTCCTTCCACTGGTCCGGGGTGTCGTCCTCGTAGAAGATCGCTTCGACCGGGCAGACCGGCTCACATGCCCCGCAGTCGACGCACTCGTCGGGGTGGATGTACAGCATGCGCTTGCCCTCGTAGATGCAGTCGACCGGACACTCGTCGACGCACGCACGGTCCTTGAGGTCCACGCACGGCTGCGCGATGACGTAGGTCACCTTCACCCTCCTCGATCCAGTTGGAGCCACCATCCGAGCCGAGGTGGCACTGCAACACCACTAGTATCTACGGTCGGACCCGATCGCGGGAATCGAGGGTCCATCTGATGGGAGTGTCATGGCCTTGCGGCCAGAACATGTCGGCCAGCGTGTCGTCGTCCGCTCGGTGCTGACCGGTCAGACCGGTCCCAGCGGGGGACCGGCGATGACCGATGTGCTGGGAGTGCTGGACGCGTTCACCGACACGAGCCTGGTCGTTCGCCGCGACGACGGCCGCCTGGTGACCGTCGAGCGTGACCGGGTCGTGGCAGCCAAGCCGGTGCCCCCGAAAGGCTCCCGCTCCCGCATCTCCGCCGAAGCCCTGGAGTCGGTGTGCGCGGCCGGATGGCAAGGCACTCGGCAGCGGCGGCTCGGCGACTGGATCCTGCGTGCGGCGGGAGGGTTCACGGGTCGCGCCAACTCAGCACTTGTCGTGGGCGACCCCGCTATGCCGGTGGACGAGGCGCTGACTCGTGTCCACGACTTCTACCGTGACGCCGGACTTCCTGTGCAGGGCCAGGCGGTCGTAGGGTCCGCCGAGCTCGACATGCTCCACGCTCGGGGATGGACCGCCGCGCGGCCCTTGGAGGCGGACGTGCTCGTCCAGACCGCATCCTTCGACCGGATGCCACCGCCGCAGCAGGGCACCGGCGGCAGCCAGGACATCCGGCTTCGGGAGCTGCCCACGTCCGACTGGCTGAGGCGTTATGGCCGATCGGCCGCGCGTGCCGACGACGACGTGGTGCTGGCCGTTCTCACGAGCGGTGACCTGGTGACCTTCGCCTCGCTCGGTGAGCCCGCGGTCGCCATCGGCCGCGCGGTGGTGACCGGCGACTGGCTCGGGTTGTCGGCTGTCGAGGTGGATCCGAGCCTGCAGGGCCGTGGCCTCGGTTCGAGCGTGGTCGCAGCGCTGCTCGGATGGGGGGCCACCCGAGGTGCCCGGTCGGTGTACATCCAGACGCTGGCGGACAACGAGGCGGCGCGCGCGCTGTACGCGCGGTTCGGTTTCTCGACTCATCACACCTACCGCTACCTGCGGCCGGCGTCCTGACCGGCCCACAGGGCGGTGGCGGTGACGGCCACCGGCCCGGCCAGCAGAAAGGTCAGGCCGAGGCCGTCGCTGGCGAACACATAGTCGCCACCGGGGTGCCAGAACAGCAGCACGCCGATGCCGACGAGCCAGCTCGCCCCCGCGGCGATGCCCAGCCGACGGCCGCCGATGGCACGCGCCAGCACGATGGCGCAGACGGATCCGGCGATGCCGAGGACGAGACCCCAGGGCAGTGTCACCGATTGCGTGCGCCAGACGGCTCGGGAGACGAGGCCCGCACACCCAGAGACGACGAACGAGCCCACGACAGCTGCCGCCAGGCCCGCCGGTCGCAGCTCGAGCGGCTCGGACGGACCCGGCGAGGCCGGACCGCCGCGGGAGTCGACCGGATGGGAACCTCGTGGGCGCACCGCCTCAGGCCACGCCGGCGAACAGGTCAGTCTCGCGAGCCGAGCCAGGCGGTATCGCCGGCTGGCCGCGGACCAGCCGGTACGACTCAGTGGACATGACCTCGTTGCCGATGCGGTTCGACAGCGCGAAGAACGGACCGTCGAGCGCTATCTGGGTGGCGTGTGCTGCCAGCGCGGCGATCTTGGCCTCGGCGTACTCGGGCGCTTCGATGTCGGTCGTGATCAGGTCGTCGGCGACCACGAACGGCGGCATCGGTCCCTCGGGGTCCAGTCCCTCGAACGTCGTCGTGTCGCCCACAGCGCGCAGATGCCGCAGACCGGTGCGCATCCGCGCCTCGGACGTCGCTGACCAGTAGATCTTGGCGATGTCCCACGCCGGCCCGAGATCGAGTCGATAGGACGGCACCGCGGCGAGCATTGACGCATACATCGCCACCCGGTGAGCCTGGATATGGTCGGGATGGCCATAGGCGCCCTGCTCGTCATACGTCAGCAGCACCTGCGGTCGGACCTCGCGGATGATCTCGACAAGCAGGTTGGCGGCCACGATCAGGTCCGCTGCCCAGAACGTGTCGCCCCGGACCACCGCTGGCGCGATGACGGCACCCGTGCGCTCGTCCACGGCCATGCCGGTGTCCCTGAAGCGCCCCGGCCCTCCGAGGAACCGGTAGTCCTTCACCCCGAGCGCCTGCATCGCCTCACTCAGCTCGCCGATGCGGTGGCGGCCGAGCCCGTCCTCCTTGTCCGCGGCAAGGTGAGCCAGCGAGTCGACCAGGATCTCGCCCTCCTCGCCCAGTGTGCACGTCACCAGCGTCACCTGCGCGCCTTCGGCGACGTACTTGGCCATCGTTGCGCCGCTGTTGATCGTCTCGTCGTCGGGATGCGCGTGCACGAGAAGCAACCGACGGTCTGGTGGAGGGTCCGCAGTCATGCACGCAGCCTACGAGCCTGTCCTGCAGCGCCGCCCACGGCAGTCGGCCGGGTCGGGCCACGTCGACAAGCTCAGATCTTGCCGGTCGGTGCGACGATGTTCGTGCAGTCACTTCGGACGGCTCAGCGTGGCGCGACGCTACGGTGTCCCCTCCGGAGCACGTCTCGAATCGACGGAACCCGCCGCTCCAGCTCGGCCAGCGCAGCAGCGGTGCGTGCCGGCTCGCCGACGAGGGAGAGATTGAGCATGCCAGGATCCCCGGCCGCCTGCCCGGTGGTGATCAGCTGGATCGACCGCTGAATCCGAGGCACCACGCCCTCGAGTATCCGGACCGGGTCCACCTCGCCGTAGGCGGCCGACATCACGCCCAGCCGTCGAGCTGCCAGGTCGGTGGGGATCGGCCGCGCCAGCGGGACCCAGTTCCACGCCGCGAACGCCAGCTCGTCGACGCGCGTTGCCGGGCCTGCCATGTCCCAGTCGAAGACGCCCACCAGTCGCTCGCCATCGCTGCTGGTGCTGACGGCGACGTTGTACGGCGCGAAGTCGTTGTGGGCCACCAGCTCACCGGGCCTGAGGGCACCGGACCTCGTGCGCCACGGGCCAGCCACGTGCACCTCGGACACCGCTTCGTGGAAGCGCCGTAGCCAGCGCATGGCGTCGGCGAGCAGCGCCTCGGAGGGCAGCTCGGAGTCGATGTCGAGGACGCGGCCCGGTAGGTAGGACAGCACCTCGCGGTCGCGATCGTCGACGCCGAGCACCCGAGGGATCTCGGTCAGCCCGCGGGCGCGCAGCGAGCCCAACAAGCTGTGTACCGCCGGGGTCCACGCGCCGACCGGGCGGCGGACGGTCGGACCGATCCGGACCGCTCCGCCGACGTTGCCGCCCTCGAGGCGGCTGCCATCAAACAGGAGCTCGGCGATCTCGGGCAGGAACGGTCGGTCAGCCGGCAACCAGTCCACCTCGTCGAGCTCCTCGGGGGCCAGCCAGCGGACGGCGTCGTGCTCTCGCGGGATCGGCTCACCTGAGGCGAGCCGAACCAGGTGGGTGGTCAGCTCGTACCCGGGCTTGATGAAGGCCCGACCACTCAGCGCGCGCAGGTAGGCCACGGAGCAGCCCAGCTCCTCATGCACCTCCCGGACGACGGCGTCCGCGACGGACTCGCCAGCCTCCACCTTGCCGCCTGGGAGCTCCCAGCGCCCAGCGACGTCGGCCGGATGGGTGCGGCGTGTCGCAAGCACGCGACCGGCACGTACGACCGCCGCCGCAGCCACCTGGTTCGGCGTCGACTCCGTCACCTCCTGAGGGTCGCACAGCCGCGCTATGTGATGTTGGACACCAGGCTGCCGCGCGGTAATGGGGGTGCGTCCTACTAGGCTTGGCCTTGCCGGCGTCACCAATCGGCAACCGTCACACCCCCAAGAGAGGTCCCTTGATGCCTACCGGAGTCATGGGTCCTGGCCGAGCCCGTGTCGAGACGAAGACCCTGCGCCAGGACCGGTGGTGGCTGCCCCCGCTGGTCACGTTCGTGGTGTTCAGCCTCTTTGTCATCTACGCGACGTGGCGCGCGTTCTCCGGCTCGGACTACTACTCGTCCCCGTACTTGTCGCCGTTGTACTCGCCATGTCTGACCGACGAGTGCGTCGAGGGGTCGTCCGACCTCGGCCAGCCGTTCTCCTGGTGGCAGCTGTCACCGGCCCTGATCATCTTGATCTTCCCGCTGGGATTCCGGATGACGTGCTACTACTACCGCAAGGCGTACTACCGGGCGTTCTGGCTGTCACCGCCGGCCTGCGCGGTCGCCGAGCCGCACACGAAGTACACCGGAGAGTCTCGGCTGCCGCTCATCCTGCAGAACCTGCACCGCTACTTCTGGTACGCCGCGATGCTCGTCTCGCTCGTGCTCACGTATGACCTGCTGCTCGCCTTCCGCGACGAGGACGGCAACTGGGGCCATGCCGGCCTCGGCACCTTGATCTTCCTCGTCAACATCGTGCTGATCTGGCTGTACACGCTGTCGTGCCACTCCTGTCGGCACGCCGTCGGAGGCCGGCTGCGGCACTTCTCCAAGCACCCGATCCGCTACAAGCTGTGGACGGTGGTGTCCAAGCTCAACGCCCGGCACGCGCAGTACGCGTGGCTGTCGTTGTTCTCCGTGGCTATTGCCGACTTCTACGTCTACCTGCTCGCGACGGGGCAGTTCAACGACCCGAGGTTCTTCTGAATATGTCAACCAGCTCCGAGGCGATGGACCGGCACCCGATGACCGGTAACAAGATGACTGAAGAAGCGGTCCCCGACGGCCACGGTTTCGAGGAGCACACCTACGACGTCGTGGTCATCGGAGCCGGCGGTGCCGGACTCCGCGCTGCCATTGCCGCCTGCGATGCCGGCGCCAAGGTGGCGATCGTCACCAAGTCGCTGCTCGGCAAGGCGCACACGGTGATGGCCGAAGGCGGCATCGCAGCCGCCATGGGCAACGTGTACTCCGACGACAACTGGAAGGTGCACTTCCGCGACACCATGCGTGGCGGAAAGATGCTCAACAACTGGCGGATGGCCCAGCTGCACGCCCAGGAGGCCCCCGAGCGGGTCTTGGAGCTGGAGGAGTGGGGCGCGCTGTTCGACCGCACCCAGGACGGGCTCATCTCGCAGCGCGACTTCGGTGGCCACCGCTACGCCCGGCTCGCCCATGTCGGCGACCGCACCGGGCTCGAGATGATCCGGACCCTTCAGCAACGTGCGGTACAGCTGGGCATCGACGTGTTCATGGAGTGCACGGTCACCCAGATCTTCAAGGACGGCGGTCGGGTCTCCGGTGCCTTCGCCTACTGGCGCGAGTCCGGCCGCTTCGTGGTGTTCAAGACGCCGACCGTGATCTTGGCGACGGGCGGCATCGGCAAGTCGTACCAGATCACGAGCAACTCCTGGGAGTACACCGGCGACGGCCACGCGCTGGCACTGCGTACCGGTGCGTCGCTCATCAACATGGAGTTCGTCCAGTTCCACCCCACCGGCATGGTGTGGCCGCCGTCGGTGCGCGGGCTGCTGGTCACGGAGTCGGTTCGTGGCGACGGCGGCGTGCTGCGCAACCGCGACGGCAACCGCTTCATGTTCGACTACATCCCTGAGTACTTCAAGAGCGAGACGGCCGACACCGAGGAGGAGGCCGACGCCTGGTACGACGACAAGAAGAACAACCGTCGGCCGCCTGAGCTGCTCCCGCGCGACGAGGTGGCCCGGGCGATCAACTCCGAGATCAAGGCCGACCGGGGGTCACCCCACGGCGGGGTCTTCCTCGACATCGCCTCGCGTCGCACCCCGGAGTTCATCCGCCGCCGA
The DNA here is from genome assembly GCA_035633755.1 of Nocardioidaceae bacterium. GTDB lineage: Bacteria > Actinomycetota > Actinomycetes > Propionibacteriales > Nocardioidaceae > DASQEH01. The sequence goes on along the minus strand of DASQEH010000027.1, from coordinate 3,394 downwards.
CTGCCCTCGATGTACCACCAGTTCAAGGAGCTCGCCGACGTCGACATCACCGCCGAGCCGATGGAGATCGGACCCACCTGCCATTACGTCATGGGTGGCGTCGAGGTCGACCCTGACTCCGGCATGAGCCTGGTCGAGGGCCTCTACGCCGCCGGTGAGGTGGCCGGTGGCATGCATGGCTCCAACCGGCTCGGGGGCAACTCGTTGTCCGACCTCCTGGTGTTCGGCCGCAGAGCAGGGCTCAACGCGGCGTACCACGCCCAGCGGACACGCTCGTCCAGGCCTCAGGTCAGCGACGACCAGATCAAGGCGGCGGCCGAGCATGCGTTGGCGCCGTTCGCCGTCCAGGGCGGCGAGAACCCGTACACCATCCAGCAGGACCTCCAGCAGCTGATGCAGCGGCTGGTCGGCATCATCCGGACGGCCGACGAGCTGACGCAGTCCCTGGCCGAGATCAAGGCGCTCAAGCAGCGGGCGACGGCGCTGTCCGTCGAGGGACACCGGCAGTACAACCCCGGCTGGCACATCGCTCTCGACCTCGTCAACATGCTGACCGTGTCGGAGTGCATCGCGATGGCTGCGCTGGAGCGGCAGGAGTCGCGCGGTGGCCACACGCGCGACGACTTCGCCGGCGCCGACGACCACTGGGGATCGATCAACCTCGTGCTGACCGAGAACGTCGCCGGCGACGTGCAGCTCAAGCACCAGCCGCTCCCTGTGATGCCACCAGAGCTGGCGGAGCTGATGACAATCTCATGACCGAGTCCCTGCACAGCCACGACACCACCGAAACGGAGACGAACTGATGGCCTACGACCTGGCGCTACGCATCTGGCGCGGGGACCAGTTCGGGGGTGAGCTGGGTGACTACGTCGTCTCCGTCGAAGAGGGGGAGGTCGTTCTCGACGCGATCCACCGGTTGCAGGCCACCCAGGTCGGGGACCTGGCGGTGCGCTGGAACTGCAAGGCAGGCAAGTGCGGGTCCTGCAGCGCCGAGATCAACGGCAAGCCGCGGTTGCTCTGCATGACCAGACTGGCCGACTTCGACCCCGGTGACACCGTCACCGTCACGCCGCTGCGCACCTTTCCCGTCATCCGCGACCTGGTGACCGATGTCTCGTACAACTACGAGAAGGCCAAAGAGCTGCCGTCGTTCGCCCCCACGCCGCGCGACGCCGACGGGAAGCGCCGCATGATGCAGGCCGACGTGGAGCGCGGACAGGAGTTCCGCAAGTGCATCGAGTGCTTCTTGTGCCAGAACGTCTGCCATGTCGTTCGCGACCATGAGGAGAACAAGCCGGCCTTCGCAGGTCCTCGGTTCTTCCTCCGGTACGCCGAGCTCGACATGCACCCGCTCGACACCAACGACCGGCGCAAGCTCGCCCAGGACGCCGCTGGCCTGGGCATGTGCAACATCACCAAGTGCTGCTCCGAAGTGTGCCCCGAGGGCATCAAGATCACCGACAACGCGATCATCCCGATGAAGGAGCGCGTCGCCGACCGCAAGTTCGACCCGGTCGTGTGGCTGGGCTCGAAGATCTTCACCCGCGGGGACCGGGCCAGCCGCGAAGAAGTCTGATCCCGCGGCGGTGACTGCCGCGCCGACCGTCACCCTCGAGTGCACCGCAGACGCCGGCGCTCTCATCGATCTCATCGCCGAGGCCCAGGGCGGTCGGACCGGCCTTCGCGGCCTGCTGGGCGACTTGGACGCGACCGCGCACAGCCTGCCGGTCCCGGCCCGGGCTGCAGGCTACGGCTTCGCCTGGAACGACGACGACGTCGCCGACTCGACGTGGTGGCCGCAGGGCATCACGTCATCGGCCGACGCCTCAAGCGACGGCCTGGTCATGGGCCGGCGGATCGTCGTGGTGTCTTGGTACGCCCGTAAGGCGACCGGTGGCTCCCGCGGCAGCCGGCTCACCTTTGTCGACCTCACCGACGAAAGCGCACCCCGCTACCGGCATGTCGAGCTGGTAGAGGCAGTTCCCGGCGAAGGGGATGCGACTGACGTCGGCTTCGCGCCGGTGCGCATCCACGCCGGTGGAATCGCTTGGTACGGCGGAACGGTCGTCGTCGCTGACACCCATGGCGGTCTCAGACTGTTCTCGACCGACGACATCCTGCAGCTCGGTGCGGCTGCCGGGTCCCGGTACGTCATCGCCCAAGGCTCCGCCTATCGCCCGCCTGAGTCTGCGGACCTCGCGAGGTTGCGGTTCTCCTACCTGTCCCTGGACCGGACCTCACAACCGCACCGGTTGATCGCCGGCGAGTACGGAGTCGGTGCCCAGACCACGCGGCTGGTCGCATTCAGCCTGCCGACCGACGGCAGCTGGCCGGACGGGCTGACGGGCGTGATCGACACGACTTCCGCCCCCAGCCACACGCAAGGTGCGGTCGCCGTCTCGGGGGCCTGGTACCTCGCCATCAGTCGCGGCCGGTTCCGCAGGGGAACCATGGAGGTCAGGACTCAAGGCTCTGACTCCCGCCGTCACGTCTCCAGCCTCGTCATCGGGTGCGAGGACCTCAGCTACGACCCTGTCCGCGATCTGCTGTGGGGACTGTCGGAGTACCCCGGACGGCGGTTCGTCTACGCCATACCGCTGAGGTACTTCGCGGGCAGTCGGCTGCGCGGGCTTCTCCATCCACCAGACCTTGCCGTGGCCACGCACCTGCGCGCCGTGGTGTCAGGGCGAAAGCGGAGGTAGCTCCTCACCCTCGAGGAACCAAGGCGCTGAACTGCTCCTCGTCCGCGGTGTCCGGCACGAAGTCCACGGCAACATCGTCAGCGTTATGGAGCGGAAGGGTGGCCGCCGCAAACCTCAGAGCGCCATAGTCACCGTTGCGGGCGACGCACCGCGACGGTATCCGGACCTGGATGGTTGCCGTGGCCCGGTTCCACGTGCTCGCCAAGCCCCGACAGCTACCACCGTCCTCGAAGGCGACTTCGTCTGGGCCCTGCCGGTGATGCCTGCTCTCCACCACGGCGAGGATGCGGCCATGTCGACCCTGCACGCCGATGACGACGGCGCCGGGCCGGTCGCGCACGAACGTCACCGCAGCGACCACAGCACGGTCGCGGTTGGCGAACGTCGCAGTTGTGATGTCGAGGCCCGGCTGCATCTTGTCGCCCGGCGGATCGGCCAAGGTGATCTGCTGGGCCTGGGCGGTGCCCGGCACGACGGCAAGGGCGAGGGCGAGGGTGCAGGCGGCGGCTGCTTTCGCGAACATGGTGAGCACCCTAGCTTCACCGGCCGGGTCACGCTTGCTGCGCCTCAGGCAGTCGCGGCTGCGGCTGCGCGACCGGCCGAGCGGCCGGAGAACAGGCAGCCACCGAGGAAGGTCCCCTCCAGCGATCGGTAGCCGTGCATGCCACCACCGCCGAAGCCGCTCGCCT
>DASQEH010000026.1:0-14302 GCA_035633755.1 Nocardioidaceae bacterium | reverse complement strand
CAGGCGTGGCCGGAGCGCCTCTCAGGTGTGGTCACCGTTTCACCCGCACAGTGAGACGATGACTCCATGACCACATGCTGCGGGCCCACGCCGCGATCCGGACACCGATGTTTCCGATAATCCGGGTCAGCGGGACACCGTACGAACGAGGGCGACTGTACGGGTCTCAGGCACGTGACCGGATCCACCGCTCGATGACCGCCTACGCGCAGATGTACGCCTACCTCGCCGGCATGGACTGGGCTCAGGCGTCTGCGCATGCCCAGCGATTCATCCCGGCAATCGAGGACTTCGCTCCGTCCTGCCTCGACGAGATGGCCGGGATCGCCGACGGCGCCGGAGTCTCCATGGCCGACGTCGTCGCACTCAACGCGCGCACCGAGATCATGTACTCGGCGCGCGTCCGCCTGGCGATGGCCTCGCCAGCACCGGCCGAGTGCTCATCCTTCGCCACAGCTGTACCCGAAGGTCGTGTCGTCGCGGGGCAGAACTGGGACTGGTATACCTTCGCGCGGGACACGGTTGTCATCCTCGAGGCGCTCCCTGACGATGGTCCGGCCTTTCTCACGGTGGTCGAGGCGGGTCTGCTGGCGAAGTTCGGCGTCAACTCCGATGGCCTTGCCGTGATGACGAATGCCCTGGCGTGCATCGAGGACGACGGTGACGTGGGAGTCCCTTACCACGTGCTGCTGCACGAGCTGCTGGCCTGCAGCTCGACGGCCGAGGCGGTAGCGCGTTTGCAGGGCTCGACTCGGGCCTCGTCGGCCAACTACCTGCTTGCCGATGCCGGCGGATCGGTTGTTGACATCGAGGCTCGACCCGGTGGGCCGTCTTCCTTGCACCGTATGGAGCCCGACGACCGTGGTGTGCTGTGGCATACCAACCACTTCGCGGCGCCTGACTTCGACACCGTGGACTACGCGGATCTCGTCGTCTCCACCAGCCGGACCCGGCTGGACCGCGTCACGGAGCTGGTCGAGCCGGTCGCCGACCCTGGCGACCGCGCCTTCCTCGAAGCCGCTTTGACCGACCACGAGAACGCGCCGGACAGCGTCTGCCGACACCCTGACCCGGCGCTGCCCACCCTGGAGCAGACCATGACTGCCACGAGTGCCGTCGTCGACGTGACCGGCCGTCGCGTCCGTCTGTCCGAAGGCCCACCCTGTGAGACCGGCTTCGAAGTGCTGGACACCACGTGGCTATGGACCTGACTCGACCGCTCCGACCGCCCGTTGCTCACGGGCCAGGCGAAGTATGGCCTCGACCGAGCGATCCACGTCGCGTTGGGTCGTGGCGTAGTTCGAGACCGAGATCCGCATGTAGCGACGACCTCGCCAGGTGGTACCCCCCATCCAGCAGGTGCCGTCACGCTGGATGGCGGCAATAACTCGGTCGGTGGTGGCGTCGTCGCCGAAGCTGACAAGGACCTGGTTGAGAACGACGTCGTTGGCGATCTCAGCTCCCTGTGCCCGCAGCGCTTCCGCGAACCGGCTGGCCAGCTGACAGTTCCGCTCAACCAGGTCGGCCACGCCATGGCGGCCGAGCTCTCGCAGTGCTGCCCACACCGCGAACCCGCGGGCACGGCGCGAGGAGGCCAATGTGAAGTCCGACCGGCCGGCAACAGCGCCGCCCGAACCGACCAGGTAGGCGGCGGTGTAGGACACTGCAGCGGTGTGCACGTCGGGCCGCGAGCAGAACACGAGTCCGCTGTCGTAAGGAACATTGAGCCATTTGTGGGCGTCGGAGGCCCACGAATCCGCCGCTTCCACTCCCGCGACGAGATGCCGGCGGCTTGGGGCGACGCCGGCCCAGAGCCCGAACGCGCCGTCGACGTGGACCCAGGCGCTGTGGTCGTGGGCGACCCGGGTGGCTTCGCGCAGGTCGTCGCAGGCACCGGTGTTGACGTTGCCCGACTGCAGACAGACGATGGTGGGTGCTGCGGGACTGCTCGCAAGGACCCGCTGAAGGTCACGGCCGTCGATCGCGCCGTTGGCGTCCGCCTTGACCTCGGCGAGACTCGCCGTGCCGAGCCCGAGCAGGCGGAGCGACCGGTCGATGGTGGCGTGACGCTCGACGCTTGCCACCACGCGAATGGGCGGTGCGCCATGGACGCCGTCGCGCTCCACGTCCCATCCGACCTCGGACAGGACATGGTGGCGAGCTGCCGCGAGGGCGACGGTATTCGCCTCCTGCGCGCCGGTAACGAAGCCGACACTGGCCGTGGCGGGAAGGTTCAGCAGGGTCTTCAGCCAGCGACCCACGACCTCCTCGACCACCGTCCCCGCGGGAGACAGCGATGCGTTGAACGCGCACTGGTCCCAGCCTGCTGCCAGCATGTCGGCGGCGGTGGCGGCCGGGAGAGCGCCGCCGGTGACGAAGCCGAAGAAGCGTGGACCGGCCGTCGCCACCACGCCGGGCTCGGCTGCACGGATGAGCTCCTGGACGACCGTGAGCGCCGGAGTGGGATCAGCGGGGAGGTCGTCATCGAAGCGCTCGCGCAGTACGTCGAGGTCGGGACTCGCCGCTACCGGCCGCTCGGCGAGAGAGGTGCGGAACCGGGTGGCCTCGGTGGCAGCGTGATGGAGGCAGTCGGACAGCTCAGTCATGGCCGCGACGCTACTGCCGATCGCCTGCCCTGGACAACGGCGCCATTCCCTTGGAGCCGGACGAAGCGACGAGGGGGCACGTCGCGGACGTCGACACAGTCAGAGCAGCGAGCGGCGCGTCAGCGGAGGTTGCAGGACGCAGTTGCGTCCACCCCGGTAGAGCGCGGCTGGACGCCCTCTCCCTGACGCCGTGCGAGCACCAGTCGGCTCGATGAATCCCGGGACGCCGGTGACCTTGCGATGGAAGTTGCCGGGATCGATGTCCAGGCCCCACATGATCTCGTAGACCCGGCGAAGCTCCGCGATCGTGAACCGTGGAGGACAGAACGCGATGCCGAGGGCCGAGTACTCCAACCTTGACCGGGCACGATCCACCGCGTCTCGCAGGATGTCTCGGTGATCGAACGCGAGACGGTCTCGCCGTGCCAGTAGCCACGACACCCGATGCCAGTGCGCGTCGGCCGCGTCGTCACCTCCCACTGGGTCCGCCAGGTTGGGAAGCACGGCGAGGAAGGCGATACTCACGGTGCGCTGACGCGGATCTCGGCCGGGGCGCCCGTAAGCCTTGAGCTGCTCGAGATGCAGCCGCTTGAGGGACAGGGCGGTCTCCTCACGCAGCTCTCGTTGCACAGCCACTTCCAGCTCTTCGTCGACGCGTACAAAGCCCCCTGGTAGAGCCAGACCGCCCTGGAACGGGGGAACACCACGAGTGACAACGAGTGCATGGAGGGCATCTGCGCGGATGGTCAGTACTGCGGCATCCACCGTCACGGCGAACGGCGGATGCTCGGACGTATACGGCACCCGGACCAGCATATTGTAGATCCGACTAAAACTGTCGGTGTCGGTTGGTATGGTCTGGTCAGATGAAAGAGAGGCCCGCAACGGTGGCGTCTTGGGACGGAAACGAGGGCGACCATGACAGTGTCCAGGCTCACGACCGAGCAGAATCACCGGGCAGCCGGCGTCCTGCTCGGCCAGGCATGTGGCGACGCCCTCGGGGTGCCTTACGAGTTCGGTACGCCGCCGGGCCCGACTGAGCTGGCTCAGATGCGCGGCGGAGGGCTGGGCCCCTACCAGCCGGGCGAGTGGAGCGACGACACCCAGATGGCCGCCTGCATCGCGCAGGTGGCGGCTACCGGTATCGACCTCACAAGCGAGAAGGCGCTGGACGAGATCGCCACGGCGTTCCTGAAGTGGGCTGACGAGGGTGCCTCCGACATGGGGGTGCAGACCAGCGCTGTGCTGTCGAAAGCACGCCACGGAGTTGGCCCCGTCGGCCGACGGATGGCCGAGGCAGCCCGGGCGTACGCCTCCTCGAACCCGCTCAGTGCGGGTAACGGCGCCCTGATGCGCACCTCCATCGTGGGTATCAGCGCGCTGCATGATCGCGAGGCGACCGCCGCGTCGGCGCGCGCCGTGGCCGAGCTCACTCATGCCGACCCGCTGGCAGGGGACTCATGCGTTCTCTGGTGTGAAGCAATCAGGGTGGCAGTGATGACCGGCGAACTGGACGTGCGCGCCGGGATCGACCTCGTCCCGGCGGATCGACGCAGCTCGTGGGCGTCGTGGCTGGACGACGCCGACGAGCAGCCCGCAGAATCGTTCTCCCCGAACGGCTTCACGGTGACTGCACTGCAGGCCGCCTGGGCTGCCATCCGCACACCGTACCCAGCCGAGGATCCCGCGGCGGGTTCCTTCGCCGCCTGTCACCTGCAGGACGCGCTTCACGCCGCCGTCCGCATAGGCAACGACACCGACACAGTGGCGGCGATCGCCGGCGGACTGCTGGGAGCCAAGTGGGGTGCGTCAGCCATTCCTGCTGCGTGGCGGTCAGTCGTGCATGGGTGGCCCGAGCTGCGCGCGCGGGACCTCGTGGCCTTGGCGGCGATGACGGCAGCAGCCGGCAGACCGGACCATACGGGCTGGCCCATGACTGACGACGTCCACTACCCCACCGTGGCGGCAGCGACCGTTCCCGTCGCTCACCCGTATGACGCAGGCGTGACACTTGGAACGGTCTGGCCGTCCGAGCACGAGACGGATGTTGTCGTGAGCCTGTGCCGCGTCGGCTCCGGGCAGGCACATCTGCCGTCAGTGGTAGCTGCCAACCATCTCGACGTGTGGCTGATCGACAGGAGCGAGGCGAAGTACAACCCTCACCTGCCCTTTGTCCTGGCCGACACCGCCGCCTATGTTGCCTCGGAGCGTGGGCAAGGCCGACGCGTCTTCGTGCACTGTGTCGCGGCCCAACAGCGGACCCCGTCCATCGCGCTGGCGTACGCGGCGCTCGGCGGGTACGACGTGAGCGAGGCCCGTACCGCTATCGCGGCGGCTTTGCCGAGTACGCGCGGCCAGGGTCGCATGTGGGACGCCGCGGCGGAGGTCCTGTCCGGCCACAGCAAAGAGTCGTTGTCACCCTGAAAAGCAGGAGACGACTGACGGGCGTCGCTGTAGTGTCTCGACCGCTACCGCTCACCATGAGGAGTCGCCGGTGCTCTTGACGATCGCCCACCACTATCCCCGACGGGAGCACGTGGGGGCTTTCTTGGCCTTCAGGGCCGAGATCGACACTGGGATGGCGGGCAACACCTGCCCTGGTCAGCCTCGAGTCGTTCCGCGATGTGGTGCAGCCCCACCTGGCGGCGACAGGTCGCTGGGAGTCCGGCGAGGCAGCTCAGGCGGGGGTCCGAGGCTCATGTCGATAGGCGAGCCCGGCCCCGAGTGGTCCGCTCGTCCAGACGAGGTCCTCCGTCTGGAGCTTGTCACCCGATGAGGCACTACCGCCGCTCGCTGGCGTCCCGCCGGCGAACACAAGGCATACGTGGCGACATCGCAGACTGACCGGTTGTCGCGCCTCGTATCGCGATGCGAGGTGGTGGCCGAGGAGGTCCGCCGCGACCCCCGCTTCGGCGCCGTCGGAGACATGATCGTCGACGTTGCAGGCACCCGGGTGTGGAGTGAGCACTTCTCCGGTCCTTCGGTCAAGGACGTCTTCTCCGTGACGAAGACGGTCGTTGCGACCCTGATAGGTGTTGCCTTGCAGCGGGGGGACCTATCTGGGCTGGACGTGCAGGTGGATCACTGTCTTGGTCGTCGGGTCGGCCACCCGGCAACGCCACAGACGTTGCGGCACCTGTTGACGATGACGCGCGGCGCCCAGTGTGATGGTCCGTGGAACGAGGACGCCATCCGCCTGCGGACGGACAGCTGGGTTGCGCACATCTGCGCGGCGCCGCAGGTGTCGGCGCCTGGGACGACGTTCATCTACGACAACGCAGGTGTACACCTCGCGGCGGCGGTGCTCGACCGGGCGGTTGGAGGCAACGTGCTCGACTACGCCGACCGCCACCTCTTCGCGCCACTGGGGATCACCGACTGGAGATGGTTGACCGATCCCGAGGGGATCCCGTGCGGTTACGCGCACCTCGAGCTCACGGCCGACGCTCTGGTCACGCTCGGGAGGTTCTGGTCGCATGACGGTTCCTGGCTCGGGCGTCAGATCGTGTCTGCGAGCTACCTGAACGACATGCGGACAGCTCACACGCCGGGCGGAGAGCCTGAGGGCCGGCCCTACGGCTACCTCACCTGGGTGGAGGACCAGGCAACCTTCTTCGCTGCCGGCTGGGGCGGGCAGCTGGTCCTGTGCCGGCCACATGCCACAGCCGTCATGGTCGCCACCGGAGACCCGAAGTTCGATCCCGGCCCTCCGCCCACCGATGCCATGCCGCCGCAGTGGCGCGCCCCCTTGGAGCTGCTGCGACGGCACGTCCTTCCCGTGCTTGACGTCGACTAGGACTCCGGGCGACGCCCCACACCGCCGACTCCTCAGCTGCGACCACGCTTGCGATTGCGGTTGTGGTACGAGGCACGCGTGTCCTTGGACATCCGGCGAGTGTCATCCCACGAAGTGCGGGCTCGCATCGCCTGGATGTCGTCGGACTCCTGTTGTACGTCGGCCAGCATCGCCGGCGGTGATGACGTCAGCGCCTCCCCCATCAGGTCTGAGGCACCCGTGAGCCAGTGCTCGGCTTCCCCCCGTTCGCCTCGCTCCAGTGCGTCCGAGGCCCGCTTCTTCGCCTGCTGCGCCTCCTGGAAGAGGACCTCAGTCTGGACGGTCGGGTCAGTGGTCCGGCCAGCCGCTTGGTCCCCGGGTACGACGTTGACCTGAACGGGCAGCGTCACGACCTGCTCGATCAGGCTGGGCAGCTCGACGTACCGAAGCTCGAGACTTGCGACCGTCGCGAGGCCCAGCCCGGCCATGGCTGGGACAGCCAGGCGAATGAGCAGCTTGCGCCTCTCGTCGGAGTAGAAGTCGCCCACCTCGACCATGACCTGTCGCGGGCCGACCTGAACGGAAGGCAGGTCGTTGTACAGCTTGAGCAGCGTGACGGCCGGCTCCATCGTGATGAGCAGGCTCGCCGCCTGTACCGACTTCGCCAGCAGCTCGTTCGCTTCCGACGCTATGGCTGCACCTGCTTCATCAGGATTCTCCGCGAAGTGGTGGTTGCCGGAGCCTCCTCGCGCCAGCGCCGACAGCGCGGTCTCGTCGTAACCCAGCCCGTAACCGAGCGTCGAGGTCACGACCTTGTCCGAACCTGCGCCAGCAGCGATCGACTCGAGCTGTGCAGGGTCCAGGATTCCACGGTTCGCGTGCCCATCGGAGATGAGCAGCAGCGTGCCTCCTTGTCCAGCCGAAACCCGCTTGAGCTCCTGCATGCCGCGCAGGTAGCCGCCGGACAGGTCCGTCGTGCCGCCAGGCGTGACCTCGCGCAGCTGTTGGATCACCCGGTCCTTGTCGACCAGCGGGCCGGCCGGTACGACGACCTGTGCGGAATCGTCGAACACGACGACGCCGAAGTTGTCTCGCTCGGCGAGGCGGGCGACCAGGCCGCACAGGGCCTGGACCGCACCGTCGAGCGGGGCCCCCTGCATGGACCCACTGCGGTCGAGGACTACTTGCAGGGTCGCGGCTGGCCGATCCGAATCGGTCGCGACGTGGGGCGACTGGAGGTCGAGCAGCAGTGACACCTCGTCGGTTGTTTCGACGGCGACCACGTTGACATCGAGCTGGGCGGAGAACTTCATACAGACCTACTCTCGGGAAGGACGCTTGGCTGACGCCAGGCACTCAAATGAACGTATCGGGAGCAACCGACAGTTTTCGGCCGTGAGGCAGCGAGGTCGCCCCGGGATTCGGCACGCAGCACTGGATCACCTCCAGCGCCTGAGGTCGTCCGCCCGAACTTTGCGAATGACCTGGGCGACGTCCAGGTAGTTCTCCTTCCTCCACTGCGCGACGCGCCTCACGTCACGAATCAGATGCGCACTCTCGCTGCCGACGCGAGCGTGGTACCAGGCCAAGGCATCGTCGGCGTAGTCGATGTACGCGATTGGTCGAGCCGCCCGAATGGCGCTCAGAGCCTCGACGGCGTCCCAACCTTGACCCAGGAGCACGGCATAGCCGAGCGAGGGTCCGCGGTTGATGCCCATGTGGCAATGGGTCAGTACCACGCCGCCGGCATCGATGGCCGCCTGCGTGAACTGAACGCCGACCTCGAACCACGTGTGAGGGATGGCCTGGCCTCGGTCATCAACCCCGTGGTGGAGATGCCGGAGCTCGCGAGATGTCGCGACGGCGAAGCGGTGGACGAAGTCTGCGTCGTTGGCTTCGAGGCGAGTGTCGACGATGTGCGTCACCCCGCACTCGGTCAGCTCGTGCAGCTGTGCCAGCGCTGTGGGCTCGCGAGAATCAAGATCACCCCCGACCGCCAGCTGTGGTGTGACGAAGTCGGCGTTCGCCGTACTCAGCTGAGGCAGGGTAAGAGCTGTCATGGTGTCCTCCTGGATCGTCGGGACCGCCGCATCTCGGCATCCGAGGAAGAGGACAGGGGGGAGCCGGATTCCTTGACATCGCTGTTCCGATGTCAACTTTTCAGCGTGCGTGCTGTCTATAGAGGTAAGGGAGCGAACGCCACAGCGACACTGAAGGAGACCCATGCAGATTGTGCATACAGCCGAGTACCTGAACTACGACCTCGGCCCGGGGCATCCCACCCGACCGGTACGAGCCGAGAACCTGGTTCGACTCGTCAGCGATGCCGGACTCCTGGGCGACCTCGCCGCACCGGTCTCTGCGACGTACGACGAGCTCCGTCTGGTCCACAGCGAGGACTACATCGCCCAGGTTGTCTCGGGATGGCACGACGAGTGGGAGGGCCACCGCCCGTTTCTGCATGACCTGGCCAGCTTGATCGTCGGTGGCACTCTTGCCGCCGCGCGCCGGATACGTGACTCCGAGGTCCGACGCGTGTTCCACCCGATGGGCGCCAAGCACCACGCCCAGCGAGGGACCGCTAGCGGGTTCTGCATCTACAACGACATGGCGATCGCTGCCAGCGTTCTCGTCGAGGACGGCATGAGGGTTCTGTATGTCGACTGGGACGCTCACCATGGCGACGGTGTCGAGTTCTTGCTCGCCGGTGTGCCCAACACACTGACCGGCAGCATTCACAACGGGACTATCTTCCCGGGCACCGGACGCGAGCACAGGCCCGACGTCAACGCCTACAACTGGCCGCTCGCGTACAACGCCGAAGGGCCGGCCATGCTGGCAGCGTTAGACGAGCTGCTCGATATCGGAGCCGACTTCGACCCCGACATCGTGCTGCTGGCTGCCGGAGCTGACGGGCACCGGCAGGATCCGCTGGGCGGACTCGGCTACGAAGTCACTGACTTCGCCAAGGCGGCCCGCAAGGTGTCCGATTTCTCTTACGATCACTGTGCCGGGCGGCTCCTCGTCGGGGGCGCCGGCGGCTATCGCGCGGACGACGTGACGCCGCAGGTGTGGTTCGAGGTCTACAAGACGCTGGCGACTGACGGAGTGAGGCAATGACATGGGCGCCGAACAAGCGGTACCACCCTCCGGGCCTGAGTCCCCGCCGCCGCTGACGACGAACTCGCGCTACCAAGAGATCCTTCAACTTGCTCGGCAGGTAGCAACCCACGACTACAACGGGTGGAGTCCTGAGGCACGTGAGGATCTCGTCTCGGAGGTGATGGTCAAGTACTGGCAGAAGTGGGACCGGGGGCCGGGCCCAGACAATCCCCGAGCATGGCTACGTGTCGCAACCAGGAATACGGCGATCAATCTTCACGCCGCACGTCAGCGCAGGCCGGAGCTCCTCGTGGCTGGAGGTGGCGAAGGCCACGACACCGCCTCGGATGGGCTACTGGACAGCATGTTTGCCAACGTGCGGCGTCAGCGGCTGCCTACACCGTCGACCATCGTCGTCGACCGCAAGATGCTGCACAGGGTGCTTCGGCTGGTGGCGAAGCCACAGCGGCGCCTCATACAGATGAAGTATCTCGACAACCTGTCCGCTGCCGAGATAGCTGCGGCGCTCGGAATGTCACTCGACAGCGTCAACCAAGCAGTCAGCCGGGCCAAGCGGGCACTGGGGAAGGAACTGTCCGATCGGCCGGATCTCATGCGGGAGTTACGCAATCTGCCGACGTCTGAGGGCTACTGAGCGCCGTACCTGCTCACCAATCCGATCGCAGTCATGGGGCCTTGCGGTTTCGCACGCCGCGAGGTTGGTGCTATGGGGACTGAGCTTGGTTCTGGACCCCCGGCGTCGTAGCGGCGGCGCGACGCGTCTACGCCACAGGTAAGCCGTAGCGTCCATAGCGCCAAGACCATCAGCCCGCCGATCGCGAACATCATCACGACGGGAGTAGCCGCGCCGGAGGCGCCCGCCCTAACGGAACAGGACGGGCGCCCAACGCCTGCCGTTGGAGGGGTTCGCTTCAGCTACAGCCACTCGTGCTGCCGCAGCCCTCGCAGACGTAGCAGCTCCCCGCCGGGCGCATCTTGGTGCCGCAGGTGAAGCACAGAGGCGAGTCAACCTCGCGTCCGGAGATTGCCTCCATCAGCTCGGCGGTCGTCTTGGCACCGGCAGGGACCGGCTTGGCTGTCTCTGCCACCACGGCCGCATCGTCCGCGGACACGTCGGGCGCCACCGACGCATCGGCCGCGACCGCCGCCTCGACGGTCGCATCGGCCGACGTCGCCTTCAGCGACTCGGCCTCCGGAAGTTCGATCGACTCCGCCGACGCCTCGTACGAACCCGTATCGAGCTGGCGTTGCCGCTCCTCAGCGGTGTAGATACCGAGGGCCGCCCTCGACTCGAAGGGCAGGTAGTCCAGCGCGAGGCGGCGGAAGATGTAGTCCATGATCGACTGGCTCATCCGCACATCCGGGTCATCGGTCAGACCGGCCGGCTCGAACTTCATGTTCGTGAACTTCGCGACGTACGTCTCCAACGGCACGCCGTACTGGAGCGAGATGGATATCGCCATCGAGAAGGCGTCCATCACCCCAGCCAGCGTCGATCCTTGCTTGCCGAGCTTGAGGAACACTTCGCCGAGGCCATCGTCGGGATAGGAGCCTGCCGTCATGTAGCCCTCAGCGCCGCCGACTGTGAACGACGTGGTGCGCGACGGCCGCGACTTCGGCAGCCTCTTGCGCACCGGCCGCTCGACCACCTTCACGATCTCGGGGATCTCATCGGCCACGAACGCCTTGTCTGCGCCCTTCGCCTTGGCGTCACTCAGCGGCTGCCCGACCTTGCAGTTGTCGCGGTAGACGGCCAACGCCTTGAGCCCTAGCTTCCAGCCCTGCATGTAGACGTCGCCGATCTCATCGACCGTCGCTGACTCGGGCAGGTTCACCGTCTTGGATATCGCCCCGCTGATGTACGGCTGGGCCGCCGCCATCATCCGGACGTGACCCATGGGCGCGATGGCCCGCTCGCCCATCGCGGTGTCGAACACCTCGTAATGTTCACGCTTGAGTCCCGGCGCGTCGATCACGTGGCCGTGTTCTGCGATGAACTCAACGATGGCTTCGACGGTCTCGCTGGTGTACCCGAGCTTCTTGAGCGCACGCGGGATGGTCTGGTTGACGATCTGCATAGAACCGCCGCCCACCAGCTTCTTGAACTTGACCAAGGAGAAGTCCGGCTCGATGCCAGTCGTGTCGCAGTCCATCATGAACCCGATGGTTCCCGTCGGGGCGAGCACCGAGGCTTGGGCGTTGCGGAAGCCGTTCTTCTCCCCCACCTTGATCACTGCGTCCCAGGACTTGGTTGCGAGCTTGCGCACATCGCGGTCGTTCTCGGTGATGGACCGGATGGCGTCGGTGGCAGCAGCATGCTTGCGCATGACGCGCTTGTGGGCGTCGGCGTTTCGGGCGTAGCCCTCATAGGGGCCAACCACGCCAGCCAGCTCTGCCGATCGCTTGTAGGACGTACCGGTCATCAGCGACGTGATGGAGGCGGCAAGTGCGCGCCCACCTTCGGAGTCGTAACCGAGACCCATGGCCATCAGCAGCGCACCGAGGTTGGCATACCCAATACCGAGCTGGCGATAGTCGCGAGTGGTTTCGCCGATCTTCTCGGTCGGGAAGTCGGCGAAGCAGATCGAGATATCCATCGCCGTGATGATCATCTCGACACACCGCGCGAACAGGGGCGCGTCGAACGAATCGTCGTCGCGCAGGAACTTGAGCAGGTTGAGCGACGCCAAGTTGCAGGAGGAGTTGTCGAGGCTGAGGTACTCGGAGCAGGGGTTCGAGGCGGTAATCCGCCCAGTCTCGGGGTTGGTGTGCCAGTCGTTGATCGTGTCGTCGTATTGAATCCCTGGGTCCGCGCATTCCCATGCTGCTTTGGCCATCTTGCCGAAGAGTTCTCGGGCGTCGATCGTCTCGAGCACCTCGCCTGTCATGCGTGCTCGCAAGCCGAACTCGCCGCCGTTCTCGACCGCGCGCATGAACTCGTCAGTCACGCGGACTGAGTTGTTGGCGTTCTGATACTGCACGGAGACGATGTCCTTGCCGCCCAGATCCATGTCGAAGCCGGCGTCGCGTAGTGCCCGGATCTTGTCCTCTTCGCGAGCCTTGGTCTCGACGAACTCCTCGATGTCCGGGTGATCGACGTCCAGAACCACCATCTTGGCCGCCCTGCGAGTCGCCCCGCCGGACTTGATCGTGCCTGCCGATGCGTCGGCGCCGCGCATGAACGAGACGGGCCCGGACGCCGTACCGCCCGACGACAGAAGTTCCTTGCTGGAGCGGATACGAGACAGGTTGAGTCCGGCGCCGGAGCCGCCCTTGAAGATGAATCCCTCCTCCTTGTACCAGTTGAGAATGGAGTCCATTGAGTCGTCGACCGACAAGATGAAACAGGCGCTCACCTGCTGTGGAGAGGCCGTGCCGACGTTGAACCAGACCGGTGAGTTGAAGGCGAACACCTGGTGTACGAGCATGTGGGTCAGCTCGTGCTCGAACACCTCAGCATCTGCAGGCGACGCGAAGTACCCATGCTCTACTCCCGCCGTCGTGTACGTCTTGACCACTCGGTCGACAAGCTGACGCAAGCTCCACTCCCGCGCCTCAGTGCCGACAGCACCTCGGAAGTACTTCGTCGTCACGATGGTCGACGCGTTGACCGACCAGAAATCAGGGAACTCCACTCCCCGCTGCTCGAAGACAGTCTCGCCGGTCTTCCAGTTCTGCTGCACGACGTCACGACGCTCCCAGTTGATCGCGTCATAAGGATGCTGTCCGGGCGTGGTGAAGATGCGGTCGATCTTCAGCCCCCTGCCAGTGCTCGCGTCGCCATGGCTTGTGCGCCGGCTCTCGGTTTCGGTCATGACTCTCCTACCTCGTCCCCCGCTGGAGGATCTCTCCTGCTTCGTTGTGGTCAATTCGGGTGCTTCAGGCACCTGGTGCTCGTGTCCTGTGGTGTTCGGGTTGTGCGGGCGGCCCACTTCTCTTCGCTTCCTCAGCCGCCTGGTGCCAAAGCTTCAGTGGAGCCACTGCCGATGAGGTCGGGCTCTTGAGTGACCACGCCACGCTCCGCTCGTAACAAGGCAATCTCCGCCTCAAAGTCGTCAGCCGACTCGAACGCCCGGTACACGCTGGCGAAGCGCAGATATGCCACCTCGTCGAGGTCGCGGAGAGGGCCGAGAATGGCCAGACCCACCTCATGAGCGGGCACCTCGGCCCACCCCTCGCCACGCAAGGCGTCCTCCACGCGTGATCCCAGCAACGCCAGGTCGTCATCAGTGACCGGTCGGCCCTTGCATGCCTTGCGTGCACCGTCGATCACCTTCTGCCGGCTGAACGCTTCAGTGGCCCCGGAACGCTTGACGACGGTCAGCTGCATCGCCTCCATGGTCGTGAAACGTTTCCCGCACTCCGGACAGGAACGACGACGCCTGATCGAGGCGCCATCCTCGGCGACCCGGGAGTCGAGCACACGTGTATCGGTATGGCGGCAATACGGGCAGTACATAGGTCCCGCCTCCTTACGCGCGCCGGGCTGACATGAACGTTGTATCTCCCGCCGCCGACAGTTTGTGACGGTGACTGGAGGGTTCAGCGATACCTCGGCTCGCCCGTGCGAGTGGCCGGACCTGAGGACAAGCTGTGGATCTGCTGGGGACGAACTACCAACGCCTGTGTAGCAACAACCACAATCTGTGGATAACTACATCGGTGTAAGTACTACATCTAGGGGTACCTTAAGTGCAACACCACATGGATGCAACGCCTTCCCGTCGAGAACCTGCAGTTTTTTCATCGGCGCAGGTCAAAGCGGTGGTCAGCAACGATCACCGGCGTGTTGAGCTTT
>DASQEH010000025.1:0-2550 GCA_035633755.1 Nocardioidaceae bacterium | reverse complement strand
TGCTCGGTGTCGTCCCCGACCGCTGTCACGGCTCGCATGACCGTCGACAAGGTTCCCGCCAAGGGGATGGTGGCGACGCGCCCGACCGCCTCGCCGTTGCGGAGCACCCATCCGACGCAACCTACGTTCACCCGACCCGTGATGGCGCTGATACCCACTCCGGCGCCGGAGAGCTGTTGCACGTACACGGCCTCCCCGGCGTCGGCGAGCAGGCGTGCATGACTGACCGTGGGCCGAAGGACGAGGGTGGTCGGGGCCGCCCGTGGTGCGCTCTTGTGCGACGCGCGCCGGGCGTTGCCTGTCGACGAGGCTCCCGCGCCGACCGCGGCGGCGGTGGCGGTGCTGTGCAGCGCACCGGCGATGCGGCCGTCGGTGATGAGGTCGGTCCGCCGACGTGCCACGCCCTCGTCGTCGTAGCTCGCAGCGGCGGGCGAGCTTCTCAGGAGTCCGTCGTCCACGACACTCACGCACGCCGCACCCACCACGGAGCCGACCCGGCCGGGCAGCGGACTGCGTCCCGACGCCATGGCGACGCCTGTACATGCCCGCCCGACCACGGCGAGCAGTTCGGCTGCAACGTTCCGGTCGAGGATCACCGGAGATGCCCTCGGCACCTTGGCCACCGGGCCTAGAAGCCGTGTGGTGCGATCGACCGCCGTCCGGGCGAGGCTGTGGACGTCGATCTCTGCGCCGTCGGGACCACACCAGTAGGCGTAGTCACTGGCCGTCGCGTGCTCGTCCTCGCCGAGTGCATCGGCCCACAGCTCGACGAAGGTACGCGAATCCTGGGTACGGACTCCCCGGGTGGACGCAACTGCCACCTCCCGCTGCTCGTCGTGGTACTCGGCGGTGTCGAGGCTGCGGACGCGGGGATCGAGGGCGACGACGCTCGACGCCAGTTCGGTGACCAGCGCGATCTTGTGTTCGAGCGGCGTGGTGGCAAGCGGGTTCGCGTCGCGCTCGGGTGAGGCGGGGGCCTCCGTGGGGCTGGGCAGCAGGTTGGCGAGGTCGATGTCGCCGAGGCCGGCGTTGCGCCGCGCCCGTTCCACCGTCACAGCGAGGGAAGCGGTTCGCAGGTCGGCGGTCGAGGCGTAGCCCATTCGGTTGCCGGTGATCAGTCGCACGCCGACGCCGCGGGTCTGCGCCCGTGCAACGGAGCGGACCTCGCCACCGGTGCCGGCTTGGATCGTGGTCGAGATGCGGTGTACTGCGTACACCTCTATATCTTCTCCGGCACGGGCTGCTTGCAGTACGTGGTCCGCGAGCTCCAGCAGGTCAGACACGGCCACCGCCCGAGACGGTGAGGCCGGTGAGCAGCAGGGTGGGGCTGCCGTAGGACACCGGGACCCATTGTTCGTCCTTGCCGCACAACGCCTGGGTGAAAGCCAGGTCGTCCCCGACGGCCTCGACCGACGCGAGCGCCGCCGGGCCGTTGCCCAGCAGCATCAGGCCACCCAGCGGTCGGGTGACCTGACCCTGTTCGATGGCGTAGGCCTCACTGGCCGCGAACGCGAACTCCCCCGTCGTGATGTTCACGTCACCGCCCTTGAGTCGCGCTACGTAGACGCCATGGCTGACGTCGGCGACGATGGCACTGGGGCCCTCGCTGCCGGCCGCGATGTAGGTGTTGCTCATCCGGGGGATGGGCGGATGTGCGTAGGACTCGCGTCGTGCGTTCGCCGACGGCTGGCCGCCCAGGATCCGGGCGCTCGCCACGTCGGTGAGTGCCCCTACCTGTATCCCGGAGTCGAGAAGGACCGTCTCACGAGCCGGTGCGCCTTCGTCGTCCACGGTGTAGGAGCCGTACTCCAGGCTGAGCGCGGGATTGTCGATCGCAGTGACCAGCGGACTGCCGACAAGCGACCCGACGGTTGCGGCATAGACGCTGCTTTTGCGCGAGAGCCCGTCGCCCTCGAGGCCGTGCCCACACGCTTCATGGAGGAGCAGGCCGCCGCCGGCCGACCCGAGGACCACAGGGAGAACCCCGGTGGGTGGGGGCGAGGCGTCCAGGGCGCGTAGCGCGCGGTCGGCGGCGTCGGCACCGATGCGTTCCGGCGTTGTCGTCTCGTACAGCTCCATGCCTGCCCCGACGCCTGGACCGTCGAAGCCGGTCTCGCGCCGGCCGTCGCGGGCTGCGGTGGCGCGGCAGGTCACGCGCGTCCTGACCCGTCGATCGCGGACGACGTCGCCAGTGGACGTGGCGACGAGGATGTCTTGGGTGACGTCGACATGGATGGCTGTCACCGAAGTGACAGCCTTCCCGCGGCCGTGAGCCGACATGTCCATACGTCTCAACAGGTCGACCTTGACGGCGGGGTCCACGTGGTCCGGGGGATCCGTAGCCCGCTGGACCGGAGCAAGCCGACGCTCACGCAGGTCTATCCGAGGCGAAGGTCCTTGCGTTCCGCCGCCGCTCCCGGTGACCGCGGCGCGGGCGGCGTCGAGCATCGCCTCCAGCGTCAGCACGTTGGTGTAGGCGAAGCCGGCCCGGTCGCCGCGGAGGACACGGATCCCCACTCCCAGGTCCCGGTCGGTGCGGATCTCGCTCAA
>DASQEH010000024.1:0-1977 GCA_035633755.1 Nocardioidaceae bacterium | reverse complement strand
ACGAGAAGTTGGCCGGCTCGCCGGCCATGACTTGGAGAGGCCACCACGAGCATATCTGCGCGAGCGGGCGCTGCTTTAGGCCTCCAACTTGGTCTTGGCCTTCTTGAGGTTTGAACGCACGTCACGCGCGTGGATCTTCAGGGCGATTGGCGGCGAACTTGAAGAACCCCCTGAGTGATTCCATCTCCTGGTGCCAGGTGACCTCGGTGCCTTCGCCTGTCCCGTGCCGGGTTCAGTGGAGGCTCCCAACTGACGCCTCGACGGTAGCCGGGGCGGTGTTGTGGCGGTAGTGGTCGTCTTCGAGTTCGACTGGTGGCACGAGTCCGATCTCGCCGTGCAGGCGGCGGTGATTGAACCAGTCGACGTACTCGGCGACGGCTATCTCGAGGTCGTCGATGCTCTTCCAGGGGCCCTTGTTGCGGACCAGCTCGGCCTTGAACAGCGAGTTGAACGCCTCGGCCAGAGCATTGTCATAGCTGTCACCGGTCGAGCCGACGGACCCGACAGCCTCAGCGTCGGCGAGGCGCTGGGTGTATCGAACCGCGACGTATTGCACGCCCTTGTCGCTGTGGTGGATCAGACCGGTGGTGTCGCGGCCCGCCCGGGCCCTGGTCCACAGACCCATCTCGAGAGCGTCGAGGGCCAGGTCGGTGCGCAGGTTCTTCGCCAGCTGCCAGCCCACCACGCGGCGTGAGAAGACGTCGATGACGAAGGCTGCATAGATCCAGCCGGCGAACGTGCGGCAGTAGGTGATGTCGGCGACCCACAGCTGATCGGGTGCGGTCGCGGTGAACGCTCGCTGCACCAGATCCGGACGGCTGTCCGGCCCAGCACCAGGGATCGTGGTCCGTGGCCCCTTCGCTCGGCTGATCCCGCTCAGACCAGCGTTGCGCATCAGCCGCTGGACAGTGCAGCGTGCGACCTGGTGGCCCTGGCGGTTCAGCTCGGCGTGGACCTTCCTGATCCCGTAGACGCCGTAGTTCTCCGCGTGCACCGATCTGATGATGTCCGTGGTCGCGACGTCGCTGATCGCCCGCGCTGAAGGCGGCCGCATCTTGGCGGCGTAGTAGGTGCTAGGGGCGATCTTGGTGCCGGCCTCGGTGAGGACCGCACAGATCGGCTCGACCCCATGCTTGGCGCGGTGGACGTCGATGTAGTCGACGATCACTTCAGTCGGCGGTCGAGCTCCGCCGCGGCGAAAAACGCCGACGCTGTCTTGAGGATGTCGTTGGCTCGCCGCAGCTCCTTGACCTCACGCTCGAGCTCGGCGACCCGCTTGGCCTCATCGGTCGTGGTGCCTGAGCGGTGCCCCTCGTCGATCTCGGCCTGCGTGACCCAGTTGCGCAGCGTCTCGGGACTGATCCCCAGCCGCTCACCGACCCGACGCAACGCCCCAGACCTCGTGGCGGGGTCACGCCGCAGATCGACGGCCATCCTGATCGCTCGCTCCCGAAGCTCCTCGGGGTACTTCCTCGGTGCTGCCATGGGTCTCATCCTCTCGTGGAATGAGAGCCTCCATCAGACCCGGCGCGGGACACAGCGGCTAGCAATGACATGTGGACGGGAAACCACCCCCGGGCAGCGTATGCCGCGGGGGTGGTTTGGACTCGCCCAGGAGATGGCCTCGAGCACCGGGCGAGTCAATTGCGCCCACCGAGGTTGCGTGACGCCTTCCCCAGAAGCAAGCCCGTAGCGCATACAGTTCCTGGCACCAAGCGCGATCTGGCCACCGGCTTGCCGGGCTCGATCTGGGAGCGCGCCGAAGTCAGACGCTGGGCACGGGGAACCGGCCGCAGGAACGTCAACGAGAGGAATAGCTGGCAGGGTGTCAATAGGTAATCGGGAGCCGTAAAGCCAGATAGACAACTCCAGCACAGCGATGAGACGACCCTTGCATGGGCCAACGCATCTGTGCCGAGATGAGATATTTCGCCGCCGTGTGAAAGGACGCTCACGATGAAGCCACACATTCTCGCC
>DASQEH010000023.1:0-1514 GCA_035633755.1 Nocardioidaceae bacterium | reverse complement strand
GGCGCTGCGGCGCCATGACCGGTCTCACTGGCTGGCTCGATCTGTGGATCAGGAGGGTCCGCACTGGCGCCACTGACGCTGGAGAGTGCCGGTCTTGCTCGATGAGGATCGTCGGCGCCGGCGGGTCCGCTCCGCTCGCACGGTTAACCAAAGTATTGCCTTCCCCTGGACTGTTGCTCGCCATCACTGGCATAGCGTTGTCGAGACAGCAGGGAGCGACATCGCGAACGACGTGCCGTGAGCTCTCGTCGAGACAGCCAGCATCGAGGGAGGGATCCCGTGGACCTTCGCTTCGTCGCGTTCGACCTCATCGCCCGGGACGCCACACTGAGGACACTGCTCGCCAACTACGCCAAACGCCTGGAGGCCGAGGGCGCTCCGGAGCACCGGGCGGAGTCCTGCTTCGTCTCTCTGAGGTGGACAGTCGATGAGCGTGTATCCGCCCCCGCCGGGTCCGAGCTGCTGACCGTCCAGGTGCACGTGTCCCGTGGCGACTCGTGTCCCCCTGCGCACCTCGACGGGGTCCTTCAGCGGCTACGGGCGGCCCTGACGGCTGTCGGACCGAACCCGTGCATCACCGCCCGTTGCCTGACGACGTCGGGTGCAGGCGCGGACAGCCGTTTCGGCACGCTCTTCAAGACCAGCACGTGGGTGATCGCACCCGTGCCGACAGAGCCGAAGCGTGCGGCCCCGATCAAGCTCGTGCCCTGGTCGGCATGGGGCCGGCCCGACGCGTCCGGTCTCCTCGTCGCGGGCGTCGGTGCCCTCAGCATGAACTGACCGATGTCGAGCCTGAGCGCACACAGCGGTGCGTCACTGACCGGACGCGTGCCAGTAGCAGGGGGCAAGTCCTGGCTGTCGAGCAGCAACCGGTGGTCCGGTATGCAGGAAGGCCCAACAGCTCGTGGGTGCGCGAGTCGGTGAGTCCCTGACCACCCATTCCTGGTCACCCGCCGCGTCGACGCCGGGTGCGCATTCTCGAGTGCTTCTCATGTGATCGTGAGAACCTCGGCGGGCTGGATCGGGAGAAGCTGTGAGTCCGCCTGTCGGAACCTGCTCGTCTCGCTCAGGTCGACGTTGCCCTCATCCTCATCGCGGCCACGCGAGCGACAGCATCGGCGCCGCGGCTCCCCACCAGATCCGCCGCGGCGCCGAGGCCAGGGATCGGGCCATCTGGTTCTCCGAGACAGTGCAGACTCCTCGTCAGGCCTCGTCGAGTTCCGCGGGCCAGCCGCTCCAGCGGACCCATCGCCGCCGTCTGTCGATGAGCCACATCGCGAAGCCGAGGATCACGATCAGGCCGGAATGACGGCCAGGACCACCCAATCGCTGGACGTCATCGTGCGATCCGGGCCTCTCGATGGGGACGGGGGTCGATCACCCCGCCGCAGTTCGGTGGGTGGATCTCGGTCGACGGCGAGGCGCCGACGTGGGCGCCGAGCATGCCGAACACGGCCAGGGCACGGGCGACCTCGGGGCCGACGACTCGACCGGACCAGTCTCTGGAGCGGCGC
>DASQEH010000022.1:0-16880 GCA_035633755.1 Nocardioidaceae bacterium | reverse complement strand
ACGACCTTGTCGCCGCCGGGTCCATGGCGGCGGCCAAGGCCACGGGCAAGGTCCGCATCGAGGGCAAGGACTACATCATGGCCGACGGCGATGTCGTCGAGTTCCGGTTCAATGTCGCGACCGGCGGCAAGAAGTAGGACTCCGGCCCCGTCAGCGATCAGCACGCAGGGCCGAAGTCCGGAATCAGGTCAGCGGGGAGACCAGCTCTTGTTGATGACCATCACTTGACCACTCATGGGCATGTATCGGACCACTGCTGCGTACTTCTCGGGGTAGATGTTGCAGACCCGATAGAGGCGGGAATGCCCCTTGGAGAACTTGCGGTGAACCGTGCCAACAGTGTCAAAGATGGCGTGCACCCGCTTGATCGTCATGTGGTCATAAACCTGGCGGTACTCGCCGCGCGTCACACACCCAAGCGTGT
This sequence comes from Nocardioidaceae bacterium, assembly GCA_035633755.1. Classification (GTDB taxonomy): domain Bacteria; phylum Actinomycetota; class Actinomycetes; order Propionibacteriales; family Nocardioidaceae; genus DASQEH01. The sequence goes on along the minus strand of DASQEH010000022.1, from coordinate 16,456 downwards.
CCGCCGAGGCGGCAGGTGCGAGAGTCACCGCACCGAACGATGACATGGCGACGGCTGCTGACGCTGCAATGTACTTGCCAATGTTGCGTTTCACACGCACTCCTCAAGATTGAAAGACGCAGGCGCGCCCGAAGTGCCATGTTACGCACCGAAGCCATATACGTTCAGATAAGTAACATTTGCCTCGTCCGACGTGACTCATGACACGTCATCTGTGGGCGGGGGTGAACCGACCCGCCCACTGTGCCTCCTCGGCCCGGATCACATGGACCACGGCGTTGATCAACGCCAGGTGGGTGAACGCCTGCGGGAAGTTACCCAAGTGGCGACCCGTGTGCGGGTCGATCTCTTCGCCGTAGAGCAGCAGCGGGCTGGCGAAGGACAGCAGTCGCTCACACAGGTCGTGGGCCCGCTGGACCTCACCGATCTCGGTCAGGGCTGAGACCAGCCAGAACGAGCAGATGGTGAAGCTTCCCTCCTCACCGGACAAGCCGTCGTCGGTCTCGTCGACGCGGTAACGGAGCACGAGCCCGTTCTCGGTCAGCTCGTCGGCAATGGCGAGAACGGTTGCGCGTACCCGCTCGTCCGAAGGCGGCAGGAACCGCAGCAGCGGAACCAACAGCAAGGAGGCATCCAACGCCCGAGATCCATACCGCTGCACGAAGACGCCCCGCTCGTCAACGCCCTTGTCGCAGATATCGGCGTGGATCTCGTCGGCGACCTTCTGCCACTGTTCGGCGAAGTCCAGCTCGTCGTGCAGGCGGGCCAGGCGAGCGCCTCGGTCCATCGCTACCCAGCACATCAACTTGGACGACGTGAAGTGTTGCGGCTCTCCGCGCACCTCCCACATACCACGGTCCGGCTCGCGCCAGTGCTCAATGGCCTGCTCGACCTGTGCCTTGAGTACCGGCCAGAGGCTCTCCTGCAGCTGTTCGCGAGACTTGGTGTGCAGGTACACCGAGTCCAGCACAGCTCCCCAGACGTCGTTCTGGCGCTGGTCGTGCGCTGAGTTGCCCACGCGGACAGGCTGGGCACCCTCGTACCCACTCAGGTCGGTGAGGATCTTCTCGTCAGGGGTACGCTCTCCGCCGACGCCGTACATGATCTGCAACTCCGGCTCGTCGGTGCTGATGTCACGAATGAACGAGAAGAAGTCGTTGGCTTCACGATCGAGCCCGAGCGTGTACAGCCCCCATAGCGCGAAGGTCGAGTCACGGATCCATGCGTAGCGGTAGTCCCAGTTGCGGTGGCCACCTGGCGTTTCCGGCAACGATGTGGTGGAGGCGGCCAGCAGCGCTCCAGTGGGAGCGTAGGTCAGCCCTTTCAAGGTGAGTGCGCTGCGCTGAAGGTGAGCCCGCCAGCGGTGGTCGGGGAAGACGCCCTGAGTGATCCACTGGCGCCAGTACTCCGACGTCCGCCACATCCGTTGCTCTGCGTCCTCCCAGTCCTCCGGGGGATCGACTTCCGCCCACGACAGCGCGACGAACGCGGAGTCCCCCTCGGACATCCGCGTTCGCGCCTGCGCGGTACGTCCTTCGATACCCAACCGAAGGTTCGTGGTGAGGCGCAGAGTCGTCTCATCGGTGCCGTTCGGGGCGTCGGCCAGTACCGTTCCGTATCCGGAGCCGCCGTAGCGCCACTCGGCCTCATGCTCGCCATAGCCGAACATGGGCTCGCAGATCACGGAGAGATCGACTGAGCCGCTCACGCACTTCACCGTCCGGAGCAGACAGTGCTCGGCGTCGAAGTCCGTCGGCGGCCGGCGGTGCGTCTTTGATCGCTCGTCAGTGTTGTGCCAGGGGCCCATGGTCAAGGCATCGCGGACGATCAGCCATCCGGTCCGGGACTGCCACGTGGTCTCGACCATGAGACTTCCCGGTAGGTAGCGCCGAGCGGCCGGAACTTGTACGCCCCAGGGGTTGAGGCGAAAGCTGCCCGCGGCCCGGTCGAGGATTGCTGCGAAGACGCTGGGGGCGTCCGGTCGCGGGACGCACATCCACTCCACCGCGCCGCTGGGCGCGATCAGGCAGGACGTCTCGCAATCGGACAAGAAGGCGTAGTCGGCAATCGGTGGAAAGGAGGTCGGTCCCGGTGGTCGCGAGGAGTCGCCGCTGTCAACCGCCTTACTACGAGTGCTCGTCATAAGTGGCAAGCATCGCTGCTTCCCCCAGACAGCACAACTTGTCGCACCGAGCTGATACCAGGTGGAGAAGCGCAGCAAACTCCCACAGTGGTCGAGTGGCCCTCGCGGATAATTGGCGCATGTCGATTACTGCTGCCTTCCGCCCGGCCACTCCCGACGATGCGGGCGAGATCTGCAGGATCTATCGAGACGTCGTGATGGACACCTCCATCTCGTTCGAGGAGGTGCCTCCCGACGAGACGGAGATATCCCGACGGATGCTGGCGCGCCCCCGGCTACCGTGGCTGGTCGCTTCGGTGGGCGATGTCGTGGCCGGCTACGCGTACGCCTCTCGCCATCGTGAACGGGCAGGCTACCGCTGGTCAGCCGAAAGTTCCGTCTACGTCGATGCCTCTTTTCAAGGCCAGGGACTCGGCCGCCGCCTCTACGAAGCGCTGATCGACGAGGTCGAGGCCCTCGGTTACGTATCTCTGTTCGCGGGGATCGCGCTGCCCAACGCCGCGAGCACCCGGCTGCACGCGTCGATGGGCTTCGAGACGGTAGGAGTGTTCCGCGCTGTCGGCTACAAGCATGGCCGGTGGCACGATGTGGCCTGGTCGCGCAGGCAGCTCATCCAGCCGCCTGTCACACCGCTCGAGCCCCGGGTCTGGGACCCGACGACAACGGCGCTGGAGGACAGCCGCCCTGCGTGACTTGCCTCGACCGCGTAGCAGCGCGGACACGCCCGACCGCCGATGAGTTACTCCGCCACGAACGGTCTTATGTATGACGAACTGAGGGCGTCGATATCGAGTGCGGTAGGTCCAAGACTGGCCCGGTATCTCGCCCCTCATCCCTACGTGTCAAAGGAGCCCGACTGTGACGACAACGGCGTTATCGACGACATTCCGCGCGACTCTGCAGAAGAGCCCGAGCAAGGGCGGGTGGACCTTTGTGGTGATGCCCGGCTCGGCTGACTTCTTTCACACCCGTGGGCTTGTCAAGGTTCGGGGAACCATCGATGGGCAGCCGTTCCGGAGTGCCTTCATGGCGATGGGGGACGGCACCCACAAGCTCCCGGTGAAGGCTGACGTCCGCAGGCTCATCGGCAAGCAGGAGGGTGACGAGGTGACCGTCCATTTGGAGGAGCGCCTGTCCACGTAGCGGCTGCGTGGACATGTGTCATTCGTCGACGGGAGGCTCTCTCGGGGAAGACTTCGCCAGCAGCACGAGGGGGATGATGATGAAGATGACCCCCGCCAATGAGTTGTCCTCAACGAAGAAGCAGACCGATGTGATAAAAGCCGCGACGGTGAGAGCAATCGTGAAGCCCTGGCTCACCTTTGCCTGCCGCACCTCCGCCTTGGTGGCGGCCTTGAGGCTCTCGTTCTGGACGGCGCTAGCCTCCTGAGCCATCTTCAGGATGCTCTCGGCGGCGCCCTTGAGGACCTGTTCGTACTCGGCTAGCTCCGAGGCCGCAGGAAGGTCCCTGACCGCGGGATCCGGGGCTAGGGCCGCGGCTGGACCTTCACGAGATCCACTGCCTTCCGGATCTCTCTGCCTGTCTGCTCCCACGCCTCTGCGTCGGTCCGGCGACTCGCGATCCTGCGGCGCAGCGCTCGTATCCTCGGTGTCGGGTTCAGGCTCACGCTTTCGAGTCCCCTGGCCCTCAGCCTCGCGCTCTGAGGAATCTTTGGATTTCCCATGCTGCGACGGTAGCGGCTGCTGTGCTGGCGGGCTGGCCGGGGTGCCATCCTCGTACGACGTCTCGTCGGCTGCCATGACGGCACCGTAGCGGTAATCCTGCGCGAATCTGATCGCGGCACTCCTACCGCGGCAGCCGAAACGCAGATGCCGATGAAGCGTGACGCCACTCATGGACCGACGGTATGCGTGCTCAGCCTGAGATCCGGGGGTTGCACCGGTTGAAGCCGGAGTCGAGTGTTCGCCTCTTCTGGTCGATGAACCGCCAGTGATAGGAGTGCGGGTGGAGGCGCAGGCGGAGTACGCCGAATGCCTGCTTCCTCACCTGGCTGGTTCGCTGCACGTGCGGAAACCCGACAAGGCTCCTGCCACCCGTTCCGACGACGAACTGACGGATTCCGTTCGCTGACGGGGCACCAGCGGGCTTTCGGGGCGCAAAGCGCTCATAGTTGTGGGTGTCGGCTGATAGAGCTAGGTCAGCACGCCGAGCGTAGAGGGCTTTCCAGAAGGGAGCGACGGAGCTGTGACCTGGCGCCTTGGGACCCGACGTCCACCGCGGTGTTCCCCAGTACGCCGCGATGCAGTCCGTCCGAGTAGCGGACAGCTTCCGCTTCAGCCATCGCACCTGTGGCGAGGTCGCTCGGTGGTCGATCTCGGAGTTCAGCGAGAACACCCGCCATCCGCCCATCTTGAAGGTGTAGTAGGGCCGCCGACCGAAGTACGCAAAGTAGTCCTTGCCTCGGTTGCTTCGGTAGTCGTGGTCGCCCGGCGTGGGGTAGGTGACTGCCTTCTTGCGGCCCCAGGTGGGGTGGTAGCCGGTCCTGAGCGCGGACAGCGTGGCGACTGGGTACGCGTGGTCCCCGAGCGTCCACACCGCGTTGGAGTCCATGATCAGCGGAGCGGTGTACTTCTGGCGGCATTGCGTCGCGGTGCCGTTTCCACCGTTGTAGGCACGAACGCCCGGACCGCAGGCGATGTCACCGGCCACGGACACCACCGGATCGGTGCGGCGTGAGGCGGCTGCCCGGGTGACCGGCGATCGAGCCGCCGAGCTTGTCTCGGCACCGCTGACCAGCGCGGCGGATAGGTCTGCCGTGGATCTGTCACCCGCGGCGACCGGGGCCAGAGCAGCGGGAGCACACACTCCGAGCACGGCTGCCGCCACTGACAGGCGCCCTCGTCGATCGAGGTTCGTGCTGTCTCTCAGCGAAGGGAAGGTCATGCAGTCTCCTGTCGACTTTCGATGAGGTGGAGCCGTCAGCCGGCGTTCGCCAAGCACACCTCGAGGGTGCCGTCGAGCACCCGGGTCTCGAAGACGGGCTGAGGCGACGTCGCCGGCCCATGTACCACCTCGCCGGTGGAGAGCGAGAAGGTGCTCTGGTGCCAAGGGCATACGACGCAAAGCTCGGAGTCACCGGTCACGCTGCCCTCGTCGAGTGGTCCGGACAAGTGGCTGCACACGCCCGCCAGGACATTGACCTGCGAGCCGCGTCGATAAAGCACGAGCGGCACCTCGCCGAGCATCCTTCGCTCCAGGCGTGCTTCGCCGAGCTCGTCGAGCTGGGCAACGGCGTGCCAACCCGGCGGCACCCGGTGCGGCACGTCCTCGACGTGGTTGGCTCCAGACGCCTGGCGGTACGACAGATGGCCGCCGAGCACCCCGCCCACGAGGACGGCACTCAGCCCTGCCAGGCTCAAGGCCTTACCACGGCCGTGCCTTCCCTTGGACCGCTGGACGAACGATGCGACATACAAGCTCGTACCGAGCAGGTTTGCCGTGGAGTGCACGAAACCAACGCGCACCTGCTGCTCGTGCAGCTGCGACCAGTCGGTATAGCCCGCCAGGGCGGCCGGAATGGCGCTGACCACTCCGGTGGCCACCAACACCTTGGCCGCGCGCTGCTGACCAGGCACGAGATCGACGACCGTTGCGGACAACCAGGCGCCGATCGGGACCTGGACGGCCACCGGGTGCAAGGGGTGTCCGAGGGGAACTCCGTGCAAGACATCACGAAGCCACTGTGGGCGTACGAGGGTGTCGACGGCGCCGCGCAGTCTGGTGGCCAGCGGATCCAACGAGGAGGCGTTCTCGAGCCTGTCGAGGAGGGTGAACGGCGGCTGTGGCTTCATCGGGCTGTCCTCCTTGGAGTCGGGAGCTGCCAGTCAACCGTATGTGTCCCGATGGTGCTCCCGGGGTGTGCGAGTGCTGGCGACCGCTAAGGGCATCCTTAGTGGCACTTGCGTGCCGAGCAAGGCACACTAGCGCGGTGTCTATGTCCCGTAAGGCCCTGATCGTCGCCGTTTCTATGGTGTTGTTCGCCGTCGTGGTGCCGCTGGTCTTGAGCCAAGGCGACGACGTGTACGACGCCGAGGCTCAGGTCGGCCCGGCTCGCGCACTCACGCTGACCAACCTGGCCGCCCTGCCCAACCTCGGCGAGACCGTGTTCGACAACGGCGCCGTCGAGAACGCAGTCCGGCAAGAGCTCGGCGGGGCTCTGGGCATCGCAGATACCGAGTCGGTGATCCCAGAGCGAGTGGAACTTGTCGCCTCACAGGACAACATCGTCTTCGGCGTCATCGGCCACGGCTCCGACCCGGAGGACGCCAAGCGGCTGGCCGACCTCGCCGCTGCGGTGTTCACCGAGGAGCTGAACCGGTACAGCAATCCCGCGAAGCCCGACGTGGCTGCCGTCGGGAAGTTCGTGGTGACGCACGAGGCCATCCGCCCCACCCAACCAGCACAGGGTTTCAGCGCAGTGCTGGCCGCGGGCATCGGCCTGCTCGTGGGGGCCCTCGTGGGGTTGGCGATCGTCGCCGCCATCGAAGCCTGGTCCCGGCGGCCCACTGGGCAAGCGAGTGCGAGCCCGGCGAGGGGCTAGCCCGTCGAAGGTGTTCAGGCTTCGGCAGGGCTAGCCGTGCGAGTCCCCCTTACCGGCGAGCCGGCTAGCCCGCGTTCGGCCCCCGGCGAGCCGGCTAGCCCGTGGAACGTCCGGTCAGCTTGTCCCGCAGGCGATCAACGAGCCCGACACCAGGCCCGACCAGCTTGTGGAAGACCTCGTTGTTGGGGGCCAGGGGATGCGGACGGGTGGGGGCCAGCTTCTTCGCTGACTCCACCTTCTGCCCGATCTCGACGAGGGTCTCGCGAGGGATGGAGGCACGCAGCCCGGGGAACTGCTGGTTCTCCTCGTCGTCGATGTGGTCGCGCAACGTTTCCTCGAGCTGCCGCAGGAGGTCGTTGAAGCGCGCATCTGCGGGGTCGGCGGACTCCAGCTCCTTGAGCGTGGTCTCGATCTCCTTGTGCTCGGCTACATCGTGGTCGACGGCTTCGGCACCGTCTGCGAGGTGCTCCTTCATGGCCGGGTACACGTACATCTCCTCGGCAACGGAGTGACGGACCAGCTCACTGATGATGGTGTCTGCCAAGTCCCGTCGCTGCTGGCTGTCTGTCGTGACCTCGATCTGGGCGATGAGCTGCATGACCTCCTGGTGGTCGGCGGTGAGGATGTCGACGACGTCCTGGTCGCCAGCGGTCTGCGTCATGATGGTCTCCTCTGCGCTTGACGTAGTTCGTGAGTACCCAAAGCTCGCCTCGGCAGACCGGACTCCTGGTCTCGTGTCGGGCGGGCGTGAAGGATCGGACTTACCCTCGACACGTCGAGGGCCTACCCAGGGGAGGACACGTGGGCAGCAACCGTCGTGGTGCGCGCGCCGCCGTGGCGGCGACTGACACCTGGACGGATCCTGACGGCATCCGCATGCCCGCGGGGCTGGTCCACGCGTGGCGCCACGGGACCAACCAGACGCTGTGCGGCCTGGCCCTCACCCGATCGCGTCTGGCTCGGTTCCCCCATGTGGACTGGCTCGATGTCCAGCCCGCCGATGGGAGCTCGGCCGACCAGGTGAGCGAGGTATGCCGCCGGTGCGCCGCCGCCATGGGCGCGCGCCGCGACGACAAACCGTGGAGCCGACCGCGGCCTCCCCGGCGCTGACGACCTCAGCTGCGCCGAGGGCGCTCGTACCCGCTCACAGATGTCTCGCGAAGCGCAGGACTTCTGCTGCGACCAGCCGTCCGCGGGTCAGTGGGACCATGTGCCCTCCCGAGGCGAGGGTGACGACAACCCGCGTCGGCCGGGCAGGGTCGGCTCCTTCGGCGGCCGGCTCGAGGCGTTGCTCCGCGAGGTCGCAGAGCCAGTCGAGTGGGGCGATGTGGTCGTGCCTTCCGCGCACGAGCAGGACGGGACACCTCACCGCGGGCAAGGCCACGTCGATCCGGTCGCGCCGAGCGCTGTTCATCGCCTGCGCCATCGTGACCAGCCCGGTACGGCGGTACAGACGCACAAGCGTCGGCACCTGCCACGGCGGCTCGTACACCGCGGTGGCGGCCCACCGCTGGACCAACCGATGCCAGACAGCGGCGCGCGGGTCGGTCGTCGGGCCGACGAGCACAAGGCCGCGAACCCGATCGGGCGCCAGCTGAGCAGCGTGGACAGCCACCTGACAGCTCGCCGAGTGGGCCAGCACAAGGTAGTCGCCTGGTGCGGGCATCCACTCGTTGACCAGAGTCCGCGCCAGAGCTTTTGGGTCGAGATCGTGCTGCGCCGCGGGCTGTCCGTAGCCAGGTATCGAGGCGACTGCCATGCGCGGGGGGCCGATCTCACCCGCGGTGAGCTCCCGCATCGTCGGCAACCAGGCGTCGCGTCCCAACCCGAGGCCGGGCACTAGCAACACCGATGCCTGCTGAGCCGGCACGCAGTCCCCCTCGACGTGATGGTGGCGTCTGACCAACGCCCTCGAACCGTCACCGATCGGCCGATCCAGCCCTCGCTGCGAGTGCTGATCCGCAATTGTTCCTGATTCCAGGTCCAGCGCATACGCGTCGCGTAGACTCCTGCGTTTTGCTGGGACTACGCAGCGTAGTCCCTCCGGGGGATTGGATCACAGATGAGACTCGTCGCTTTGCCGTCGCTTCGACGCCTGGCCACCGTGGCCACCGTGCTGTGCACAACCCTGCTGGGTGGAGGGCTTGTGGATTCGGTGCAGGCCAAGAACCGAGTGACGCCGGGCAACTTCACCGGGTACGGGTTCGACCAGTGTGAAGCACCGTCCCAGGCGGCGATGGACCGCTGGCTCAAGGCGTCTCCGTACTGGGCCGTCGGCATCTACATCTCAGGCGACTCGCGTGGGTGCGTCAGCCAGCCGAACCTCGATGCGGCGTGGGTGGGCGAGCAGCTGGCGAAGTCATGGCGACTGCTGCCCCTGACCGTCGGTCCGCAGGCGTCGTGTACCACGCGGGAGCGCTACCTGAGCCAGGTACGGATCAGCCCCGACAGCACGCGGGACTACGCCACTGCCCGGCGGCAAGGACGCGCGGAAGCAGCCAAGACCGTCCGCGCCGCCGAGCGGCTCGGCATCGCGCGGCACAGCACGCTGTGGTACGACCTCGAGGCCTTCGCCATTGACGGGACGAAGTGCCGGGAGTCCGCCCTCAGCTTCTTGTCGGCGTGGACCCATAAGCTTCATGCCCTGAAGTACGAGTCCGGCGTCTACTCGAGCGCCGCATCGGGTATCAAGATCCTGGATGACGCACGCGTCGAGCAGCGTGGCCGCTACTCCATGCCGGACTCGGTCTGGATCGCGGACTGGAACGGTCGAGCCGACCTCCAGTCCAGCTACGTGCGGCCAGGCGGCTGGATGCCGCACGACCGGATCCACCAGTACACCGGCGGTCACGAGGAGACTCATGGTGGCGTGACGATCCCTGTCGACAGCAACTACATGAGTCTCGGCCGCGGGTCGGTGGCGCCGAAGAACCCTCGCTCGTGTGGCGTGCACGTCAGCTTCCGCAGCTACTCCCGGTTGGAGCGCGGAGACACCGGCATGCGGGTCGAGGGGCTGCAGTGCCTGCTCAAGCACAAGGCCGGCTATGCCGGTGACATCACCGGCACGTTCGGCCGGCCGACGCAGCGGGCGGTGAAGAAATACCAGGGCACGCTGGGCATGCCGCGCACGGGCTTGGTCTCCATGTCCATGTGGACGGCGTTGCTGGCCCAGGGGTCCGAACCGGTTCTGAAGTACGGCTCGGCTCGGCAGGCCGTCCGGCGGGTGCAGCGCAGCCTCAACGCCGCGGTCGACGCGCGGCTGCCCGTCACCGGTGTCTATGACGGTTCCACGACGGCGGCGGCGCGGCGCTACCAGCGCGTGGTGGGAATTGCGAGGACGGGAGTGATCGGACCGTCAACGTGGGGTCGTCTCATGCGTGGTCTCCGCTGAGCTGGTCGCCGTCGTCCTGGCCCGGCTCGACGCGGGCCGCCCCGCGGGCAGGCGCGGCGGCCCAGATCGTCGGCTCCTCCCAGTCCCGCTCGGCGTACGCCGCCCGAACCGACTTCTCCACCGCCGCTTGGTCGGTGTCGCGGCACAAGACGATGGCGCAGCCACCGAACCCTCCACCGGTCATCCGGGCCCCGAGAGCACCTGCCGACAACGACGCGTCGACGGTCACGTCGAGTTCTTCGCACGAGACTTCATAGTCGTCGCGCAAGGACTGGTGCGATGCCGTCAGGAAACCGCCGATGTCAGCAACGTGGCCCGACTCCAGCAGCCCGACCACCTCAGTGACGCGCTCGATCTCGGTGACGACGTGGTGTGCCCTGCGCTGAAGCACCTGATCAGACAGGGAGCGGACCTGCTCGACGGTGGCATCGCGCAGCGAGGTCAGTCCCATCGCCGCGGCTGCCTCCTCGCATGACTGCCGCCGGTCTCCGTACTCGCTGCCTGCCAGCTCGTGCTCGGCGTGGGTGTTGATCACGAGGAGCGTGAGGCCCTCGGCACTGGGGTCGAAAGGGACCAGTCGCGTCTGCATGCTGCGGCAGTCCAGGTAGAGCAGTGCGTGCTCCTCGCACAGCATCGACGCCAGCTGGTCCATCACACCGGTGGGTACGCCGACGAAGTCGTTCTCCGCGCGGCGGGCCAGGTCGGCGATGGTCGTCCTGTCGAGGTTCAGCCCCAGCTCGTCGTTGATCGCGCACGCCACGGAGCACTCCAAGGCAGCCGAGGATGACAGACCCGCGCCGATCGGCACCCCGCTCCGGATGTCGATGTCGAGTCCGGTGATGGCGGTGGCCGCGCTGTCGCCGCGTGCGGTGCCGTCGCCCAGCATGCGGTTGACCCCCCACACCACACCTGCGACGTACGCCGCCCATCCGCTCACGTCGTCGGGAGAGGCGTCGACATCGAATGACACCGGGTCGTCAGCACCGTCGGAGGTCACCGTGACGGCGCCGCTGTCGTTGGTCGAGACCGATGCCGTCGTCGTCATCGGCAACGCGAACGGCAGCACGAGCCCGTCGTTGTAGTCGGTGTGCTCGCCCACGAGATTGACCCGTCCGGGGGCCGCCCAGGTCGCTGTCATCGGCCCGAGGCCGGGTCAGGAGCCGGCATTGGCAGAGCTCTGGCTCACGAACCGGATCATGTTCCACGACATGGGCGGCAGCACCGCCTCCACGTGCCCGTCCATGATCTTGACGTCGTCGAGCCGCTGCGGGACCACCCGGTCCGGCTGGGAGGACGTGTTGGTTGCGTCGGGATCGGCGTCGTAGACGGCGGTGTGCTCACCCACCACCAGCTCCGACAGGGCACGCAGGTCGACCGACAACGCCAACGGCTCCTGCTGGTCGCGGTTGACCGCGAACAGCGTCACCTCGCCACGTTCGTTCTGAGTGGCGGCGGCATCGAGGACCGGTGTGTCACCGAACCAGGCGGTGTCGTCAACGGGGCTCTTGATCTCTGCCCGGATGACGTGGCCCCGCCCATGGCGCGAGGTCAGGGCGAACGGGTGGAATATCGTCTGCTTCCATGCCGCGCCGTTGGCGTCGGTGCGGATCGGCGCAATCACGTTCACGAGCTGCGCCAGGCAGCCGATGCGTACTCGGTCGGCGTGGCGCAGCATGGAGATCAGCAGGTTCCCGACCACGACGGCGTCGGCAACGTTGTACTCGTCCTCGATCAGATGTGGCTTCTCGAGGACCTCGAGCTTCTCCTCGCTGACGAACCGCTGCTGGTACCACACGTTCCACTCGTCGAGCGAGATGTTGATCCGCTTGGTGTGGTGGCCCACCGCGCGCACGTGGTCGGCGGTGGCTACGACGCCCTCGATGAACCGGTCCAGATCCATGGCGCAGGCAAGAAAGCTCGCCCGGTCGTCGTCGCGCTCCTCGTAGTAGATGTGCATGGAGATGTAGTCGACGAGGTCGTAGGTGTGCTCCAAGATGGTGCGTTCCCAGGTCCCGAACGTCGGCATCCCAGGATTGGAGCTTCCACACGCGACCAGCTCGATACTCGGGTCCACCCGCTTCATCGCGCGCCCGGCCGACAGGGCCAGCAGCGCGTAGTCCGTCGCGGACTTGTGGCCGATCTGCCAGGGTCCGTCCATCTCGTTGCCGAGGCACCACAGCTTGACGCCGTAGGGGTCTGCGGCGCCGTTGCGCCGTCGCAGGTCTGACGACGCAGTCCCTGACGGGAGGTTGCAGTACTCCACCAGGTCGCGAGCCTCGGCGACACCGGCGGTGCCGAGGTTGACCGCCATCATCGGCTCGCTGCCGACGCTGCGACACCATGGGATGAACTCGTCCACGCCAACCTGGTTGGTCTCCAGGGACCGCCAGGCGAGGTCGAGGCGCCGAGGGCGTTCGTTCACCGGGCCGATGCCGTCGCGCCAGTTGTACGCCGAGACGAAGTTGCCGCCTGGGTATCTCAGCACCGGGACGTCGAGCTCGCGTACCAGGTCGGCCACGTCACGGCGAAATCCGGCCTCGTCCGCGGTCGCGTGCCCGGGCTCGTAGATGCCCTCGTAGACGCATCGCCCCATGTGCTCGACGAACGAGCCGTAGAGCCTCGGGTCGACGTCAGCGACCTGGGAGGCGGGATCGACGGTCACAGTGCCGTTACGCATAGGACAACTCCGGTTCCTGAGGTTGTGGGTGGGAAAGACGCGTGCGCCGGGCCGGTCGCCAGGCGCACGCAGGTCTGATGCGGGTGGGGATAAGGAAGCAGGTCAGCCTTTCAGGCCTGTCCCGGCGATACCCTCGACGATCCTGCGCTGGAAGAACAAGAACAGCAGGATCAGCGGAAGTCCGCCCAGCAGTGCCGACGCCATGATGTCGGCGTACCTGATGCCGTACGAGCCCTGAACGGTCGCCAGACCGACTTGGATCGTCATGAGCTTCGGGTTGGTCAACACCAGCAGCGGCCACAGCAGGTTGTTCCACGACCAGACGAACGTGAAGATGGCTACCGCGGACACGGCCGGACGCGACAGTGGCATGACGATCTGACGATAGATGGTCGCTGACGACGCGCCGTCGACGCGAGCCGCCTCGTCGAGCTCTCGAGGCAGGCCGTCGAAGAACTGTTTGAAGATGAACACGGCGATCGCAGCTGGGATCTGCGGCAGGATCACAGCCCAGTACGTGTTGAGCAGGCCCAGCAGCTGGACCTCACGGAACTGCGGAACGATCAGCACCTGGCCGGGAATCAGCAAACCCGCCAGCACGAAGAACAGCACCCAGCTACGGCCCTTGAACCGCAGCCTGGACAGCGCATATGCGCACATGCTGGCTGTGATGACCGTTGCTGCGGCAATCGCGGCGGACGTGATGAAGCTCGACATGTACCAGCGCCAGATGTTGCCGCTGGACAGCGCAGTCTGGAACGAGTCGAGGGTGGGGTTGTCGATCAGCCACGTGATGGGCGCCTTGGTGGTCTCCGAATTGGGCTTGAGCGCTGTGTCTACTGCCCAGGCGAGCGGGATCAGCCAGATGATGGAGAAGACGACCAGTACCGCCATGCAGATGTAGTTGAACGTCTTGGAGCGGCTGTCATAGGACGCTGTCGATGCCGGCGCCTCGCGAGGGGCTTCGGTTCGAGACTCGTCTTCAGTGGTGATTGTGGCCATGGTCAGGCCTCCTTCTCTTGCTGGCGCACTGTGAACAACCAGACAGCCGACACCGCGAGGACGACGAGGAAGAACAGCATGGAGACGGCGGCTCCGTAACCGATCCGCAGATCGGTGAAGCTGGCGTCATAGATGTACTCCAGGGTTGGTCTCGTGCTGAAGTTCGGCCCCCCACCGGTCATGATGTAGATCTGGTCGAAGATCTTGAGCGAAGCGATGACCTGCAGGACGATCACGAGTGTTGTGGTGCGGGCCAGTAGCGGGATGGTGATGCGAAAGATCTGCTGCATCGGACCGGCGCCGTCGATGGAAGCGGCCTCGTAGAGTTCGCGTGGAATGTCTTGCAGACCCGCGATGTAGAGAACGAAGTTGAATCCGAGCGTCCACCAGACGGTGGCGATGGCCACTGACGGCATCGCCCACGTCGGGTCACCGAGCCAGCCAGGTGGCGTTATTCCGAGCTTGCCAAGGAAGCTGTCGGCCAGACCGATCGCCGGGGTGTAGATCCATACCCAGATGAGTGCCATGACCGCCGACGGCAGCACGTATGGGGCGAAGAAGGCGAACCGGAAGAACCAACGGCCACGCTGCGCACGGTCCGCGAGCAGCGCAAACACGAAGCCCAAGATGACCAGCGGTGGGGTGGTAAGGATGGTGAACCAGATGGTGTGCCACAGCGACGACCAGAAGTCTGGGCTGCTGAGAGCCTCGACGTAGTTGTCGAAGCCGATGAACTCCCCCAACCCGGACTGGACCAGGCTCCCATTGAAGAAGCTCATGACCAAGGCGTACAGCGTGGGACCGATGACAAAAGGCAAGTAAAGGATCATGAACGGCGCTATGAACCACCAGGCGGTTCGCGACTCGCTCTTGTCTCTCGGGATTTCGGTAGTTGCGGCTGCCCCGGTGGTATCCCGGGTGTCGACGGTTTGAGTGGTCACGACGCTCGCTCCCTTGCTGATCGTCTGCCGAGGGCTCTACACGGGGGATGGGGTGTCGGCGAGTGTTTGCAGTCCGCTGACCATCTGGTCGTATGCGGTCTCCGGATCAGCTTGACCGGCCCGCACGGTCGCGATCGGCGAACCGATGACGTTCGTGAAAGTGGACCCTGAGCCGGAATACCAGGCTGGCGGATCCGCCACCACGGCGGCAGCGGCGGCAGCATAGTTGGACTGCGGCTCGAGATCCTTGAACTCCTGGCTGTTCAGAACAGGTAGCCACGACGGGATGTGGCCGCCTTCCGCCCAGATGAGGCTGTTGTCCATCAACGAACGGATGAACCGCAGAGCCTCTTCCGTGCGAGTCGCATCGTCGCCCGCCTCGGGTATGAACAGCACGTGGGAGTCTCCTTGAACCCGGTAGCCGTCCTCACCACCGAACACGTTGGGGAACAACGTCATGCTGAACGGCATCTCGGCCGTTTGCATGGTGGCGATCTCCCATTCGCCCTGCATGAAGAATCCCGACGCGCCGCTGGCGAACAAGGCGATCGCCCCACCGTAGTCCACGGCTTCCGGCATAAGCCCCTTGTCGGTGAGTGTCTGCAAGTACTCCAGGACTTGGATGGTCTTGTCCTTGTCGAGGACGACCTCCTTGCCCTCGTCCGCAAGCACTTCGCCGCCCAACTGCGCGTAGAGCGAGATGAAGATGCGCCAGTTCGTGGCGGTGTCGTTGTTGACTGAGCACACGCCCCCCCACTCGACTCCGGAGTCCTGCACCTTCTGCATCGCCTCGATGAACGCGTCGGGGCCGTCCATGCTCTTCAGCGTCTTGCCATCGCTTTCGAGCAGGCCCGCCTTCTTGCAGATGTCAACGTTGTAGAAGAGCACAAAGGGGTGAGTGTCCAGCGGGAGAGCGTAGATCTTGCCGTCGAACGTGCAGCCCTCGAGCGCCGCCTTGTTGAACTTGTCCGGTGCCATACCGGCCTTCTCGAGGTCGGCAGGTACCAGTTCCTGGCACAGGTCACCGCCCACGAGGGTGGGCAGTCGCGACATGTGCGAGACGGCGACATCGGGAGGCAGGTCCCCGACCGTCGCCAGTGCCAGTTTCGTGTAGTACGGATTGCCCCAGGCGAAGGTGGTGGCTTCGAGCCCGAGATCGGGGTTGTCCTGCTCGAACTTGTCCAGCATCTGCTTCAAACGCTCGCCGTCACCGCCACCGAAGAGGTTCCAGAAGTCCACGGTGCCTGCCGCCAGCGGCGTCCCGGCTACACCACGGCCGAGAGTGGTCCCGCAGCCAGCCAGAGCCAGTCCGCCGGTAGCAAGCAGTGAACCTTTGAGGAAGCCTCGACGCGATAGTTCTCGGCGGAACGCTTCAGGGGACTGTGACGGAACGGCATTCATAGCGCCTGACCTTTCTCGGATGAGCGACACCGTACTGTGCCGTTGCGTATTGCGCATTCCGGCCGTGGGCGTGTCGAACGGCAAGTACCGATATGCGCGGCGAAATGAGGTGACGAACGGGTGCACCGGATGGGGGACATTGGGAGATGCGGCGCCATGCCACACCTCGCCACATGGGCAGAGACGTCATCCGGGCGGCAGCACGACGCACATGCTCCGTGCCGTTCTCGCCAATCACCAGACCATCGGCAGGCAATCGCATTCACGCTCCGCGCAAAGCAAGAGGGACGCCCAAGGGGGGCGGCGTCGTGGGGCTCAACCCAAACGCAGGCGAGGGGT
>DASQEH010000021.1:0-2006 GCA_035633755.1 Nocardioidaceae bacterium | reverse complement strand
CGGCGAGGCCAGTGCGGTCCGCGCGATCCGGCGTCGGCTGATCGAGGGCTGGGGGCTGGACCGCCGTCGCATCACGTTCTCGGGATACTGGCGACAAGCTGCGCCCCGAGCCTGACGAGCGCGAACGACCGATGGCGCGGTCGCATGACCTGGTCGGCGAGCGGCCGGGCGAGCGCGACTAGATGTGATGTCCAGGGACGTTGGTCCAGATCGTGCGACAACACGATTTGATGTCGTGGATGGGTGAAGACCTCCTGGTGTGGAGTGGAGCTGTCTAAGAACCGGCTCCGACCAGGAGGTCTTCGTGTCCCACGCTACCCATGCCAACGCCGCCCTGACGCCACGCGCTCGACTTCGGCTGGCCCGGTTGATCGTCGATCACGGTTGGGCGATCCCGCGGGCTGCCGAGCGCTACGACGTGTCCTGGCGAACTGCGAAGAAGTGGGCCGATCGCTATCGGGGTGAGGGACCGGCCGGCATGCGCGACAGGCCGTCGCGGCCGCACCGTCAGCCGAACCGCACCCCGGTCGCGGCGGTCCGCAAGATCGTGCACCTGCGCTGGAAGCAACGGCTCGGACCCGTCGAGATCGGTGACCGGCTCGGCATGCCCGCATCGACGGTGCACGCGGTCTTGGTGCGGTGCCGACTCAATCGGCTCACCCACCTCGACCGCGCCACCGGTGAACCGATCCGCCGCTACGAGCACGCACACCCCGGCGACCTGCTCCACATCGACGTCAAGAAGCTCGGCCGTGTCCCCGACGGCGGCGGCTGGCGCTACGTCGGCCGCGAGCAGGGCTGGAGGAACCGTTCGGCAACGGCTACTCGGACCGCAGCGCCCAAGAGCAAGTACAGCAAGCCGCTGCTTGGAACCTGCTACCTGCACACCGTGATCGACGACTACTCACGGGTGGCCTACGTCGAAGCCCGTGGCGACGAAACGAAGAACACTGCCACCGAGGTGCTCCGCAATGCCGTCGCCTGGTTCGCCGCCCGCGGCGTCACCGTGCAGCGCGTGCTGACCGACAACGGCGGCTGCTACCGATCGTTGCTGTGGCGCGACACCTGCACCGAGCTCGGCATCACACCCAAGCGCACCCGCCCTTACCGGCCCCAAACCAACGGCAAGATCGAACGCTTCCACCGCACCCTGATCGAGGGCTGGGCCTTCAAGAAGTTCTACCCCTCCGAATCGGCCCGGCTCGCCGCTCTGCCAGCATGGATCCACGAGTACAACCACCACCGGCCCCACTCGGCAGTAGGAAAACGCTCACCCATCACCAGGCTGAACAACCAGGCTGGGCATCACAACTAGCAGGCAGCGCAGGCGCTCGAGGTGGCGCTAGGGACGATCGCGCCGGACCTGAAGCCGTTCACGCCCTCCGACAATCGGGAACCCGTCAGGGCGCGACCTGGTCGGCGTCGACGAACCTGGCAGCTTCGGCCATCTGGGTCATCTCGGCGACTTGTTGGGGGGTCGGGCCCTCGGGGCCGGGGAAGTACCCGGCGAGGAGCATGAGGCGGTGCCCGTCGACGTCCACGATCCAGAGGTGGTGGGTCTTCCCGGGGCCGATCCCTTGCGTGCCCCCGAGATGGTCGCGCCAACTGACGAGCTCGCCCTGGCACTTGGCGGGGATGTCGTCGGGCACGTTGAGCTCCATGAAGACGCCCTCGTGTCCTCCGATTGTCCGCGGGGCCGGCGGTGTGCTCTCCCAGACCGGCAGCGTCGCCAGCGCGTCGGCGAGGTCGTCCACGCCAGGCCCGGGGTCGACCCAGGCCGTGTCACCGCACGGCTGTGCGGCCACCTCGGCCACCGTCCAGGTGTCGAAGTGACGGAACCCAACGCCGTCGTCTTCGGCGGTGATCTCGTACCCGTCGCCTCCAGCCCGGTAGCCGGCGGGCACGTCGATCGCGCCATGGGCGCGTTGGCATGGTCGCTAAGGAAGCCCATGGCGTTCAGCCCGGGGGTGAGCGCGGTGTCGGCCGCAACATCAGCGAGCCGGTCT
>DASQEH010000020.1:0-16775 GCA_035633755.1 Nocardioidaceae bacterium | reverse complement strand
CTGGAGTGGGAACCCCAACCCTCAGCTAGTCGCTGAGGTGTCGCGGCTGACGCCAGGCACCGCGCTCGACGTCGGCTGCGGCGAGGGCGGCGACGTTATCTGGCTGGCGTCTCGGGGTTGGATTGTCACTGGCGCCGACTTCTCCGCCAACGGTCTGGCCCGCGCCGCCCGGCACGCCGATGAGGCCGGGGTCGCCGACCGCACGGACTGGTGGCGGGTGGATGCGCGTACGTTCTCGAGTGACGGCCGGTCCTACGACTTGGTAACGAGCCACTTCCTGCATCCGCCGAGCGGAGGGATGGTGGAGGTGACACGCCGGCTGGCTGAAGCGGTCGCGGCCGGCGGGCACCTCCTGATCGTGGGGCACGCGCCGTCAGGGGTGTTGTCTCAGCTGACATCGAGCCAACACGGAGCGATGTTCCTCGCCGAGGACCTGCTGCCCGGCCTGCCGATTGGCTTCGAGGCCCTCGTAGTGGAGCAGCGGCCGCGGACGATGACCCGCGAAGGCGTGAGGGTCGATGTCCACGACTCCACGCTCCTGGCCCGCCGTATGTGCTAGCCCTCATCAGGGTCGCTGTCGTCGTGGTGCTGGTGCTGGCCGGCCGGTGTGAGTCCTCAAGTGCCCAGTGCCTTGTCCTCTTCGGTGGCCTCGTCGTCGGCGCGATTCTCCTCGGTGCTCTTCGGCAAGCTGAATCCCACCGCGCTGAGTCGCAGCCGCTTCGACGAAAGGCGTGACCGGCTACTTCGCTCGTCGCCGCGCGCGGGAGCGCCCGGGGTCTCGCTGCCATCCCTCGAGCAGCTCGGCGCAGAAGGCGTCGCCGATCCACTGCTCGTACTGCCCGGGCGTCCACCCTCGGCCGCGCACGAGGAGGTGCCAGACGCTTGGGTGGTTGAGGGTCCACAGCACGTCGGTGGCCGACTCAACGCCCAGGTCTCGCCGCAAGGCGCCGATGGCCTCCAGCTGACCGACCACGGCGCGTTGCACCATGAGGAGCTTGGACTCGATGTCGTCCCACAGCTGCGCGATATGACTGTCGACTGCTGCTGCATTCCGAATCACCTCCATCAGGTCACCCGAGCGACTCTTGACCTCCCGGCCCTGTCTGGCCATCCGGCGCAGCTTCCCCTCGGCGCTCGGTTCCGCAACGAGGTCGCGGAACCAACGTCTCTCGAACACCGGGACGGCCGCCTCATCGGCTGCCAGCCGGGCTTCCCACACCGCACGAAGAAGACCAGCCTTGGTCTGGAAGACCATGTGAACGGTCTTGGGTGATACGCAGGCCTCTGCCGCGATGGCCGGCATCGATGCTGCCTGGTAGCCGTCCTCCTCGAACCGTCGCTGGGCGGCCTTGAGGATCATCTCCCTGGTCGCGGCGGCCTGCTGGCGGCGAAGAGGCGAGTCGTAGCTTCGAGGCTTGACGCTGTCCGACATTGGAGTATCGTAGCGATAATTCACTACTCTTATCGGATAGTGATTACTACTAACCTCACAGGAAAGGGAGACCCATCGTGTTCAGCTTGCGAGTAAGACTTCGGGTGCGCGACTACGACATGTGGCGTGAGGCGTTCGGCACGGACGCTGGCGGGCGCCAGGCGTCTGGCGCCACCGGCTACCGGATCTTCAGGTGGCGCGAGGACCCGAACCGGGTCGAGCTGGATCTCGACTTCCCGACGTCGACAGAGGCCGAGAAGTTCCTCGAAGTCATGCAGCGAGACGTCTGGCCGGACCCCGCCAAGGCGCCGGCGAAACTGGGTGCGCCGGAGACGAGCATCCTCGAGGTCATGGAGACGCATGCCTACTGAGCCGTCACTGCTCGGACCGTGAGACGACGGCGGCCGTGCGGACCGGGACTTCTGGCGCGGCACCGAGGGCCGGGTCAGCCCGCTTGCGAGTCAGGCATGGCTAGCGCCCCAGCAGAGCGGCGTCGAGGTGGCCGATAACCCGGCGCTCGTACAGCGCGGGGACCTCCCGAACGGCCTCCGTGTGCGCCACCTCCGGCAACCTCAACAGGCTTGTGGATGAGCCTGCGGCCGCGTACCGGTCTCCTGCAGAGAGCTCCATGGGCATCGATCCGGCTGCCACCAGCAGGATCGGCGTTGGAGCGGCTTCAGCGATCAGTTCCACCAGCGGCTCGCCGGGGGAGGTTCCCGAGAACAGTTGACCGGCGGCAACCATGGTGAACGCAAGGGGGATGTGCTGTACCCCCGGAGGGCGGTCAGCGAACGACCGCTGGGTCGCGCCATCACCGACCACAGCGCGCATGTCGGGGTTCTTCGCGGCGACTTCGATCAACACGTCCGCCCCCGTCGACAGCCCGAGCCCGCCGATACGGTCATCCTCGACTTCGGGCCGGGTCTGCAGGAAATCGACAGCGCCGGCCACGTCGTGCTCCCATTCCCACCCCCACCCGTTCGGCGCCCCTTCGCTCTGGCCGGTTCCGCGTGCGTCGTACATGAGCACTCCGTAACCGTGCCGGCCCAGCAGCTCCGCGTGCTGGCCAGACTTCTTGCGGTCGCCTCGTGCGCTGTTGACGATCACGACGGCGGCGCCGTTCTGCGATGGCCGGTACCACCCGGACAGGCGCAGATCGTCGGTGGACGAGAAGGCAACAGGTGCGAACCCGGCCGGTGGCTCGCCGACATCTTCGCGATACTTGTGCGTCTGCACAACGGCGACAAGGAACGGAGCGAGTACGAACTGGCTGGCGATCACGCCCGTGACAACAGCGAACCCTCGACGCGCCCAACGGCGCCCTACCGGAAGCGGGAGCTCGCCGCGGTGATGGAACGGAATGTAGGCGGCGAGTGCGACAAGGACGAGCCCGGCGGCCGCGGCGAGCATGCCGGTCCAGTCACTTCCCCGGATTGAGCTGTAGAAGGCCTGAAGGACGTGCATCGCTCCGTTCGTGGCCATGAGCGAACCAGCCACCAGGGCCAGCGCGCTACGCAGGCCCGGACGCATCCGCGGGAAGGCGAAGACCCCGAGAGCCGCGCCGACGGTGACAGCCAGGAGTGCCAGAAGGTGCTGGGTGACCGGAACGCCCGGTTGGCGGTTCAGCAAGGCGTCGTCGACAGCGTGCAGCATGCCTACTGCGACGCATGCAGTGAACAGCCTGTCCTCTCGCTGCGTCCCGTGCCCGACTCGGGATTCCTGCCGTACTACCCGAGACTCCTGTCGTAGCAACATCGGTTACCTCCTTGTGCGGACAGCGTGTTGAAGACGCTAGGGAGGTAGTCGGCGGCGCCATACCTGGCCAGCCGCCGAGGAGCAGGAGGTGGCCGCACTCTCGGGAGGTGGTTTGCCGCCCGTTCCCTATCGACGTCCACTGGTTACGGTGCTGCTCTCTGCCGGGATGCGCCTGTTCGGCAGCCAAGGCCGTCCGGGTGCGCCGCAGCGGTGGCGGTCGTGCTGCCTGGACCGGCAAGCGAAAGGCAGCCCGCCGACTATCCTTACGGTGTTACTGAGCTCGCAGCCACGGTCGCCGATCCGACCCTGGCCGTTGAGGCCGCTTCGCATACGAAGACGTGGAGGTCGTGAGGATGGACGATGTGGCACTGAGCCACGTTGCGATCCTTCCCGAACCCGGTGACAACGTCGGGGTCGTGACCAGGACCCTGCCGGCAGGTACTCGCGTGACGGCACCCGTTGCCGGCACACAAGGCTTCTTGCGCCTGCCCCACACCGTGCTCGAAGGACACCGGGTGGCCGTGCGTTCCGTCAAGGCGGGTGAGCCATTGCTGTCGTGGTCCACCCCCTTCGCTGTAGCGGCTCGTGACCTCTCGGTCGGTGACTACATCTGCACACCGAGCAGCTTGGATGCACTACTCGCTCGAGGCGTCGAGGGTCTGCCGGCCGTCGCCTCGGCTCGCAACGTCGCGATGGACCCGTATCGACTTGATCCGGCGCTGCTGCACATCGGTGACCAGGCGCCATTCATCGACGACGAACGAACGTTCCTCGGGTTCGAGCGTCCGCACGGGGTGGCTGGCACCCGGAACCACATCGTCGTCATTGCGGCCAGTTCGCGCGGCTCGGCTTTCGTCACCGAACTTGCCCGCCGCTTCGACGGACGCCGTACAGCCGACTTCGACGGTGTGGTAGCCGTGGCGCACACCGAAGGTGGCGAAGACACCACTCCGAACAATCTCGCCATGGTGCTGTCCGTGCTCGCCGGCTTCCTGGTCCACCCGAACGTCGGTGCCGTGATGCTCGTCGACGAGCCTGACGGCGTCGTCAACGGGGGAGCGGTCCAACGCCGTGCAGCGGAGCTGGGTTTGCCTGCGGTGGAGGGCCCCCATGCCTACTTCACCCGACGGGGCTCATTCACCGACGACATCGCTGCGGCCGCGGCCCAGGTGGAGCGGTGGATCGAGGAGGTGGCTGCCGTCCGGCGGACGCCACAGCCGGTCGCAGGCCTCCGCATCGCACTCCAGTGTGGAGGTTCTGACGCCTTCTCCGGGATCTCGGCCAACCCTCTGGCCGGCGCCATCGCCAGAGAGGTCGTGCGACGTGGGGGTGGGGCGGTCCTGGCCGAGACTGACGAGCTCATCGGCGCCGAGGGCTACGTTCTTGAGAACGTCCGTAGCAAGGAGGTCGCCCTCCGGTTCCAGCAGGCGGTCGAGTCGTTCAAGGAGCGCGTCAGCTGGCACGGCCATACGGCGGAGGGGAACCCGTCGGGCGGCAATATCTACCGGGGGCTCTACAACATCGTCCTCAAGTCCGTCGGAGCCGCCCGCAAGCGGGACCGCGCCATGCGGCTCGACCATGTGATCAGCTACGGTGAGCCGCTGCCGGGGCCGGGCTTCACATTCATGGACAGTCCCGGCAACGACCTCGAGTCAGTCGCTGGGCAGGTCGCCAGTGGATCCACCCTCGTGCTGTTCACGACGGGGAACGGCTCCATCACCAACTTCCCGTTCGTGCCGACCCTCAAGGTCGTCACCACCACGGACCGCTTCGAGCTGCTACGCCACGAGATGGACATCGACGCGGGGCGGTATCTCACGGGTACGCCGATGGAAGAGCTGACCGATGCGGCCTTCGAGCTGACCGTCGACGTCGCTTCCGGCCAACGCACGGCTGGAGAGCGCGCTGGCCACAGCCAGGTGTCGCTGTGGCGCGAGTGGCGTCAGAACTCCGCGCGCGAAGGCATCGCGATCTCGCCGGACGGTCGCACGGGCCGGCACCTCACGGAGCTGCCCGCCGAGGACCGCGACGCGTTGCTGGAAGGAGTGCCGGTCGTCGTTCACCGAGTACGCGCGCCACTGCCAGCAGCGCCTGACCTGCATTTCACCGGACTCCGAGGCGACCGGAAGCCGGTGCCGGAGCAGGTCGCGTTACTGCTGCCGACCAGCCTGTGTTCTGGACAGGTCGCACTGCAGGTGTCCCGGGCAGCCGACGAGGAGGGCTGGCTCGCCGGGTTGGTGTCGCGGGTGGTGGCGCTGCCACACACCGAGGGCTGCGGCGTCACGAGCGGTGCCGCGGAGGAGACCTTCGTGCGCACGATGATCGGTCACCTCGTCCACCCCCACGTCCGATTGGCGCTCCTCCTCGAGCATGGGTGCGAGAAGACCCACAACGACTACTTCCGCCACCGTCTCGTGCAGGCCGGTGCTGACCCCGACCGCTACGGGTGGGCAAGCATCCAGCGCGACGGCGGTATCGAGGCTGTCACTGCCCGGGTACGCGACTGGGTCAGTACTGCAGCCGCCCAGCTCGACCCGGTGTCCGAGGCGCCAGGCAGCCTGGGCGATCTCGCCGTGGGGCTCGAGGCGCGAGGCCCGGTCGCGCCGTCGGCCTCGCAGGCGCTCGCTGTCGTCGGGTCGTGGATCGTCAGGGCCGGAGGCACGGTGCTGCTGAGCAGCCGCGGCAGCCTGGTCGCCGACGAGGAGTTCCGTCGGCGGGCGTTCGGCTCGCCCCACCCGGTGCAGCCGACCCTCGCGCATGGCCAGACACCCACCACCCCCGGGTGGCATGTCATGCGTATGCCGGGCACCGACTGGCTGGAGACGGCGACCGGCATGGCTGGGTGTGGCGCACAGCTGATGCTCGCCCACGTCAGCGGAGCCACGCTCACGTCGTCGCGGATGGTGCCCCTGGTCCAGGTCAGTAGCGACCCCGCCACCGTCGCACGCCTGGGCAACGACCTGGACGCCGTGCTGACCGGAGATCACGAGCAGATGGCGCGCGGCGCCATCGCCGTCCTCCGTTCGGTGGCGTCGCGGCAGGTGGAGCCACGAGGCCGAGCGGCCGGTGACGTCGGGTTCCAGATCACGCGCGGACTCCTGGGGACGTCGATGTGAGACGGAGGCACTGAGCTGATGGGTAACGAACCGATTCCCGCCCGCGCGCACGACATGGACCGCATCGAGGCCTTCAGTGCCGTGCGGGGGCTGCCTATCCCCGGCAACATCCCGGTGGTCGTCCCTGTGCACCGCGACATGCCGCCTCAGCCGTCGGTGGAGGATGTGGCTGCAGCGACCGCGCTCGCGCTGGAGTCCCTGCGCAGTCAGGTCGGTGGCCGCCCTCGGGTGGCCGTCACCGCCGGAAGCCGGGGGATCAACGAGATCGCCACCGTCGTCCGGGCCGCAGTGGAGTGGTTGCGAGCAGCCGGTGCCGACCCGTTCATCGTTCCAGCCATGGGGTCACACGGAGGCGCCACCGCGGAGGGCCAGCTTGCCGTACTCGCCGACCTGGGGGTGTACGAGGCAGCGGTTGGCGCGCCGGTGATCGCCAGCATGGACACGGTCGAGGTGGGTCACCTCGCCGACGGCACACCAGTCCACTGGGCTCGGGTGGCCGCTGAGGCCGACGCGGTGCTACTGATCAACAGGGTCAAGCCGCACACCGACTTCCGCGGCCCGGTCGAGAGCGGCCTGGCGAAGATCCTGGCGGTCGGCCTCGGCAAGCAACGCGGTGCCGAGGCGTTGCACGCCGGTGGTGTGGCGGCTCTGGGAGAGTCGATGCGCGAGGCGGCACAGGTGATCCTCCGGCAGGGCAAGGTTCTGGGCGGCCTGGCCATCCTCGAGAACGCGCATGAGCATACGGCCGCGGTCGAGATCGTCCCCGCGTCGGAAATCGGGGGAGACGGTGAGATGGCCCTTCTGCGCCGGGCGCACGACCTGCTGGGCCGCTTGCCGTTCACTGAGCTCGACGTGCTGGCCGTCGACCGCCTCGGCAAGGACAAGTCCGGAACCGGTATGGACACCAACGTGCTGGGTCGCTGCTGGGTGCCCGGCGTCCCGGAGTTCAGCAGCCCCGACATCACCGTCGTGACCGTGCACGGACTGACGTCCGCCTCGCACGGCAACGCCTCTGGCCTCGGGCTCGCCGACATCGCGCCGCTGCGCATCCTCGACACCATCGACCTGCGGGCGACGTATCTCAACGCGGTGACGTCGGGGACCGGTGGACTCCGCAGGGCTCGGCTTCCGATCCTGCTCGAGGACGACGCTGCGGTCGTCCGCGCTGCGGTGGCGATGTGCGGACGGCGTGACAGGACACAGGTTCGGCTCGTGAGAATCGAGGACACCCTGTCCCTGGAACGCATGATGGTGACGCCGGCGCTGCTCCCGGAGGTGGAGCGGGACCCTCAGCTGTCGGTGGCGGGCGACCCCGTCCCACTGGTCGAGGCAGGCGTCCTGTCGCCTTGGCCGCACGCGCTGGTCCCCGCCGGCTGAACCACACGAACAAATGCCGAGCCCAGCGGAACATACGCGGCGCCGGACCTGGGTCTGCTCCCTATTGTGTCTGGCACCGAACGTGTCACCGAGGAGGGTTCGTGGAACGAGGCGTGTACTTCGACGGCTGGTATCGAGGTCAGCACTGCTATCACCCGAGCCTGCCCGCCCGCCGGCTGAACTGGGTCGAGGACCTCGAGCGCTACCACGCGACGATGCTTGTCTGGTCCGCACTCGGCGGCGGGTCGGTGTCCCTGTCCTATCTCGAGCATGAGGCCTACGGCAAGGTCGCCCTCAGAGACCGGATGTATGGGGTCCTGAACGACTCCGAGTTCATCGCCGAGTGCGAGCGCCGCGAGATCAAAGTGTTCGGTGTCGTCTTCGAGGCACAGGGGTGGGAGTTCCCAGCCGAGCTGGACGAAGGCGAGACAGAGGTGCTCGCCCTCAACGAGGTCCGGGGCGTCGGCCGGCCAGGGTGGCTGGGTCTGCGCGAGTTCGGCCAGGACCGCTACCCCGAGATCTGGCCGAGCTTCTCGACGTACTTCCCTGAGGGTCTGCGCAACAGCCGCGGCGAGGTCGTGACGGACCTGATCGAAGAATGCGCATCACGCGCGCTGGACGGCTCCTTGCACCGCGCCCGCTGGGTGGAGTGTGACGACCGAGATCAGCAGTGCTACTACATGGACCGCAACAACCCGGTGTGGCGGGAGTACCTGAAGGCCGTCATCCGGATCCAGATCGACGCGGGTGTGCACGGGGTACAGCTGGACGAGGCGTCGACGCCGCTGATGACGCTTCAGTACGGCGGTTGCTTCTGCCACGACTGCACGAGCGGCTTCCGGGAGCACCTGTCCTCACTCACGGGTCCCCTTCCCGACGACTTGCAGGGAGAGGATGTCAGCACCTTCGACTACGGCGCCTTCCTGCGCGCGCGGGGAGAGGACCCGCTTCGTTCGGGCGCTTCGACGCCCCTCATCGAGGAGTACTTCACCTTCCAGCGCAAGGCGATCACGGCGACCTTCATCGAGCTCGCCGACTACGTGCGCACCTATGCCAGGTCGCGTGGTCGCGAGGTGCTTCTCACGGGCAACCTCTACAACATCTTCCCGTACTACAACGGCGTCATCGAGCACGTGGACATCGTCGTCACGGAGATGCGCAACGTGGGTTACCTGCAACCCGAGTGGTTCCGCTACGTCGTGGGCATCGCTCGAGGCAAGGAAGTGCTGGTCGTGGAGAACCCGTACGGCGGCGTCATCCCACGGCTTCTGCGCCGGCTCGACCGTGGCGAGGGGTATGACATGGTGCGACTGCTGTCGTACGAGGCTTCGGCGATGGGCGCGAACATGACCGCCCCGTACGGGTCGTGGATGGGCAGCGAGATCGAGGACTCCTTCTCGCTCCCCGACGACCTGGCGCTCGAGATCCAGTCGTTCCTGAAGCAGATCGATCCGCTGCTGTCCACCGTGTCCGGCAACGACGTCGCTGTGCTGTACGACGTCGCGAGCAACGTGCGGCTCGCCCTCGAGCGGGAGGTGTTCGCGGACAACCGGGTCAACGACACCAACGACGAGGTGGTGGCTCCGTTCTGGGCACTGACCGCAAACCTCGGTCGCCATGGAGTCCCCTTCGACGTGGTCGCTGTCAACGACGACGTCGTGCCGTCGTGGCACCTCACCGCAGAGCATCTGGCGCGGTACTCGCTCCTGATTCTTCCCGGCGCTGCGGATCTCCCCGACTGGGCGGTCACCGAGATCGACAAGTACGAGGCTGGCGGCGGCACCGTGATCCGCGGCTCGGATGGCACCGACCAGGCGCGGGTGGCGGTAGACGCCGAGCTCGTGCGAAGTGCTCGGGGGGCGTCCCGGGTGCAGGTCGGCAGCGTGACGCCCGTCGGCGTCAACACGCACGAGCTCAACGGCGGGCGCCTCGCCGTGCACTTGGTCAACTACGACCTCGACCACGAGCGAGGAGTCATCCGCACGGCCCGCGATCTGCGGATACGGTTCTATGACGCCCATGGCGGTGTGGTCACCGTGACGCGACCTGACGGTCCTACCCTGCAGCTCACCCTGAAGCGCGTGGGGGACGCCTGGGAGGTGCTCCTCCCGGTCCTGCATGCCTATGCCGTCGTGGAGACCAGCCGCACCTAGTCCGCGGGGAAGCCGCTTCGCTTTAGATCTGAAGAAATGTCGAGTCCAGGCGAAGATAGCCCGAGCCAGCGAGCGCCGGATGGATCTAAGGTCAGTGCCTCGAAGCATGTGACCTGGATCACGCCCCAAGGGGCGCGACTACTCCATGGAGGCTGACCGTTATGACTCGAAGAGCGTCCACGCGGCGACTGCTCAGCACCTCGACGGCGATGCTGGCGTGCGGGGCCCTCCTCGCCAGCTGTGGCCTTGCGGGGGGCGATGACAGTGGTGGATCAGGAAGTGACGAGGTGGTTTTCTGGCACGCCTTCACGGCGGGCGCGGAGAGCGGGGCCATCAAGAGCATCCTCGACGGCTTCGGTGAGGCGCAGGACTCCTACACGGTGAAGGACAGGGGGATCGGCAACGAGGAGCACTTCACCGTCGTACGCACCGGTCTCGCCGGCGGCTCACCCCCAGACCTCGTGCATTACGAGGG
Organism: Nocardioidaceae bacterium; assembly: GCA_035633755.1. GTDB lineage: Bacteria > Actinomycetota > Actinomycetes > Propionibacteriales > Nocardioidaceae > DASQEH01. The sequence continues at coordinate 6,467 of DASQEH010000020.1, read as the reverse complement.
CTACCAGCAGACGCGGGACTTCGCCAAGGCCGGCCAGCTGCTCGACCTCACGGACTTCTGGAAAGAGCACGAGGACAAGTTCATCCTCAAGGAGAGCGCAGTACGTGCCTGCACGTCCGAAGGCAAGATCTACTGCATCCCCTACACGTTCCACTCTGGTTTCCAGATGTACTACAACGCAGAGCTCCTCGAGGCGGAGGGCGTCGAGCCCCCGCAGACGTTTGAGGACTTCACGGCGGCAGCAGACACGCTGAAGGACGCAGGGCTCACGCCGGTGTCGATCGGTGCCAAGGACGGATGGCCGGCCGAGCACTGGTGGATGAACTTCATCGTGCAACGCTGTGGTGTCGCCCACGTCTACGACGTCATCGATGACAAGGGGGCGAAGTTCACCGACGAGTGCTTCCTGCAAGCTGCGGAGGACCTCGCCGGACTGGCCGAGGCCGGGTACTTCCCTGAGGGCGCATCCAGTGACGACTACGGTGCCGCGATCAGCGTCTTCGCCTCCAAGAAGGCCGGCTTCATGCAGACCGGCAGCTGGTACGCCGCTGAGCTGCTCGAGACGCCGACGGAGTTCGAGTACGGCATCGTCCCGTTCCCGCGTTTCGAGGACGCTGAGAACACCGGCGACATCACCGGCGCCGTCACGCACGTGTTCGGCATCCCGGCCGACGCGGAGAACCCCGATGGCGCGAAGGCTCTGCTGGAGCACATGCTGACAGACGAGTCGACGGCCACCTGGGCGGAGGCGGGCCTTTTCTCACTCGTGGACGGCGCGGTCGAGCAGAACGGCCCGGAGGAGGTCATGCCCCTGTGGGACGCCGTCCTCAAGGCCGAAGCGTCCCTGCCGTGGCTCGAGAACGAGCTGCCTCCCGGTGTCGGTGAGGACGCCATCTACAACGGGTCTGCCGCGCTCGTGGCGGGGCGGATGAGTCCGCAGGAGTTCGTCGAGTCCATCCAGGCGGCTCTGGACAAGGCCCGTCAGGGATCATGACTAGGTCCGGTGCGGAGGTGGCGACGGTGCACCCGTCGCCACCCCGCACGTGGGCCGACGAGGAGGTCTGATGTCGTCGAACCAAATGACCACCATCGTCCCCGAGCAGCAGACGCCGTCACCGGGATCCGGTACACCGGACCGCACCGCAGGCCGAAGGGACGGCCACCGGAAACGGGAGCTGGTGGCTTTCCTCGGGCCGGCGCTCGGCTTCTATGTCGCGTTCATGATGGTGCCGCTCCTTGGCACCTTCCTGATCAGCTTCACGGACTGGCCCGGGTTCAGCCTGGATCAGATCGACTGGGTGGGCCTCGACAACTTCCGGGAGCTCGCCGACGACGGGGTGTTCTGGTCAGCCTTCAGGCACAACATCTTCCTGCTCTTGGGGGCGATCGTCCTGAACACGGGCTTGGCGCTCGTGCTCGCCCTCGCGCTGGACCAGCATCTTCGCGGCTCCTCGTTCTTCCGGGGCGTGTTCCTGATGCCCACCGTTATCAGCCTCGTCGTGGTGGCCCTGGTGTTCGGTCTCGGGCTCAGCCCGTCGCTCGGCTTCATCAACCCGGCCTTCGAGGCGGTCGGTCTGGGCCGCTTCGCGGGCGAATGGCTGGGCGACCCCGACCGGGTCCTGCCCATGATCTTGCTCCTGGACACCTGGAGCTCGTTCGGCCTCTATATGTTCCTGCTGATCGCACGACTGATCGCCATTCCGAAAGAGCTCAGGGAAGCCGCTGCGATCGACGGTGCGGGTGAGCTGAGGACCATCTGGTACGTCATCCTGCCGCTCCTGCGAAGCACGCTCACCATGGTGATGCTGCTCATCGCCATCAACAGCCTGAAGATGTTCGAGCTGGTCTACGTCATGACCAGCGGTGGGCCCAATCACGCCAGTGAGGTCATCGCGACCTGGGGCTACTTCCAAGGCTTCACTGCGACGCGCGTCGGCTACGGCAGCGCCACGCTCGTGGTACTCCTCGTGCTGACATTCATCCTCGCGACGATCTACGTCCGAAAGTTCAGGATGCAAGATGACCTCTGACACCGTGAGCGCCACCGACATCGAGGCCCGCGACAGCGGTCACTCGTCACGCAGAATGAGCATGGCCACCGTCGGAAAGGCGCTTCTGCTCTATCCGATATTCCTCGGCTTGTCAGTGATCATCTTGTTTCCGCTCGTGTGGATGTTCTACAGCTCCTTCAAGAGCAACGCCGACATCTTCGCGGACGTCTTCGCGCTGCCGAACAGTCTGTACCTCGACAACTACAAGCAGGTCTTCCAGCTGGCTGGCCTAGGCTCCTTCTTCAGGAGCAGCATGATCGTCAGCCTGGTGTCGGTCGTAGGGCTGCTTGCGCTGTCGACGACAGCCGCCTACGCGTTCGCGTTCATGGAGTTCCGGGGAAAGACGTTCCTGTTCCTTCTGTTCCTGCTCGGGCTGATGGTGCCGCCGCAGGCCCTCATCATCTCCGGGTACGGCTGGATGACCGTGCTCGGGATCCTGGACACCTACTGGGCACTGATCTTCACCTACTTCGGGTGGAGCGCCTTCGGAATTCTGGTCCTGCGGGATGCCTTCGAGGCAGTTCCCCGCGAGATCTCGGACTCGGCGAAGGTCGACGGTGCCGGGCACTGGGCCAGGTTCTGGTACATCGTCCTGCCGCTTGCCCGACCGTCGACCGCCACGGTGGCCATCTTCCTCTTCATGTGGATCTGGAACGACTTCCTGTATCCGCTGGTCTACCTGCAGTCGGAGGAGCGCTACACGCTGCCACTCGGGATCATGTTCCTCAACGGTCAGTACGCGCCCGAGTGGGGCCTGCAGATGGCCGGGCTCACGGTGGCAACCGCTGTCCCGCTCACTGTCTACTACTTCCTCCAGAAGCAGTTCGTGCGCGGACTCATGGCTGGTGCGCTCAAGGGCTGAGCCGCAATGCCGCATCAGCGGTAGCGGGCGAGAAGCGGAGGACACGCGGTAGTGGAGGATCGTCTCGAGCGCTACGTAGCCGAGGACTTGCTGGCCCCGACGTCGAGGCTCACCGTCAAGCTGCAGCACGTGCACAACGTGGACGTGCATTGGCATGACTTCTACGAACTCGCTTACGTCGTCGAGGGACATGCGGAGCACCGAGTCAACGGGGTGCCGCACGAGTTGTCCGCGGGGAGCGCATTCTTGATGACCCCGGCCGACTTCCACGAGCTCCACACGCTCGGCCACCAGCCGCTGTCCTACTACAACGTGGTCATCGACCCGTCGCTCCTCGAGAGCCGTGCCGAGGCGCTTTTCGCCTCCGGCCTGCCCCGATCGCTATGCGCCGTGCGCGACATGGCGGGCTTGCAGGACGACTTCGGCCGGCTCTGGCACGAGTTCCAACGAGATCGTCCGGGTGCGGTGCCCATGAGGCAGGCCCTGCTCGAGTGCATCCTGGTCGAGTTCGGGCGCGGGTGCGCCACCCAGACGTTCGAAGAGCCTAGTCCCACCACCGGGGACCAGGCGGCGATCAAGCGAGCGGTGCTGTTCGTGGACCACCACTTCAGGGAGCCGCTGACGCTCGCCGGTGTGGCGGCTCAGGCGCACCTGTCGCCGAACTACTTCAGCGAGCGGTTCCGGGAGTTCACCGGAACGCCCTTCCAGGCGTACCTGCAGCAACGTCGTCTCAGCTTCGCCAGATCGCTGCTCGCTTCGACGCACCTCGGTGTCACCGAGGTCTGCCATGCGGCCGGCTTCAACACCTTGTCCCACTTCGGCCGGGCGTACCGGTCTCGGTATGGCGAGTCGCCCTCGGGCTATCGCAACAGCACGGGGGGCGGTCCGCAGGCCCGATCGGCCGCGAGCTGACCAGGCGAGCCACCGAGGTTTCCTCCGCGCTGCCGTACTGAGTCAACAGCCCTCGTCACGTCAGGGCGTCCCCGACGCACCTCCGGGCAGGGACAGGGGACGTACCCGATGTGGCGGTGGCCCTGCGAACAGCAGGCTGGCCGCCATGAAGCTGCTGCGTATCACTCTGGTGCTCGTGCTATCCCTTTGTGTTGTCATCGTCGGCGGGATGGCGGTGGTGTGGTTCTTCCTGTTCACGCCGATCTCGACCGTCGGTGAGGTCGACTTCGAGCAGGAGCTGGCGATTCCGCCGCTGGCGGAGTCCCGGGTCACGGCCGACGGCACCCGCGTGTTCGAGCTGACCGCACAGGAGGGCACGGCGGAGCTGCTGCCTGGGTTACCTACTGAGACGTGGGGGTTCAACGGCTCGTACCTCGGGACGACTCTGCGCGCCGAGCGCGGTGAGCGCGTCCGGGTGAAGGTCGCGAACGAACTCGAGGAGCCCACGACAGTCCACTGGCACGGCATGCATCTGCCGGCCGACGTGGACGGCGGCCCACACCAGCCCGTCATGCCCGGTGAGGTGTGGACGCCATCGTGGACGGTCGACCAGCCAGCGGCGACGCTGTGGTACCACCCACACCTCCACGGCGCCACCGAGGAGCACGTCAGCCGAGGCCTCGCCGGGATGTTCATCCTCGACGACCCCGACAGCCCGGTGGCTGACCAACTCCCGCACGACTACGGCGTCGACGACGTTCCGGTGATCGTGCAGGACCCGCACGTCAGCGACGACGGCGAGATCGAGTCAGGTGGTGGTCTCGGTGACGACGTGCTTGTCAACGGAACCTACGGTCCCTGGCTGGAAGTGACGACGGAGCGGGTACGGCTGCGGCTGCTGAACGCCTCAGTGAAGCGGGTGTTCAACTTCGGGTTCTCCGGCGGCCGCACCTTCGTGATGATCGGCAGCGACGGCGGTCTGCTCCCCGCCCCGGTGACGACCGATCGGATCCGGCTGTCCCCAGGCGAGCGCGCGGAGATCGTCGTCAGCATGTCACCGGGGGAGGACCTCGTACTCCGGTCCTATCCGCCGGACCTGGAGGCGAACTTCCTCGTCGAGCGCTTCAGCGGCGGACGGGACGAGTTCGACGTGCTGCAGCTACAGGCGGCGGACCGGCTACGGCCGTCACCGGAGGTGCCCGGCACGCTGTCCCCGGCACCCGACCTCGACGTGAGCAAGTCGCTTACCCGGACGTTCGAGCTGTCCGGGCGGCAGATCAACGACAAGAGCGTGGACATGGCGCGCATCGACGAGATCGTCGAGCTCGGCACCACGGAGATCTGGGAGGTCCGCAATGCCGACGGCGAGTACCACAACTTCCACGTTCACGACGTGCAGTTCCAGGTTCTTTCGGTTGACGACGACGAGCCCGGCCCCCAGCTCTCAGGCTGGAAGGACACCGTGTACCTGCCGCCGGGCGGGTCGGTCCGGCTCGCCCTACGGTTCGTGGACTACGCCGACCCCAATACGCCGTACATGTACCACTGTCACGTGCTGCAGCACGAGGACGGCGGGATGATGGGCCAGTTCGTGGTCGTCCAGCCTGGTCAGGACGCTGGGTCAATCGACCACAGCCACCACTGAGTGCGGCCAGGCGTTGGCCTATTCTCGTCCAGGCGCCACCGCTACCCTCACGCACGCACCGACAGGACAGACCGTGTCACTTGAAGGCCTCGACGAGTTCGAACGCTACCCGCTCCTCTTCGGCCCGAGCCCGGTTCACCGGCTGGAGCGACTCACTCAGTACCTCGATGGGGCCCAGATCTGGGCCAAGCGCGAGGACTGCAACTCCGGCCTCGCCTTCGGCGGCAACAAGATGCGCAAGCTCGAGTACATCGTGCCCGACGCGATCGCCAGCGGGGCCGACACTCTGGTTTCGATCGGCGGCTACCAGTCCAACCACACCCGGCAGGTGGCGGCAGTGGCCGCCAAACTCGGCATGAAAGCGCGCCTGGTGCAGGAACGCTGGGTGGACTGGCCCGACGCCGTCAACGACAAGGTCGGCAACATCTTGCTCTCGCGCATCATGGGCGCCGACGTCCGGCTCGACCAGAGCGGCTTCGACATCGGTATCCGCTCCTCGTGGGAGGACGCGCTGGAGGAGGTCAGGGCTGCTGGCGGCACGCCGTACGGCATCCCTGCGGGCGCGTCCGAGCATCGGCTCGGCGGCCTAGGCTTCGCCAACTGGGCCCGCGAGGTGGAGCGGCAGGAGGCGGAGCTCGGGGTCTTCTTCGACACGATCGTGGTCTGCACCGTGACCGGGTCGACGCACGCGGGCATGATCGCCGGCTTCGCCGGCCTGGAGAAGCCGCGTCGGGTCATCGGTATCGACGCGTCGGCGACTCTGCAGAGGACCCGCGCACAGGTCGAGCGCATCGCCCGCAACACCGCCGAGCTGATCGCCCTGGGCCGCGACCTCCGTGACGACGAAATCACCGTCCTTGACGGCTGGGCCGGCGACCTTTACGGCATCCCCGTGCAGTCGACGATCGACGCGATCCGGCTGAGCGGTGAGCTCGAGGGCATGATCATCGACCCTGTGTATGAAGGGAAATCGATGGCGGGCCTCATCGACCTCGTCCGCAGCGGCGACATACCCGAC
>DASQEH010000019.1:0-12122 GCA_035633755.1 Nocardioidaceae bacterium | reverse complement strand
CACATCGACGACCAAGGCGACGATCAGCACGGCAACGAAGGCGACCAATGCCGTGCCCCCGACCCGGCCGTATCGGACCAACGGCGTCGTGACGAGACCGAACGCGAGGTTGCCCCACGGCAGCCCGCCGAACGGAATCGTTGACCGCAGGAGCTCAGCGCCCACCCAGCCGAGTGCGAACCCCAGCGGCCACCATCGGTACGCGCGCATCCAGGCCCAGCTCATCGCCATCACGGCGTAGAAGAGCGCCTCCAGCACCCCCAGCGCCACCCAGGCGTCCTCGCCGATCACCGTGACCCACCGGATCAGCGGCAGCATGAACGCGAGTCCGAAGACCAGACCCTGGGCGAAACCGCCACGTCCACGGCAACCGCTCACCGTCAGCATGAGCCCAGCGAGGCCGAGCGGCATGAGGGCGACCAGGTCGTACGGCGGGAACGCCAACGCCACCAGGACGCCGGACACTGCGGATCCCACGGTGCGCGCCAACGTCATGACGGCGGGCGCACTAGCGGGCATGCGGCGAGGCTACCTGCCCGCAGGCGCGGCAAGAGCCCGATCTCCTTCGGACCGACCGGCGACTCACTGGCAATGAGCCGACCGGCCGTTGTCTACTGGTGACCGGGCTCTTTCCGCGTCCACCTTGCACGTACGGCGGCTGATTCTGCGGCAAACGTCCATACCGAGTTTGGATGAAGTCACCAGGTGTCGCAGCCCCGAGAAATCAACCCCGCCGTGCAGCCTTTTCAGTGAACACGTGAACTCTGTCAAAACGCTTTGTGAACTGTCAACACGCCTGTGAGCAGGGGAAACGTGCAAAGGCGCAGGTCAGGCGAAGGCGGCCATGCCGCGATCACAACCGGATTCAGCTGCTGGTCGGCGTGTCGCGTGCCGACACGCGCTGTGAGTCTGTGATCACGCTTGGTATCACCACGGTGCCGACGGCAGTCGTGGCCACCAGCGGCTCGGCAAGAGCCTCTGCGGCGGACACGCCCCTGTCTGGGCGGGCCCGGCACACGACTGAGGCCTCGAACGCAAGCGTCCGCGAGCGGCGCCCGACGCGTGTCACGGTCGCGCTCACCTCCAAGACATCCCCCGCGCGCACGGCCGCGTGGAACTGCACGTCGGAGTAGGACGCGAACAACCCCTCGTCGCCATCGGTGCGGATGCACACCTCGGTGGCCACGTCTCCGAAGAGGGCGAGGCTGTAAGCGCCTTCGACAAGGTTTCCGGCGTAGTGTGCGCTGGTGTAGGGAACGTAGCGTCGGTGCACCACGCGCATCCCGAGTCGGGGGTCGTCGGTCATGCCCGCTTCCTTCCTGTCCGCGATGGCGCTTGGCTTGCGGCCGGGCCGGAGAACCGGGCGCCGAGGGGGTTGGCCAGCTCGTGCACGAGGTAGCTGGCGACCTCACCTGGAGTCGTCCCTCGCGTGAACACGCGGTCGACCCCGAGCTCAGCAGCCTGGCTCTCGTCGAAGCGCGGTCCTCCGATGATGAGGAGCGGCCGTTCCTGCGCGGGATACGCCTCCCTGAAGGCAGCCGACATCTCCTTGGTGTTGAGGATGTGCGCGTCGCGCTGGGTCACGACCTGCGACACCAGGACCGCGTCGGCCCGTTCCTCGCGTGCCCGCGCCACGAGCTGCGGCACGGACACCTGTGCTCCCAGGTTGGCAACCCGAAGCTCCCGGTAGTACTCCAGGCCCTTCTCGCCCGCGAAGCCTTTGATGTTGAGGATCGCGTCGATGCCCACCGTGTGGGCGTCGCTGCCGATGCAGGCACCGACCACGACGAGCCGTCGCCGCAGTGCCTTCTTGACGGCCGCGTTCACCTCTTTGGGGGTGAGCAGGTCGTACTCACGCTCGAAGACCTGCACCTTGCTCGTGTCGACCAGGTGGTTGACCCGGCCGTACACGACGAAGAACGTGAAGTCGGGGCCCATCGCCTTGGCATGCACGACCAGGGCTGGGTCGATGCCCATCTTGTTGGCCAGCTGGGCCGCCGCCCCCTCGGCGCGCTTGTCGTGCGGCAGCGGCAGCGAGAACGAGACCTGCACCATGCCGTCACCGGTCGTGTCCCCATAGGGACGCACGATGGTGGACGGCGCTGCGACAGCTCCCCGGTCGGGTAGCGGTTGCTCGCTCATGTCTCCTCCAGCAGCTCACTGGCCGGGTTGTAGTACTCCACAGCCTTGCGCGCGACGCCCTCGAGTCCCCTGCCGGCGTCGGCGGGGCGCTTCATCAGCCCGAACGTGCCGTCGGCGATCGCGTCGAGCAGCCCGTTCTCGTGAGCGAGGATCTTCTCCAGCAGCTCGATCGACTCCCCCAGGACTTGGCGGGCCCGGGACTCGATGAAACCCCCGGACCGTGGGGCGAAGTCCTCGGCCAGCCGCCCTGCGGCGTTGACGACGTACCGGACGTTCTGCAGGGCGAGGTCACGGTCGGACAGCCACGGTGTGACGACCGCTTCGGTCATCATGCCGACGAGCAGGATGTCCTGGTCGGTCATGGCTCCGGCGAGGTTGAAGAACCCGTCGAGGAGGTAACCGCGGAACACGTCACCGGTCATGTGCCGGGTAGGGGGCATCCACTTGAGGGGCGCGTCGGGGAACAGCGTCCGGGCGAGCAGGGCGTGGGCCAGCTCCAGTCGGAAGCTGTCGGGAACGGCTGGGTCGATCTCGAAGGCGTGGCCGAGACCGAGCTGCCAGTCCTCGAGGTTTGCCTCCTTGGCGAAGTACTCGTTGAGCAGTTGGCTCACCGTCACGGTGTGAGCCGCCTCGACGGCGTCGGCGGTGGTCAGGTAGTTGTCCTCGCCGGTGTTGATGATGATGCCGGCTCGCGCGTGGACCTGGCGACTGAAGCGCTGGTCCACGAAGGTCCGCACGGGGTTGATGTCGCGGAACAAGATGCCGTACATGGAGTCGTTCAGCATCATGTCGAGCCGCTCCAGGCCAGCCAGCGTGGCGATCTCGGGCATGCACAGCCCCGACGCGTAGTTCGTCAGCCGGACGTAGCGGCCCAGCTCGGCACTGACGTCGTCGAGCGCGGCCCGCATCAGCCGGAAGTTCTCCTGTGTCGCGTACGTGCCGGCGTACCCCTCGCGGGTCGCGCCCTCGGGAACGTAGTCGAGGAGGGACTGGCCGGTTGACCGGATGACGGCGATGATGTCGGCGCCCCCGCGGGCGGCGGCCTGAGCCTGCGGCATGTCCTCGTGGATGTCGCCCGTCGCCACGATCAGGTAGATCCACGGCTTTTGCGGGGGGTTCCCCCACCGCTTGACCAGGCGCGCGCGCTCTCGTCGACGGCCGTCGACCCGGCGCAGGCCGGCGGCGACTGCCTTGCGGCCCGCGGTCCGCGCCCTCGTGGCGTCCCGACCCGCAGGTATCCGGAAGTCCATGCTGCCCACGGCGGCACGCATGGCCAATGTGGGCAGGTCCAGGTCGTGGCGTGCGAGGGCGTCCCACACCGGCAGCGTCACGCCGCATTCCAGCCCGACGTCTCCGCGGACAGCGTCGACGAGCCGGTTCACCCAGGGCGTCGCGTCCGCGTCGGCTCCCGACAGGCCGGCCAGTCGAAGGGTGGCGCGTTCCACGGAGACGGTGGTGTGCTGCCTGGCCAGGTCGACGATGGGGGCTCCGGCGCGGCGAGCGAGGCTGCGCGCCGAGGCCACCAGTTGGGGGTCGAGATCGAGATGCGGCCGGATGCGGGTGGTCACGTCAGTCCTCCTCGGTCGAGAACGCCGTCGTTCCGCCGATGACGGTGCGTACGCAGTGCGGCTGTGCCGCGTCGAGTGACAGGTCGGGCAGCGCAGGCGCCTGGGTGCCGTGGGCCGCCGGATCGTCCGTGGATCCGGGCGACACCTGCCCGGCTGTGAGGTGGTCCATTGTCCAGACGGCGTAGGTGGCGGCGCTACCCGGACGAAGCACCCCCGCGTCGTCGTCGCGACGAGCCCGGTGCCCACCGCGGGTGTGCGCGTCGACCGCGGAGTGGACGCTCATCCGCTGCTGCGGACAGTGGTGCCGGACCGCTGCGCGTACCGCTCCCCACGGGTCCAGCGGCGTCACCGGGGTGTCAGAGCCGAAGGCGAGCCTGACGCCGGCTCGTTGCAGGCTGCCGTAGGGGTTCATCGACACCGCCCGAGCGCCGAGGCGACGCTCGTAGAGCTGGCCGGGGGCTCCCCACGCCGCGTCGAAGGCGGGCTGCACGCTCGCGACGATCCCCAACCGAGCCATGGTCGCGATCGCCTCGTCGTCGAGCATCTCGACGTGCTCCATCCGGTGCCGCGCCGCAACCATGACGTCCTCACCGACGACAGCAGCGGCAGCCGTGAAGCCGGCCATCACCTCGTGGGCGGCCCGGTCACCGATGACATGGAAGCCTGCCTGCTTGCGATTGCGGGTGCAGGCGATCACGTGGTCGGCGACCTGGCTGCGGTCCAGGTACAGATGTCCCGAGGTGTCGGCGTCCGCGTACTCGTGGCTCAGCGCCGCCGTTCGCGACCCGATCGCGCCGTCCATGCACAGGTCGCCGGCGTAACCGACGACCGGCCCGCCCATCTCCTCCTCGTCGGATCCCGCCGAGCCCTCGTCGATCAGCGCGCCCCAGTACGGCACCACCTCGGGGACGACCATGTCGTCAGCGATCTCCCGGATGGTGGCGAAGTCCGTTGCTGGGGCGATGTGCGGCGCGTTCAGCTCGTGCACCGAAGTGATGCCATGAGCAGCCGCCGCGCGCAGGGCGGCCACGATCGCCTCTCGGCGGTCGCCGGGCGTCCGCAGCCGGTCGAGGGCGGCCCGGACGACGTGGTGGGCGTCCCGTTCCACCAGGCCGGCACCTCTCCAGCCGTCCGCGCGTTGAAGCTCTGGACAACGGTCGACAAGGGCGGACGAGACGACCGCGGAGTGAGAGTCGACGCGCAGCACGTAGGCGAGACGGTCGCCCACCGCGCGGTCCACCTCGCCCATGGTCGGGGGCCGGCCCTCGGGCCACTGAGTCTCGTCCCAGCCGTGCGCGTACACCAGGGGTCCTGGGTGCGATCGGCTCGTGGCGGCGAGCTGATCCAGCGCCTCGGTCAGGCTGTCGGCGCTGGAGAGGTCGAGCGACTGCAGAGCAAAACCGGTCATCGCCAAGTGAGCGTGGGCGTCGACGAAACCAGGCATGACGAGCCGCCCCTGCAGCTGCACCACCCGGTCGGCGGTGTCGGCATGCGCCTCGGCGTCGTCCTCGCTACCCAGCCAACCGATCGTCTCGCCGACCGTCAGCATCGCGGTCGCCGCGGGAGCGTCTGGTGCATACACATGACCGCCGCGGAGGAGAACCCGCGGAGCATGCGACATGCTGCTCATCTTGCCGTCTCTGCATCGATACGGGACTCGAACAGCTCGCGGACGGCCGGATACCCCTTGAGCAGACCGAGGGCGACGTCCGCGTGACCGGGGACGTACCCGTTACCGATGAGCATGGTGACATCGGACGCCAAACCCTCGGCCCCGAGGGCTGCCGCGCTGAATGACGTCGCCATCGAGAAGAAGATGACGGTTCCCGACTGTGCCGTCGACAGGATCGCACCGCCCTCGCACCCCGGCACATCGACACAGACCACGGTGATGTCGGCTGGACCGCCGGCGTCCGACACTGCCCTCGACAGCGCCACCGGATCCCTGGCGTCGGCCTGCGCGATCGCGTCGGCCAGGTCTGTATCTGCCAGCAGGTCCGCCTCTCTGGCGACCGGGACCACGGCGATCGTTCGGGCCGCACCTGCGTCGCGCGCGGCAGCCAGCGACAGCGACCCGCTCTTGCCAGCTCCACCAACCACGCAGACGACCGGCTCGACGCCGCGCTCGACGTACTGCCGGACGACGCGCGCGGTCAGTGCGGGGGCGCCGCACACGTCCATCACTGCCAGCGCCAGCGCCGTCGGCAGGTCAGGAGGAAGCTTGGCGGCGATGGTGCGGCCGAACAAGATGGCGTAGCCCTCACACGGGACCTGCTCGCTCAGGCCGTCCCAGCCCGCCAGCGCATCGGTGACGACAAGCGGCGTCAGGGTCAGCGAGACGAGGCTGGCGACGGCATCTCCGACGGCCACGTCGAGTGTCGCGTCGGGGCCGACTTCCTCCACGACGCCGGTCAGCATCCCCCCGGAGCCGGTCACCGGGTTATGCATCTTCCCGCGAGCAGCGATGATGTCGGCGACCTCGCTGCGGACGGCCGCGCCATCGCCGTTGTGCTTGGTGATGAGCTGCCTGAACGACGCGGCGTCGAGGTTCAGTCGGGAGACGCGGACACGTACTTCGTCTGGCCAGATATCACGCCTGGTGTCGAGGCGCTGGGCCGCCTGAGGCAGCACCCCCGACGGATCAGCGACACGATGCAGACCGGTCGGGTCACTCGACACGGCTCGACCTTCCCTTCTGACCCGGTGTTCGCCGCAAGATTTACGGCATTGCTTTGCCGACACCAAGCATTCTCCCGTACTCTGGCATGCGAAACCAACCGGCACCAAACCGGTGGACCCTGCCTGGAGGAAACACAAGTGAGCGTGCACGGCGGCCTCGAGCAGCCCTACCCCTACAGCCGCGTCGATCTAGTCGAGCCCGACTGGACCCGGTTGCCCGGTTGGAGGGATGTGACGGCTGCGGAGTGGGAGAGCGTGCAGTGGCAGCGCGCACACTGCGTCAAGAACGTCCGCCAGCTGCGCGGCGTGTACGGCGACCTCCTCGAGGACCGCTTCTACGCCGACCTCGAGCGCGACCAGGCCGAACGCGCCACCATGTCCATGCTGGTGCCGCCTCAGATGGTCAACACCATGGTCCCCGACGCGGTGCCCAGCACCGAGCTCATGTACGCCGACCCGGTACGCCGCTACATGTTGCCGGTGTTCTCCGATCGCCGGACGGACTGGCCGAGCCATCCGCACGCGACCCGTGACAGCCTGCACGAGCACGACATGTGGGTTGCCGAAGGCCTCACCCACCGCTACCCCACCAAGGTGCTCGCCGAGATGCTCCCGACGTGCCCGCAGTACTGCGGCCACTGCACCCGGATGGACCTCGTCGGCAACTCGACACCCGTTATCGACAAGCTCAAGTTCACCCTCAAGCCGGTGGACCGGATCGACACCATGCTGGCCTACCTGCGCAGCCACCCTGAGGTCCGCGACGTCGTGGTCTCCGGCGGTGACGTGGCGAACATGCCGTGGCCACGCCTGGAGTCGTTCGTCGACGCGGTCCTCGACGTCGACAACATCCGTGACATCCGGCTGGCGACCAAGGCACTGATGGGCCTGCCGCAGCACTGGCTGCAGGACGAAGTGCGCGCCGGCATGGAACGACTCGCCACCAAGGCCAGTGCCCGCGGCTCGTCGATCGCCATCCATACGCACGTCAACCACGCGAACTCGGTCACCCCGCTCGTGGCCCGGGCCACGCGGGCGATGCTCGACACGGGCATCCGCGACGTCCGCAACCAGGGAGTGCTCATGGGCGGGGTCAACGACGACCCGCACCGGCTGCTCGACCTGTGCTTCGCTCTGCTCGACGGCGCGCAGATCATGCCGTACTACTTCTACATGTGCGACATGATCCCGTTCAGCGAGCACTGGCGGGTGTCGGTGGCGCGGGCGCAGGAGCTGCAGCACTCGATCATGGGATACCTGCCTGGCTTCGCAACACCGCGCATCGTCTGCGACGTCCCGTTCGTCGGCAAGCGCTGGGTCCACCAGTTGGAGTCCTACGACCGCGAGCACGGCGTCTCGTACTGGACGAAGAACTACCGCACGTCGATCGAGACCTCCGACCCTGAGGCGCTCACCCGCACGTACGAGTACTACGACCCGATCCACACCCTGCCCGAGGTCGGTCAGGCGTGGTGGCGCCAACATGCCGGCGACCATCTCGCCGCGGCTGAGCAGGCAGCGAAGCTGTCGCGCGAGGCGGCGGAGTCGCAGTCCTCGCTCCCTGTCTGAGCAGCCCGTCTCGGCCAACGAGCCACCAGGTCGACCTCGGCGCCGTCAGAACTGCGGAGTGCGCTGCTCGTAGGGCGTCGACAGCACGATGGTCGTGCGCGTCGAGACATTGGCCACCTTGCGTATCGTGGCGAGCAGCGACTCCAGGTCTGAAGGCTCAGACACCCGCACCTTCAAGATGTACGACTCATCGCCGGCGACGGAATGGCACGCCTCGATCTCGCGGATGTCGGCCAGCCGTACCGGAGAATCATCGGGCTGCGATGGGTCGATGGGGCGGATCGATATGAAGGCTGTCAGCGGCAAGCCCACCTGACGGAAGTCGATCGTGGCGCCGTAACCACGGATCACGCCCCGCTTCTCGAGCCGCTTGACCCGTTGGTGCACAGCCGAGGTGGACAGGCCGGTCTTCCTGCCCAGGTCGGTGAACGACATCCGGCCGTCGGAAGCAAGCAGCTGGCAGATCAGCCTGTCGACCTCTTCCATCAGCCCGCCACGGTCGTCAACGTGCGCGTCGTCGTGTTGAGGCGCTCGACCCCGTCCGCGGTCGTTACGACGATGTCCTCGATCCGTGCGCCGTGTCTGCCGCGCACATAGATGCCCGGCTCGATCGAGAACGCCATCCCAGGCTCCAGCACGAGTGCGTTGCCTTCGACGATGTACGGCTCTTCGTGCGTGTCGAGACCGATACCGTGACCGGTCCGGTGGATGAAGTGCTCGCCGTATCCTCCCTCGCGGATCACCGAACGTCCCACCCGGTCCACCGCCTCGGCCGTGACGCCGGGACGGGCGAAGTCGCACTGCGTGTGCTGGGCCTCGAGGAGGACGTCGTAGTAGGCCAGCACCTCGTCGTCGGGCGACCCCGCAACCGTGTACGTCCGGGTGCAGTCGCTGCAGTAGCCGTCGGGGGTAGTCCCGCCGATGTCGACAACAACGGAGTCACCGGCGCTGAGGACGCGGTCGGAGACCCGGTGGTGAGGTGAGGCTGCATTGGGTCCGGACGCGACGATGACGAAGTCGCTGCGGGTGTGGCCCTCCTCGACGATCGCGGTGGCGATGCGCGCCGCCGCCTCGCGCTCGGTCTCTCCCACCTTGAGAAACTCCTCCATCCGGCGGTGGACACGGTCGATGGCGGCTCCGGCGCGTCGCAGCGAGGCGACCTCGTCGGTCCCCTTGCGCATCCGGAGATCGGACAGGAGGCGGCCCGCCGAACGCCAGCTGAGCCCATCCCGGACACTCTGCAGGCGAAAAAGTCGAGATGCCCACAGATGGTCGTCGACGGCTATCTCTTGCGCTCCGGTCAGCCGCGACAAGGCCAGTGCGTACGCGTCGTCGGTCTCACCGTGGGTCGTGACCTGCATGCCGGCGAGCGCCGCCGGTGAGCGCTCCGCCTCCGCGAGCTCGAGCTCCGGCACCACCAACACCGGGTCGTCCCCGGCCGAGAGGACCAGTGCGGTCAGGCGTTCCAGTGGTGTGGCGGCGTACCCAGTGAGGTAGCGCAGGTCAGACCCGGGTGTGACGATGAGGCCATCAACGCCGGCTGCAGCCATCGCGGACTGGGTCCGCTTGATCCGGGTGGCCACGTCTGCGGTCATAGCGAAACTGTAGTCGTGCCATCATCACCCTGTGACCTCCCGCTTGATGCTCCTGGACACGGCATCGCTGTGATCTCGGAGAAGGAGGTTCGTCTCTGTAGCCGATAGCCGCGCCGCGTCACGAGCGAGAGCCCGTTCCCTCGACCTGGGGAACGGCTCTCTCGTCGTATAACCACGGCTCGAACGCCGCTCCTGGCGGTAGATTGGTCGGATGCGATCCTTCGGAGTGTCGGACCCTGACGAGGCTGGACCTGGATGGAGCGGTGTTGTGCTACTCGCGCTCGTCGTCCTGGTACTCGCCGGACTTGTCTTTGTCGGCCTTCCTCGCGATCTACGTCAAGCGATCATGGGCGAGCCGTCACGCTGCTCGATCAACTGCGCGCACGACTGAGCGAATGGCTCGATCTCAGAAGTTGCTTTTGCTTGACACGGCATCGCTGTACTTCCGTGCCTTCTACGGCGTGCCCGACACCGTCCGCGCACCGGACGGTCGACCGGTGAACGCGGTACGCGGGCTCCTCGACTTCATCGCGCGCCTCGTCACCACGCACGGCCCGACGGATCTGGTGTGCTGCTGGGACAACGACTGGAGGCCGCACTGGCGCGTCGAGCTGATCCCCACCTACAAGGCGCACCGCGTGCTCACCACGGCCCCCGAGGTCGACGTCGAGGTGACGCCAGACGCCCTGGAGGCTCAGATCCCGATCATTCGGGAGGTCCTCGCGGCTCTCGGCATCGCCGTGGTGGGAGCCGACCACTTCGAAGCTGACGACGTCATCGGCACGCTGGCCACCACGGCAAGCGGTCCGGTCGACATCGTCACCGGCGACCGCGACCTGTTCCAGCTGGTCGACGATGCCCGAGGAGTCCGCGTGATGTACACCGCGCGGGGAGTCGGGCAGCTGGAGATCCTGAACGACGCAGCCATCGTGGCCAAGTACGGCGTTCTGCCGGAGCAGTACGTCGACTTCGCGGTGCTGCGCGGTGACGCCTCCGACGGGTTGCCCGGAGTGGCCGGCATCGGCGCCAAGACCGCCGCCAGCCTGCTGCAGCAGTACGGCGACCTGGGTTCGGTCCTCGAGGCGGCAACCGACGACCGGTCCTCGCTGGCCGTCGGGGTGCGTTCCAAGCTGCGAGCCGCCGCCGACTACCTGAGCGTGGCGCCCCAGGTAGTGGCGGTGGCCCGCGACATCGACCTGCCCGCCGTACCCACGGCGATCACGCGGGTCGAGGGCGACTCGCTGCGGGAGGCCGAGCGCCTCGCCGAGGAGTACGGCCTCGGCTCGTCGCTGACACGGGCGCTTGAGGCGCTGGGTCAGGTGTCCAGCTCGGCGGAGTAGGCGACCACTCCCCTGCGCAGGGCACGCACAACCTCTCGGGCGGTGTCGCGCAACGCCGAGTGCCCGGCCGCGTCGGCGATCTGCTCGGCCAGGTCCAGGACCTGCTTGACCCACCGCACGAAGTCGCCGGGCGCCAGATCGACGTCGTCGAGAACGTCCTCGAGCGTGGCGCCGCCGGCCCAGCGGTAGGCCGCCCAGGCGAAGCCGAGATCAGGCTCTCGCAGGAAGCTCAGCCGGTGTTCGCGCTCCACGGCGTCGAGCTCGCTCCAGATCGACACCATGTCGGCGAGGACCCGGCGCACGGCGCCTCCGGGGACGCGGGGCACGTCACCGTCGTCCACACCTCGCGACTCGAAGACGAGCGCCGACAGCACCGCGGCAAGCGCAGGCGGCTCGAGGTCCTCCCAGGTTCCGCGGCGCAGGCACTCCGCGGCGACGAGATCGAGCTCGCTGTAGATGCGCGCCAAGGAGTTGCCCGCCGAGGTCACCTTGTCACCAGAGAGGTACTCGAGCTCCTCCAGCACCTCGCAGACGCGGTCGAACTGGCGCGCGATCGTGTTGGTGCGCTGCTCGATCCGGCGCCGAAGCGTATCGGTCTCCCGCTGCAGCTTGAGGTATCGCTCGGCCCACCGGGCATGGTCTTCTCGCTGGTCGCAGTCGTGGCAGGGGTGCTCGCGAATAGCGGCCCGGAGCCGGCGCAGCTCGGGGTCGTCCTGCGCCGGGCTCCGCTCCTTCGCCGCGCGACCAGTGCCGGGTAGGTCGCGGGTGCGCTCACGCAGCAGGGCCGCCAGGTCGCGTCGCTGCTGGGGGTTGCGAGCGTTGAACGTCTTGGCGATGCGCATCCTCGTGAGCGGCTCAACGGGCGTAGGAAAGTCCACCAGCGACAGGCGCCGCGCCTGGCGGTCTGCCGTGAGAACCAGCGGGCGTGGGCCGTCACGTCCGGAGCTGGCACCGGGGTCGATCACGACAGCGAGCCCGGACCACCGCCCGGACGGGACGTCGATGACATCGCCTATCCGCAGCCGGTCAAGGGAGCTCACCGCCGCGTCGCGCCGGTCAGTGCGGCGACGCTTCGACAGCGAGGCTTCACGGTCCGACAGCGCTCGTCGCAGCTCGGCGTAGGCCATGAAGTCCCCGCGGTCGCACGCGATCGCGTCGGCATAGCCTTCGAGCGCCGTCTCGGCCTTGCGAACCTGCCGGGCCAGGCCCACCACGGCGCGGTCGGCCTG
>DASQEH010000018.1:0-39511 GCA_035633755.1 Nocardioidaceae bacterium | reverse complement strand
ACGATTCCGTTCGGCGGGCTGCCGTGGGGCAACCTCGCGTTCGGTCTCGTCACGACGCCGTTGGTCCGATACGGCCGGGTCGGGGGCACGGCATTGGTCGCCTTCGTTGCCGTGCTGATCGTCGCCTTGGTCGTCGATGTGGCTGTGCGCCGGTCGTTCCGGTTCTCCGCCCTCGCCGCGGCCGCGGGCGCGGTTGCGCTCGCTGCCGGAAGCTTGCTCTTGCCGCTGGGCGCGGCCGGGGAGTCGGGAGTGCTGCGGGTCGCGGCCGTGCAGGGCAACGTCCCGGGCTCGGGGATGAACCCCTTCGCCGAGCGACGGGCGGTCCTCGACAACCATGCCCAGGCGACCGCTGACTTTGCCGCCGAGGTCCGGGCGGGCTCGCAGCAACCGCCCGACGTGGTCATCTGGCCGGAGAACTCCACCGACATCGACCCGTTCACCGATGCGTCGGCGTACGACCAGATCGACGCAGCGGTCCGAGACATCGGCGTACCGACGCTCGTCGGTGCCGTTGTGGCCGGGCCCGACGCCGACCACGCCCAGAACATGGGGATCGTCTGGGACCCCGTGACCGGCCCGGGGGAGCAGTACGTCAAGCGCCACCTCGTCCCGTTCGGCGAATACATCCCTTTCCGCAACGTGCTCACCAAGTACATCAGCCGGCTCGAGCAGATTCCCCGTGACTTCGCGCCCGGCACGACCGACGGTGTACTTCAACTCGGACCGACGCTCATCGCTGACGTGACGTGCTTCGAGGTTGCCTA
Source organism: Nocardioidaceae bacterium (assembly GCA_035633755.1). Taxonomy (GTDB): domain Bacteria; phylum Actinomycetota; class Actinomycetes; order Propionibacteriales; family Nocardioidaceae; genus DASQEH01. Next base: position 38,747 of record DASQEH010000018.1, on the reverse strand, counting down.
TGACGAGCTCATCCGCGACGTCATGGCCGACGGCGGCCGGCTGCTTGTGGTGCAGACCAACAACGCGACCTACGCCGGAACGGGACAGCTGGAGCAGCAGTTCGCCATCTCGCGCTACCGGGCCATGGAGACCGGGCGCAGCGTCGTGGTGGCTGCCACGAACGGCATCAGCGGGATCGTCGAGCCCGACGGCAGCGTCATCGCGGCCACGGAGCAGCGGACCCAGGAGGTACTCGCCGAAGAAGTGCTGCTCGCCGACGGCCGCACGCCCGCGATGCGCATCGGCGGCTGGCTCAAGGGCGTCCTGTCCGTGATCGCGTTGGCTCTGACGGTGTACGCCTACTTGGGCCGACGCCGCGCGATTGGCAGGATTGGCTCATGAGCCCGGCTGGGTTGGTGGTGGTCCCGACCTACGATGAGGCCGAGAACATCGAAATGGTGCTCGGCCGGATCCGCGTTGCGGTCCCGGACCTCGACATCCTTGTCGTCGACGACGCCTCCCCGGATGGCACCGGGAAGCTGGCGGATCGAGCTGCTGCGGACGACGCCCACATCCATGTCCTGCACGGGCCGCGCAAGCGGGGCCTGGGTTCGGCCTACCTGGCGGGGTTCGCTTGGGCGTTCGACCGCGGCTACGACGTCATCGTCGAGATGGACGCCGACGGCTCACATCTGCCCGAACAACTCCCGGCGCTGCTGGAGGCGCTGCGGGACGCCGACCTCGCGCTCGGCGCTCGATGGGTTCCCGGTGGTCGCGTCGTCAACTGGCCCTTGAGACGGCGGCTGCTTTCTCGCTGCGGCAACGCCTACGTCCGGCTGGTTCTCGGACTTCCGCTGGAGGACGCCACCGGGGGGTTTCGAGCCTTTCGCCGCGAAACCCTCGAGGGCCTCGACCTGGCGTCAGTCAACTCGCAGGGCTACTGCTTCCAGGTGGACCTGGCTCGCCGAGCGGTGCTGGCGGGGTACCGCGTCGTGGAGGTCCCGATCACGTTCGTCGAACGCACCCATGGGAGGTCGAAGATGAGCAGGGCCATCGTGCGGGAGGCGCTGTTGCGGGTCAGCATGTGGGGGCTTCATCACCGTGTCGAGCAGCTCCGGTCGATCGCCGGAGCGCAACCTGCTGGAAGGCACTGACATGCCCTTTGTCCTCCTCCTCACGCTGTTCATCGCGCTGCCGATCCTCGAGATCTACGTCATCATCCAGGTCGGACAGGTCATCGGGGCGCTGCCCACCATCGCGTTCCTGGTGTTCGAGTCCATCCTCGGCGGGTGGCTGGTCAAGCGCGAGGGGGGCAGAGCCTGGCGAGGACTGACCGAGACGCTCGCCAGCGGCCGGATGCCCGGCAAGGCACTCGCAGACGCCGCGCTGGTACTCATCGGGGGCACGCTGTTGTTGACGCCGGGATTCGTCACCGATGTCGTCGGCTTCTTCTTCGTGCTGCCGTTCACGCGGCCGATCGCGCGCAAGGCGCTGCTGTCGTGGGGGGCCAAGCGGATGGCCTCGCGGGTGCAACGCGGGTACGCCCCGTCTCGTGCAGGCGTCCACACGATCTACCGCGCCAAGGATCCTGACTGAGGGCAGCTGACCGTGCAGGCGCGTCGACGAGGACGCCCGTTTCGTACATCCCGCGCCGAACCCGTCAGTTGGCAGTCCAGGGCGTCGACGAGACGACCGGATCGTTCGAGGTCAGGCGGGGTGGCCTTCGCAGGCGAACGCAGAAGACGCCTCCCCGAATGGGGAGGCGTCTTTGCGCCGGTGGTCCGGCAGTCTTGTTACCGCCCGGTCAGGCCGACTTCTTGGCCTTTGCCGCAGCGGAGGTCGAGCGGGTGCGGTGCAGGTGCGCCGGGCCGATGGCGCCAGCTCGCAACAGCTCCAGCCGCTCGGACAGGATGTCCTCGAGCTCAGCGATCGAGCGCCGCTCCAAGAGCATGTCCCAGTGCGTGCGGATCGGCTTCTCCAGCTTGCCCTCGGGCTCACTGCCGTCGCGCTGACGGGACGCGGCACCACATCGCGGGCACTCCCACGTGAACGGGATCTCGGCTTCGGCGGCCATGGGGATCTCGAACTCGTGACCGGCCGCGCAGTCGTAGACGACCCGCTGCCGCGGCGCGAACTCGATACCGCTCTCGTCCTCGAAACTCGTGCCGCCGAGGCGCGAGCCTCGTAGGGTGGCTCGTTCTGACATGGTGATCTCCCCGAGTAGTTGGTGGTTCCCCTACCTGCACAACGCTGCTCTCGCCATTATGCGCGCCGTTGAGCCAGATATGGGTGGAACGAGTCGCTGTGGGCAATCATTCCCAGCCAGGCTGAGATTCCGCTGAGATGACTGGATGAGCCGGCTAAGGACATCGTCCGCGACCACGCCTGCCAAACCGGCGCCCCTCGATGACCCCGAGGCGGCCCGACAAGGTCACACCGTGGTGGGAACCGGGTTTCCGGCCTCGGCTATTCCTCGGCGCGGGTCGACCCGCAAGAAGATGGCCAGGCCCACCACGAACAACACGATGAGGGAGATGATGGCTGGCCGGTATGAGCCGCTCAGCTGATGTACGAGCCCGAAGGTGAGTGTGCCGAGCCAGCTGGTGCCGCGCTCGCACGCCTGGTAGAGGCTGAAGTACTCCGCCTCCCGGCCCCGTGGGATGAGCTGGCTGAACAGCGACCGCGACAGCGCCTGCGTCCCGCCGAGCACGATCCCGATGACCACGGCGAGGACCAGGAAAGGTGCGATGCGGTCCGACGGCAGCACGAACGCGGTCACGACCACGGCCATCCACGCGACGAGTCCGCCGACGATCGTCGCCTTGCTGCCTCGAACGGCGGCGATCCGCCCGAACAGCAGGGCGCCGCCGAAGGCGACGAACTGGACGATCAAGATGGTGGCGATCAGCACCTCCTTGGTGAAGCCCAGCTCCTTCTCGCCGTAGGTGGACGACACCGCGATCACCGTCTGGATGCCATCGTTGAAGAACAGGTACGCCAGCAGGAACCGCAACGTCGTCGGGAATGAGCGCAGATCCTTCAAGGTGGCCGCGAGCTGGCCGAAGCTGCGACGGAACAGTCCGCCCGAGGCGTCCACGTGGAGCGCGACCGGGCGGTTGCGGATGCGCAGGTACGGGATGACGGTGAAGCCGGCCCACCAGGCGGCTGCGCTCAGCAGGCAGATCCGGACCGCCATGCCCTCGCTGAGACCGAGTGCCTCGTGGAACGACACCACCGCGAGGTTGACGGTCAGGAGCAGGCCGCCGCCGAGGTACCCCATCGCCCAGCCTCGAGACGACACGGCGTTGCGCTCGTCCGGGGTGGCGATCTCGCAGAGGATCGCGTCGTACACCACCACGCTGGCGCCGAGGCAGATGTTGGCCCCGAACAACAGCCCGGCGCCGAGCAGCCAGTCGGAGCCGGTGACGAGGAACATCGCTCCAGCGAAGGCGCTGCCTGTCCATGCGAACCCCGCCATGATGGTCTTCTTGCGCGATGACCGGTCGGCGATCGCACCCACGATGGGCAACACGAACGCCGACACGATGGTGGCCAGTGTGACGATGTAGAAGACCAGTGACCCCGGCGACACGTTGAGCCCGAGTAGCCGCAGTGAGGTGCTGCAGGGGTCCGTCGATGTCCCCGCGGCCCCGCAGGCGGCGGTCTCTGCGACCGCAGTGAGGTAGGGCGCGAACAAGACGGTGGCGACTGTTGTCACATACCCGGAGTTCGCCCAGTCGTAGTAGTACCAGGCCCGCTGCTCACGGCGGTTCCGCTCGGCCTCGCTCGGGGCCGGTGCTGAGGTGGGGGATCCGTACGCCATGTCGTCAGTCCCAGATGCCACGCGAGCGGTAGACGTCGCGCAACACCTCGATGTGGTCGGTCACGATCCCGTCGACGCCGAGGTCGAGCAACCGGTGCATCTCGCCAGGGGCGTTGATGGTCCAGACGTGGACCTGCTTGCCCAGGACGTGTGCGGCATCGAGGAACGACGGCGTCACGATCTCGAGCGGCCCTCGACGCACCGGCACCTGAGCCGCCTGGCCGTGCCGGCCGACCGTGAGCCTCCGGAGGGTCTGCGTGGGCAGCAGCCGCAGAGCAGTGTTGCCCACGGCGGAGTGAGCGGTCGCCACCCGCGGCCCGAGCAGTCGGCGCAGCTGCCACAACTGAGGAGTCGAGAACGACGCGACCAATACCCTGTCCCACGCTCTGTGCTCGGCGATGGCGGCGGCCAGCAGTCGCACCGCCCGCGGTGACTTCGCGTCGATGTTGAATCGCACGTCGGGCCACGTGGAGAGCAGGTCGCTCAACCGGGGAATCGCCTCACGTCCGCCGATCTTCACCGACAGGAGCTCCCTGTACGTGAGGTCGCTGATCAGGCCCTCGGCGTCGGTGGTCCGCTCGAGGGTGGGGTCGTGAAAGGCGACGAGGACGCCGTCCTGCGTGGCGTGGACGTCGGTCTCCACATACCGGTAGCCGAGATCCACCGCCGCCTGGAAGGCCACCATGGTGTTCTCCAGCAGCGGAGTGTTCCCGGTGAGCGCGCCACCGCGGTGCGCGAACGCGATTGGCCGGCCGCCGTTGTCGAAGTACGGGTAGTCGGCGGCCCGGCTCCTCGTGGTCACCCGGAAAGTATGACGACCGCCCGGGCAGCGCACCGGTCCAGGCGTCGGCGCGGTGCCGGGAGAGTTGTCCCGGGGCGGCGCCGCCCATGACGGCGACCGACGCACTAGCGTTGGCGCAATGACGACGAGAGCATGCCCCCAAGACGGTTCTGAGATGGCCGTGCAGGAACGAGGCGGCGTCACCGTCGTGCAGTGTCCGACGTGCCGGGGCGTGTTCCTCTCATCTGCCGACCTGGGACTGCTCATCGAGCAGGAGAATGACTGGCACGTCTCGTCGGGGCCCAGCACGCAGCCGATACCCCGCATCGTCCCCGGAATGTCGGCGCCGCCTGACCCCCCACCGGCCCGGCGGGCCCGGTCCTACATCGATCTGCTCTTCGGCTGACGCAGCGACGCAGTCGCTCAGATGTCGCGGAACGTCTCGATCTGAGCCCCGAGGGCGTTGAGGCGAGCTGCTAGATCCTCGTAGCCGCGGTTGATCACGTACACGTTGCGCAGGATCGAGGTGCCCTTCGCGGCCATCATGGCGAGCAGCAGGACCACCGCCGGCCGGAGAGCCGGAGGACAGATCAGCTCGGCTGCCGACCAGTGGGTGGGCCCTTTCACCAGCACACGGTGCGGGTCGAGCAACGTGACGGCAGCACCCACCTTGGTCAGCTCAGTCAGGTAGATGGCGCGGTTGTCGTACACCCAGTCGTGGATGAGGGTCTGGCCGTGCGCCGTGGCCGCGATCACGGCGAAGAACGGCAGGTTGTCGATGTTGAGGCCCGGGAACGGCATCGGGTGGATCTTGTCGATCGGTGCGTGCAGCGTCGACGGCCGCGTGGTCAGATCCACGAGGCGGGTGCGGCCGTTGCCCGCGAGGTACTCCCCGGTCCGCTCGTAGTTGAAGCCCATCTCCTCGAGCAGTGCCAGCTCGATCTCGAGGAACTCGATCGGCACCCGCCGGATCGTGATGCTCGACGACGTGACGATCGCTGCCGCCAGCAGGCTCATGGCCTCGATGGGGTCCTCCGACGGCGCATAGTCGACGTCGACGTTGATGTCGGCGAGTCCGGTGACCGTCAAGGTGGTGGTTCCGATGCCCTCGATCGTGACGCCGAGCTTGGCGAGGAAGAAGCACAGGTCCTGCACCATGTAGTTCGGGCTGGCATTACGGATGACCGTGACGCCAGGATGTCCTGCCGCCGCCAGGATGGCGTTCTCCGTCACGGTGTCGCCGCGTTCGGTGAGCACGATGGGGCGGGTGGGGACGACAGCGCGGTCCACCCTGGCGTGGTAGCTGCCCTCGGTGGCCTTGACCTCGAGGCCGAACGGCCGCAGCGCCGCCATGTGCGGTTCGACGGTTCGGTTGCCCAGGTCGCATCCACCGGCGTAGGGGAGCTCGAACTCGTCAATGCGGTGCAGCAGCGGCCCGAGGAACATGATGATGCTGCGGGTACGGCGCGCGGCCGTCTCGTCGATGGCGCTCAGGTCGAGGTGCTGAGGCGCCACCAGCTCGAGGTCGTTGTCGTCGTTGAGCCAGGTGGACTGGACGCCGATGCTGTTCAGCACCTCGAGGATGCGGTGGACCTCCTCGATGCGCGCCACTCGGCGCAACGTTGTCCGGCCCTTGTTGAGCAGCGAGGCGCAGAGCAGGGCCACTCCTGCGTTCTTGCTCGACTTGACGTCGATCGAGCCCGACAGCGTCTTGCCGCCAACGACGCGAAGGTGCAACGGCCCGGAGACCCCCAACGAGATGAAGCCGGAGTCGAGGGCCTCACCGATCTTCGCGAGCATCTCGAGACTCAGGTTCTGATGTCCGCGCTCGATGCGGTTCACTGCGCTCTGGCTGGTGTTCAGCACATCGGCGAGCTCAGCCTGTGTGTAGCCACGGCCCTGCCGTGCGTCGCGGATGAGCGTGCCGATGCGGGTCAGGTAGGTCTCAGTCACAACATCAAACCGTATCTCATATGTGAGATAACGTCATCGCCCCACGCCGAAGCCCCATCGATGCGAACGAGCAGATGTCGCCGCGGGGGAGAGGCAGCACGGGAATCTGGCGCTATTCGACCGTCACGGACTTCGCGAGGTTGCGGGGCTTGTCGACGTCGCGTTCCAGCGCCACGGCGGCGTGGTAGGCGAGCAGCTGCACTGGCACGGTGAGGAGGATGGGGTCGAGCTCCGGCTCGTTCTTGGGCACGTTGATGCGGGTGACCTCCAAGCCTGCGAGGTCGACCGTGTCGTGAGTGATCACGACCAGTGGACCGGACCGGGCGTCGATCTCGTGCAGGGCTCCCAGGTTTCGCTCGCAGAGCTCGTCGTCAGGAACGATCGACACTGTGGGGACGGTGTCGCTGATCAGCGCCAACGGGCCGTGCTTCAGCTCCGAGGTCTGGTAGGCCTCGGCATGGCGGTAGGAGATCTCCTTGAACTTCTGCGCACCCTCGCGGGCCACCGCGAAGCCACGGACCCGCCCGATGAAGAACAGGCTCTCGGCCTTCGCCAGGATCTGAGCGTGGTCGCCCAGGTCGTCGCTGCGTGCCAGGATCTCCGAGATCTGGTCCGGCAGCCGCCGCAGTCCGGCGATGATGCGGCGTCCGTCGGCGACGGACAGGTCCCGGACCCGTCCGAGGTGCAGGGCCAGCAGAGCGAAGGAGATCGACATGTTGGTCAGCGCCTTGGTCGAGGCGACGGAGATCTCGGGGCCGGCGTGGATGTAGATTCCACCGTCGCACGCGCGGGCGATGGCCGAGCCCACCACGTTGACCAGGCCGATGACCCTGCCGCCCTTGCGCTTGATCTCCTGGACGGCCAGCAGCGTGTCGAGGGTCTCACCGGACTGGCTGACTGCGACATACAGCGTGTCGGGCTCGATGACCGGGTTGCGATAGCGGAACTCTGAAGCGGGCTCGGCAGCGGCCGGCACGCGGGCGAGCTCTTCGATCATGCCGGCTCCGAGCTCGCCGACGTAGTACGCCGACCCGCACCCGAGGATCTTCACCCGGCGGATGGCGCGGCTCTCGCGGGCGTCGAGGTTCAGCCCACCCAGGTGAGCGGTCCCGAAGCGCTCGTCGAGGCGGCCTCGCAGGGTCCGCTCGGCCGCTGCCGGCTGCTCGAAGATCTCCTTGAGCATGAACGAGTCGTAGCCCTGGCCGTCGAAGTCCTCGACGCTGACGTCGACGGTCACCGGGCTCTTGTGCGTGTTGGCCTCGTCTGCCGTGAACGTCTGGAAGCCGCCCGACGTGAGCGTCGCCAGCTCACCGTCGTCGAGGTGGACCATCTGGCGGGTGTACTTGACCAGTGCCGCAAGATCGCTCGCCACGTGCATCTCGCGGTCGCCCACACCGATGATGAGCGGTGATCCATTGCGGGCGACGACGATCCGGTCGGGGTGGTCAGCGTGCAGGACGGCGATGCCGTAGGTGCCGTGCACCTGGGCGAGTGCCTCCAGGACGCGACCTTCGAGCGTCGCAGCTGCCGCCCTGGCGATCAGGTGGGCGAGCACCTCGGTATCGGTGTCCGAGGAGAACTCGATGCCGTCAGCGGCCAGCCGGCTGCGCAGCGCAGCGGCATTGTCGATGATGCCGTTGTGGACCACGCTGACCCGCCCGGAGGCGTCCTGGTGGGGATGCGCGTTGGCATCGGTGGGGGCTCCGTGGGTCGCCCATCGGGTGTGGCCGATGGCGATCTTGGCGCCCAGCCGCTTGGGAAGGGCAGCCTCGAGATCGCGGACGCGACCGGCGCGCTTGGTCACTTTGACGCCACTGGAGTTCATCAGTGCGATGCCGGCTGAGTCGTAGCCTCGGTACTCGAGCCGGTTCAAGCCTTCCACGATGATGGGGGCGGCTGCCTGCGCGCCGACGTAACCGACGATTCCACACATGAGTGGCTCCTTAGCCGTAGACGATGCGGCGCACTTGGCGCTCGCTGAGTTCGGGGGCGGCGACCAGGCGTCCCGCCAGCTCTGACCTGATGCGGACGAAGATCTCGGGGTTCTGCAGTCCCGCTGAACGCAACTGGCTATGCCTGCGCCGCACGAAGGCCTCCGCCGGCTCGGCGTAATAGGCCAGCACGTCCCCCACCACCCGAGCTGCATCCGTTGGGGGCAGCCCGGTGCTCGCGCAGATGTGGGCTACGACGTCGTCGTCGATCATCGTCGCCAATAGTAAACGAACTGCCGACGAACTTCTCAAGATCTGCCCGAATACGGGCAGGACTCTGCGGTTCACTCCTGGTTCGAGGTGGTGGCGAGGGCGGCGATAGGGTCGCCACCATCATGGCGACCCCGTACGTGCGCGACTCCAAGCTCGTGTTCAGCCTGGACGACCCCACCGGCTCGATCGCCCGCGTTGCCCTCGACTGCGACGACGCCATCGCCGGCCGGCGCCGTTTCCGGCGTACCAGTGCGGGCTGGACCCTGACCATCCCGCGGCCGCCACTCTGGCGCGTGGAGTACCGGCTCCTGCTCACCTGGCACGACGGGTCGGTCGAGGTGGTGTGCGACCCGGCCAACCCCGAGCGCGTACGGACCGCATTCGGCGAGCGCAGCGTCGCCCTGCTTCCTGGGTACCGTCCGCCTGCCTGGCTCAGCGATGCAGGAGCCGCCGCCACCGTCACCCGGATCGAGCACAACAGCGACGTGCTCGGCAGGGTACCGGTCGACGTCTGGTCCCCGGACGCCCTTCAGCCAGCCGAGCCCGCACCGCTGCTCGTCGTTCACGACGGACCGGAGTACGCCGATCTGGCCGGGCTCGCTGCGTACTCGGCGGCGATGGTGGGGGACGAGACCCTTCCGCGCTATCGGATGGCGCTCATGCACCCACTGGAGCGCGATGCCTGGTACACCGCCAATCAGGAGTATCTGCGGGCCGAGCTGGACTGCCTGGACATGGTCGGGGAGTCATTCGCCGTCGCGGGACCCTTGGTGGCCATGGGCGCCAGCCTCGGCGGTCTGACGGCGCTATTGGTGGCTCTCGCGGGGCAGCGCCGGTTCGGTGGCGTGCTGTCGCAGTCGGGCTCGTTCTTCACGTCCGAGCTGGACATGCAGGAGTCGTCCTACCCGTACTTCGACCGGGTGGTCGGCGCGGTTCGCGACGTCGCAGACGGCGGGCGTAGCGACCACCCTCTCGAGATCGCGCTCACCTGCGGCGTCAGCGAGGAGAACTACGCGAACAACAAGGAGATGGCCGCCGCGCTGCGGCGCAACGGCCACGAGGTCCGGCTGCAGGGGGTCCGCGACCTGCACAACTACACCGCGTGGCGCGACAGCCTGCACCCGGCTCTGACCGACGTCTTGCGGTCGGTGTGGGGTGCGGGAGGATGACGCCATGAGACGCGAGCATGTCGACCTTCCACTGCGCGACTCGTCGCACACCTTGTCGCTCATCGCGTACGGGGACTATGGCCGTCCCGTACTGGTGTTTCCGACCGAAGCCGGCCGTGCCTGGGACTTCGAGAACAACGGCATGGTGGGCGCCGTCCAGGACCTCATCGACGCCGGCCGCGTCAAGCTGTACTGCGTGGACTCCTTGGACACCTTCACCTGGTCCGACACGTCGGTCTCCACGGAGGAGCGGGCACGGCGCCAAGGCGTGTACATCGACTGGCTCGTCGACCAAGCCGTGCCCTGGATCTCGCGCGACACCGGCGGCGGAGGTGAGCTGATGGCCCTGGGCTGCAGCCTCGGTGCCTACCACGCCGTCCACCTGGCGCTGCAGCGCGCCGACCTCGTTCCGCTGGCACTGGGCTTGTCAGGGAACTACGACGTCAGCACCTGGCGCGCCTGGGGTGAGCGCGGGGACGCCGCGTACTTCGCCAACCCGATGGACTACGTCGCCAACGCCGACGGTGACCACCTCGCCTGGTTGCGCGAACGCGTGTCCATCCTGCTCGTGTGCGGGCAGGGCGCGTGGGAGGTGAACCCGACCGGTGCGCTGCCGTCGTCGCGGGAGATGGCGGCTCTGCTGCAGCGCAAAGGCATTCGCTGCGAACTCGACCTCTGGGGCTTCGACGTCGCCCACGACTGGCCGTGGTGGCGTCAACAGCTTGCCCACCACCTCCCCCGATTCTGTTAGGAGACAGCCGTGACTGAGACAAGCCGACACCTCGTTGGCCTCCTGCTCGGACAGGAGGAGGACTGGCCGCGAGCCATCGAGGGCCTCGCCGCCCGCCTGGGGACGTTCACCTATGCCGGTCGCGGGCACGCCATCGACGTGGAGCGGGTGACGATCGCGCCGTTCAACCTACGCGACAAGGCGCGTCACGACCTCGTCATCGACCGGCTCGCCTACTGGTACTACCACCCACGGGAGTGGTTGAAGAAGGTCGCGCTGATGGACGACGTCTACCTCCTCAACTCACCGTTCACGTTCCAGTCCATGGAGAAGCATTCCGCGTACTGCGCCATGATGCGCCTCGGGATGAAGATCCCCGACACGGTGCTGGTGCCGTACAAGAACCCGCTGGACAATCCCCGGTGGTCGTACACGGCCTCGAAGTACAACGAGCCGTTCGACCTGGCTGCAACGGCGCGCGACATGGGGTACCCGCTGTTCATGAAGCCGTTCGACGGCGGCGGCTGGCGCGGCGTGTCCCGGATCAACAACGAGCAGGACCTGTGGGCGGCCTACAACGAGTCCGGCGAGATGTTGATGCACCTGCAGAAGGCGGTGGAGCCGTATGACGTGTTCGCCCGCGCCCTCACCATCGGCCCGGAGTCCATGGTCATGCGTTTCGCGCCGGGCGAGCCGATGCACAACCGCTACCACGTCGACCACGATTTCTTGTCGCCGGAGACCGGACTGGAGGCGCTCACCATCGCCCAAACCGTCAACGCGTTCTTCCGCTGGGAGTTCAACTCCTGCGAGATGCTGGTCGCAGGCGACACCGTCCTCCCGATCGACTACGCCAACGCGTGCCCGGACGTCGCCATCACCTCACTGCACTACTACTTCCCGTGGGCGATGAAGTCGCTGCTGAAGTGGACTGCGTTCTGCGTGGCGACGAACCGCACCGCCCGGTTGCACGTCGACCCGTCGATCTGGTTCGCGGTGGCCGACGACCCCGAGCTGAGCTACGGCGACAAGCTGCGGCGATACCAGGAGCTCGCCGACGCCTACTTCGAGCGCGACCGCTATGACGACTTCTGTGCGCAGGCGCTGCCGGACATCGACGAGCTGGTCGCGGAGTGGGTCACCTCGCAGGAGTTCGACGACCTGCTGATGCAGACCGTGGTGGCGACCTACCCCGCCCACGAGGTCGACCAGTTCGCCGCCCACTTCCGCGGGCTGCTCGACCTGTGGACGAAGGACCAGGGCGTCAGCGCGACGTGAGCACCGGGCCCCGCGTTGAGTCTTGCTGACCGTATGCGCGCCCACGCGGGCGACAGGTCCCATCTGTATGCGGTCCTGGAGCGCGCGATGGCCGACGACTGGGAGGCCGGAGGGCCGGTTCGGGAGATCTGCCGCGAGTGGGAGGACGCCCCCCGAGGCGCCGTCGTGGAGCTGCGCCTGCTGGCGGGCGTGTTCCGTCTCGTCCTGACCGGCCGCGCTCCCGAGCTGGTGCCGTACTACCCGTGTCTGGGCGGCATGGAGCCTGCCTCCCAGGCCTGGCCGTTGGTCCGACGCACGCTCGAAGCCCACATCGACGAGCTGAGCGATGCGTTGCAGGTGGCTCCTCAGACGAACGAGGTCGGCAGGTCCGCTGCGCTGCTGGTCGGGATGTTCTCCGCGGTTTCGAGTACCGGACTTCGGACCGTCCGGCTGCTGGAGCTGGGCGCCAGCGGGGGCCTGAACCTGCTCCTGGACCACTTCCGGTTCGAGTCGCCCGGGTGGAGCTTCGGACCGGAGTCGTCGCCTTTGGTCCTGCGGGACAGCGTGGTCGGCGACGTGACGCCCGTGCCTTTTCACATCGCCGAGCGTCGCGGCTGCGACCTGGAGCCGGTCGACGCGACCTCGGCCGACGGGCAACTTCGTTTGCGGTCCTTCATCTGGCCCTTCCATCCGGACCGGCACGCCCGGCTCGCGGCCGCATTGGAGATCGCCGCTCGGCATCCCGTGACGGTTGACCGGGCAGGCGCGGGGGAGTGGCTGGAGCATCAGCTCGGCCGCGATGTCGACGACGACGTGGTGACGGTGGTCTGGCAGTCCATCACAGAGCAGTACTGGTCACCCGAGGAGACTCAGCGGGTGCGCCGCGCCCTCGCGTCGGCCAGGCGAGGGCCCGTCGTGCGCGTGTCGATGGAGTTTCCCGTCGGTGACGATCCCGGGCCGCCCGAGCTGGTCGTCGCCGGGCCCGACGGTGACGCGCCGCGCCGACTGGCCACGGTGGGGGACCACGGGATACCAGTGACGCTGCTCGCCGGTGGTTGACGTGCTGCACGCGCCCGTGCGGCAGTGTCCCCGCATCGCAGCAGCCCTGAGCAGATCCACTAAGGTCTCCGGAATGGGCGCTGTCGAGCTTGTCCTCACCCGTCACGGCGAGAGCCTCGGCAACGTGGCAGCGGCCAAGGCCGAGGCGGACGAGGCCGAGTTCATCGAGGTCTTGGCGCGCGACGCCGACGTCGAGCTGTCGGACACCGGCCAGGAACAGGCCAGGTCCCTCGGTGCGCTGCTCAAGAAGTGGTCGCCCGACCAGCTGCCGCAGTCGGTGTGGTCCTCGCCCTACCGCCGGGCCGCCGATACCGGTCGGCTCGCCCTCGACGCCGCGGGTCTCGACCTGCCGCTGCGCATCGACGAGCGCCTCCGCGACCGTGAGCTGGGTGTCCTGGATCGCCTGACCACGCGAGGCGTGGAGGCTCGGTTCCCCGAGGAAGCCGCCCGGCGACGTTGGCTGGGCAAGTTCTACCACCGTCCACCGGGAGGTGAGTCCTGGGCTGATCTGGCGCTTCGCATGCGCAGCCTGCTGGCCGACGTGGACCGGGTCGAGGACGGGCGCCGTGTTCTCCTCGTGTGCCACGACGCCATGGTGGTCGTGACGCGCTACGTCTGTGAGGGGCTGAGCGAGTCCGACGTTCTCGACATCACCCGGACGACAGCCATTCGCAATGTCTCCGTGACGCGCTTGCGCCGCCCGAGTGGTGAGGGGGAGTGGACGCTCGACCTGTTCAACGACGTGTCGCACCTCGAGAAGCAGGACGTGCCGGTGACGCGACACCCGGGAGTTCCCGATGTCGCCCCGCGATGAGGCGGCCGGTGCGGCGGCGCCCGCACCGGAGGTGGTGACGCCCGCGCTGCTCAGATCGTGGGCGCTGCCCGACGTGGCCGGGTCGAAGCACGGACGAGGCAGTCTCCTCGTGGTTGGAGGTGCGGCGAAGACTCCTGGAGCCGCCTTGCTGGCCGGCGTGGCGGCGCTTCGGGTAGGTGCCGGGCACCTGCAGCTAGCCGTCGCACGGTCCACGGCCGTACAGATGGCCGTGGCGATCCCGGAGTCAGGCGTCATCGGTCTGACAGAGACGCCGGACGGGTCCGTCGCCGGGTCGAGCGCGAGCTCACTGGCCGACACCCTCGACACTGTGGACGCCGTCGTGGTCGGGCCGGGCTTGGACGACGCCGAGCAGGCGGCCGAGCTGCTGCGTGGACTGGCAGCCGAGATGCCGGCGGAGACCCTGATCGTGCTTGACGCCTATGCGCTCGGTGTCCTCATCGACCTCGTCGACGTCCGCAAGGCGTTCGCGGGACGGTTGGTGCTGACGCCCAACTCACAGGAGGCGGCGCGGCTGCTGGACCGCGAGCTCTCCGACACTGAGGCGGACGTGCTCGAGGTAGCAAAGCGATATGAGGCCGTTGTCACGTGTTCAGGCATCGTGGCCGCACCGGACGGCCGGCGATGGGAGGTGGCGGCGGGTCACGGCGGCCTCGCGACATCGGGAAGCGGGGACGTGCTGGCCGGGTGTGTCACCGGGCTGCTGGCCCGCGGCGCCGATGTCGCTCAGGCGACGTGCTGGGCGACGCACCTGCATGCCGCTGCCGGTGACCGGCTGGCCGCGCGGGTGGGGCCACTGGGCTTCCTGGGCCGCGAGCTGCTGGACGAGATGCCCGCGTTGCTTGTCGAGCTGAGCCAATGAGGGCGGCCGCCTCGAGCCACGAGGCCACCCGACGAGCGCGGCGATCGTCGGGCAGAGGTGACGATGGCGGCTGAGCTGCCCGAGCTGACGGTGCCCGATGTCGCGGCGTGGGAGGACTGGCTGAGCAACCACCACACCCAGGAATCAGGGGTGCGCTTGGTACTGGCCAAGAAAGGGACGACGGAGCCCACGTCACTTCGCTACGACGACGCGCTCGAGGTGGCGCTGTGCTACGGGTGGATCGACGGTCAGGTGAAGGGCCGCGACGCGACGACGTACTGGCAGCGCTTCACGCCCCGCCGGGCGCGCAGCATGTGGTCGCAGCGCAATGTCGCGATCGTGCAAAGGCTCACCGCGGAGGGCCGGATGCAACCGTCGGGCATGGCCGAGGTTGACCGGGCCAAGGCCGACGGCCGTTGGGAGGCGGCGTATGCGGGGCCGGCGACCATCGAGATACCACCCGACCTAGCGGAAGCACTGCGCGCCGACCCGCAGGCTCAGGCGGCCTTCGACGGCCTGAACGGCACCAACCGCTACGCGGTGCTGCACCGCGTCGTCACAGCGAGACGCCCCGAAACCCGGGCGCGACGGATCGCCAAGTACATCGAGATGCTGTCGCGCGGCGAGACGCTCTACCCGCAGCGCTGAGACGGTAGCCGTGGACAGCCGTCACCGGGCATCACCATCGGACCTCGTGGAGCAAGCCGGTCACCAGCGCCGGCCATGGATTCGCCCGTGACGTGCTGGCCTTCGCCGCTCACCGGCGCAGCTGAGCGTTGAGCCGTGCGGCTTGTCGCGTGAGGTGGTCGCGTTCGGGGAGGCTGGGCGCCGACCGGGCGGCTTCGGCGTAGAGCCGTGCCGCGGTCGCGGCGTCGCCGTCACGCTCGTGGAGGTACGCCGCGGCTGCGGTGCGGCGGGGCAGTGCGGGGTCGACCTCTGCCAGGGCGGCCAGTCCCGCCCTCGGGCCGTCCGCCTCACCGATCGCAACGGCCCGGCCGAGGCGGGCAACGGGGTTGTCGGTGAGGCGCACCAGTTCGTCGTACCACTCGACGATCTGCACCCAGTCGGTCTCCTCGACTGTTCGTGCGTCGGCGTGCAGCGCGGCGATCGCGGCTTGGGCCTGATACTCGCCCAAGCGGTCTCGGCCGAGGGCCGCCTGGAGCATGTCGACGCCCTCGGCGACCAGGCGACTGTCCCACAGGCTGCGGTCCTGCTCGGCAAGAGGGACAAGCCTGCCGTCGGGGCCCGTCCGTGCCGGGCGCCGTGCGTGGTGCACGAGCATGAGCGCAAGCAGGCCAGCGACCTCCTCATGGTCGATCATGGCCGCCAGATGGCGAGTGAGCCGGATCGCTTCGGCGGCGAGGTCGACGTCGCCGGAGTAGCCCTCGTTGAAGACGAGGTAGAGCACACGCAGCACCGTGGCAACGTCACCGGGCTGGTTGAACCGGACGCCCGCGACGGTCCGCTTGGCCCGGCTGATCCGCTGGGCCATGGTCGCCTCCGGCACGAGGTAGGCCTGCGCGATCTGGCGCGTGGTCAGTCCGCCGACCGCGCGCAGCGTGAGCGCAACACTTGATGCCGGTGTCAAGGAGGGGTGGGCGCACAGGAAGTACAGCTGAAGCGTGTCGTCGAGCGCCTTGACCGGTCCGGGCACCGGCTCGCTCTCCATACGCGCCTCGCGTCGCCGCCGAGAGTCATCGGCGCGGGCGACGTCGAGAAACTTGCGCCACGCGACGGTGACCAACCAGCCCTTGGGATCCTGCGGCGGATGACCCGGCCACACACGCACGGCCTCGACCAGGGCTTCCTGCACGGCGTCCTCGGCCGACGCGAAGTTTGCGCCGCGTCGGACGAGGACACCGATCACCGCGGGTACGAGGTCCCGCAGCAGCGCCTCGTTCACTCGGTGACCGAGGGCACGTCGGCCAGGAACGGTCGTACCTCCAGCCACTCGTAGATCGGCTTGCCGCCAGGCCCGGGGGCAGCCGACAGCTCTCCGGCCAGCTGCACCGCGCGGTCCCACGACTCGACGTCGATGATGTACCAGCCGGCGATCAGGTCCTTGGTCTCGACGAACGGCCCGTCGGTCACCGGTGGGCGACCTTCGCCGTCATAACGCACGAACGCGCCGTCGGGGGCCAGCGCCTGACCGTCGACGAACTCGCCCATCCCCTCCAACCGGGTCGCGAAGTCGCGCATGAACTGCATGTGCGCGTCGACCTCGTCCGGCGTCCACTGGTCCATCGGCGCGCAGTTCATGGCGGGAGCCGGGCCACCGCGGTAGTGCTTGAGCAGAAGGTACTTGGCCATCATGTTCTCCTTATGCGTACGGCCCGTGTGGCCGTGTTCAGTCCAGGGACGGAGCCGCGCACGGGATCTCGACATCCCACCGCAACGTTGCCGAAGAATTCTCCAGCGCCCCGTACCGCGGTGGAGTCAAGGCCTGGGCCTGCGGTCCATTGACGCGGCAGCGCCCTGGGCCGGTTCAGGCACCGGCCGCGAGCTCGGGGAGGTCGCGGACCGCATAGCGGTGATGCTCGGCCTCTTCCTTGAGCACCACCTTGAGGCAGCGGCGTACGACGTACTCCCGGTCGGGATACATGTCCGCCGGCTTGCGACCGCAGACCCGATCGAGCTCGGCCTCGGTGATCCCGTCGACGACCCGCCGCACAGTGGCCATGCGGGCGAGTCGCGGCGCAAGCACCTCGTCGAGCGTGGGGCTGGCGTCGAGGGTGAGCCCGAGCTTCGCCGCGGCGTCGGGCGGCGTCCCGCCGGCGGGGAAGCCCAACGGGTGATACGGCGCTCCCTCCTCGAGCACGGCACTGCCGAGCCAGGCATCGCTGGCGAACAGCAGGTGCCGTTGGGTCTCGACGAACGACCACTCGCCGTTCACCTGCTCCTGCAGCCTGGCCTCGGGCAACTGCTTGGCGCGCTCGAGGGTCGCGGTCCACAGCGCCTCGATGGCATCCCACGCGGCCCGGTAGTCGTCGACCGACGCGGCGTCCCGCGCCAACACCCGCGTCGGCTGCCGCCGGTCGAGCTCGGCCTCGACGTAGTCGGTCACGTCCACGTCGTTGACGACGAGACGTTCGAAGTCGCCACCGAGGTAGACGTCGCTCCCGTAGCAGTCGACGATCTTGAGACCGTTGACCTCGCAATCGCGGATCTCCAGGCCGTCAAGGTTGCACAGGTGGATGCGGGCACCACGGAACTGATCACTCTCGACATACTCAGCAGCCATCGAAGCAGTCTCTTGCACGCACCCCGACGGCGTCACGTCGGGGCCTTCGCCTCCAGTCCCGAGGTTGGCGGCCGCGGGGGGACCCAGCGCGCCAAGCTTGTCGCGTCCTTCGTGCTTGTCGCGGTCTTCGTGGTGGGGCCGGCGGTCACACCTGCCTCGACGGTCATACGCCGATAAGCCACATTATGTCAAGTAAGGCATGATCCCATGCGTGGCCGGCCGGCACTTCTCGTGGTGCAGCCCCGCTCTCCCGCCTAAATGAGCGACCTCACGCTGCTCGGCCTGGATAGCGCCGAACAAGGATGTCACGCCGTGACTCGGCCCATGGTGACGCAGCCACGTCGTCGAATCGCCGTTGTCGGTGGGACTGGATACCGTCGGGTCCATGGACGTCATTCTCATTCCAGGATTCTGGTTGAACGCCTCATCATGGGACCCCGTCGTTCCCCCGCTCGAAGCAGCGGGCCATCGGGTGCGCGCCCTCACACTGCCCGGACTGGCCTCGACTGCCGATCGCCGGACTGGTATCGGACTTGCCGACCACGTCGCGGCGGTCGTCGACGTCATTGACGAGTACGACGCGCCGGTCGTGCTGGTGGGCCACAGCGGCGGTGGTGCGATCGCGCACGCCGCGGTGGACGCGCGACCCGACCGCGTGACGCGTGTCATCTACGTCGACTCGGGGCCGCTCGGTGACGGCGACGTGATCAACGACGAGCTGCCCGCAGTCGACGATGAGATTCCGCTGCCGGACTGGTCGGTGTTCGGCGACGAGGACCTCACCGATCTCACCGACGAGATTCGCGAGCGGTTCCGGGCGGTAGCGGTTCCCCAGCCCGTCGCGGTGGCGACCGATCGCCAGGTGTTGCGTGACCCCCGCCGCTACGAGGTGCCCGTCACGGTCATCACCTGTGAGTTCCCTTCCGCGATGCTGCGCGACTTCATGAACCAGGGGCACCCCTACACAGCCGAGCTGGCCAAGATCCGCGACGCGACGATCGTCGATCTGCCGACGGGGCACTGGCCGCAGCTCACCAAGCCAGCCGAGCTGGGCGCGGCCATCGTCGAGGCGCTGACCTGACTTCGCGCCGTGCCGGAGCTCACCGGGCACGGATGACAGCAACGGCTCCGGTGCGTAGCGGTGCTTCTCATGCGGTCCCGGTCCTGTCGCCGAGGCCGAACCCGACGCCGGTGAGGTTCTCGGACAGACTCCACAAGCGCTTGGCCATGTCGACGTCGGTCGCCGCTGCGGACCGTCCTGCCAGTGTCGGCTGCCCACGAGCCTCTCCCCTACCGTCCGGACCGACGTACGCCGCGCCGGGCAGGTCCTGCGTGGCCGCGAACAGGATCGGCTGGGCGCCCATGACGTCGCTTTGCGCGAACAACCGGTTCCCGACCGACAGAAGCGCGCTCTGGACGGCGCTCCCGGAGTGGCTCTGCAAGTTGGTCGCGGCATATCCGGGATGAGCGGCAACGGCACGCACCGATGAGCCGTACAGAGCGAGCCGGCGTTGCAGCTCGAGGGTGAACAGCAGGTTGGCCAGCTTCGACTGGCCGTACGCCGCCCATCTACGGTAGCGACGGCGCCTCCAGATCAGGTCATCAAGGCAGATGCTGCCGATCCGGTGCGCAACCGAAGATACCGTCACGACCCGGTGAGTCACCCGCGGCAACAACAGGTTCGTCAGCGCAAAGGGCCCGAGATGGTTCGTGCCGATCTGCATCTCGAAGCCGTCAGCGGTGAGTCCGAACGGGACGGCCATGACACCCGCGTTGTTCACCAGGACGTCGACGGGACGGCTCCAGGCGCGGGCGAAGCGTCGCACCGACGCCAGATCGGCCAGATCGAGCTCGGCAACCGATGTCGAACCGGCGATGGAGGCGGCTGCTCGGCGACCCCGCTCGATGTCGCGCACAGCGAGCACCACGTCGGCACCAGCCTGAGCGAACAGGCGCGCCGTGACCAAGCCGAGTCCACTGTTGGCTCCCGTGACGACGACGGTCTTCCCGCTCTGGTCACCGACGGCCCCCGGTGCGGTCACCGAGCCATTGTGCCGCACAGGCCGGCGCCGGTCCCGACGATTCGATACGACCTAGGCTGTCGCCATGCCCAGCCTGACCCTCGTCGAAGCCCACGAACGCTCGGCCTCCCTCAGTGTGTCGTCGTACCGCGTCCATCTCGACCTCACCGTCGGCGACAAGACGTTCCGATCCCGCACGAGCATCGAATTCCGGAGCTCGGATCGACGCGACACCTTCGTCGACGTACAGCCTGAGATCATGCGCAGCGCTGAGCTGAACGGCGAACCGCTCGACGTCGGCCGGCTCGCGGACGGACGCCTCCCTCTGACCGGCCTCGGTGACGTCAACACGCTCGTTGTGGACGCGGACATGGCGTACTCGCACGACGGCGAGGGACTGCACCGTGCTGTTGACCCGGAGGACGGGCGAGCCTACGTCTACGCCATGACCTTCCTGTCGGCGGCGCCCCGCATCTTCGCGTGCTTCGACCAGCCTGATCTCAAGGCCGCCTTCGACATCTCCGTGAAGGTACCTCCGGAGTGGACGGTGCTCGGCAACACCCGGGCGACGCAGCGGGTCGCCGGCGAGTGGATCCTCGATGTCACGAAGCCGTTGTCCACGTACTTCGTGACTCTCGTGGCGGGGCCTTACCACTCGATCACCAGCACCCATGACGGCATCGCTCTGGGCCTGCACTGCCGCCAGTCGCTGGCTCGCCACCTGGAAGCCGACAGCGACGAGCTCTTCCACCTGACCGGTCAGTGCTTCGACGAATACCACCGGCTGTTCGGCATCCGGTATCCGTTCGGCGACTACCACCCGGCGTTCGTGCCCGAGTTCAACACCGGGGCGATGGAGAACCCGGGCTGCGTCACGTTCAGCGACGAGTACGTCTTCAAGGCACAGGCGACTCAGAGCACCCGCGCGTCTCGGGCGTACGTGGTGGCGCACGAGATGGCGCACATGTGGTTCGGCGACCTGGTGACGATGCGCTGGTGGGACGACCTGTGGCTCAACGAGTCCTTCGCCACCTATATGGGATATCGGGTGACGAGCGAGGTCACGTCGTTTCGCGACATCTGGACGGACTTCGCCTTCGTGGAGAAGGCCTGGGGACTCGCTGCGGACCAGCGCAGCTCGACCCACCCCATTGCCGGAAACGGGGCCCGCGACACCGCTCAGGCGCTGACGGACTTCGACGGCATCTCCTACAGCAAGGGCTCCGGCGTGCTCCGACAGCTGCAGGCCTACCTCGGGGATGAGGCCTTCCTGCGTGGGGTCGTCACCCACCTGCACAGGCACAGCTTCGGCAACGCCACCCTCTCCGACCTGCTCCAGTCGTGGCAGCAGGCGACCGACAAGAACGTCACCGCATGGGCTCAGGACTGGCTGAGGACGGCGGGAGTGGACACTCTCCGGTGCTGCGTCGGCTCCGATGGCGCAGTGTTCGTCGAACGTGCCAACGGCTCGGGCGAGGACGTGTCGCGTGCGCACGCCTTCACGGCCACGTGGTATCGCGACGACGAGACAAGCGTCTCGACCCCTGTCGAGCTGCACGACTCGAGAACCCCGGTGGACCTGCCCTATGACGGCACGGGCCTCCTGCTGCCGGACTCGGCCGACGAGACCTGGGCCAAGGTGGCTCTGGACCCGACGTCGGCCTCACGCGCGCCCCGATTCCTTCGCAGCATCGAGGACCCGCTGAGCCGCGCCGTCATCTGGCGGGCGCTGAGGGACGGCTTGTACGACGCCACGGTGAGCCCTGGCGACTACCTGGCGGCTCTGGAGCAGTCACTCGTGGGCGAGTCCGATCTCGCCGTGGAGAAGACCCTCGGCTCCGCCAGTGGGGGGGCTATCGGTCTCATCGGGGTCTACTTCTCCCCCGCCGACGACCGCAGGCGGCTCGCGGCCGTCGCCGCAGAGATCCTCAGCCGCTCCGCGCCGGAGAGCAACCGCCAGCTCATCGCAGCCCGGGCGCTGGTGGCTGCCTCGGACGACGAGCAGATGTTGCGGAGCTGGCTCGACGGTGCGACGCCGCCGGGACTGCGCGCTGACGACGACCTGCGCTGGCGGATCACCCGTGCACTGTGCGAACACGGCGCCTACGGTCTGTCGGATCTCAAGGCCGAACAGGAGCGCGATCCGTCGTCGCAGGGAGCCAGGCACGCGCTTCGATGTCGGGCGGCGATACCCGACCGGGACGTCAAGGCGCAGGTGTGGGACGACATCACCAGCAACGAGTCGCTGAGCAACACTGAGCTGGACGCGCTGTGCGAGTACTTCTTCCGACCGGGGCAGGACGAGGTGACCGGTGCGTTCGTGCCGCGCTACTTCACCGAGATCCCTGCCACGGCGTCGCTGCGCACAGGCGCAGTGGTCGCGTCGGTGGCGCGTCTGGCCTATCCCCGGTTCGCGGTGTCGCCGGAGACGTTGCGGCTGAGCTCGCGATGCCTGGACGACCCGAGCCTTCCAGAGCTGGCACGTCGTTCGATCAGCGACCGCACCGATGACCTGCGCCAGGCCGTAGCGAGCAGGGAGAAGTTCGGCCCGACGGGACGTGGGCGGTGATCGCCCGACCGGACCACATCGGCCTCAGCACGCCGGCCACTGCGGCCAAACGCCCCGGATCGAGCGTTCGTCGCGCCGCAGTAGAGGTGCTGGCGGGAGCTCATCGAACGCACGTCGACACCGTGGTCACCGAGGAGCCGCTCGAGATCCGCCTCGGCTGGCCTGGGCATTCCGCGGCTCGGGTGGCAGTAGCCATGCGTACACCGGGTGCCGACTTCGAGCTGGCAGCCGGGTACCTCCTGGCCGAAGGCGCCGCCACCATCGGACGACCACCGCGGACCGTCGCGTACTGCGTCGACCGTGCACTGTCGCAGGAGCAGCGCTACAACGTGGTGACCGTCGAGCTGGACAGCCCACCGGAGCGGCATCCCTCGCAGCGTGCAACCGCGATGTCGTCTGCCTGCGGAGTGTGCGGCACCGCGAGCCTGGATGAGGTGTTCACGCCTGATGCCGCCCCCCTCAGGATCGGGCCGCTCGTCAGCGAGGACGTGATCCATGCGGCGCCTCGGACGTTGCGCGATCGCCAGCCGCTCTTCACCCGTACCGGCGCCATCCACGCCGCCGGCGTCTTCGACTTCGATGGCGCTCTGCTTGTGGCGCGAGAGGACATCGGCCGCCACAACACCGTGGACAAGGTGCTGGGTGCGCGCCAGCTCGGAAGTGTGCAGTACGACGAGGCCTCGGTGCTGTGCGTCAGTGGCCGGATCGGCTTCGACATCGTCACCAAGGCCGTCGCTGGACGCATTGGTGTCGTTGTCGCCGTGGGTGGGCCTTCGAGCCTCGCCGTCGACCTGGCGGAACGCGCTGGCGTCACCCTGTGCGGCTTCGCACGCAATGACCGGTTCGTCGTCTACAGCCACCCGGAGCGCATCCGCGGCGTGTGAGTCCCGATTCTGTCGGCGGCCGGACCTAACGTCCTCGGTATGCGCTTGCTGCACACCTCCGACTGGCATCTCGGTCGGTCGTTCCACCGCGAGGGGATGCTCGACGCCCAGAGCGGGTTCGTCGATCACCTCGTCGAGGTCTGCCGCGAGGAGTCGGTCGACGCGATCGTTGTCAGTGGTGACATCTATGACCGGGCGCTGCCAGCGGTCGACGCGGTGAGCCTCGCCCACGACGCTCTACGGCGGCTGGTCGGTGCTGGCCTGCGGGTCGTGATCACGAGTGGGAACCACGACTCACCGGCGCGTCTGGGGTTCGCGGCGGAGCTGATCGACGCCGCGGGGATCCACCTGCGTACTGCCGCCAGCGACGTCGGCGTGCCTGTCCTCCTGGCGGACCCACACGGGGACGTCGCGATCTACGGGCTGCCCTATCTCGAGCCTGACCTCGTCCCAGGCACATGGGCGCTTCAGGGTCGAAGCCACCAGGCGGTCCTCGACGAGGCGATGCGGCGGGTCACGGCGGACCTCCGTACTCGCCCGTCGACGTCCCGCTCCGTTGTGATGGCTCATGCCTTCGTCACGGGCGGCACCCCGTCCGACAGCGAGCGCGACATCTCCGTGGGCGGCGTGTCCAATGTCGGGGTCGACACGTTCGCTGGCGTCGACTACGTCGCCTTGGGGCATCTGCATGGTCGACAGACGCTCACCGATGCGGTCCGATACTCCGGCTCGCCGCTTGCCTATTCGTTCAGTGAGGCCACGCACCGCAAGGGCAGCTGGTTGGTCGACCTCGGACCGACCGGCTTGCGCGGTGTCACCTTCGTCGACGCTCCCGTCCCCCGTCGGCTGGCGCGCATACGCGGCACCTTGGAGTCGCTCCTCAAAGACGACCACCACGCGCGCGCTGAGTCGGCGTGGGTGGAGGCGACGCTGACCGACGCCTGCCGACCCCCTCACGCGCTCGAGCACCTCAAGACCCGGTTCCCGCATGCACTCGTCCTGCGCTTCGAACCAACTGCGAGTTCCGCGGACTCCCCCGAGCCGCTGCGGAGCAAAGTCGTCGGACGCAGCGACCTGGCGGTGATCTCGCACTTCTTTGCCGACACGCGTGGCTCCGCCCCTACCGAGGCCGAGGAGGCCCTGCTGCGTGACGCCTGCGACGCGTGCCGCATCGACGAGGACCTGGCGGCCTCATGAGGGTAAACCGGCTGGAGATGACGGCGTTCGGCCCCTTCGCCACCACCGAGACGATTGACTTCGCGCCGCTCAACGACGCCGGCATCTTCCTTCTCACCGGCAACACCGGTGCTGGCAAGACGACGATCCTGGACGCCATCTGCTTCGGCCTGTTCGGAGCGGTGCCAGGACCCCGCAACGGGGCAAAGGACCTCCGCAGCCACCATGCAGCAGACGACACCGCGCCGACGGTGGTTCTCGACGTGACTCTGCGCGGGCGGCGCTTCAGGACCCGGCGCTCCCCCGCCTGGACTCGTCCGTCCCGCCGCGCCAAGTCCGGCCGGTCCGACCAGGCCGCCAAGGCATCCATCGAGGAGCTCATCGACGGCAGCTGGGTGATGCGGTCCAACCGCATCGACGAGGTGGGGCAGCTGGTCACGCGCGTCCTTGGCATGACCCGCGAGCAGTTCTGTCAGGTCGTGATGCTCCCTCAGGGAACCTTCCAGACATTCCTCAGGGCAGGCGCCCACGAACGCCACGATGTGTTGGAGTCACTGTTCCAGACGCAGAGGTTCAGCAGGATCGAGGGCTGGCTCGGTGAACGCCGACGTCAGCTCGACTCGACCCTGCAGGCACGGCACCGCGAGATCTGCCAATTGTTGGCACGGGCCAAGGAGGCCGGCGGTGACACTGACTACGAGCTCGAAGGGCCGTCTGATCCTGACCTGATTCCGGCGTGCCGGCGAGCGCTGGGCGTCATACTCGACGACACGACGACGGCCGCTTTCGATGCACGCCAGGTCGATGCAGCCGCGCTTGTCGACCTCAAGGAGTCGCAACATCACCTGGATGCCGCTCGCGACCTCCGGGCCCAGCAACAGCGTCACCAGCAGGCCCTCGAACAGATGCGAGACCTCGAGGCGATCCGTGATGTCGTGGCCGAACGCGCGGACCGCGTCCGGCGTGCGGAGGGGGCACGAGCCTTCACGCCGCTGCTCGACCTGGTTGCCGAGTCCGAGAGCCGCCTCGCGGCCGCTCGTGACCAGGTCACCGTCCGCCTTGCCGGCTGCCCGCCGTCCGTCGCGGCCCGGAAGGAGCTTCGGTCGAGCGACGTCGACGCGGTTCTGGCCCGGCAGAGGGAGACCCTGCCGCGACTGGAGGCGATGGTCCAGACAGAGCAGCGGGCGGCCGAGCTGACGGCCGATCTCAAGGATCTGGATCGTCAGCTCGACGACCTCACGAGACAACTCGACACCTCGCGCGAGGCGGCTGAGAGCGTTCCGGAGCTGATCGGCCAGGCTCGCCTGGAGCTCAGGGAGGCAACCGATCTGGCCGCGACTCGACCCGCCCTGCAAGCCCAGCTCGCGGACGCCGAGACGGCCGAGAAGGCCGCACACGCGATCCTCGAGCTGACCGCCGAGGCTACGGAGCTCACGCTGCGTCGTGAGGCCTCGCAACGTCGCCACGACGATGCCCGCTCCCACTGGCTCGACCTGCGCGAGCTTCGCCTGCACGGCATGGCCGCCGAGCTCGCTGGTCAACTGAGGCAGGGCGACGCATGTCTGGTCTGCGGATCGATCAGCCATCCGGCTCCCGCGGTTGCCTCCGGATCCCCCGTCACCGCCGCGGACGAGGCCGTCGCCGCGACGCAGGTGCAGGTCGAGGAGGCCGACCTGCGTCGACTCACTGCCGACGAGACACGAGTGCGGGCCCGCCTCGCCCACGCGGAGACCCTTGCGGGCGGGCTCGACCTTTCAGCGGCGCAGGCGCTCACGGAGATCTGTCGTCGGCGGGTCGAGGCAGCCACCCAGGCCCGACAGGAGGCACGGGTACTCACGAGGCAGATCAACGAGCTCGAAGCACATCACCAGCACGCGCAGCGCAGCCATCGCGACCTCGAAGTACAGACCGCGCTCCTGCGCCAGCAACAGGCCACGTGGCGGGCCGAGCTCGGCGCGGTGAACGATGAGCTGCTCGCCACGCTGGGCACAGGGGTCAGCGCAGCCGACACCTTGACCACCTTGCGGTCGGAACTGGCCGCGACCGCCGCACTGGCGCAAGGAGTTCACGAGCTCGAACGTCGCGGCAGAGAGGCCGAGGGCGCCCGGGCCAAGCTGGTCACCGCTCTTGCCGCCACAGACTTCAGCACTGTCGAGTCCCTGCGGGCGGCGTGGATGGCCGAGGCCGACGTGGCGGTCGCTGACGCGCAGAACCGGGCATACGAAGCCGAGCTGCATGCTGCGGCCCGCGCGGTCGAGGACGAGGTCCTGCGAGCCGCCGCGGCACAGCCCGAGCCCGACCTGCACGCCCTCGTCGGTCGAGTCGATCGGGCCGACGAGGTCCGGCAGCACACCGCTCACAGGTCCGCGTCGCTTGCCCGTCGGCGCGAGCGCCTGGCTGAGCTCCTGGACCAGCTCGACGACGCCCTCCACGCCTGGAAGCCATTACTGGCCGAGCGTGACCTCGCGGCGTCCGTTGCGGCCTTGTGCGCAGGCACCGCAGCGGACAACCTCACCAAGACCAAGCTGTCCCATTACGTGCTTGCGGCGCGGCTCGAGCAGGTTGTGGCAGCCGCCAACCTGCGGTTGTCCGGTGTCTGTGGAGGCCGCTACCAGCTCGAGCATTCGATGGACCGGGGCGTAGGAGATGCCCGCGGCGGGTTGGGGTTGCTCGTGCTCGACACCTACACGGGCCGGCGACGAGACCCCGCCACCTTGTCCGGGGGAGAAACGTTCTACGTCAGCCTCGCACTCGCACTCGGCCTGGCCGACCTCGTGCAGCAGGAGGTCGGCAACGCCGAACTCGCTACCTTGTTCGTCGACGAGGGGTTCGGCACTCTCGACTCCGAGACGCTCGACGAGGTGATGGACGAGATCGACTCGCTCCGCTCGGCCGGCCGCTGCGTCGGGCTCGTCAGTCACCTCTCCGAGCTCCGCATGCGCATTCCGGCGCAGATCCATGTCCGCGCCACACCCACCGGGTCGACTGTGGCCTTGCCCTGACCACAGCACAGAGGTCCGCAGGCGCTCCTCAGTCGCCCGGCTTCAGGTTGTTAGGCTGCCCGTCATGGCCTCCCCGCGTGGCATCTCCTCGGAATTCGCGTCGCTACCCCTGCGCAAGCTGAGCCAGGACGCTCTGGTGCGGGCACGCGACTTCAACGCCGAGCACGCCGACTTCCGGTTGGAGCGGCTCCACAGCCAGTCGCTGGTGTTGCGGGACGCCTCCCTTGTCGACGCCTCGGAGGCCGACGAAGTCGGCTTCGCCGTTCGGGTCGTGGTCGACGGCACCTGGGGCTTCGCTGCTGGCACCGCCCTCACCACCGACGAGGTGGTGCGCGTGACTGAGCAGGCGGTGCGCATGGCGATGGTGGCGAAGCCGCTCTCCTCCGAGCGCATCGAGCTGGCCGAGGAGCCCGTCTACGACGACCAGACGTGGGTCTCCGCCTATGAGGTTGACCCCTTCGACGTGACGGTGGCCGACAAGGTCGCGCTGCTCGAGGAGTGGAGTCGACAGCTCGCGTCCTCGCCGGTCGTCGACCACGTCTCGGCGTCGGTGGCACAGGTCCGCGAGAACAAGTTCTACGCCGACTCCCATGGCACCATGACGACCCAGCAGCGGGTCCGGGTGAACCCTCAGCTCGAGATCTACGGTGGCTCCGGCAAGGGCGGACCCGTGGACTCCATGCGCACCATCGCCCCACCTGTAGGTCGCGGCTGGGAGTACCTCACCGGCGACTCCTATGACTGGGCAGCCGAGCTGTCGGCGCTGCCCGGCCATCTCGCTGACAAGCTGGCCGCGCCCAGCGTGAAGGCCGGCACCTACGACCTCGTCATCCATCCGTCGAACCTGTGGCTGACCATCCACGAGAGCATCGGTCACGCCACCGAGCTCGACCGGGCGCTCGGGTACGAGGCCAACTACGCCGGGACCTCCTTCGCCACCATCGACAAGCTCGGCAACCTCCCCTACGGTTCGCCCCACCTCAACGTCACTGGGGACCGCACCGTCCAGCACGGATTGGCGACCATCGGTTACGACGACGACGGAGTCGCCACCCAGCACTTCGACCTCATCAAGGACGGCACGCTCGTCGGTTACCAGACCGACCGACGAATGGCTCAATTGATGGGCTGGGGCCGGTCCAACGGGTGTGCCCACGCCGACTCCCCCGGTCATATCCCCATCCAGCGGATGGCCAACGTCTCACTGCAACCCTCACGTGAGCCGGTCAGCCTCGACGACCTGGTGTCCGGTGTGGACCACGGCATCTACGTCGTCGGCGACCGGTCGTGGAGCATCGACATGCAGCGCTACAACTTCCAGTTCACGGGCCAGCGGTTCTTCGAGATCCGGGACGGGCAGATCCAAGGTTCGCTGCGTGACGTGGCCTATCAGGCGACGACGACACAGTTCTGGGGCGCCATGGACGCTGTTGGCGGTGCCGACACCTGGCTGCTCCACGGTGCCTTCAACTGCGGCAAGGCTCAGCCCGGGCAGGTGGCCGCAGTGAGCCACGGTTGCCCCACCGCTCGGTTTCGCGATATCTCCGTCCTCAACACCACGACGGAGGCGGGTCGGTGATGACGACACCGGCCGAGCTCATCGACGTCGCCCTGAGCGCCACCACGGCCGACTCCGCCGTCGTCGTTGCCCGCGCGTCGTCCACGACCAACCTGCGGTGGGCCAACAACACCTTGACCACCAACGGCGTGATGAGCAGTACCCATCTCACGATGATCTCGATCGTGGACGGGGCAGCCGGCGCGGCCGCGGGTGTCGTGACGCGGTCAACCACGAGCGCCTCGCAGGTCCGTGACCTGGTACGTGCCGCTGACGCGGCCGCGAGCGAGGCCAGTCCTGCCGCTGACGCTGCAGAGCTCGTGTCGGGTGAGTCGGCCATCGACTTCGAGGAGCCACCGGGTGTCAGCAGCATCGACTCGCTAGCGACCTTCGCCACCTCACTGGGGGATGCCTTCCAGGAGTCCCGCGGCCGTGACCGCCTGCTCTACGGCTACGCCGAGCAAGACGTGACGACGACGTACGTCGCCTCGTCCACCGGCCTGCGGCTGCGTCACGAGCAACCGACCGCCCATGTCGGCATCACCGCCAAGCCGACTGACCTGACTGCCTCTGCATGGGTCGGGCAGGCCGCCGAGAGCATCTCGGACTTCCACGTCGATGCCCTGACGGAGGAGCTCAGCCGGCGGCTCGGCTGGAGCGCGCGGCGCGTCGAGCTGCCTGCCGGTCGCTACGAGACGATCTTGCCTCCGGCAGCCGTGGCCGACTTGATCATCTATTCCTACTTTCGATCCAGTGGGCGCGACGCTGCCGAGGGCCAGACCGTGTTCAGCAACACAGCGGGAGGCACCCGGGTCGGTGAGCGCATCACCGCCCCCACGGTCGGACTCCGGTCAGATCCGCATCAGCCAGGCATGCGAGCCCTTCCCTTCGTGGCGGCGACCTCGAGCTCGTCCGTCAGCAGCGTGTTCGACAACGGCCTGCCGATCGCCGCTACCGAGTGGATCAGTGAGGGGACGCTTCGCGCCCTCGGCACCTCGCGCTATACCGCCACGCTGACAGGGCTGCCCGAGAAGCCGCTCGTCGACAACCTGGCGCTGGCAGTGAACGGCGCCACGGGATCAGTCGACGACCTGGTGGCGAGCACCGACCGTGGACTTCTCCTCACGTGCCTCTGGTACATCCGCGAGGTGGATCCGCACACCTTGCTGCTGACCGGACTCACCCGAGACGGGGTGTACCTCGTCGAGGACGGCGAAGTGGTCGGAGCGGTCAACAACTTCCGTTTCAACGAGAGCCCCATCGACCTGCTGGGGCGGTTTACCGAGTCAGGTGAGGCTGTGCGCTCGTTCTCGCGGGAGTGGGGTGACTACTTCCCTCGCACAGTCACGCCGTCGCTGCGCATCCCGGACTTCAACATGTCGAGCGTCAGCCAGGCCAGCTGACGGGGGTCGGGATACCACCCGGGATCGGGGCCGCCGGGTCATAGGGCCGGCGGGTGAGAATGAAGGTCACGACCTCCAGGTGTGACACAACCCCGTCAGCTCGACGGACGACGTGCAGGTCTTCGCCGGTGAAGTAGCCGTTGCGGCCACGGTAATGATCCCGGTCGATGTACTCGAACAAGACGGCGGCAGCGGCCGTCCGCAGGGCGAAACCGCCGTCAACCGGCTCCAACGTCATCGCGGTGTTGCCCCAGTACCAGTCACCGCGAAGCTCTTCGGCCTCGGCCGCGGACTCTGAGGATGTCGCCGGCTCATCCAGAGAGAATTCCGCCACCTCGACATCGGACGTAGCCACACCCGTGGCCTCGGCCGCCTTCAGCAGGTCGAGCACGACGGTCTCCGGGTTGACGCCGGTGGTCGCGTTTGTCAGCATCACCGCGCCGACGCGGGTACGTGGGTCGATGAACAGCCCGGCCAGGAAACCCGGCATCGAACCCGTATGGCCCAACACAGTGCCGGTCGGCAGCCACCGCAGCCGAAGGCCCAGACCGTAGCCGCCGACGTGCTGGTCGGCCGGGTCTGCAGACTGGACCGTCCGCATCTCCGTCAGGCTCGACGCCGACAGCACCTCGGGATGGCCCGTCGTCAGGAAGTCGCCCCACCGGGCCAGGTCGTGGGTCGTGCTCCACAGCTGCCCGGCCGCCGCCATGGCCACGGTGTCGGTCGCCGGCTCCGCCATCAGTGTTCCGGTGAGGGGGTCGCGCGAGGTGCCCTGTGCCGCATCGGAGGTCGGTCGATACGTCGTCGCGCCGAGTCCGAGCGGGCCGAGCACCGTGTCCGTGACCACCTCATGCCAGCCACTCCCCCGCAGCCGCCCGACGAGCTCCCCTAGCAGCGCGAACGCCAGGTTGGAGTAGTGATAGCGCGACCCGGGCGCGACGACGGTCCGTGGGGATGCGTTGGCCGTCACCAGCTGGTCCCAGCTGACGCCCGGCGTCCGCTCCCACCACGAGCCGGCCGGCTCGGCCGTCATCCCCGAGCTGTGCGACAGCAGGCTGCGAACCGACCGGTCGCCGTACGGGGCGTCAGGAAGGTACAACCCGACAGGGTCGGCGAGGTCGAGCCGGCCTTCGTCGCGCAGCTGCATCACCGCCACCGCGGTGACCGTCTTGGTGATGGAGCCGATCCGGTACTGCGACGCCGTCCGGCCGAACGACGTGGACCATTCGATGCGGCCCTCGACGAAGACTGCCGCCGTCAGACCTGGCAACCGGCCAGCGTCAGCGGCTTGGTGGACGACTGCCTCGAGCGCAGCCGACGGCGAGTCCGGGGCCTGCTCCACCGACGCCGAGTCCCCCGCAGCGGCCATCACCCCACCTGGACGAGATCGCTCGAGTCGGCAGCGTCGGTGGGCTCGGCGAGGTCGCTGGGGGCCGGACACGAACAGAACAGATTACGGTCGCCGTACGCCTGGTCGATGCGCCCCACCGCGGGCCAGTACTTGTCCGGTGTGTGGCCGGCCGGGAACACCGCGACCTCGCGCGAGTACGGTCTCGACCAGTCGTCAAGCAGTGCGCTCGTCGTGTGGGGTGCGTGCACGAGTGGACTGTCGCCCAGCGCGACCTCTCCCGACTCCACGGCCGTGATCTCTTGGCGGATCGCGATCATCGCCGCGCAGAAGCGGTCCAGCTCGGCCAGACTCTCGGACTCGGTCGGCTCCACCATGAACGTCCCGGCCACGGGGAAGCTCATGGTTGGCGCGTGGAAGCCGTAGTCGACGAGCCGCTTGGCGACGTCCTCGACGCTGACACCGCTCGCCTTGGTGAGCGGACGAAGGTCGAGGATGCACTCATGGGCGACCAGATCCCCGTGGCCCTTGTAGAGGACGGGGTAGTGGTCCTTGAGGCGATGTGCGACGTAGTTCGCAGAAAGGATCGCCACGGTCGTCGCCTTGGTGAGTCCGGCGCCTCCCATCAAGGCGATGTACGCCCACGAGATCGGCAGAATCCCCGCCGACCCGAACGGGGCCGCACTGACCGGGCCAATCCCCTCGCGGCGGTCAGGGTCCGGTGACAGCGGATGGCTGGGCAAGTAGGGCGCCAGGTGAGCCGCGACCGCAACAGGACCCACGCCGGGCCCCCCACCGCCATGTGGGATGCAGAAGGTCTTGTGCAGGTTCAGGTGCGAAACGTCCCCCCCGAAGGCACCGGGCTTCGACACACCGAGTAGCGCGTTGAGGTTCGCTCCGTCGACGTACACCTGCCCGCCGTGCTCGTGGACCGTGCTGCACAGCTCGGTGATCGTGTGCTCGAAGGCGCCGTGCGTGGACGGATAGGTCACCATCACCGCCGCCAGAGCGTCCGAGTGCTCGACGCACTTCGTTCGAAGGTCGTCGAGGTCGATGGCCCCGTCTGACGCAGCCTGAACGACGACCACGCGCATACCGGCCATCACCGCCGATGCCGCGTTGGTCCCGTGCGCGCTGGACGGGATCAGGCAGACGTCTCGGTCGTGGTCTCCGCGAGCCTGGTGATAGCCCCGGATGGCAAGCAGCCCGGCGAGCTCTCCCTGGGAGCCGGCGTTGGGCTGGATGGAGACCTGGTCGTAACCGGTCAGCTCGGCGAGCCACTGCTCGAGTGTGGAGATCAGCTCCAGATAGCCTGCTGCGTCCTCGGCCGGCGCGAACGGGTGCAGGTCCGCGAAGCCCGGCAGCGAGATGGCCTCCATCTCAGTCGTGGCGTTGAGCTTCATGGTGCACGAGCCGAGCGGGATCATCCCCCGGTCCAAGGCATAGTCACGGTCCGCGAGCCGCTTGAGGTACCTCAGCAGGTTGGTCTCGGAGTGGTGGTCGTGGAAGACGGGATGCGTCAGGTACTCCGTCGTACGGCGCAGGGCCGGCGGGATGACGTCAGGCACCTGCTCGTCGAGGTCGTCCAGGTCCACCGGTGCGACACCGAACGCATCGAGCACTGCGAGCAGATGTCCGCGGGTGGTGACTTCGGACAACGCCACCCGGACCAGGTCCGCACCGTCGGTCCCCAGATGCAGTCCGGCCTCGCGGGCGCGGACGCGGACATCGTCGGCCCCACCGTCCACGCGAACCGTCACGGTGTCGAAGAAGGTCTCGTGCTCGACGGCCAGGCCACCCTCTCGGAGCCCGGCGGCGAGGACGGCTGCGTACCGGTTCACCCGGGTAGCGATCCGGCGCAGGCCGTGCGGCCCGTGGTACACGGCGTACATCGACGCGGCGACGGCGAGCAGCACCTGTGCGGTGCAGATGTTCGAGGTGGCCTTGTCGCGCCGGATGTGCTGCTCGCGCGTCTGCAGGGCAAGCCGGTACGCGGTGTGCCCCTGGGAGTCCACCGAGACTCCGACAAGGCGGCCGGGCAGGTGCCGCTCGAGGCCGGAGGCGACGGCCATGAACCCAGCGTGCGGGCCACCGTAGAAGAGCGGAACTCCGAATCGCTGGCTGGAACCGACGACGACGTCGGCGCCCATCGTGCCCGGCGCCTCCACGAGGGTCAGCGCAAGCAGGTCGGCGGCGACCACCGCGAGTGCCCCGGCATCGTGCGCGGCCGCGATGACATCACGCGGATCGGCGACCCGCCCACTAGCGCCGGGGTACTGGATCAGCACGCCGGCCATGTCCTCACCTGGCAGGTCGGTGTAGATGTCGCGGACGTCGACGGTGAGGCCCATCGCCGCTGCGCGGGTCCGCAGCACCGCGATGGTCTGTGGCAGACAGTCGCTGTCGACCACGAACCGGGTCGAGGTGTTCTTGCGATTCGCGCGGCGTACCAGCGTCATGGCCTCCGCCGCCGCGGTCGCCTCGTCGAGCAGCGATGCGTTCGCGGTCGGTAGGCCCGACAAGTCGCCGACCATCGTCTGGAAGTTCAGCAGCGCCTCGAGGCGCCCCTGGGATATCTCCGGCTGGTACGGCGTGTAGGCGGTGTACCAGGACGGGTTCTCGAGCACATTGCGGCGGATAACGGCCGGGGTGTCCGTGGCCGAGTAGCCCAAGCCGATCATGGACACCAACGGACGGTTCCGCGCGGCGAGCGCGCCAAGCGCCTCACGGACAGCCACCTCGCTCACGGCAGCGGGGAGGTCCAGCGGCTTGGTGGTCCGGATGTCGTCGGGTATGGCCGCGTACAGCAGGTCTTCCTCGGCTGCGTAGCCCAACGTGCTCAGCATGTGCTGCTGCTCACCGTCGTCAGGTCCGATGTGCCGCCGGGAGAAAGGTGCCGAGTGCTCGAGGCTGCTCAGGCTCGGTACGTCGCTCATGAAGGCTCCTCTTCAGCCGAAGTTCGAGCCTCCCCTCTGTCGTTGTCACTCCAGAGCGCCTGGTGCACGTGGTCCGTTGGCCTGAGAGGTTCCGGGGAGGAATTGCCCCTTCGGCGCCGACAAGGTCGGACTCTCCCGCGTGACTGTAGCGGCGGTGCCTAGGCTACCAGCGCAACCGCAGGTCAGCCGATGTAGCGAGCGTTGCGCCGCGCTGCCAGCTCGTCGCCGGGAACCGGCGCCGGCGCGCGGGCCGCCCTCTCGCTGGGCAGGTTCGACAGCGAGCCTTCGATCTCACGCCAGACTCCTCCGATGGCGATGCCGAAGACTCCTTGCCCACCCTGGAGCAGGTCGATCACCTCGTCGGCCGACCGGCACTCGTAGACGCTGGCGCCGTCGCTCATCAGCGTCACGCGGGTGAGGTCCTCGGTTCCTCGCTCCCGAAGGTGCTGGACAGCGGCACGGATCTGCTGCAGGGAGACCCCGGCATCGAGCAGGCGCTTGATCACCTTCAGCAGGAGAATGTCGCGAAAGGAGTACAGGCGCTGAGTGCCGGAGCCTCCGGCAGTCCGGACGGTGGGTTCGACAAGGCCCGTCCGGGCCCAGTAGTCGAGCTGGCGGTAGCTGATTCCCGCAGCCGTGCAGGCGGTCGGACCCCGGTAGCCCACGTCGTCGGGCAACGGCGCGTAGTCGTCGTCGAACAGCAAACCCTGCTCCCCCGCGCGGGCTCTCGCCTCCGCATCGGTCGTCTGCTGGGCGTCGTGCGACGCGGTCGTGCCGTTGTCAGCAGCCACAAGGGCCTCCTAGATCGGGCGCTCCCGAGGCGGCGCCTCACGCCGACCGGGCGGAAAGTTACACCGCGGGAACTTGTTCTGCGACCGTACGGGGAAGCAGCCCCTCAGTCAACGACGCCAACCGCTTGCCGGCCGCGTGTCGCAACTCTCTTGTAGAGATTGAGGGTGAGACTTTCTAACTCGAGTGGGGATCGTCGCGTTCGCCGAACTCCGACGTCGGGTCGAAGTCCTCGGGGTTGATCTGGTCGAGAAACTCGCGGAACTTCTCGACCTCTTCCTCCTGGTCGTCGGGGACCGCCAGCCCGGCCTCGTCGAGGACGTCTTCGCTGCAGACGATGCGAGACCCGGTGCGCAGTGCCAGGGCGATGGAGTCCGACGGGCGGGCGCTGACCTCGACCCCCTCGCCGAGCACCAAGGTGGCGTAGAAGACGCCGTCACGCACGTCGGTGATCTGCACCTCGGTGAGCTCGTGGCCGGTCGCGTCGAGCACATCCTTGAGCAGGTCATGCGTCAGAGGCCGCGGCGGCACAACGCCCTGTTGGGCGAAGGCGATGGCGGTGGCCTCCACGGCGCCCACCCAGATCGGTAGGTACCGCTCCCCCGACGACTCGCGCAACAGCACGATCGGCTGGTTGGACGGCATCTCGACTCTGACCCCTACTACGTCAACCTCGCGCACGTCGTCAGCCTACTCCGCTCCGGCTCTCGTGCCAGGGTCAGTCGACGAAGCCTAGAGAAGTTCCCGGAGTGCTCCGCGTACCAGTGCGGCGTGCAAGCGCACCGACAAGGTGGCCAGGTCGGCCGTCATCTCTGCCGCGCGCGTCTTCGAGGCGTCGTCGCGCTGCCGGGCGACTGGACGCACGATCTGCTCGATCACCCCGAACTCTCGGTCAGCCGCCGACTTGAAGACGCGCA
The DNA here is from genome assembly GCA_035633755.1 of Nocardioidaceae bacterium. GTDB lineage: Bacteria > Actinomycetota > Actinomycetes > Propionibacteriales > Nocardioidaceae > DASQEH01. Next base: position 2,253 of record DASQEH010000018.1, on the reverse strand, counting down.
GGTGACGGGGTTCGAGGCCGTAGCGGGCCAGGCTTACGACAGTCGTCGCGACCACCAGTGCGTCGGCATCGAAGTAGTCCGTGTCGCCGATCGGGCGCAACAGGCCGAACCCCTTCAACTCGTCCAACGCCTTGCTGGACAAGCCGGAGTTCGCCAGCAGCTCGTCGGTCGAGATGCGCACGCCGACCTGTGAGCCGCCGCTTCCACCGCCGTCACCGTGGTGGTCCTCGGTGTGTACGGACTCCGGCACTCGCGGTGACCCGCCCGCGGTCGCCGGTGGCTCGAGGCCCCGCTCCATCGCCTCCAGGTGCTGCCGGATGACCTTGAGGGGCAGGTAGTGGTCGCGCTGGGCCGTGAGGATGTACTGCAGCCGCTTCAGATCGGTGGACGAGAACTTCCGGTAGCCCGAGGGGGACCGCTCCGGCTCCACCAGACCCTCCGCCTCGAGGAACCGGATCTTCGAGATACTGACGTCGGGAAAGTCGGGGCGAAGCTGACGAAGGACCTCGCCGATGCTCATGCGACCTCGACCGCTGGCCGACGACGTCGTCACCTATCGCGCCGAATCACACCGCGGTGCTGCTGTAGTACACGAGCCGATACTTGCCGATCTGGACCTCGTCCCCGTTCGAGAGCAGCACCTCATCGATTCGGTCTCGGTTCACATAGGTTCCGTTGAGGCTGCCGACGTCGGCAACGAGGTAGCCGTCGGAGGTCCGCCGGAACACCGCATGGCGCCGGCTCACGGTCACATCGTCGAGAAAGATCTCACTGTCGGGATGCCGACCGGCAGACACCTCGTTGGTGTCGAGCAGGAAACGGCTGCCGGCGCTCGGTCCCCGCTGCACGATGAGCAGGGCGCTGCCACGAGGTAGCGCGTCAACTGCTGCCTCGTCAGCGGCGGATACTCCGACACCGTCGACGTCGGAGCGATCGGGACCGCCGAAGCTGAGCGTCGACGTCGAGTCGACGGGGCGTTCGGCGCTTGCCAGCCGGTGCCCGCACTGGGCGCAGAAACGCGCGTTGTCGGGATTCTGGTGACCGCACTCGGTGCAGAATGGCATCAGGTCCTCCTCGTACGGTCGCCTCGCTGAGCCCTCTTCGAGGGACGGGGCGGAAGTGGTTAGAGCGAGGCTACCGTGGCTTCGTACTCGGCTGCCGTGAGCAAGCTGTCACGCTGTGACGGGTCCGAGGTCCGGATCTCGACGATCCAGCCGTCACCATAGGGATCGCTGTTGCACAGTTCCGGCGTGGCCTCCAAGGCGTCGTTGCTGGCGGTCACGGTCCCCGACAGCGGCGCGAAGAGGTCGCTGACACTCTTGGTCGACTCCAGCTCGCCGATCGCCCCGCCGGCCACAACGTCGTCGCCCACGTCGGGCAGCTGGACGTAGACGATGTCCCCGAGGGAGTCCTGGGCGAAGTCGGTGATCCCGATGCGAACGATGTCTTCCCCGATGTCCTTGACCCATTCATGCTCCGCGGTGTACTGCACATCGTCAGGGATCACACGCTGCTCCTCGTCGGGTCACCGTTCGGTGGGCTGAGAGTACTCAGGGGCAACCGGCGTGTGCAACGCCTCCACCTCGACCGTGTCTGCTTCGGAGACGGTAACGGTCCCGCCCACCTGCTCGACCTCGTCGGTGAGGCCCCCCGGAAAGCGGACCGCCTCAGCCAAGGTGTGCGACGCCCCGATCGCGTCGAGGACGTACGGGGGTTGAAGGGCAGTGCCGTCCGCCGTGACTCCGCCGCTGGTGTCGGCGACCGAGGTGGACGCCACGACGCGCACAGAGTCGTTGATCTCGATGGCCTCGGCGCCCGCATCTCGCATCTCGTTGATGCCGTTGAGCAAGGCGGGCGCCCGTACCGCCGACGCGGGATCCTCGATGGTGACCGTGACGCCCGGTCCCACGGCGGGGACGGTGCCGGCGAGCACTTGCAGGGCGCCGAGTCTTTCGCGTCCCTCCTCGAGTGCGGCCTGGCGGCGTGCAGAGGTGTCGAGCAGCTCTCGCCGTACCTGCTGGAGCTCATCGATCTGCTGCTGGGCTCGGTCGGCTGCTCCCGAGAGGGAGTCAAGGAGCTGGACGAGGTCGCTGCGTCGTGCGCCGGTGAAGTCGTCGTCGGAACGGGTCAGCCTCACCTGCACGACCGCGGCGAAACCCAGTGCGGCGAGCAGCACCGCGACCACGAGCTGGGCGCGCCCCGGTCTGCCCAGCAGGAGCGACGACCAGCTGCCTCGCCGTGGCGGTGGCGGGG
>DASQEH010000017.1:0-32916 GCA_035633755.1 Nocardioidaceae bacterium | reverse complement strand
CACGCTGCTGCAGAAGAGCCACGTCGACCACACCTCATTCTTCCGCGCCCTCGGTTCCACGGCACGCGGCGACGCCGAGCCTGCTCGCGGCCTGTTCCTGGATCTGGCCGCGTTCGACGACTGGGTGCAGCGTTGGAGCGCTACGGGTCCGGACCCCGACGCGATGGACGCAGTCAACCCCGTCTACATCCCCCGCAACCACCTCGTCGAGGAGGCCCTTGAGGCCGCGACAGGGGGCGATCTCGACCCGCTCAGTCGGCTCCTGGACGCGGTGGCGATCCCCTTCGTCGAGCGGCCTGGGCTCGAACGCTACGCGGCCCCAGCCCCGACTGACTTCGGCGTCTACCGAACCTTCTGCGGAACCTGACCGGAACCCTCCCGGACTGGGCCGGCTTGGAGCGGCCGAGGCCGAGATCGGCCTTGTGATGAGCTCCTTCAGCCTCGCCGCTGGGCCGCCGCTGGACCACCGCTCTGGCGCTCCAACCGGCGAGAGGCGGTGCGCGCACGCCGCGGTTGCACAGCCGAACGCACCTGACCGGAGGCCTGACTAGCTCAGCGACCCCAAGACTGCATTGGCAATAATGCTGTCGAGACGCCGGATATCAATTCCCTTACCGACGTTCACCTTGACGTGTCCAGCTCGTGTCCACAACTCGATCTCGGCGTTCACGTCGAGAAACCCACCAGCGTTCTCTGACGACCACATATTGATCGCCGAGTACGGCAACGAGGAAATTGGTCATCTCCGTCTGTAGGTTGCATGACAGGCTACAAGCGGACAGCGCGGCGGCGGCGGATTTCGATCGAGCGCACGTGAAAGGCTTCCCACCCTCTAGGAGGATGGGAAGCCTTGATTCACGTGCTTTGCTTGGGGGCCCTTTCACATGAGGCCCACTGAGCTCAGAGGCTCCGGCTGCCTGTCGTTCCGGCCGTGCCTGTCCTTCCGAGGTCGTCTGCGGCTGTCGCACCCAGCGTGTTGCTGTCCTCGAACGAGGCGCTGCTACCGGTGTAGGTGTCGCCATAGTGGCTGTGCACATCTGAGGTGCTGGAGGTCGCCGTCGTGGTGACGGGACGGGTGGTCGCCGCGTGCACAACTGACGTGCGCTCGACGTCGCCCTCAGGCTCCTTAGCCAACAAGAAGGACCCAATCGCCCAAAGAAGGGCTCCGAACATCGCGACGAAGACGCCGAACTCAACGCTGATGTTGTTGTCCGGCGAGTACTGCTGAGTCGCGATCGGGTCAATGACGAAGGCGATCGTGAAGAGCAAAGTGGCAAGCCCGGCAGCCATCGACGCGAGGGACAGCCCGCGGTGCTGGCGACGGTCGGCACGCTTGGTGGCGTACAGCAGGGCGACAGCAAGGGATACACCGAGGAATGCCACCCACGGCACGATGCTGTCTGCTTCATAACCGCTGGAAGCATTGCTGGTCTCGTCACCGCGGCCCAGGGTGACCCAGTTCAGCCACACAGAGCCAAGCACGATGAGTGTGCCGGCGGTTGTCACATAAGCGCCAAGAGGATTTGCGCGGCTCACTTCGTGTGCACCGCCATCGTTATAAGTAGTCATAGACAGAAGATACCCGCTGCATTCGCTCCGAAACGGAAATCTTTACACCGTAAGGCTAAAATGACGTGACCTCTGTCACAACTACTGGTCCGTGCCGTTCAGGCGACCGACCTAGTCGAGGCGGACACGCCCGACGCTACCGAAAGCGCTTCCTCCACCGTGACGGTCATTCCTGCCTGGTAGACGGCTTCCCATTCGGCCGCACCCAAGGCGCCGCGCGCCTTGGCGACGGTTCCGGCGATCCCGAGTTCCTGCCTCCGGTCGCGCGGCGCCGTCAGCCGTGCGCGCATGGCGTCGGCGGCACCAAGAAGCCTGCCGGCGCCGTGGAAGTCGCCGATGTCGGCCAGCACGGCCGCGTAGTCCTCCGCCAGCGCCATGGTCAGGTTCAGGTTGTCCAGCCCCAGGATCGCCGGGATCGACTCATCCATCGTCCGCTTGGCCTCCTCCGCCCGCCCCAGCTGCCGTAGCGTGCAGGCCGTGTTGTGCTGAGTCATCAACGCGGTCGTATCGTCGTTGCGCTCTCGAGCCACGGCCAGCGCCTCTGCGTCGAGCTCGAGAGAATGCTGGTAATTGCCTTCCGAGTGCTCCATCAAGGCGAACTGCACAAGCACGTGCTCAAGCGCCGCCTTGTCGTCTGACTGCCGGGCTTGGCGCAGCGCCTCCTCGTATGCCGCCCGCGCTGCGGTTGGTTGGCCGCGGTAGAGCTCCAGCCGGGCGAGCGTCTCGAGTGCCAGCGCGACAGCGCCGCCATCATTCAATCGCCGCCACATGCTCACGCTCGCCTCCGCCCAAGGGTATGCATCCTCGAGGTCGCCCATGTTGCGCGAGAAGATGGACATCCAGTTCAAGCACCCGGCCATCTCCGGACTGTCGCTGCGACCGCTCGCCAGCTCGATTGCCTGTGCCAGGTAGGAGCGCCCCTCCGAGTGGTACCCGCTGACGTCCCATAAGTGGACGAGAACTCGACACAGGCTCAACCCGATCCCTACCGCCTCCGCGCTCGGAGCCGTTCCTTCATGACGGCGCAAAGCCCAGTCAAGGGCTTCGCGAACGTTGTCGGTCTCAACTTCGAACCGGTCACGCGCCTCGAAGAAGCGGCCAGCCGACATGAGTGACTGCCACCCCTCGGCGACGGCGACGAAGTGCTCGGCGTGACGTTTCGCGATCGCATCGAGCTCCCCAGTGCAGGCGAGCTGCTCCAACGCGAAGGTGCGGATCGTCTCCAGCATGTCGACGCGGGGCTCACCTTCCGCCGTCTCACCGACTGTGACAAGACTGGCGTCCACGAGTTCGGCCACCAGGTCAAGGCAGTCCCGGCCGGACGAGTTCCTGTCGCCTCCAGCGACGGCAGCGACGGCGTGCAGGTCTGCACCGCCGGAGAACACACCCAGCCGGCGGAAGAGAGTCTGTTCCTCCCCGCTGAGCAAGTCATAGGACCAGCGGATGGTATTCCGTAGCGTCTGCTGTCGGCTGGGTCGAGGGCTGCCACCGGCGCCGAGGTCCAGCACCGTACCAAGACGGTTGAGGATGGCGCTGGGGGTGAGGAGCTTGCTGCGGGCCGCTGCGAGCTCGATGGCAAGGGGCAACCCATCGAGGTGGCGACACAGCGCCGCCACGTCGGCAGCGTTGTCGCGGGTGACGGTGAAGCTCGGTCGGACCAGCCGGGCGTGATAGACGAACATCTGTACGGCCGGCGACGCAGCCACGACGTCCACATCCGTGCCGTCGGGCAGCGGCAGCGGAGGCACGGGATACTCGTGTTCCCCGATGACGTGCAGAGGGCGCCGGGAGGTGGCGATGACGACCGTCCGCGGGGCCGCTGCCAGGATCTCCGTCACGACGTCGTGTGCGCTGGGGAGCTGTTCGAGGTTGTCCAGGACGAACAAGGCGCTGCGACGGGAAACGTGGTTGATGACGCCGGGCGGGTTCCTTGCCTCGGGGCGCACGTTGAGCGTCTCGGCCAGACTGGACCACAGTGCGTCCTCGGTGCTGACACCGGCAAGCGCCGTGAAGTACACCCCATCAGGGACGGCCTCCACAAGTCGCTGCGCCACCTCGACCGCCAGTCGTGTCTTGCCAGACCCGCCCGGACCGGTCAGCGTCAGAAGCTGCACGTCTGGCGACGACAGCAGCGCCGTCAGCTCCTCTACCTCATGATCGCGGCCCACCAGTGGAGTCGCCGGACACGGCAGGGTGGATACGGCACCTAGCGTCTTCAGCGGCGGGAACTCCTCCGGCAGGCCGTCGATCGCCACCTGCAGCAGCTGCACCGGCTCAGGCAGATCCTTGAGGCGATGGCTGCCTTTTGGCTTCAAGGCCGTTCCGGGCGGCATGCAGGTCGACACCAGCTCTGCCGTGCTCAGCGACACCACGATCTGGCCGCCATGGGCCGCACCTGCAATTCGTGCCGCCCGGTGAACGTCGAGACCGACGTAGCCACCGTCGTGCACCTGGGGTGAGCCGGTATGGACACCCATCCTTACTCGGACCTGCTCGCCTTGCGGCCACGGATACGCATGGAGCTCCCGTTGCGCCTCGACGGTGGCGCACACGGCGTCTCTCGCGGAAGCGAACACGACGAAGAAGCTGTCACCTTCCGTGCCCAGCTCGATGCCGCCGTACTTCGCCCAGGCCGATCGCAGCACGGATCGCTGACCGTCCAAGGCGTCGATGTACGCAGGTCCGAGGCGCGACAGCAGCAACGTCGATCCCTCGACGTCGGAGAACACCAGCGTCACGGTGCCGGACGGTAGGTCGACCATGCCCACATCTTCAACCCAACCGCCGATCGCCACAACGAAGCCAGATTCGCCGTTGGACGAATCAGGATGGGAAACCGCGTATGTCCCACTACTGAGAGCGACGTGGCGGATACTGGATGGAGGGGGTGCAATGAATTCCAGCTCGACATCACCACCAACTCGCGACGTTCATGACCGCGACGTGCCCGCAACCTGGCTGGCGAAGGTCAAGGCATTCGATGCCGACGCCCGCAAGTACGGCAGCCGGCCGTGTGCTGACCCGGACTGCTTCTCGTCCGCGCCGCCACGTCCCCTGAGATTCATGCTGGTGACTGATTTCTGCCCTATCCACGAGCCAGCGGACACGAGCCGGGAGTAGCGCACTCCGCCACGCGTGGTGGGATGGTGGCGTGCGCTCGCAGAGGGACTGGTACGCCTGGCACGCTGGCTACGACGACCCATCGTCCTTGCTGTCGGACCGCCTTCGAGTGGTTCAGCGGCTGATCGAGGACTGGTTGGACGCAACGGCTCCACGCCGCGTGACGGTGGTGAGTGCGTGTGCCGGAGATGGTCGAGACGTGCTCGAGGTCCTGGAGCACAGGGCAGATGCCGACCGCGTGCAGGCGACCCTCGTCGAGTCGGACCCGAGACTCGTGGAGCGAGCCGTCGAGCACATCGAGCGCGCCGGACTGACTGGCATCAGCGTCCGGTGCACTGACGCAGGAAACACATCCGCCTATGCAGAAGCAGCGCCGGCAGACCTCGTCCTGCTGTGCGGCATCTTCGGCAACATCTCCGATGAGGACGTGCATCGCACTATCGCTGCTGCCCCTCAGCTCTGCCAACCAGGCGCACGGGTTCTCTGGACGAGGCATCGACGGACGCCGGATCTGACTCCGCGGATACGACGCTGGTTCGCCGAGCACGGGTTCGGCGAAGAAGGCTTTGTCGCTCCCGACCACGCGATGTACGCCGTGGGAGCGCATCGATTCCACGGCCGACCGCAAGCCCTCGAGCCCGGTCGGCGCCTGTTCTCATTTCTCGGCTGATTGTTCCTAAGGTGCCTAGGCCACTCCAGTGACTCGAAGATAAGGCGTTCTCCTCATGTGCGGCGGTACCTCAGCGCCGCAGGCTCGAGGTAGTCAACAACTACCTTCAGAGGAGCACCACATGTTCGCCATCCAGGAACCCTTCATCAGCACAGAGCTCGACTACCGTCGGGAGCGAATCCTCCGATCGACCAGCGGCATGCGCGTCTCTCCTCCATCACATCACTCGTCGCTGCGAGAGTGGCTTCGTAGGCACGCACCGAGCCCAGGCACCGTCCCCACGCAGCCTGGTGTCGTCTCCAGCCGCTGAACCGATGCTGGTCGCCGTGCGGCGTGCAGGAGCGCCATGATGGTGGACGTGACGACCCTGCACCGCGCTCGCGGCCTCTTCGTCGGCCGGGACGACGAGCTTGCCGACCTCGCTGAGCTCATCGGGCTCGACGCCCAGGCCACCCCTGGCTCGGTCGTCGTCGCTGGCGACGCCGGCGTCGGCAAGACGCGGCTGCTTGCGGCCGTCCACGAGCGAGCCGAGGCCGCCGGCTGGCGGGTGCTGGTGGGCCATTGCGTCGGCCTTGACGGCAGCGACCTGCCTTATCTGCCGTTCCGGGAGGCACTTGGGCAATTGATGGACGGGGGCCCGGATGGCGCATCCGCGTTGACCGACATCCACAGCGGTCTGATTCGTCTCCTGGCGTCGGGGGCGCAGGATCCGCACGGCGACTCCCTCGCTAGACCCGAGCGTGGCGACGTCTTCCAGGCGGTTCACTCCGCGCTGGAGGACGCAGCCCGGGCCGGCCCGTTACTCGTGATCATCGAGGACGTGCACTGGGCGGACCCGTCGACCCGCGAGCTGCTCAGCTTCCTCTTCACCCGTGGGTTCACCTCGCCGCTCTCGATCATCGTCTCCTATCGCAGCGACGACCTGCACCGTCGGCACCCCCTCAGGGCCACCGCAGCGGAGTGGGCTCGGCTCCCGGGGGTCGAGCGTGTCCAGTTGCGACCGCTGCAGGAATCGCACGTTCGGGCACTCGTCGGACAGCTTCGCGATCGGCCGCTGCGCGAGAGCGACATGCGCGCCATCGTCGAACGCGCAGAGGGTAACGCCTTCTATGCCGAAGAGCTCGTGGTCGCCGCCGAGCGCGGTGGGCCCTCACTGCCCGACAACCTTGCCGACCTGCTGCTGGTGAGGCTCGACCAACTGGATGGCGACAGCAGGCACGTGGTCCGAGCCGCGTCGGTGGCAGGACGTCGTGTCTCGCACGACCTTCTTGCGGACGTGGCCGAGCTGGACGCGGCAGCGCTCGACGTGGCCATCCGCGCCGCAGTGGAGGCCAGCGTGCTCGTGACGGACGGTACTCATTACGCCTTCCGCCACGCCTTGTTGTCCGAGGCGGTCTACGACGACCTTCTCCCAGGCGAACGGGTACGCCTGCATGCTCGCTACACCCGCGCCTTGCAACGCACGAGCACGACGGGAGCTGCCGCCGAGCTGGCTCGCCATGCTCGCGCAGCGAACGAGCTTGTCACCGCGCTGCACGCCAGCATCCGGGCCGGTGACGAAGCGATGGCCGTGGGCGGGCCGGACGAGGCAGCCCATCACTACGAGGTCGCGCTCGAGCTGCTTCCCGATGCCGGGGACGTACCTACGGACGGCCCTCACTCCGGCGCAGGCGGTGACGCCGAGCACCGCTCGGTGGACCGCATCGACGTGGCCGTGAAGGCGAGCGAGGCCATGATTGCTGCAGGGCGCACCCACCGCGCCCCCGCCTTGCTCCACGACATGCTCAAACGGCTCCCCGACGATACTCCCGTACCTGATCGCGGCCGATTGCTCCATGCGTTAGCGGGGGCGGCCTTGGTTGAGGATGGCTTCATCGACGCGCTCGAGGTCACCAATGAAGCGCTCAGCTTGCTGCCACCCGAGCCGGAGACACCACTTCGTGCGCGCTTGCTCAGCGTGCACGCGCTGGCCAACGCCTATCGGCAGCGCGATGAGGACGCCTCGCGTTGGGCGAACGAAGCCCTACGAGTCGGCCAGCGACTCGGACTGACAGACGTGGTGGCAAGTGCGACCACGACGCTCGCCCGGCTCGAGGAGCGAGCCGGCAATCCCGCGATGTCGATCACTGCCTTCACGCAAGTCGTCGAACGCGCCAGAGAGACGGGTGACCTCACCGCAGAACTACGAGGGCTTCACCACATCGCCGGTGTGCACTACGAGTCCGGCGAGCTCGGCCAGGCGCTGACGTTCTATACCGCGGCCATGGAGCGCGCAGCGGAGTTCGGAAGACCATGGGCACCGTATGGACTGGACGCACGAGTCCTGGCCGGCATCACGGCGTACGTTCGAGGTGACTGGCCTCAGGCGCTCGCCATCGTCGACGTCACCGGCAAGTCGCCTCCCGCCAATGCCGAAGCCCTGATGGCGGCAGTCGGCTTGCAGGTGGCAGCCGGTCGTGGGGATCCAGCAGCCATCAGGCTTCTCCCCGAGGTCAGGTCGTGGTGGGAACGCGACGGCATGATCGCCTCGGTAGCCGGTGGCGCAGCCATTGATCTGCACGGGGACCGCGGAGACCTGGCCGCCGCGCGCGCTGCCTACGCCGACGTGGTCGAGACCTTGGGACGCATGTGGCAGGGGCGGTTCCTGGCCGAGGTACGACTCAGCGCGTTGATGCTCGGCCAGCTCGCCGCACAGGCGTCGGCGACGCCCGCCGCGCAGCATGGCGACCTGTCCAGAGAAGCCGCTTCCCTTGTCACGACGGCCGAGCGGGCTATCGAGTCGAGCGCCCAACGCAAACGTGCGGTGGGAATCGAAGGCCAGGCGTGGATGTCGCGGGTGACCGCTGAGCGACAACGCCTCGAGTGGCTGATCGGGTCGCAGCCACCCGACTACAAGTCCCTCGTGGATGCGTGGCAGCTCGCCATCAGTCAGTTTCGGCAGTTCGGGCATGCCTTCGAGGTGGCCCGATCCCAGGCCCGCCTCGCTGCGGTCATGCGTGCTGGAGGGCAGGTAGCCGAAGCACGTGTACTCATCGAGGCCGCCCGCGAGGTGGCACGCCGCCTCGACGCAGCACCCCTGCTGGCCGAGGTAGGACACATCGGGTCGGTCGGCTCACGCGATAGACCCGATGATTCCCGGACGAACGAGACACTGACGGCGCGCGAACACGAGATCCTTGCTCTCGTGGCCCAAGGGCGCAGCAATGCGGAGATCGGTCGCCAGCTGTTCATCAGCACGAAGACGGTGAGCGTGCATGTGTCGAACATCCTCGCCAAGCTGGGTGCCAGCGGCCGGACCGAAGCCGCCTCGTTGGCGCGCGGTCGCGGGCTGCTGAGCTAAGGCCCGACCCGTCACCTTGCCCGCAGTCCGTCCAGCGATGCGCTGGTGGCGGCTTGAGGCACCACGACGTGCACGGCGTTGCGCTCGATCTCGAACCGGCATGGGGTCTCGGTGGCGATCTCGCCATCCACGTTGACCGGCAACACTTCGTCAGTCACCAGCGTCATGGCGCGGGTCGTCACATGGTGCACACGGTCGTGCTCGACGAAGCGGCCGTCCTTGAGTCGTCGAGCGATCTTCACCTGGTCGCGGATCGATCCGCGCACGATGGCGTAGACGTCCAGCGCGTGGTCATCGATGCCCGCGCTGGGTGCGACGGTATTGCCGCCCCCGTAGTGACGCCCGTTCCCTACGGCCACCTGCAGCAGATCCTCGAACTCGAGCGGATCGCTGATCCCGTCGTGAAACTCCAGCCGAGCCCGGAACGGTATGTGCCGGCGGTATGCGCGCAAGGTCGCGACGGGGTAGGCGAGACGACCCAAGCGACGTTTCAACCGCGGCGTCAGCGCCTCGGTGACGCTCACGGAAAGACCGACCGAGGCGACATTGAGGCACGGACGGCCGTTGGCTCGTCCCAGGTCGACGTCGACCACCTTGCCGTGCGCCGCGGTGCCGCACGCAGCACGCAGCCCGCGAGGCAGCTCGAGAGTCCGAGCGAAGTCGTTGGCGGTCCCCAAAGGCAGGATCGCCAGGGTCACATCGGTGCCGGCAGCCACGCCTGCGACGCACCCGACTGTCCCGTCGCCTCCACCGACGATCACGAGGTCGTGGTCGGCGATCACCTGCTTCGTGATCTCGGCTATGTCGTCGCCTTCGGTGACCGCGTGCGTCGTGGCTACCGGCACACCTGCCTCGGTCAGCATGTCAACTGCCCGCTGGTACGCCTTCTTGCCCTGCCGCGACCCGGCGTTGACGATCACTGCAGCCCGGCGTGCCTGTGAAGCGTTCTTCATGCCTGTGACCGTAGAGCTTCCTCCTGAGAGGAGTCTGTGGAGGGGCAGTCGGAGCCGGCTCCGCGCCAGTCCCGAACACTGCGGGAGGTCACTCAACCCTGACGCCAGTTCGGGGTACCCCACTGCTTGCGGGGGGCATAGACCAGTGCCATCCCCGATGTGAGTCGTCCATTCGGTCGCCAGCCTTGTCACATGATCGAAGTAGAAGCACTCACGAAGTCCTATGGCCAATTCCGCGCCGTCGACGAGATATCCTTCACTGCCCAGGCTGGCCGGGTGACTGGCTTTCTGGGCCCCAATGGCGCTGGGAAGTCGACCAGCTTGCGCATCGTTGTCGGACTCACCCCGCCTGACTCCGGCCGCGCCACCGTCAAGGGCCGCCGATTCTGCGACTTGCCGAACCCCGGGCTCGAGGTCGGGGTCCTTCTCGATGCCTCCGCCCAGCACGCGGGGCGCACAGGGCGAGAGACCCTCACCATCGCTCAGCGAACGATGCGCGTCTCCCCCCGTCGCGTCGACGAGATGCTTGATCTCGTCAGCCTCACACCCGCAGAGTCGTCCAGGCGGGTGGGCAACTACTCACTGGGCATGCGGCAACGCCTCGGTATCGCGACCGCGTTGCTCGGTGATCCTCAGGTCCTGATCCTCGACGAACCGGCGAACGGGCTGGATCCTGCTGGTATCCGCTGGATGCGCGACCTCCTGCGCGGGTACGCCGACCGCGGCGGCACCGTCTTGTTGTCCTCGCACCTGCTGCACGAGATCGAAGTGGTCGCCGACGACCTGGTGGTGATCGGCCACGGCAGGATCGTCGCGTCGGGAAGCAAGGCTGCCCTGCTGGAGACGGCTGGCACGTACGTCCGAACACACTCCCACGCGGACCTCGTCCGGGCACTCACCTCAGCGGGTCTTACCTGGTCACCTGCCGGAGGCGGCGTACGCATCGATGCTGATCCGGAGTTGGTCGGCAAGATCGCTTTGAACGCGGGGGTCCCCCTCATCGAGCTGCGCGCTGCCGAGAGCGCCGGACTCGAGGCGATGTTCCTCGAGCTCACCGCAGACACCCAACGAGAAGGAGTTCCCGCATGAGCACCATCACCCTCGAGGCGGCCCCCGAGCACCGAGTTCGCCCTCGACGCATGTCCATTGCTCACCTGACCACCGTTGAGCTGCGGAAGATGTTCGACACCCGATCTGGGTTCTGGTTGATGGCGAGCATTGCCATCGCTGCGGTACTCGCCACCACGGCCGCGATCATCTTCGCTCCGGAGGACGAGCTGACGTATTCGACCTTCGCGTCTGCCATCGGTATCCCGATCGCCATCATCTTGCCGATGATCGCCATCTTGTCCGTCACCAGCGAGTGGAGCCAACGCAGCGGCCTGACCACGTTCACGCTGGTGCCTCACCGTCACTCGGTCGTCATCGCCAAAGGCATCGCCTCGATCGGAGTTGGAGCAGTATCAGTGCTGCTCGCCTTTGCCATTGGTGCCGTGGGCAACGTAGTCGGCTCCGCCATCACCGGTGTCGACACGGTGTGGGACGCCTCAGTCCGGGAGTGCCTGTCCATCATTCTGGCCAATGTCCTTGGTCTCCTGATCGGCTTCATGCTGGGTGTCCTGATCCGGAACTCACCGGGCGCACTGGTGGCGTACTTCATCTACTCCGGCGTGCTCCCCTCGATCTTTGCGATGTTGGCGGCCAGCCAGGACTGGTTCCGGGAGCTCCAGCCTTGGGTCAGCTTCAGCTATGCCCAGGGTGCCTTGTTCGACACCGCTGCTCTGACGAGCACGGAGTGGGCGCAGCTCGGGGTCACGGGCATTCTCTGGCTGCTCATCCCGATGGGGGTCGGTGTGTGGCTGCTGATGCGATCAGAGGTGAAGTAGGCGGACGCTCCACGTCACCGACTGCCAGCCACAGGGCCGGGCATGGCGAGGCACTGGGGCACAGGGCTCACGCCAGTGGGAGGAACGTTCCGTGTGAGCGGACGAAGGAAGCAGACTCCGCGAGCACAGTGGCCAACTTCGGCGCGAATCCGCCCCGAACCGTCTCGAGCACGACGTCAGCGGCGATGTCGAGGTTGCGTGCAAGCCGTTCGATCGGGAAGCCACGCGCCTCCAGCACGCTCGCCAACCAACCGATCTCGCGCTCCATGTCAACGTATCCACCGACTGCCTCCGCACCCCAGTTCAGAAGATGCTGAGTGTCATGGACGCACCAGGCATCCACGGCGGCACCGTAGCGCTCAGGTTCGTCAGGGAACTCGTGTCGGTATCGGCGGCAGATCTCCTGGGCGAGCGGGAACAGCTCGAGCTCCTCGCCCTCGTCCATCCATGCCGACGCCGGTGCCAGGTCGGCAGGTGGGTCTAGCCGGCGGTCAGCCACGCGACCGAATGGACATGAGGAGACCACCCTGGCGACGGTGCGCCTCAGGCGAAGACTCTGCTCCGAATCCGTGCATAGGAATGGGCAAGTATGTGCTGTCGGTTCTGGCCCCTGCAAGGCGTCCGTTGTATCGATTTGGTTTCGACCGATCCCGCGCGACGCACGCCACCTCAGCAGACCCGAGCGTCACCTAGCACCGCTGTTGGGGTACAGCGTCCGCTACGCCACTGCAGCAGCGCATCCGTCGGCGCTGCCGGCAGTGGCACGGTCAGGCTCCGCCATCACTCCAGGAGGGCGGAGTCCAGCTGGTCGATGACGCGCCGCTCGTACTCTTCCGCGACCTCGTCGATCCCGTTGGTATGGGTGACCTCCGGCAGCTCCCACAGTTCCACCGGCTCCTCGGCGGCCGCGGCGTACCGCTTGTTGGCGATGAGCTCGGCCGGAAGCGACCCGGTCGCGATCAGGAAGAGGGGTGTGGGCGAAACCTGCGCAGCAAGCTCCTTCAGCGGTGCTCCCGGCGAGGTACCGGAGAACAGCTGTCCAGCGGCGAACATCGTCCATACGAACGGCACTTGGATCGTCCCGGGCGGGCGGTCGGCGAACGACATCCCTGTGGCTCCGTCCGAGATGACCACACGCAGGTCCGGGTTCGATGCCGCCACCTGGATCAACACATCGGCTCCGGTAGAGAGACCGAGGCCGCCCAGGCGTTGAGGGTCGACGTCTGGCTGCTCCTGGAGGAAGTCGAGTGCACCCTCGACGTCGTACTCCCAGTCCCAACCCCAGCCGTTCGGGCTCCCCTCGCTTCCGCCGGTCCCCCGGGCGTCGTACATGAGGACGCCGTAACCGTGACGAGCAAGCAGCTCGCCGTGGTCCGTCGATCCGCTCCGGTCCCCTGCCGCACTGTTGACGATGACCACGGCGGCGCCGTTGTCCGACGGCCGGTACCACCCGGTGAGGGTCAACCCGTCCGACGACTCGAACTCCACCGGGCTGAAGTCAGCGGTGGGGGGCTCCCCCACCGCTTCTCGGAACTTGTGCGTCTGCACCATGCCGATCCCCACCGGAAGAACGAAGAACTGGGCTACCACCGCTGTGGCGACCAGGGCGATCAAGCGGTTCCCCCAGCGCCGAACCGTGTTCCTGCTCGCCTCTCTGCGGTGGCGATAGGGAATGACAAGACCAAGGCTGATCAGCACGGCGCCAGCCACAAAGGCAAGTGCACCGGTGACGTCACTGCGCTCAGGTCCGAGGAGAAGGATGTGGATGACGTGCAGCGTGCCGTTGATCACCATCAGGACTCCGGTAAGCAAGCACAAGGCGCTACGGAAGCCCGGACGAACTCGGGTGAAGAGCCAGACGGCGAGAAGCGCGCACACCGTGACGACCGCAAGCGCGAGAAGGTGCCGGGTGACCGGGACTCCTGGCTGACGATTGATGACGGCGTCATCGAGGGCGTGGAGGACGCCGATCGCTGTTGCTCCGGTGAAGACTCGGAACTCAATGGTCTGGCTGGTCCGGATGGCCTGCAGTTGCTTCAGCATGTCGATCTCCATATGAGACGGGACACCTCGTCACCGTTCACGCTACGAGGTCGCCGCCGAGGCCTCGATCGGGATGGCCGTCCGTGCCCGGTTGGTAGCCGCACTCTCGCAGAAGGGGTGACCGCCATCGAAGCGACTCCCTCCGAGCCACTTGGGCCACCGTCCCAGCCATGGCTGAAGCGAGGAACGCTCGTAACGCCTAGGGTGAGCGATATGCCCCTGCGCGTCGTGTTCGCCGACGACAACTTCCTCGTTCGGCAGGGCACGGCCGGGCTGCTCAAGGAGCTCGACGAGGTGGACCTCGTGCAGGTCGTGGAGGACCCGGCCTCCCTCCTTGCGGCCGTCGCCGAGCACGATCCTGATGCGGTGCTGACCGACATCCGGATGCCGCCCACCTTTACGACCGAAGGCATCGACGCGGCGCGACAGATCCGGTCCGAGCATCCTCGAACCGGTGTGGTCGTCCTCTCGCAGTACGTCGAGGAAGACTACGCGTTCGACCTCCTCAAGGACGGCGTGGCGGGGCTTGGCTACTTGCTGAAGGAGCGGGTGTCCGAGATTGAGGAGCTGCTGCGGGCGCTCAACGAGGTGGCCCGAGGAGGATCTGCGCTGGACCCCAAAGTCGTGGAGGGGCTGCTGGCTCGCCAGACTCGCAGCGTCTCCTCGCCACTTCTCGGGCTGACCAGCCGTGAGCGCGAAGTGCTGCAGGAGATGGCGACAGGACGTAGCAACATATCCATCGCGCGCACGCTGTACATGAGCGAGCGGGCCGTCGAGAAGCACATCACCAGCGTCTTCCAGAAACTCGGGCTCAGCGAGGAGGGCGAGGTCAACCGGCGCGTCAGCGCGGTCCTTGCGTTCCTCGAGGCCGGCGGCAGGCCCGCCGATGGCAGCGCGGCTGGGCGGCATTGAGGTCGACGTCCGATCCCGCCATGGACAGCAGAGAGGGCCGGTAGCCCCGTCGCTACGGGGGCTTCCGACCTCTCCCTACCTGTGCGGTAGACCGGCGGCCCGACCTACTCGGCAGCTACGGCCCGCAGGACATCGACTTTCGACGCCCGCCGTGCCGGCCCGATGGCCGCGATGACACCGGCGATCGCAGCCGCGACCACGTACAAGGCGAGTTGGAGCCCGGGCACCGCGATCTCCCCGATGCCGTCGTCGGCAAGGGACCGCACCAGGGCGAGTCCCAGCCCGATTCCGAGTACCGCGCCGAGCACAGCGCCGATGGTGGAGATGACCACCGACTCCCAGCGCACCATGGCCCGGACCTGGCCGCGGGTCATGCCCACAGCCCTGAGCATCCCCAGCTCGCGCGTGCGCTCGAAGACCGACAGCGCCAGCGTGTTGACGATACCGAGCAGTGCGATGACCACGGCCAGCAGCAGCAGCACAGTCACGAGGCCGAGCAGCGAGTTGATGACGCCACTCAGCGCGCCCTCGAACTCCTTCTGGTCCATGACCGTCGCGTCCGGGTGATCGAGGAGCACTTCCTCGATCCGCTGCTCCACCGTGCTGATGCTCTCACCGTCTTCAACGAGCACCATGGTGTTGCTCTGCAGCCGGTGCGGATTCGCCACGTCGTGCGCCGCGTTCGAGATGACGTAGTCCGTGCCGACGAAGCCTCGGACGCTGTACACGCCGCTCACAGAGAACTGCTTGTCCCCTGTGGTTCCGAAGGTAGCGGGCACGGTGTCACCGACCTCGAGCCCCTTCTTCTCGGCCAGCTTCTCGTGCACCAGCACCCCGTCATCAGTCAGGTCGCTCACGCTGCCTGACACCATCCCGAGGTCGAACACCTGCTCGGCTGTCGGTGGGTCGATGGACGAGAACGCTTGGACCGAGCCGTTGAGCTCGGCCATCCCGAAGCCGGTGGACGAGACGACACCAACTCCGTCCACGTCGCGCACGGCCTCCGTGACCTCACTGCTGAAGCCCTCGGACTGGCTCGTAGGCGTCACCACGTACAGGTCTGCCTTGGTCGACGTCAGCACGTCACTGAACGACGCCTTGAGGGAGGCGGCGAAGACAGCCACCGCAGCCACCATCGTCAAGCCGATGACCAGGGCCATCGCGGTCGAGGCCGTACGCCGTGGGTTGCGCATCGCGTTCTGGCGGGCCAGTTCGCCGGCCAGCCCGCGAGCCTGTAGTGGAGCGCCGATGACCGACGCCATTGCGCGGACGAACAACGGTGCCAGCGTGGCGATCCCCAGCACCACAAGCGCCATCCCGACGGCGATCAGAATTGCCGGCGCGGACCCGAACAAGGCCGACAAGAGCATGGCAGCACCTGCGCCGACGAGCACCAGACCGGCGGCAAGGCGACGCTTGGAGAAGCGTGGCTGAACGGGTGCGGCGTCGCGGAGCGCTTCGATGGGCAGCACCTTCGTCGCCCGGCGTGCTGGTGCGACGGCCGACACGACGGTGACAAGGGTGCCGACTGCCACGCCGATGAGCACGACGTCGATACCGATGCTGACCCCGGCCTGAGGCAGTGAGAATCCGAACCCGGACATCAACTCCGAGAGGCCGGTGGCCATCCCGACGCCAAGCGCCACACCAAGCAGCGACGCCGCCACGCCCAGGACCACGGACTCCACCAGGATCGTCCTCATCACCTGGGTGCGGGTAGCACCGATCGCGCGCATCAGGGCCAGCTCACGGGTGCGCTGAGCAACCTGCATCGAGAACGTGTTCCAGATGATGAACGCTCCCACGAAGAGTGCAATGGCCGCGAAGCCGATCAAGGCGATGTTGAGGAACGCCAGGCTCTCCTTCGCTGCGGCTGACTGCTCGTCGGCGACCGCCTGCCCGGTCAACGCCTCCATCCCCTCCGGGAGCGCGGCGCCGACTCGGTCTCTGAGCGTCTCGTCCGACACACCCTCGTCGGCCACGACGCTGATGGAGTCGAAAACGCCCTGCTTCTCCAGCACCCGCTGAGCGGTGGCCAGGTCGAAGTAGGCGCTCGTAGACCCACCAAGGTCGTCGTTCTCGCCGTATCCCACGATGCCGACGACCTCGAACGGCTGGGGTGCCGTGCGGAACATGACCTGAGTGGTGTCCCCGAGGGCTAGGTCACCCTTCTTCGCGGATGTCGCATCGATGGCGACCTCGCCAGGGCCCTCAGGCGCCCGGCCGGACCGCAGCACGGTGTCGCCGAGGAGAGCCGAGTTCTCCGGCATGCTGAAACCGTTCGTGGGTGCACCCTGCGGCTGAATCGGCTTGCCGTCGCTGCCCGCCAGCAGCGCGTAGCCCTCCACGCTTCCCTCGGCGGCGGCCACTCCGTCGACACCCTTGACTGTGTCGAGCAATTCCTTGGGTACCGGTGGCCGACTGTCGGTGCCGGCGGTGACGTCCACGTTGGACTCCGCTCGCACAGCGACGTCCGTGCCGGAGCTCACATCTGCGAAGAGCTCGTCGAACGCCCGCTGCATGCTGTCGGTCAGCATCAAGGTGCCGGCCAAGAAGGCCACCCCCAACGCGATCGACGTCGCTGTGAGGAGCAGCCGGAGCTTGTGCGCCAGCATCCCCTTCAAGTTCGCTTGTAACATGCCGGTCACGCTCCCAAGTTCTTCATGTAGTCCAGAACGGCGTCCGATGAGGGCGACTGCATCTCGTCGATGATGTCGCCGTCGGTGAGGAACAGGACGCGGTCGGCGTGTGCCGCCGCGGCGGGGTCGTGCGTGACCATGACCACGGTCTGGCCTAGCTCACGCACGGCGTGTTGGAGGAACTTCAACAGCTCGCCGCTCGACTTGGAGTCGAGGGCTCCGGTCGGCTCGTCGGCGAAGACGATCTCCGGCTTGCTCGCCAGGGCCCGCGCTGCCGCGACCCGCTGCTGCTGCCCCCCGGACAGCTCAGAGGGGTGGTGCGACAGCCGCGGGCCCAAGCCGACCGTCTCGACGATCGACTGCACCCAGAGTGGGTCGGGTTTGCGGCCAGCGATCCGGAGCGGGAGAGCGATGTTCTCCGCGGCGGTCAAGGTGGGCAGGAGGTTGAACGACTGGAAGATGAATCCGATCTTGTCCCGCCTGAGCAGTGTCAGCTGCTTGTCGTTCAGTGCGGTGATCTCGGTGTCGCCGATGTGGATCTCCCCGGACGTCGGGCGGTCCAAGCCGGCGAGGACGTGGAGCAGGGTGGACTTGCCGGAGCCCGACGGTCCCATGATCGCGGTGAAGCGACCGGATTCGATGTCGACGCTCACGTCATCCAGGGCGAGCACCTGAGCGTCTCCGACGCCGTACGCCTTCGTCACTGAGGTAGCCCGGGCGGCCGTCGACTCGATCGTGCGCATTGCGGTGGTGGTCATAATTACTCCTGAGTACGGGTCTCGCCGCGGATGGCGGCCTCGTTCAGTACATGCGTTGCGAGAGCTCGGTCCCATCCGGACGAGCGCCCACTTCGGCGAAGATGTCCGCCCAGGTTTCTGGCGGCTGGGCGGCGGGGCAGCATCCCGCAGTGGTGCGGTTAACCACACCGCGCCGATCGGAAAGGCGCCTGCCTAGAATCTCGTGGACAGGACAGAGTGGAGGCCATGGCTCGACGGCAGCGGACCGGTCTGCGCGCTCGCCCTGAGGTCGCCTTCGGATGGGTTGCAACAGCGGGTGTTGTCGTGCTCGTCTACTTCGCCGTTGTCCGGGGAGGCGCGCTGCTCCTCGGAGTGGACGCGGCGACCCTGGCGCTGTCGGCACTCGCCACTGTGGTCGTCGCAGCCATCATCGACCCTGTTCAGCAGCACAGCGAACGCCTTGCTGCGCGCCTGGTGCACCGTGGGCGCTCGACGCCCTACGAGGTACTGACGCAGCTCTCGTCCCGAGTGCCCGCGACGGACGCCCCAGCGGAGCTGCCGCAGCTGATGGCACGGATACTCGCCGAGGGGACGGCAACGGCGTGGGCGCAAGTGTGGGTTCTTGTCAACGGCTCTCCGACGCTGATGGCAACACACCCACCGGACGCAGCGGCGTCCCCCGCACCGCCCGCCGTGGGGGGGCCGACTGACGACGGCCGCGGACTGAAGAGCGTCACTGTCGGCCACGGTGGGGCGGTGCTCGGCGTCCTGCGTGTGCAGGAACACCCGGGCCGGCCGCTGACGCCCATAGAGGAGCGGCTCTACGCCGGCCTCGCGGCACAGGCGGGACTCGCTCTGCATACGGCACAGCTTCGCGCGGAACTACAGGCGCGTCATCGCGACCTCACTGCCCGAGCCAGTCAGCTACGCACTGCCAGAGACGAACTCGTGCAGATACAGGACCAGGAGCGCCGGCGACTCGAACGTGACATCCACGACGGGGCGCAGCAGCAGCTGGTAGCGCTACGGATCAACCTGCGCCTCGCGCAGACGCTGGCCAGCCGTGATCCGCAACGGGCGAGGGGGTTGCTCGCGCAGCAGGCTGACGCCGCGGAGGACGCGATCGAGACGCTCCGCACGCTGTCGCGGGGCGTTCAGCCGCAGGTGCTGCGCGACGATGGCCTGCCCCAGGCGCTGGCCATGGCAGCCTCCGCCAGCCCGGTGACAGTCGACCTTCAGGTGCGGGACGTCGGACGCCTGTCAGCCGATGTCGAGGCCGCCGCCTATTTCTGTTGCCTCGAGGCCTTGCAGAACGTCGTCAAGCACGCCGAGGCGACGAGGGTCATCGTGAGAGTTGCGGTCAAGGGAGACACCTTGGAGCTCGAGGTCGCCGACGACGGCAAGGGCATCGCCTCTGACTCGGTCCCCGGTACCGGGCTCGGCAACATGCGCGACCGGCTCACGGCCGTGGCCGGGACCTTGCACATCGAGTCTCGTCCTGACGGAGGGACGAAGGTCATCGCCGCGATACCCGCCATCGGACCAGTGGAGCCCAGACATGCCTGACGTGCGTGTGCGGGTGGCCTGGTCGCTCTTCTTCGCTACCCTCGTGCTCGCCATTGCCGAAGTCGTCTTCGTGGTGGTCTCAGGAGAGCCCGCAATCTCGGCGAAGAACATGGATCAGGGCTTCCCCCTCGTCACGATCGCGGCCGTCGCCGCATCAGCTGTGGGCGCCTCGATCGTCACCCGGTACCCCACGCACCGGATCGGCTGGCTGTTTCTCGTCGGACAGTTCGGCACGATGCTGGGGCTCACCGCGCAGGCGTATGGGTACAACGCCATGACCGGTGGCTGGGGATCGTACTTCAGCGGTCAGCTGGCGCTGTGGGTCTCGGTGCAGACTGGCGGCGCCTTCGCCCTGGGGCTGGTCGGCCTGCTGCTCTTGCTCGCCCCCGACGGCCGACTGTTGTCTCGCCGATGGATGCTTGCCATGGGCGTCGCCGTCCTGGGGATTGTCCTCCATGTGGTCGACGTCGCGATGGTGTCGCCACGAGACCTCGACGCCGAGGCTCAGCTCGCGGACCCGCCTCTCCTGCTGGTGGTCATGGAGCAGGTTGCGGTGGCCGCGATCGCGGTGGGACTCATCGCCGGTGCGGTGTCCCTCTTCATCCGGCTGCGCCGGGCGACGGGCGATGAGAAGGCTCAGCTCCGGTGGATAGCGGCGGCGGCCGCCGCGCTCGCGCTCAGCGTGCCGTTGCATGTGACCCTGGAGGCGGCTTTCGGAGTCGACCCGTGGCTGGGCATCCTCCCCGTCATGGTGGCCTACCTGTTCCTTCCCATCTGTACCGGGATAGCGATCCTGCGCTTCCACTTGTACAACATCGACCTCATCCTCAACCGCTCGATCGTCCTGACTGTGCTCACCGGCTTCGTCGCCTCCGCGTACATCGTGTTGGTGGTTGTCTTCTCGGAGCTGAACGTCGCAGCGGACGAAAGCTCGTCATGGACAGCACTGCTCGCCACGGCGCTCGCAGCTCTGGCATTTCAGCCGATGCGCCGTCGGGTCAACCGGCTCGCGGACCGGATGGTGTACGGAGCGCAGGCAGCGCCGTACGAAGCGCTGGCCCAGTTCAGTGACGAGCTCCGCAGCAGCACCCACCTCCCCGAGATGCTGCCCCGACTGGCAGAGGCGGCCGGCCGCGCTGTCGGAGCTCGCCGGGCCGAGATCTGGGTCGACACTCCAGGGCAGGACGACCTTCATGCCTGCTGGCCACCCGATGCCGATCCAGACGTAGGCCAGTCGCGGACCCTCTCCGCCGCCGCACCTGATCTCATCGTGCCCGTCACGGACAAGGACGACAGACTGGGCGAGCTGCGCATCACCATGCCACCGGCACGCGCCTTGCGTCCGTCCGAGCACCGCCTTCTCGATGACTTCGCGGCCCAGCTCGCTGAAGCGTTCCGCAGCTCCCGATTGGAGTCGGAACTGGCCGCGCAGGTAGACCTGCTGGCACGGCAAAGTGACGCGTTGGAGAAGTCGAGCCGGCGCCTCATCTCGGCAGCGGCGGCCGAACGCGCTCGGTTCGAGTCGGCCATCGCCAGGGATGTGCTGCCTCACCTGTCGTCTATGCCTCGCGACCTGGCTGACCTGGCAGATCCGACCGCCCACAGTGATCTCTGGCCCGACCAGGTGCTCGACCGTCTCGTCGACAGCACCAATACGGCCCTGGAGTCGCTTCGGACGCTGACGCGCGGCGTGTTCCCGGCGCAGCTGTCCCACAAGGGACTCCTCGTGGCACTCACGACACATCTGCGCATGGCCGGCCTCGAGGAGGCGCTGTCGGCCGACGAATCACTCAGGTCTCAGCGATTCGATCCTCGGGTCGAGTCGATTGCCTACTTCTGCGCCGTCGAAACCCTCCGCCGGTTATCGGCACCGGTGTCCGTGTCCGTGACGGCCGACGACAGTGTCCTGACGCTGGACGTCACCGGCTGCGTCGACGGGCTACAGGAGCTGGACACCGAGCATCTTGTCGATAGAGCAGAGTCTGTGGGCGGCACGTTGCATGTGGACGACCTCGACCATCCAGGTCGCCGCGGCGGGAGAGTGCGGATCGTGATCCGGCTACCGGTCGACCTGGCCGGCGACTTCTTGCCAGGTCTGGCGGAGCAGGCTCGGCTCAAAGGCTGACTTCGAGATGTACGCCGCGGCGCCACACTCCATGGTCTCGTCGCCGTACTCGCTCTGGTCGTACGTGGACACCAGTACCACCACAGGGGCCGGGTCGAGCCGCCGCAACATTCTGGTGGCTTCAAGTCCGCTTATCCCCGGCACGTTGACATCGATCTGCACGACGTCCGGGTGCACGGCCCGCGCACGCTCGACCGAGCCCTCACCGGTCTCTGCCACCCCCACGACCACGAAGCCGTTCATCGCGTCGATCACTGCTTCACCCGCTCGCCGGAACGGCTCCTGGTCGTCGACGATCATCACCCTTACCGGCTCCCCCGGCGCTGCTTCCATGGCTTCAGTTGTACCCCGGCGACGTGGCGCTCACCATGGGGACAGCCCTCGTTGAGTGGGTGGTCAGCCGCACCACCATGAGCCGCGCGAGCTGTGAAGCATGAGCAGACGGGCAGCAACCTCTGGCTACCTTCCGCTAGCCGGGGACCTGCGTGCTGTGCGGGCGGCCGGGATCGTCGTGTGCAGGGTCCGGGATGCCTGCCCGGCACGCCTCGAGCTGGGCGCATACTGCGGCGCCGTAGAAGAGTGCGATCGAGGAGAGCAGGGACCACAGCAACAGCGCGAACATCCCACCCAGCGGTCCGTAGATCTCACCGAACGAGTCGCCCACATGGACGTACGTCGCCAGCAAGCCCGTGGCCACCATGGTCAAGGTGACGGCGATCCCCGACCCCAGCCCGAGCCACCCCAGGCTCGGCTGTCGACGCCGCGGCGCATGGTCGAGCATCACCGCGATGGCGATCACCAGCAGCACCAGACCGACCGGCCAGCGCCCGACATTCCAGGCCAGGGCGGTGTTGTCGCTCCATCCGTAGTCCGCCTGCATCGCGTCGGCGAATGCGCCGCCAGCCACCAGCAGCAGGAAGCCGAGCCCCATCGGGGCTGCCAGAACCGCTGTCATCAGTGCCGCTCGACCGTACTTCGTCAGCGCGGGCCGATCCCTCCGGATGCCGTAGATGCGGTTCAGGCCGCGTTCCACTTGTGCCATCGCCGTGGTCATGGACAGCAAGGCGAAGGCAAGCCCCAGAGCCAAGGCGATCTCGCCCGCCGCCTGGCTCGACACGCCACCCGACACGGCACTGGTGAGCGCGTCTTGTTCGCCGGCACCCGGCGAGACGGACTGGATTGTTCGGGCGATCACTCGCGAGGGCCTTTCCTCGTCGATGTCAGCCGACAGGCCAGTGACAGCGAGCAGGAAGGGGACCACAGCGAGCGCCCCCTGGAAGGCGAGCGCCCGGCTGTTGGTGAAACCGTCGCCATACCGGAACCGGACGAACGAGTCGACGCCAAGCCGGACCAACCCGACCTTGCGGGCCATTCTCCAGGCGTCCTCACCGTCGAGCTCGTCCCCGTCCATCTCGGTGGTGACCGGAACGGTACGTGCGGTGGTCACCGGTCGCGGTCTTGACGCTGGAAGCCGTTCATGACTGCCCCCATGATGCCAGCGACAGGATGACCGCCTGCATGTTCGCCGCAGTTGCCCCCCGGTTCGTCGCCTGCATGTTGACTTCGTCGTACCTCGAGGTGTCGGCCGGCAATGGTCGCCCTTGGTGTAGTCCGAGTGCCCTGCCCCCTGCGTCGGGCATGTGCGAGGGTTCAACGATGGACGTTGCCCAGCTCCGCGAACAGACTCCTGGATGCGCTCACCGAGTCCACCTCAACAACGCCGGTGCTGCGTTGATGTCGAGCGCCACCCTTGAAGTCATGCGTCGACACTTGACGCTGGAGGCGGAGATCGGCGGCTACGAGGCGGCCGACGCGGCGCAGGAGTCCATCCGAGGAACCTATGGGTCACTCGCTGCGCTGATCGGTGGTCGGCCCGACCAGATCGCGCTGTTCGACAACTCCACCCACGCCTGGAACGCCGCGTTCTACTCGTTGCCGCTGCGCGCCGGCGACCGGATACTGACTGGCCGCAGCGAGTACGGCAGCAGTGTTCTCGCCTACTGGCAGGTGGCCGCACGCACCGGCGTCGAGGTTGTGGCCGTTCCGAACGACTCCTCCGGCCAGATCGATACCGAAGCGCTCCGGAAGCTCGCCGACGAGCGGACCCGGCTCATCGGTCTGACATGGGTGCCGACCAGCGGTGGTCTGGTCAACCCGGCCGCCGAGGTCGGACGCATCGCTCGTGACGTCGGAGCGCTGTTCCTGCTGGATGCGACCCAGGCTGTCGGGCAGCTTGCTGTCGACGTGGCGGCGCTCGGGTGTGATCTGCTCACGGGGACGGGACGCAAGTTCCTTCGGGGGCCGCGCGGGACGGGATTCCTCTGGGTGGGCGACCGTGCGCTCGCGCGGTTGGAGCCCCATGTGGTCGAGATCGCGTCGGCGACGTGGGACGGCGAGCGCGGGTACACCTGGGCTGCAGGCGCCCGGCGATTCGAGACCTGGGAGAACAGCTACGTCAACATCCTCGGACTTGGCGCCGCGGCCGAGCAGGCGCTCGATCTCGGCATGCACGAGATCGAGAAGCGCACCGCCAGCCTCGGCGCCCGGCTTCGCGCCCAGCTGGGCGACCTTCCCGACGTCACCGTCCATGACCTCGGCGAGCACCGCTGCGCCATCGTCACGGCTCGGGTGTCCGGTTTGAGCGCAAGCACGGTGGCTGCGGGCTTGTCGCGCCACCACATCAACGTGAGCACGACGGTCCCCGAGCACAACCAGTTCGACACAGAGGATCGCGGTGTCCACCCCTTGGTGCGGTTCTCACCGCACTACTTCAACACCGAGGAGGAGATCGACTGGGCCGTCCATGCGGTTGCGGAGCTGGAGCACACTCCTACCGACGCTGGTTCCTGACCACGACCACTGTTCCGGGCGCGCGCGGCACCATGTCTTCAGAGTCGTACGCCGACAGCGTGATGGCATCGGACTGCGCAACGCTGCTTATGCGGATCGCATCGGCACCGTCTGCCCAACCCGCTTATGCGGACCGCATCGACACCTTGAGCGATCGCAGCTCATCCTCCGTGAGGAGCATCAGCGACCTGCGGATCTCGGTGCGCATCGCCTGCAGCACGGGGTCGGGGCCGGGCGCGCCGACAGAACCGACGGGCGTGACGGGAGCCAACTCTGGTCCGGCATAGGCACGAGCCGTCGCACGAACGGCACGAAGCCCGGTCGGGTCGAGGTTCATGACCGCCGGCCGGATGCCGAGCCGCAGCGCTTTGACATCGGCCATGACCCCGATCTGGCGATTCGGGGTGAACGCATCTTTCAGGTTCTCGTAGCAGTAGACGTGCAGCATTTCGACCGCCTCGTCGCCGTGGTGGATGTGCGCACGAGGGATCGAGCCCAGGGGTGGCAGCGGCATACCCGTGAACATCACTCCCCTCAGCTCACCGTCATACACCAGCGCGGCTCGGGGGTTCGCCGGGTGCAGACCTCGGGACCTCGGCTCGGGGTTGAAGAGGTGGGTCGGGTTATCCGGGTTGGTCGACCCGGGCCACCACGTGCGTGCGAGTGCTTCCGCCGAGGTGCTTCGGCAGAACGCGTTGACACCGTGAAGAAGCTCCCTGGCCATCGAGCGGTCACGTGCAGAAGCACCGGCAATGTCCGGCACGTAGGTCGAGGCGCTCGGATGGACCAGCTCGAGGCGGTTGCAGGACTCCCCGACGACGAATCGCGGGCGCATGCCTGGGTGGTGCCTGCCGTGATGGGGGTGGCCGGATCCTGCCGTCGGCGCTGCGTCGTGGCATGCCGCGGCGCTGGAGTCCGTGGACCTGACGATCCCGATTGTTCCCGCGAGCAGGACGGCTGCGACCGCTCCACCCACGACGCTGGTGGTCACTCGCATGATTGCCCCGCTCCGGTCAATGGCCTCGTCAGCCGTGCCACGCGCACGCTTCCCCGTGCCAGGCTTTCGTCAGCGTAGACCCGCCGAGCTGTCCAGAGCCACTGCCGCGCTGCTCCTGCTTGGATCTCTTGTGACGGCCATCGCGATGAGACGGAGGACATAGCGTGCGGGCACGAGACCTCGACATCGTCATAGGCGCCGGCACTCCCGGGCCGTACAACGCCATCACGGACGTGTCCGGCGTCCGTGTCGGGCATTGCACCGTCGTGGCCGGAGACGGTCCGCTCATCCGTGGGAAGGGGCCGGTACGGACCGGGGTGACCGTCGTACTCCCCCACCCCGATGGCATCTGGACCCGACAGGTGTTCGCCGGTCATCATCGACTCAACGGCAACGGCGAGATGACCGGCCTGTCTTGGTTGGCCGAGTGCGGCACCCTGACATCACCGATCGGTCTGACCAACACGTCCAGCGTAGGCATGGTCCGCGACACACTCGTCGCGATCGAGGCCGAGCATCGCCCTGCCAGCGACGTCTTCTGGAGCTTGCCCGTGGTAGCCGAGACCTGGGATGGCCTGCTCAGCGACTGCAACGGTTTCCACGTTCACGGCGACCACGTTCGCGCTGCCTTCGACGCTGCTGCGACAGGGCCGGTGCCCGAAGGCAGTGTCGGCTCAGGAACCGGGATGGTCTGCCACGGGTTCAAGGGAGGCCTCGGAACCTCGTCGCGTCGTATTCCTGGTGCGAACGGCTTCACCGTAGGTGTGTTTGTGCAGGCCAACCATGGCCTACGCAGTCGACTCACCGTGAACGGTGCTCCGGTTGGCGCCGCAGTCGGGGCCGACGTGGTGCCCACGCCGGAGTCACCGGGCCCGCCTCGAAGCACGCACGGGGGCGGTTCCATCATCGTCGTGGTGGCGACCGACGCCCCGTTGCTTCCGCACCAGTGCCAGCGGCTCGCGCAGCGAGCCAGCCTTGGCATCGCCCGAACCGGCGGCGCTGGTGAGCACAGCAGTGGCGATCTCATCCTCGCGTTCGCGACGGGGAACACCGTGCTGGCCAGCGACTACGCCTCCTCCCCACCCGAGGTGCAGCAGATCGAGATGCTCTCGGACGCCTTCATCGATCCCCTCTTCCACGCCACCGTGGAGGCGACCGAGGAGGCGATCATCAATGCCATGGTCGCCGCCCAGACCATGACGGGTCGGGACTCGATCACGGCTCACGCGTTGCCGCACGACCTGCTGATCGACGCTTTGGACCGACACCATCTCCGCCGCGCCACCTGAGTAGGAAAAATCGCTCGCTGCAGGCGACGCGATGCTCGAGCAGGTGTCATGATGTGGCACCCACATGGTCGGCGAGGTCCACGACGGCATCGATGAGCTCGTCACCGTCCAGCAAGGCCCGGTCGTTGTGGTCGGCCCCCACCACCTCCACGAGCTGTCGCAGCTGAGGTGCGGACTCCGCAACCGAGCGGCTCTGGTTGGGCGGGACGATGGAGTCCGACGTGCCGTAGACGACCGTGACGGGGACGTCCACGTCGGCCAGATGTGATGTGAGGGCGAAGTCGTCGCGCAAGAGCGTTCTCACAGGCAGGTACGGATAATGAACGCGCCCAACGGCGGCCAGGTCGGTGAACGGGGAGCGCAGGACCAGTCCGGCGGGAGGATGTTCGGCGGCGAGCTCGGTGACGACGGCAGCGCCCAGGCTCTCGCCGTAGTACAGGATTCGTCCAGGGCGCATGTCGAGCTCGCTCACCAAGAAGTCGTAGGCCGCCCGCACGTCACGAGCAAGCCCTGCTTCACTGGGCGAGCCAGGATTGCTCCCATAGCCCCGGTAGTCGAACAGCAGCACGCGAAATCCCTCGTTCGCCAAGGCCCAGGCCAGAGGAGCCCGCAGCGACCGGTCTCCCCCGTTGCCGTTCGCTACCAGCACAGTCATTCCTCGGTGAGTATTCTGCGCCGGGGTCAGCCAGGCAGCGAGGGCGAGGCCGTCGCTCGTCGTCAGCTCGACGTCGCGTGCGCCCGGGATCACCGTGCCCGCTGAGGCGACCGGCCCGGAATCGGGAAGGTAGATGAGCCGCCGCTGGAAGGTCCACACGATGGCGAGCACGGTGGTGAGCACCGCGACGACGATGACGAGCGCTCGCACCACAGGTCCAGTGTGCCTGGGGATGTTCGTGCCTTCTTCGCTCGCCGTTCACCCGGGTTAGCCGCTGTCGACCTAGGCTGCTCGCGCCGGTCGTGTCTGGCCGGCCAACACGTGACACAAGCTGGAGGGATCTCATGGCTACTGCGAACCCCGCACGGTGTACGCGATGCTCCCGCGTAGCCCCTCACGCGCCTGAGGAGGCGGGCTACTGGATGACGATGAGCACGACCGGTGACCTGGAGCCGATCTGTCCGGGGTGCCTGACCGTGGCGGAGAACATCGCACTCGCTGACTTCGATGTGGTCGGCATGGTGAGCGATCTCAGCCTTGACCTCGCGCCAAGCCGCTAGCTGAGGGGTCCGCGCCCGCCCTCCCGCCTCCAAAGTGAACACTTCATGACTCGGCTACCGTCTGCCGTGGCGGAACCTCTACGGTTGCGCCATGGCACGGTATGAAGTCAGCGGAGTTCGTGTTGAGCCCTGTCCCGCGGACGGCAAGCGCAGGCATATCACGGAGGCAGAACTCGTCGGTTCGAAGGGGACACAGCGGGCAGCCACTTCCGTCGTGCGTCTCATGCTGAGCGCAGACGACGACATTGTCACCATGTCGCAGAAGACAGGGTCACATGCTGACGTTCGCAAGGGCCGGTGCGCGTGCGGGGTGAAGTCCATCCGATCCGTGCACGGCTCTCGTACGGACGACGACATGGGGACCCTACCGACCTATCCCTGACGGTTCCTGCACCACGGTCGCGTCGCGTATCAGCGTCGTGAGCCGCAAGGACCTATGCGTCCCGGCCCACCCGAGTCGACTGGCCCGGACTTCTCGACAGGTGTCGACTGGCCCCCGACTCGAGGATGGACAGCTCGACGTCATCTCAGCACCGCTCGGCCCGACCGCGTCTGCTCCTGGTCGAGGAACGAGCACGGTCAGACGAGCCTGGCGATGAGCGCCACGGCCATGACCCACATGATGAGCGAAAAGACGACGCCGCAGAACAGACCGCGGAACACCATCATTGCTTCAGTCATGGCATCAGCGGACCACAACCGCCTGAAGCAGGTGGTGCTATCCGGTGTCACGCCGATGAACGCCTTGTGACCCTTTCGCCCGTCAGTCGGCGCACTGAGTGAAGGGTCGTTAACGCCTTGTGCTTGGGGTTCGTCTCGGACCGAAAATCGTCTCTTAGCCCGCCCTCCGGAGGTTCCTGCGTCCCGACTGACACTGTAAGATCCAGCGCGGCGGACACCGCTTCAGCAAGAGAGGGACGACCATGTCCTTACGCTCCATCCTCCGGACCAGCCACCTGAGCCACGTGCTCGCCGTCCTGGTCGGCGTCGTATCTCTCGGTGTAGTGCCGGCGCAGTCGGCGAGCGCCGCTTCGGTGGAGGCGCTACAGCCGAGCTGGGGGACGAACGGCCGCGTGTACGAAGTACTCGCCGACCCGGCATCCGGGCGCGTGTATGTGGCAGGCGACTTCACCGCCGTCACGGACGCTCTCGGCGAGACAACTGCGTCGATCGCGCACGTGGCAGCCTTCCTGCCAGCGACAGGAACGTTCGACACGTCGTGGCACCCCAGCCCGAACGGTGGCGTGGTCTCCCTGGCGCTGCAGAACGGCACGCTGTATATGGGAGGCAACTTCACCACGGTCGGCGGCCAGAGCCGCGCACGCTTGGCCGCTGTCGACGCGGCCACCGGAGCAGTCAATGACTGGGATCCCGGCGCCACCGGCAACGTCAAGGCCCTCGCGGCCGGGGGTGACTACATCTACGTGGGTGGAAGCACCACGGCGGTGGGCGGTTCTCGGCAGCCATACCTGGCTCGAGTAGGAGCCCAGGCCGGCACCGACACCCGAGACACCGGCTGGTCGCCGACCCTGAACGGTCGAGTCCTCAGCATCGTCGTCAACGGCGAGCAGGTGTACGTGGGCGGAGAGTTCTCGACGGTCAACGGCAGCGGCGCCGGTCGCAGCATCGCCAGCCTCACCACATCGTCACCGGCCAGCCTCACGCCCGGATTCGTGTCGGGCGAGACCAATGAAAGCGCACGAGCCCCAGCTACAGAGCTCCATCTCGCCGACGGTCGACTGCTGGCAGCACTGGCCGGGAGCGGTGGCGCCTGCGCATCGCTGGATGCCACCACCGGCGCGACGCTGTGGAGCAAGCACTCCAACGGCAATATGCAGGCCATCACGGAGCTGGGTGGCACCGTCTACTGCGGCGGGCACTTCGGTGGTGCCGGTTCCTTCGCCGGACTCGACCGCTCCAAGCTCGCAGCGGTGGACCTGGTGAGCGGGAACACCGATGTAACCTTCCGGCCTCGCATCAACAGTGCGAAGGGCGTCTGGGCCTTGGACAGCGATGCCAGTCGCCTCTTCGCCGGCGGGGACTTCACCAAGGTCAGCGGCAAGACGCAGTTCCGCTTGGCCGTCTTCGCCTGACACGCTCGGTAGCACATAAGCAAGCGCTCCCTCCGACATTCGGAGGGAGCGCTTGCTGGTGTGGCTGAAGCACGCTGGGCGTCACACGATCAGGGCATGCACTTCGCGTTCGTGAAGTTGCCCCCGGTGTTCACGCAGTCCTTGACGAACTGAACGAACGCCGGCTGGTCCCAAGCGTTGAAGAAGTCCGCGTGCAGCGATCTTCCGTCGCTCGTGCCCATCATTGCGTCCGAGGACAACGCGAGGTCGTTCCCGGCACCGACGTACGGGAACTGAACCGTCTGGTGCAGCTGGGTCGTCTCTATCGGGAAGCCGCGGGGACAGACCTTGCGGACCGGGTAGGCATAGTGTGCGTTGTCGGAGGTGTTGCCGACGTCGCTGGCGCTGTGGCGAGGCGCTACACCGTCCCAGCAGGAGGGGAAGTCGACGTGGGCTGTCAACGTCAGTCCCGGCTTACCGGACAAGCCGGTGCAGTCTGGGATGGCAGGCACTCTCACCGAACGGGCACCCGATTTTTGACCACAGTTCCACTCGGCGCGCCCCTCTGACGACACCAGGCGCGTGTCAGCAGGAAGGGCGATACCGGGACCTGTCTGGCTGCCCATGCCCGTGAATGGACGGTAGTAGGCCGTGAACTGCTGAGCGGGGACGACCTGTCCTGCCTTCGCGCCAGAGACATAGCGAAGTGAAGGCATCCAGTAGCCGGCCGTGTCCTTGGCAATTCGACAGTTGGTCGCCTGGCCGATGAGATCGTCGTAGTTGGCTGTGTTCGGATTCGCGAGGTCGCGCAGCCACGCCTTGTTGCCGAAGAACTGGTGCTCGTGCGTGGGCGCCGTGCCGTTGTGGTTGACGATCGGGTCGACCTTTGCGAGTGCGACGGTCGGCGAGCCGTCGGCGTCGCACTTGATCTTGCCCATGGCGACGGCAGGGGACATGGTGCCGGCGACGCCGACCATGAGCCCCCCCGCGAGACCGAGTCCGGCAAGGGCGATACTGAAGCGGCGAATCGTAGTGGGTGACATGAGCCCTCCTGGGCATCGGGGTACAGATGGCCCCGTTGGCGAGGACCGCAATCTGTGATGGAACTGTCACCCAAAGTAGTTTTCGCGCTGCTCCTTTATGGCGTAAATCCGCCCGAAGTGGGTAATTGGTACGTTTGGAGAAAGGGATCGGCTAAACGGGGACTGGTGTCCGCTATGTATATGAGTAACCGTTATCCCACTAACAGGTGCTATGTCGCCTTTTGACGCTTGGCGGCGCGGAGATACACCTGCTCGAGCAAGTCGGTCACATGGTCCCAGTTGTACTGCTGGAGGATCCCGTCCCGGAAGCGCTGCAGCTCGTCGGCGGTCGGCGGTTCGGCTCCGGCGGTCGCAGCCAAACAGCCGCGCAGGGAGTCCCAGTTTCCCGCCTCGAAGAACACGTGGCACGGTCCAGCCTCGCCCAGCACCTCGACGTTGGGGGCGATGTCACTCGCCACCACGGGCACCGCGGAGCTCACCGCCTCCAGCAGCGTCAAAGGCAACCCCTCCAGCAGCGAGGGCAGCACGAAGGCCCGAGCATGTTGGTACAAGGCCTGCAGCCGGTCCCCGTGGATATAGCCGAGGAAGACGACCCGCGGATCTGCGTCAGCGAGCTCTTGCACTTGTCGGGTGTACTCGTCGGTGAAGGAAGAACCGCCCACGAGCACCAACTGCAGGGAACTGTCGACGTCGCGGTAGGCACGCAGCAGCTCAGCCGGCGCCTTCTCGGGCACCATCCTCCCGACGAAAAGGAGGTACTCCCGCGCCCTCACGCCGAGCTCAGCCAATACGTCGGCGGGCACCGGGGCGGGCAGGGCGACCCCGTTCGGGATGTAGTCAACGCTTCGACCACGTTCGTCGCGGTACCTGTCCGCGAGGGCCTGCGAGACGACAATGGTCTCTTGGGGTACGCGCGCGCTCATCCAGTACGCCAAGGACAGGACTGACTGGGCCACGCCGCCCCATTTGCCCCGCTGATGGTCGAGGCCATGGACGGTAAGGACGACGCCCGTGCGCGACGCGTACCGGGGTAGTGGAGCGACGAGGCCGGGTCCTAACGCGTGATAGTGGATGATGTCGCAGCCGTGACGAAGAGCGAGCGCTGTGGAGGTGGCCGAGTGCACGATGGCGTCCAGGTGCTTCGAGGCGATCGTCGGCGCGAGCTTGACGTCCATGCCGCGGTAGGGCACAGGCGGGAGCGGCCCATAGGACTCGCGGTTGTACACCGTTACTCGGTGGCCACGCTCCGCGAGCCGCTGACCGATCTCCTCGACGTGATGTTCGACACCTCCATATGTGGCGGGGAGACCCTTCTGGCCGACCATGACGATGTGGAGGGGGCGCCATGGTGACGGCTCCCCCGCGGTCACGGGCACGTCCAACGCTTGCTGCGGACCATCAACGTCTCCAGACTTCGCCATGCATGAATGCGAGGTGCCATGCTACGGGGGGTGGCGCCGGCCGGTAGAGGAATCGAGGCGCCGATCCTTTTCGTCCCATTCGGTGGGCGTTGATGGGCAGAAAGGCACTTCGGATGCCCGGCGGGGCCTAAACTAACGTGAGGCACCCGATGCTCTGGGCTGCCGACGCCCACGATGGCCGGGGATTGAGTGAAGTGCGCTTAGGTCCCTGGATGGAGGAGGAACGGTGGAGATCGCCGACTACCTACGCGTAGCACGTAAGCGGCTATGGGTTCTGATCTTGATCCCGCTGCTGGCTGCCGGCGCGGCAGTGGCGTGGGTCCTCACGTCGCCACCGGAGTACTCAGCTACGGCAACGCTGTCGACGACCGCGTTCGTCGGCGGGGCCACCAACCAGTTCACTGGTACGCAGGCCGCATCGTCCTTCGCCGCTGCCTTCACCGCGAAAGCCACTGGACCGGCCGTTCAG
>DASQEH010000016.1:0-10073 GCA_035633755.1 Nocardioidaceae bacterium | reverse complement strand
CGCTCATGGCGAAGGTACGCATCTACCAGACAGAAATTGCTGGCAGCCATTAAGGGAGGAGAACCGTCGAAGATAGCGGAACGTTGATTACCGACTACCATTTTGCTTTTCCTAACAATGCGTTAGTTAATGGCTACTATGCGTTATGTGGTGTTTGCTGCAGATGGCCGTTTCTTCGCAATCTGGGCAGAGTAGTGGTAATTTGTTCCAGCGCTGCTCGTAAAAGAGTTTTGACGTGCGTCGGCAGCGTTCGATGCATTCTTGACAGCGCTGGAGTTCACTTTGAAATACCGCTTACCGTTGGTCGGCTTCTCGCTGACGATCGCCGTCGTCGCTTCGTTGGCCTCGCTTGCGTCGGAGACGTCGGTGGCGTCGGCGACCGAAGACCCGGTCATTGCAGCGGCTGGCGACATAGCGTGTGCTCCTGGCGTCGCACGGACGAAGGCCAAGTGCCACCAAGGGAACACCGCAGACCTTCTCCAGGCCGGCAACTTCGCGGCAGTTCTGCCACTCGGTGATGAGCAGTACGACTGCGGTGACCTTTCTGCGTTCCGATCCGTGTATGGACCCACGTGGGGGCAGTTCAACGCCAACGCCTATCCGATCGTGGGTGACAACGAATACGAAGGTGATACATGTGTCACAGAGGGAGCTAGCGGCTACTTCACGTACTTCGGCGAACGAGCCAGCCCCCTGCAGCCGGAATGCACCACAGCATGTCGCGGGTACTACAGCTATGACATCGGTGCTTGGCACATCGTCGCGTTGAACTCCGAATGTACGCAGCCTGGCGTGGGTGGATGCGGTGCGAGTAACCCCATGGGCACGTGGCTGAAGAACGATCTAGCGGCGCACCCGGCCACGTGCACGCTGGCCTACATCCACCGGCCGTACTGGGCCACCGCAGGCGTGAGCTCAAAGTACAAGCCGCTGATACAGCTGCTCCATAACGCTGGGGTAGAACTGCTGCTCTCGGGGCACAATCACCTCTACGCCAGGTTTGCTCCTCAGAACCCCGACTCGGCCCCTGACCCCAACGGGATCCGCCAGTTCGTCGTTGGAACGGGCGGGGCCAGCCTTTCATCTGTGCCGACTAACCTGCCCAACATCGAGAAGCAGAGCGCCACGACGTTCGGAATCCTCAGCCTTACCTTGCATCCGACCAGCTATGACTACGACTTCGTGCCCGATCCGACGTCCGGCGGTTTCACCGACTCTGGCACTGAGTCCTGCCACGGCGCCGCTCCGAGCGGCGACACACCGGGCCAGGTGACTGCGGCGAAGGTGGTCAGCGGCTCGACGACCGACAGGGCGGTCAGCGTGACGGTTCGCTACGGAGCAGCCAGCGGAGCTCCGACCGGCTACCGGATCGAGGTCATCGACCAGACCACAGGCAACGCTAGGACGGTGAGCGTGGGAGGGGATGTGCTCCGCGCGAAGGTCACGGGCCTCGAGGCGGGACACTCCTACCGTGCGAAGATCACGGCCGTCAACGCGGCCGGTGATGGCCCGACCGTGAGCACGAGTACAACGGCCATCGCCAGGTAGCGCCGCGAACCGCTGTCCTACAGGTATCCGCGCTTCACCAGATGCGCCAGGATGTTGTCCGAAGCCTCCTCAGGCGACAACACCGCTGCGTCAACCACAACATCAGCATCAGCCGGCTCTTCATAGGTATCCGATACCCCGGTGAAGTGTTCCACGAGCCCAGCGCGCGCCTTCTCATACAGCCCTTTGCGATCACGCGCCTCGCACACGTCGAGTGGAGTGTTGACGTGGACGAGGACGAAGCCGCCGACGTCCTCCACCAGACGACGAATCTGCTCGCGGGTTATGGCCCGAGGGGTGATCCGAGCGCAGACGGCGACGCCGCCGCTCTTGGTGATCTCAGCGGCGACGTAGCCGATGCGATGGACGTGCCGTTCCCGGTCCTCAGGTGAGTACGACAGCTCGCTGGACAGGCGTCGGCGAACCTCGTCACCATCCAGCAACGACACACTTCGCTCACCGTGGTCACGCAGCTTGACCGCCAGGGCCTTGGCGATCGTTGACTTGCCGGAGCCTGACAGCCCCGTGAAAAAGATGGTGAAGCCCTGCTGAGTGCGGGGCCGGAATCGTTGCCGCATCACACTGGCCACGGCCGGAACAGTGAACCACTCGGGCAACTCCAGGCCGCGGGCAAGGCGTTCGCGCATCTCCGTGCCACTGATCTGTAGCACGGGGACCCCAGGCGGCGCCTCCTGCTCCTCGACGTACGCGTTCACGTCAGCGACGTAGACCATCCGCTGGAAGGTGACGACCTTGATGTGGAGTTCGTCCTTGTGCCGCTCGATCAGCTCCTGGCCGTCGTACGGCTGGTACCACGGGAGGCCACTGCTGTCGGGTCGCGGTCCTGCATGATCGCGGCCGACGATGAAGTGTGTCGCCCCGTGGTTCTGGCGCACGAGTGAATGCCAGAGCGCCTCTCGCGGCCCAGCCATTCGCATGGCAATGGGGAGAAGTGACAGCATTGCCGTGCCCTCGGGATAACTGGGCAGGAGGGCCTGGTAGCAACGGACTCGGGTGTCGTAGTCGACGTCGCCTCGCTGGGTGAGTCCCACCACGGGGTGGATGAGCAGGTTGGCGTCAACGTCTCGTGCGCCGCGCAGCGTCAGCTCCAGATGTGCGCGATGCATGGGATTGCGCGTGTTGAACGCGATGACGCGTTCCCAGCCACGCGCCTCGAACTCGTCGCGCAGTTGAGCCGGTGTTCGCCGAAGCGATGGATAGTCGGGATGGACGAACGGTTCAAGGACCTCCAGGCGTCCCTCCATGTACCACGCGTTCGTGTGGTGCAGGAGGTACTCCACTCCGGGGTGTGCTTCGTTCGTCGTCCCGAGGACCGTGGAGGCTTCGGCGCGCAGATCGGGTTGCCATGCTCCCCTCACGTGCAGCGCGGCAACCAGCGCACCCTCTGCGTCGCGCAGAGCGAGCATGCCGGCGCGTTCACCCGCCCGAGCGACAGACTCCGGAACGTCCAAGGGAATAGGCATCGGCCACAAGGTGCCGTCGGCCAACCGCATCGATTGACAGACGGCCTCGTAGTCATCTCGCCCGATGAACTCGCGCAGCGGGGAGAACCCCCCCGTTGACAGCAGCTCCAGATCCAGCATCTGCCGAGCGGTCATCCGCCAGCTTGGCCAGCGCAGCGAGTCCGCCAACAGCTCGCTTCTCCTGGCTGGGTCGACGACCAAGTCAACGAGGGCGCCGCCGTGAGGCGTCACTGCGTCCCAGGCCATGCGCCCCCCTGGATCCTGCCGGCAAAAGGTCACCGCAGGCTAGCAGGCAGAAGGAAAGCGGACCTTCGATACGCCGAACTCCCTCAATGCCTCGGGGCTGCTGGCGGTTCCCAGGTCGGCGGAGCGTACGAGGACTTCGTCGTCCGCCAACCTGGTGCGAAGTCGGCGGACGTCCGATGACACCCTGTCCTCCGCCGACCCTTCGGTTCA
Organism: Nocardioidaceae bacterium; assembly: GCA_035633755.1. Classification (GTDB taxonomy): domain Bacteria; phylum Actinomycetota; class Actinomycetes; order Propionibacteriales; family Nocardioidaceae; genus DASQEH01. Next base: position 6,585 of record DASQEH010000016.1, on the reverse strand, counting down.
GCCGATGTGGATCCATCTCGCGCTCGACGGCGTTCCCGCGCCGTTGACCAGGAAGAGCATGTAGTAACCCGGTGCGGCCACGGTCGCGGAAGGCACTGTCGCTGTGATACGCCCCGCGACGGCGGTCCGTCGCAGCTCGATGTGGCGGGCGCTCATGTCGACGGTGTGTGTGGCGGCACCAGGTGCCATCAGAACCGCGCGGCTTTTCGAGTTCGGAGTGGAGATGGTGAAGCTCGCACCGTTGGCGACCCGCGAAGGCGAAGACGTTATCGTCGGTCGCGTTCCCGACAGGTAGGGCGGGGAGAAGGTCTCCATCGTGTTCCCGCCACCGCCAGCGCCGGTGTCACCAGCGGAGAGGATCCGACCGCCTGGCAGGAGCACTGCAGCCGAGTGGTATCCGCGCCGCTCCGACTGCGCCGCCAGCGTCGTCCACGTGTTGGCCTTCGGGTCGTAGCTAAGCGCCTCGTATACGGGTTGTTCGAAGCTTCCCTTCTGGTTTCCGCCGATCCCGATGATCGAGCCGTTGGGGGTGGGGACGGCCTGCATGTGCACCCTTGGCTCTGGGAGTGGAGCGACCCGTGTCCAACCTGCAGTAGGCGTGGCCGCGTTGAATGTCTCGGACAGCGTGGTTGCGCCTGCGTTGGAACCACCACCGAACACCATGGCCGTCGTGGAGCCCGAAGGCGGACCGGGCAGGAGGATCGCGGATTCACCGCTGAAGTGCTTGCCGGGCCTGTCGTACTCAGTCCACTCCCACGTCTTCGTGTTGAGGATGTAGGACCCGCGCCGCTGTGTCTCGAGCACGTTCCCACTCGGCATCAACCACTGACGCGGGTACAGACCACCAAGGTGCTGCCCCACGGTCTTGATGCTCCCTAACCGGCCCCCCGGAGCCGGCGGCGTATAGACGTCGACGTTGGTGTTGTCGTCGCCCATGTGGTCGAAGCCTGCGGTGATGACTACGCGACCGTCGGCCAGGAGGGTCGTTGTCGGGTAGTACCTGGCACCGTTGGTTGCCGGTTGTTCGATCCACTCCAAGGTGATGGGGTCGAACAGGAACACGTTGCTGATGCCGGTCGGGCCCTTGCCATGCCCACCGACGACGAGGATGCGGCCGTCGGCCAGCGCCACCATCGCGCCGCACTCGATGTCGACCGGCGGGTTGGCGTTAACGGACTTGCCTGTGATCGGGTCGTACACGTACGCCACCGTGGGGCGCAGGCTCCCGATGACGAGGACCTTGCCTGTGTGCATCAGGATCTGGTGCACACCGATGACACGCGACGTTGGACCGTCCGGGGTGAACGGTGCAGACCACGAACCGACGTTGGGGTCGATTGCCGCTGATGACGACGGGCTGGGAGCGAGGACCCCCATGGTGACTGCGGCGGCGCTCAGTGAGGCCAGCAAGGACAAGCTGCGGCGAATACGCACGGGGGAAAGCTCCATTCGAAAGACAATGTCGAGGACACCGTACTAGTGCTTTTCACGCAAATCAGACTAATGGGTGTTTATTGACTACGTGTGTGGAGTGAATTGCACTGCGTTAATGCACAGCGTTCGAAAAGGAGCATGATTACGCCCTGCGTTGTTATTCGCTTGCTGTCTGTTACTGCAATATGGCCAGCCACTGTCCAGCTCAAGGCTCTTTTTAAAGAGAGCTCGACCAAGGCGGGTTCTGTGGATCGTCGATGTCTTGGCCGACAGCCTCGGCGCGTGGACTCACGACTACGATCCTCCAGCGGGGTCGCCCGTGAACCGCAAGACTGATGAGCGGAAGGATGCGCGATGGGAGCGGACTGGCTCGACGACGCTGTGTTGTACGAGATTTATCCGCAGTCGTTCGCTGACTCGAACGGAGACGGGATCGGCGACCTTCGGGGCGTGATCGAGCGGTTGGACTACATCGCGTCGCTCGGCGTGGACACATTGTGGTTCAACCCGTGCTTTGAATCCCCGTTCGTCGACGCCGGCTACGACGTGGCCGACTACCTTGCGATCGCTCCGCGGTACGGCAGCAACGACGACATGGTGGAGCTGGTCTCTGAGGCGAAGCGTCGTGGCATCAGGGTCCTCCTCGATCTTGTTGCCGGGCACACGTCGATCGAGCACCCGTGGTTCCAGCGCGAACTGCACGCAGACGGTCCCGACCCGAGGGGCGACCGCTACGTGTGGTGCGAGGAGCTTCCCAGCTGGCACTGGCCGCGAGGCCTTCCCGGAACCCCCGCGTGGGTGCGGTCACCGGGCCCGAGGAAGGGTTGGTACCTCAAGAACTTCTATGACGAGCAACCCGCCCTGAATTTCGGCTGGATGCAGGCAACGACGCCGACGAGCGAGCCGTGGCGAGACGCCGTGGACGCACCAGGTCCGCGTCGAAACCTCGAAGCGTTCAAGGACATCATGGCGTTCTGGCTCGACCGCGGTGTCGCGGGCTTTCGCATCGACATGGCGTTCTCCCTCGTCAAGGCCGACGGAAGTAGTGACCGCGGTCGGGAAGCGACAACGAGGCTATGGCGGGAAGTCCGAGACTGGATGGACGCCACGTACCCAGACGCCGTCATCGTGCCCGAGGGAAAGGAGCCACGTACCGGCGCGCCCCTGGCGTTTCATGCGGACTTCTTTCTTGTCATCCACAGCGAGCACGCCAGCCTGTTCGACAACCATTACGCGGGCGTGCTGCCCTTCCAGGCACAACAGGAGCCGTTCTTCGACGCTGACGGCCGCGGAAGCACCCGGATCTTCCTTGACGGCTGGAACGGCGCCAAGGATGTGGATACCGCTCGGTCGGTGATCATGTCCACCGCCGACCACGACTTCAGCCGGTTGTGCTGCGGTCCACGGACTGCTGAACAGCTGGCTCCAGCCCTGACCTTCCTCTTGACGTGGGGATCCGTGCCGTGCATCTACTACGGCGACGAGATCGGCATGCGCTATCTGCCGGGCTTGCCCGACGTCGAGGGATCCATTTGCAATCCGGACTACAACCGAGCCGGCTGTCGTACGCCGATGCAGTGGGACGACGACCTTCCCAACGCAGGCTTCTCGACGGCGGACCCCTCCCGCTTGTACCTGCCGGTCGATGCCGACGCTGGCCGCCCGACGGTCGCAGCACAGGAGCAGGACCCCACGTCCACTCTCAACTTCGTCAGGCGACTCGTTGCCCTCCGGAGGTCCACACCCGCCCTCGGTTCTCGAGCGAGCACCCGCGTGCTGAACGAGGGCTATCCGTTCGTCTACATGCGTGGCGATACTCATCTGGTTGTCGTGAACCCTCGCCGAGACTCCGCCGAGTTGGACCTCGGCGAGATGTCCGGCGCTGAGCCGCTCATCTCGAGCGGCATCTCATTCGTAGGGGACACCATGACCGCGGACGGGTTTGCGTACGGCGTCTTCGCTCGTCGCACGTGAGCCGGATCCAAGAGCAGAAGCGACCCCAGAAAGGCGGATGTACGGGGACTCGTGCAAACGATCGGGTAGTGGCGGCGCGGCCAACAAAGGCTTTGGTTCTTCCTTGACTCTCCACGCGTTTACGCGTCTGATTGGCCCGTCCGCACATGAGGGGTTTTGACAGGAGCGTTGCTATGGCAGGAAACGTCCAACGCACCGGTCTCACCGGCGTTCTCCTCGTGCGGACGGCGCTGCTGGTCGAGGCCGAGTCGCAGCTCAGTGGTCGGCTTTAGACTGCACTGACGCACGGCGATGCCCACCCCGATCACCTCGCTGTTCTGGATCTCGGTTTGTGCGGTCCTCGCCCCGCTCGCGGCTGGGATGGTGCCGCGGAGGCTGGTGCCTGAGGTCGTCCTCCTGCTGCTGAGTGGCACCGTCATCGGGCCGTTCGTGCTCGATCTCGCAGCGCACGACCAGGCGATCGACCTGCTCAGCCAGCTGGGTCTGGGGATGCTCTTCCTGCTCGCGGGCTATGAGATCGAGCTGTCCCAGCTCACGGATCGAGAAGGCCGTCGAGCGGGGTTCACTTGGCTGGGCTGCCTTTGTCTGGCACTGGCCGCGGTGGCGCTGGCCGGCCTCACCACGGTCATCAATAGTGAGGTCGCCGTCGCCATCGCCTTGACGTCGACCGCTCTCGGTACGCTGCTCCCGATCCTCAAGGACGCCCAGATGCTGTCGGGTGCCGTGGGTTCGGCTGTGCTCAGACACGGGGCGATCGGCGAACTCGGCCCCGTCGTGGTGATGGGGCTGTTCCTGGGGTCGCGCGGGCCACTGCTCTCGGGAGCGCTTCTGGCCCTCTTCGTGCTCGTGGCCTTGATCGTCAGTCTGCCTACCACATGGCTGCGTCGGGACAGCTCGAGATTGCTGCAAACCATCCGGCTGGGATCCGAGACGACCGGACAGACGCCGGTGCGGCTGACTTTGCTGCTGCTGGTGACCCTCATCGCGATCGCTGCGGACTTTCGTCTCGAGTCGGTCTTGGGTGCGTTCGCAGCCGGCTTCATCCTCCGTCGTGCCCTGCCCGACGGCAGTAGCCTGCTCGAGTCGAAGCTCGATGGCGTTGGTTTTGGATTTCTGATTCCGGTGTTCTTTGTGACGTCTGGAATGGCGATAGACCCCAATGTCCTCGCTGGTCACACCTGGGACCTTGTGGCCTTCGTCGCCATGATGCTCGTCCTGCGCGGCGGCCCGGTGTACGTCGCGACCCGGTTCAGCCGCGTCTCGGGCAGCCAGACCTTGACCCCCAGGCAGAGCCTCAGGGTCGCGGTCTACGCCTCCACCGGTCTACCGATCATCGTCGCAGTCACCACGCTCGCCGTTTCGAGCCATGAGATGACGCGAGCGAATGCCTCAGTGCTCATCGCGGCCGGCGCCGTCACCGTCCTCCTTTTCCCCATGGTGGCCACCATGGTGGGTTCACGCGACGTCGCCAGCAGGTCGGTGACATAGGCCAGCGGGAAGCACACGAATGGAGCGTCGACGCTGCCGCAGGAGACAGCGATCAGAAGGGGACTTTGGTGGCTAACAGCCCACTTGCTGGAGCGCGGCCCGAAAGCGTGCGGCAGAATTCGAGGGCGTCCATGGTGATGCGGTTGGAGCTGCCGACCTTCCACTGGCCGCCGGCCGGGCCGGTGAGCTCGAGGTCGTAGGCCGCCCCGTGGCGTTCGGCCCACTCGGCCACCACGTCCGCAACGATTACTCCCTCGTGGTCAGCGGTCACGGTCATGGGTACACCGCTGGCACGGGTGATGTCGATGCGGTGCATGAACGGGTCACGGGTCAAGATGACGTCGAGTACGTAACCCATGGTCCACCACTCGTCATTGTCAGGCAGAGTCTGCTGACGCATGAGCCCAGGGGGTCGGCGCCGGCCCCGCACTGCCTTTGGACCTATGCGTCGCAACTTTTCAACGAGCTGCTCGTTGCTGAGGTGGGCGTTCTTGTGGACCTGGAGGGCAGTGAGCGCGTCAACCAGCTCCACCTTGTCGCGCTTGGCGTGCCGGCCGGCGACGAGCTGCTGGCGGATCATCTCCGGCCAGGTTGCCACCATCTGGGCCATGCCGAGCATGTGCCCGGCCATTGCGCGCACATCCCACGCCGGGCAGTCAGTCGCAGCCCTCCACTGATGAGGAGACAGTCGTGCGAGGAGGTCGGCGACTCGCTCGTACTCAGTGGCCGCGAGCCGGGTCGCGGTCTCCCGGTCAATCTGCGGAAGCCGTGGATTCTCTTTCGTGCCGGGTGTAGCGGTCTGGGCGGTCATGGTCATGGTGCGTCCCTTCCGGATTGATGAGGTACTGCTGAGGCGTTGCGGACGTCGAGGTCTCGGAGGTACATGTCGACGGCTCGGTCGAGAAGCCGAGACCACCGGTCTCCGCCGGGGTCGTTGGCGAGCTGCGAGTCAACGAGACCGCCGAGGAGGGCGACGTAGAGGTCCACGTCCTCCTGCGTGGTGATGCCGTGCTTCTCCATCGCCACGCGAAAGATGTCGAGCGCCGCGACGGAGGGAGCGTAGGCTTCGGGGCTCGGCTCGAAGCCAGGGATGGTGCGTTGGTTCATCAGCTCGTTGCGCACCACATCTGCTGTGGCGAAGTCGAAGTAGGTGCGGGCGTAGTGACGAACGGCGCCTCGCCGGTCCGGTGGGCAGTCAGCCTCTGTCTGGATCGTCAGTTCCAGGCACTCGCTCCAGGCCTGGGCGAACATCGCATCGTAGATCGCATTCTTGGAGGCCATGTGACTGTAGAGCGAGGGTGCTTGCATCCCGATGCGGTCGGCGATGTCGCGCAGCGTGATCTGGGCCAGCCCGTACTCGCGAGCCGCTTCCCAAGCAGCGTCGACGATCTCGCGCCGTGTCGCCTCACGTCGTTCGGCACGTCTATTGCGGTTCTGGTTACCTAACATGATTAGGTATCATGCTGTATAAGGCGTTGCCTGTCAATCTCTTGCGACCAAGTCGGACTGACCTGCCCTGACTCGGTTGCCGTCCCCGATCGTCGCGAGTCCGAGCTGCCCTCGTCATATGCATTGAGACCGCTCAGACGATCGCACGGTCGAGAGTCACATGCTGCAGGTAGCAGCCGAGTTCTCGGCGGTGCGCCAGCGGGCCTCAGGTCAGACGGACCTGGCGCGCACGTGGGCTCG
>DASQEH010000015.1:0-5992 GCA_035633755.1 Nocardioidaceae bacterium | reverse complement strand
GTCTGGCCCGCCGAGCTGGATCTGATGGCGCGGCTGGCTGGTATGACACTGCATGACCGATGGAGCGACTGGGGACGACAGCCTTTCACCAGCGAAAGCACCTCACACATCTCGGTATGGCAGAAGACGCTCTAGCAGGCGCCCAACGTGGCGCAACATCCGCACGGTATGTCTGCCTGCGGCCTCTGCCTTCACCCTGAGACCAGAACGTTGGCGAGACACGACATCGACTGTGCGGCACACACCCCGGCCACGGAGCAGCCAGGCTGGGCCGGAAATGCTGTCGGTGGCGGCCTGGCGTCGCTAGGCTCCCGGAATGCCTGAAGACCTACTGCCCCCGTTTCCTGACGACGCCTTTCAGCGCGTCCTGTGCGTTGTGGCCCATCCCGATGACGTGGAGTACGGAGCTTCCTCGGCTGTCGCGGCCTGGACCGCGCGCGGAGTGGAGGTCGCCTACCTGCTCTTGACCCGCGGAGAAGCTGGCATGGACCTCCTCCCGCCGGAACAGACGGCGGAGCTTCGGGTGCGCGAGCAGGTCGCAGGCTCCGAAGTAGTCGGGGTGTCCTCCGTCGACTTCTTGAACTATCCCGACGGTGTGCTCGAGTACTCGCTGGACATGCGGCGTGACATCGTCCGTGCCATTCGTGGTTTCCGGCCCGACGCCGTCCTCGTGGGTTCGTGGGATGTGGAGTTCGTCGCCGGCCTCAACCAGGCCGATCATCGCGTGGCAGGCCTCGCCGCACTGGATGCCGTGCGCGACGCCGGCAACCGCTGGGTCTTCCCCGAACTCGTCGACGAGGGTCTGCAACCGTGTTCCGTCCGGTGGCTGCTCGTCGCGGGCGACCCGAGGCCCACCCACGGTGTCGACGTGTCGGGTGACGCCCTTCAGCGGGGCATCGCCTCGCTGGAGGCGCACGCCGAATACCTCGCCGGCATCCCCGGCCATCCCCCTCCTCGCATGATGATCACCGCGATCACCGCGATGCTGGGACGCAGGATGGGCGTGCCGAACGCCGTCTTGTTTCGGGCGTACGACTTCTCGGCGCCGCCGCCGATCGCGATCGAGGCCATGCAGGAGGTCGCGGAGTGAGCCGCGAGGGTGAGTGGAGCCTTGGCACCTGAGGCCACTCAAGGCGGCCGGGATGCACCGCCGCCAGTCAGCCGTTCGCCCGGCGACCCGACAGGCCACGGGCGGTGCGCACCGGCCACGCCAGCATGTAGCCGGTCGAGCGGATCGCCGACGAGTGCCACACGTTGCTCCAGCGCGACCACTGACGGCCCTTGTCAACACACACCACGGAGGTGTCGACCTTGGCTGTCGGCTGGCCGAAGTGCGCCGCGACAGCGCTCAACGTCTGCGCCCAGAACTTGTCCTCCTGACCATGGCCGCCCAGAGTGAGCGCGAGCTCGAAGATGGGATCCGAGGCGCGCATGAGCACCTGTGCCTGAGCCACCGTCTGGTCGTCGCGTTCGGTCGCGCTGAACGTGATCCAGCCCGCGAACATATGCCCCTGCGGAGTCATCAAGGTGAACGACTCGTCGTCGGCGTAGAGGACCATCACTCCCGTCGACAGGGTCATCCGCCCCGGCAGCGCCATATTGAGAAGTGCCACCTCGCCAGGGGCAATCCCCGTCAGCGGCGCGTAGAAGTGGTTTCCCTCCGGCCAGAAGTCGGGGAAATGCTGCTTCCAGGTGGCAATCAGGTCGGCCGCCGACACCCGCTCCCGAGGCAGACGGACCTGGTAGGTCTTCTGCCACATCTTGCCGAACCCTTGGATAGGTCCAGCAAGGCGCTTGCCGGTGACGTTGAGGTTGATCGCTCCTTCGGGCACGTTCGAGACGCTCAACCGCGATACCGCTTTGGCCCAATAAGCGGCATCACGGGCACCAGCCTGCTTCGATGCGACGCTGGTGTCGTTGGCCTGGTCCTGGTTCTCCATCGTCTCCTCCTCCTGCTACGCGACGCCGGCCGCGTTGAGCGCGGCCTGCTCCGAGTCGTGAATGCCGACAGCCTCATCAAGTCGAGTCAGTTCGAAGATCTGCCGGTAGTGGTCAGACAAGCCGTAGGCCATCAGCTGCTGGGATCTGCGGTTGGCCCGTACGAGCAGCGTGACGAGCAGCCCGATGCCACCACTGTTCATGTAGTCCAGGTCGGTGAAGTTGAGCACGATCGTGCGAACGTCACCGGCGGCGTCGTAGGCGCTCATCAGTACGTCTTCTGAACCCGCCGTCACATCCCCCCGGATGTCGACCACAGTGGCCAACCCGTGCCGACGTACATCGAAGGTCGCCGTCGCCTCGGTCATGTACTGCTCCTTTCAGCGCCGAGGACGGCGCTGTTCTCGTCGGGGTTGATCGCCAGGAAGTCGGCCAGGCGAGTGATCTCGAAGATCTCGCGATAGTGGGAGGTGAGTCCGTATGCCCTGAGCGGGATCTTCTGCTTGCGCGCGCCGGCGAGCATCTCCACGATCAGGGCTATCCCGGTCGAGTTGATGTAACCGGCCCGCTCGAAGTTCAGGACGACCGCTTCCGGCCGATCGCGGATCGCCTCCTGCCAGGCGGCATGCAGCGAGTCCTCGGCCGATGCGTTGACATCGCCCTCGAGGTCGATCACCGCCACGTTGTCACGCCGTCGGACCACAGTGGGCGGCGCTTCACTCATCGCCATGGTGTCCCTCCTCCTGGTTCGCCGACGAGGGCTCGAGGGCCATGACCAACTCGATGGTGTGGAGCGGCCCGTCGTTGACCTCGTGCGCTTCGTCGACCATGTTCTTGATCAGGAACAGCCCCCAGCCGCGTGGACGCTGGAGTCCTGCCAGCTTCGCTTCGATGTCGGGTTCTTCGCTTTCGTGGTGCGCGGGGGCTCCACCCCGGTCGGTGATCAGCACCCGAACCTGGCTTGAGTCGGTGAGCACGCGCACGGTGACAGGCACGTCGAAGCGATAGCTGTTCCCATGCTCCATGGCGTTCATGGTCGCTTCACCCACCGCGGTCTCGAGCCGCTTGAGCCGCGCATCTGTCAGCCCGAGCGGTGCGACGATGGTGCTGACCTTCGCCAGGGCCAGCCTTTCGTTGCCCTCAGCGCTAGGCACGTCGAACTCGACGAGCTGACGGGCACGTGCCGGCCCGCTCGATGCAGCCGCGCCCGCGCCTCGCGCCAAAGTCACCATGGTGATGTCGTCCTCCTGCTCGGCTTCCGCTCCGGTGTGAGCTCGCAGATCGGCAAGGACCAACTCGATGAGCTCACCACCTCCGGGATACCGCGCGACCGCTTCCTTCAGCCTCGGGAAGCCGAACATCTCTCCCCCGGCATCGTGTGCCTCAACGACGCCGTCAGAGTGGAGCAGCAACGAGTCCCCCGGTGCGAGCACTGTCTCGTTCTGCTCGTACGTCATGCCGGTCATCAGGCCGAGGGGCATCCCGCGAGCGCGCAGCTCGACGGACCCCTCGCGCGTCTTCACGTAGGGGAGATCGTGACCGGCGTTGGCGAAGCGGAATCTCCCCGACTCCGGCTCCAACACACCGTAGAGGCACGTCACGAACATCTTCGCCGGCATGTCCGGGCACAAGTGCTCGTTGACGCGCTCGAGAACCTGGCTGGGATCGATCAGCCGCTGCGCCGAAGCCCGCAGGACGCTCCGAGTTGCGGCCATCACGAGCGCCGCGGGCACCCCCTTGTCGGTGACGTCGCCCACGACGAATCCAATCTGCCCATCGGCCAGGGGAATCACATCGTAGAAGTCCCCGCCTACCTCTCGCGCCGGACGGTAGAGCGCCGCGATCTCCCAACCCGGCAGGTCGGGCAGCTCCTTGGGCAGGAAGTTCTGCTGGATCAGTCTCGCGACCTCGAGCTCCTGCTGGAAGCGTTCTCGTTCCTGTGCCTCCACCTGCTGCTGACGCACAAGCTGCCCGACGCGCAGCGCTGGGGCGGCCTGGGCTGCCAGGTTGTCAAGAAGCTTGCGATCGTCGGTGGAGTACTCCTGCTCAGAGCGGCGCGGTCCCAGATTCAGTACACCGATGAGCTCGCCTTGGCTCACCAACGGCACCACCAGCTTGACGCCGGCACCCCTCATGGCCGCCAGAGCAGGCGACTCGAGTTCCAGGTTCTCGATGTCGACCGCCCCACTGGCGCTCTGCAGGTAGCCAAGGAGGGGGTCGTTCAGCGCGATGTCGACCGGCGGCAGCTCGTCGCCAAGACCTTTTCCCGCTTGATCGTCGTCCGGCGCCGCGAGAGCAACGTCAGTGCTCCTCGCCCGCTCCTTGGACGCGGCGCGACCGAAGAATCGGCGGCGAAGCGAGCCAGTCAGTGTTGTCATGGTGCTTCAGTTCTACGGCAGAGCCGTCCACCAAGCGTTACGGCGGTTCGAGCAGTGTTCCGGACGCCCCGCAGCACGTGGCGGAGGAGCTGGCCCGACAGCGAGGACGCGGGCATCATCGGCCCCTCATGGGCGGATCCAGACCGAGACGTGGGCGGGTTGCACGGTGTCCTGCACCACTCGGCGCAAACCGGCCTCCACAGCGTTGATGTCCACCTGGTGTCGAAGCTGACCGGTGAACTCGTCGAGCGTGCGGGCGGCGTCGTACCGGCTGCGATAGAAGCGTCGATCCACCACGTGCTGGATGCGCACCCGTGCGGGACGGAACAATGCCGCCACGGCCAGGGTCGAGCCGGCGACGGCAAGGTCTGACTGCCTTGTGACCGGGAGCAGGAACTGCAGGAGCAACACAGAGCCCAGATAGGCGCCGGCCAAAGTGACGGTGAGGAAGCCGTACACGACGGCCCGATTGATGATCGCGTCGATCTCATACAGACCATGCCGCAGGATCGCGACACCGATGGCTGCGGGCAGCAGGGCGAACGACAGAAACGACAGCGTGTCCAACGGTGCGAACCACGGCTTGGAGCTTTCGTCGCTGATGCCCACGGCGCGGGTGACAATGGGCAGGACAATCGCGGAAAACATGAGGCACGCCACAATCGCCCCCGCGGCTGCCAGCCACTTCAGCTGCAGTCGTTCGACCCCCTGGGAACGCCTGAAGCGGCGCACAAGCCCTACTGCGCACGCAATGATGCACACCGGAAATAGAACCAAGAGGACAAGCATCAGGACCTTAAGGGGTTCCTTGGCCGCCTCCCAGCCGAGAGGGTTTGGCAAGTTCGGATCGACTGCCACGTCGCTGCGACCGGGCGTGACATACATGGTGGCAGTCAACGCCAGGATCGTAAGGCCTGACAGCCAGGCCACCGGCCGCCAGCGCGGAGTCGGTAGGTGGCCGTTGGGATACAGCAGGACCACGAAGGTGCCCATCAGGCCCAGGGCAGGTGCCCAGATGGCTGCGTTCACCACATTGGCGACGCCAGCCCCGGGGAGAGATCCCGGATTGATGAGAAGACCGTAGCGAGCGTAGTTGTCAGCCGCCAGCCCGACCAACCAGACGACGCCGACGCCTTGCAACAGCCAACCGATGGTGTTCGAAGGCTGACGACGAACGATCAGTGCGCCGGTGACCGGGAAGAGCATGATGATGACGGCTAAGCCGATGGCGTCCACCGCCTCGCCCCACCTGAACGCAAGATCCTGGTGCTCGGTGAAGTAGATGACAGCTCTGACAATCAGCATGGAGATGAGGCACAGGGTCACCACCCAGGCCGATCTGCGCAGGACGCGTTCCGACGGCCGTTTCATGGACGCAACCACAGCGACACGTGCGTGGGCTGAACGCTCTCGTCCACCACTGCCCGCAAGTCGTGACCCACGGCCTCCAGGTTGAGCTCGTGACGCAGCCGCTCGGTGAACTCCTCGAGGGTGCGCGCCGCGTCGTACCGGCTGCGATAGAAGTGCCGGTCGACGATGCCTTGTATTCGCTCGCGCGCGGGACGAAACACCGCCGCGACCGCCAGCGTCGACACCGCGACGGCAAGCTCGGACTTTCGTGTCACAGGCTCGAGCGCAGACTGGCTGAGCAAGACGCAGACGCTGTAGACGGCGGC
>DASQEH010000014.1:0-3476 GCA_035633755.1 Nocardioidaceae bacterium | reverse complement strand
CGCCCAGATCGGCGAGGGAAACCTCATCGAGCTGGTGCGCGCCTCCGCGCCGTATCTCGGCGAGGTCCAAGTCGCCGACGTCCCGGGCCGGATGGAACCTTTCACGGGCGAGATCCACTATCCCGCCGTTGCCAAAGCGCTTCACGGAATCGGCTACACAGGTGTGGTCGGCCTGGAGGCTTGGGCCCACGGCGACAGCACCGTCGCACTCGAGCGGTTCCGAACCGCGTTCACGCCCCCCGTCGCCTGACCGCCGACCCACCGAGGCCGCGAGCCCCGGCCGTCCATGTTCCTACGAGGAACCACAATGACCATCCGAGACTACGCACGCATCCTGCACCCGCTACCGGCGCTCACGTCCCTGTCGGAGGCAGGTGGGGCCGTGCGGGCCGACCGGCGCTGACTCGCACGCGCGTGCTCCAATGCCGCGCGATGTGCACTCTTAGTGCACCACTGGGCGACATCTTGCCACGCCATCATGACGAAACCCCAGGTCAGACCTGGGATTCTGCGGTGTCCGAGGGGGGACTTGAACCCCCATGCCCTTTTGGGGCACTAGCACCTCAAGCTAGCGCGTCTACCTATTCCGCCACCCGGACGTGGACTCACCGACGCGGTGAGCGTCCGTCACTTTAGCAAAGGTTGGACCGTCGGCTCGGGCCCGGTTGGGGCAGGATGGCGGGTATGCCGAACAGCTATGAACCTGAGGCCGAGGTCACCCAGATCTGCCGCGACCTCATCCGCATGGACACCTCGAACTATGGTGACGGATCCGGCCCGGGGGAGCGGCAGGCGGCCGAGCATGTGGCTGCACTGTTGGATGAGGTCGGAATCAACTCGGAGATCTTCGAGCCCAGCAGCCGGCGGACCTCGTTGGTTGCGCACTGGGGAGACCCCGGCTCGACCGACCGCTTGCTGATTCACGGCCACCTCGACGTCGTACCCGCCGCCAAGGCGGACTGGAAGATCGACCCCTTCTCGGGCGAGGTGCACGACGGCTACGTCTGGGGCCGCGGCGCCGTCGATATGAAGGACTTCGACGCGGCCATCCTCTCGGTGGTGCGCGCCCGGGCGCGGGCCGGAGCAGTTCCGAGCCGAGCCATCACCCTCGCCTTCACCGCCGACGAGGAGGCCGGCAGCATCGCCGGTGCGCACCCGATGGTCGACCAGCGACCGGACCTGCTGGAGGGATGCACCGAGGCGATCGGTGAGGTCGGCGGCTTCTCCACGACGATCAACGGCAAGCGGTTGTACCTCGTGGAGACGGCCGAGAAGGGCCTGGCGTGGCTGCGGCTTCGAGCCCACGGGACCGCAGGGCACGGCTCCATGCGCAACGCCGACAACGCCGTGACGGCGGTCGCGGAGGCCGTGGCCGCTATCGGGCGCCACGAGTGGCCGATCCGGATCACCCCCAGCATGGGAAGGCTGCTCGAGGAGGTGGCAACGCTCACGGGCTACCCGAATGTCGAGGACAACGTCGACGCCCTGGTCGAGCACTTCGGCCCGGCGGCACGGATGCTGGCGGCCGTCGTGCGCAATACCGCCAATCCGACGATGCTCGCCTCCGGCTACAAGCACAACGTCATTCCCGGCGAGGCGACGGCCAACATCGATGGTCGCTTCCTGCCCGGATACGAGGACGAGTTCTTCGCGACCTTGCGCAGCCTGCTGCCGGACAACGTCAGCTACGAAGTGCTCGTGCATGACAAGGCGCTGGAGACTCCATTCGACGGCGCCCTCGTCGACGCGATGTGTGCCTCGCTCCTTGCCGAGGACGAGCAGGCGACCGTGCTGCCGTTCCTGATGTCAGGCGGGACCGATGCGAAGGCATGGGACCGCCTCGGCATCCGCTGTTTCGGTTTCTCACCATTGCGATTGCCGGAGGACCTGGACTTCACAGCGTTGTTCCACGGGGTCGATGAGCGGGTACCGGTCGACGCGCTCGAGTTCAGCGCCCGTGTGCTCGACGGCTTCCTTGACAGGGCTTGAGCCGGTAGCCGCTTCCTGGATACCGCCGACAGTCGAACCAGGACAAGCCGCCGACCAAGGGTGCACCCCACGCGGCGGGCTACGCCGGTCGGGGTGTCACACCAAGGGGCGGAACTCACGGATGAGCGGCGGCCGCACCCGGATGATCTTTCGCCGCAGCTCGACCTTGCGGCTGCCGTCGGGGTACAGCCGCAGCCGCGCGAGCTCCCAGCCCCCGTACTCGGCGTGGTCGGTGAGCATGCGCGTGACCGCCGAGCGCGTGATCGTTCGCGGCACTGAGAACCGCTGAAACTCGTACTCCATCCCTACCCATCGTGACACGAAGATCGTGACCGGACCACTCGGGGGTGAACAGCGGACGAACAGGCGGCGCGACCCCGTGAACTGGCCTCGGTGGAAACGCGCGTGTCCGTCGCGAGGCGGGAGCGAGCCCTCCGGCCTCGTACCGTGCCGGCTGGTTCCACTCGGTTCGTCGCCGACCGCGTAAATCTGCTGAACAGCCCCCGTGGGCGGTTCCGCATACCATCTGCCCATGGCTCTCCCGATCGCTGACTACGCCGTGCTCGGCGACGGCGCAACCGCGGCACTCGTCGGCTTGGACGGCTCAGTCGACTGGCTCTGCCTGCCACGCTTCGACTCACCGGCATGCTTCGCGGCCCTGCTCGGCAACCCTGACAACGGCCGCTGGCTGCTCGGGCCCCGAGACATCTCTGCCGCGACGCGGCGCTACGTGGGTAACACGTTCATTCTCGAGACGACCTACGAGACGGCCACCGGTGTCGTGCGGGTGGTCGACGTGATGCCGCTAGGTGACGGCCGCGCGGACCTGATCCGACGAGTCGAGGGTGTGTCCGGGTCGGTGGTCATGAAGCACGAGTGGGTCGTGCGGTTCGGCTACGGCAAGGTGCGGCCGTGGGTCACACGTCGCACCGACGACGACGATGACCAGCTCATCTCGGCGATCGCCGGTCCCGACATGGTGGTCCTGCGCGGACCGCGACTCCCGAGGGCGGTGGAGGGTCGGCATGTCGACGAGTTCCAGGTCCTCGCCGGTGACGTTCTCACGTTCTCCACGACGTGGTTCCCGTCCCACCGCGATATCCCTGCCATGCATGACATCCGACGGCGGATCGAGCAGACAGCAGAGGTCACCGAGGCGTGGGCCGACCGATGCGCCTACGCGGGGCCGTTCCGGGCTGCGGTGATCCGCTCGCTCCTGGTCCTGAGGCTGCTCACTTCCATCGAGACAGGCGGGATCGTTGCCGCTCCCACCACGTCGCTTCCCGAGTCGTTCGGCGGTACCCGCAACTGGGACTACCGCTTCTGCTGGCTCCGCGACGCGTCCCTGACCCTCGAGGCGCTGCTGTCGGCCGGCTATGACGAGGAGGCGCTGGAGTGGCGCGGCTGGTTGCTGCGCGCCATCGCGGGGGATCCTCAGGACATCCAGATCATGTACGCCGTGGACGGAGGCCGGGAACTACCGGAGC
>DASQEH010000013.1:0-88276 GCA_035633755.1 Nocardioidaceae bacterium | reverse complement strand
ACGGTGTCCCGCTGACCCGGATTATCGGAAACATCGGTGTCCGGATCGCGGCGTGGGCCCGCAGCATGTGGTCATGGAGTCATCGTCTCACTGTGCGGGTGAAACGGTGACCACACCTGAGAGGCGCTCCGGCCACGCCTGCGGGGCGATCTCGCCACACACGCGGGGCGCTCCAGCCACCTGCGATGCGCTCCGGCCCCGAAGTCGGGGCGATCCCGCCACACACACGGGGCGCTCCGGCCGCACACACGGTGTCGCCGCCAGCGTGATCGTCACCGTCGTGGCAGGTGGCAGGTGGCAGCGGGGCCAGGCCAGGACACAGGCGCGACGCCGGCGCGCCCGTCGACGGCAGGAAAGAGACGACGTTTGCGGGCAGACCTAGGCCGTCAAAGCGCTCGGGAACCGCGTCTCGAAGTCGAGGACGGCTGCCCAGTCCGGTTGGACGGCGATCCGCGCCATGGGTTGCCCGCGCAGTTGCGCCACCCATGCCCGGCCAGCCTCTTCACCGAGGTACCGTTCGGCGGCGAGCGCATAGTCGGGGTCCACGTCGTCCTTCATCTCCACCCGGGCCTCTCCTCGGATGAGCAACACCTTGTAAGGAAAGGTGTTGCCGTCGATGGTGATGGCGACGCGCGGATTCGCAGCCAATGCCTTGAGCTTGGGGGCGCGAGGCGGCGTGCCCATCGCGATCTCATCACCTGTCCATCGGAAGTTGATGGGCACGACTCTGGGGGTGTGGTCGGTCCACGTGTAAGCCAGCCGTGCCGGGATGGCCGAGACGAGCAACTCCTGGGCTACCGGGTCGTTGAGGAGAGCCACATCGCCTGGTGAGGTCATTGGTCACCTCCTGAGGAGCGGAATGGCTCGAAACTAACCCCGCCACCGTCTGCTGTCCAGGTGCCGTCAGTCGTCGCTGCCGTCGTCGGTGACCTCGACGACGGCGAGAGTGATGTTGTCCGGACCGCCGGCCTCCATGGCCGCTCGCCACAGCTCCACTGAAGCCTCAAGCCCAGCGTGCCGGCCGAGGATCGCGCCGATCTCGTCCTCGGCGATCACGTCGGTGAGACCGTCGGTGCACACGAGGAAGCGGCCCCCCGGCTCGAGCGGGAGCGTCGTGACATGGGGGTCGATGCTGGTGTGGTGGGCATTGCCGCCCATGGTCTGAGTGACGATGGACGTCGTAGTCTGACCTGGCGCCAGAGGCGGACTGTCGTCGACGCTGAGTCGTGCCAAACCCTGCTCGCTCAGGCCATAGACACGGCTGTCTCCGACGTTGAACACGATGACATTGCCAGCGGCCAGAACGACGCCCGCGACAGTGGTCCCCATCCCCTGGTTGCGTGGGTTGCGGTCGGCGGCGTCGTACACGGCGGAGTTGGCGTGCTGGAGGGCCGTGCGCACCATGGTCTCGTCGGCCAGCCGGTTGGCGAGCCGGGCGAGCTCCTGCACGACCAGAGTGCTCGCCAGCTCCCCGCCTGGATGCCCGCCGAGGCCGTCGGCCACTGCGATGAGCAGCGGGTTCTCCATCGGGAAGGCCAGCGTCTGGGGTGTGAGGGTGGTTGCAGCGCATGTCGTCCAGGGGCCCAGCGCGAGGCTGTCTTCGTTGTGCTCGCGCTGCACACCATCGTGGCTCAACGCCGAGACCGCTACGTAGTGCATACGTCCCCTCTCCGGAGTGCCGACTCAGACTGCGACCCTAGCGGGCGGTACACATTCCGGCAGACTGTTGTGGTGACCAGGCCGTGGGTGCTGCACGTGGACCTCGATCAGTTCGTCGCGGCAGTCGAGGTCCTACGCCGCCCGGAGCTGGCCGGGCTGCCCGTCGTGGTCGGCGGGCGTGGCGACCCGACCGAGCGAGGCGTGGTCTCCACGGCTTCCTATGAGGCCCGCGCGTACGGCGTCGGGTCAGGGATGCCGTTGCGGGTTGCGGTCCGCAAATGCCCCGATGCGGTCTTCCTCCCGGTTGATGGGCCGGCATACGAGGAGGCGTCGAGCGCGGTGATGGAGGCGCTGCGGTCCTTGGGCGCTGTCGTCGAGGTGTTGGGCTGGGATGAGGCGTTCCTCGCGATCACGGCTGACGACCCGGACGCGTTCGCGCGACAGGTGCAGCAGACGGTGCTGACTGCCACCGGACTGCACAGTTCGGTGGGAATAGGCGACAACAAGCTTCGAGCCAAGCTGGCCACCGACTTCGGCAAGCCACGTGGTGTCTTCACCCTCGTCGAGGACAACTGGTACGACGTCATGGCGGATAGGCCAACAAGTGCCCTCTGGGGTATTGGCAAGAAGACAGCCAAGCGGCTGGGGCTGTCGGGCATCACCACTGTGGCTGAGCTCGCCGCAGCCGATCCCCAGCAGCTGGCTCTCGAGCTTGGCCCCACCATGGGACCGTGGTACCGGCGACTGGCTCAGGGGGTGGATCCGTCACCTGTCGATGCGACTCCGTACGTGCCGCGCGGGCGCAGCCGGGAGACCACGTTCCAGGACAACCTGACCGATTGGGATGCGGTGCGTTCCGAGGTTCAGCAACTGGCTGATCGTGTCGCTGCCGATGTCCGCCGGGAGGGGCGACCCGCGGTTCGCGTCGGCGTGAAAGTGCGCTACGCACCGTTCTTCACGTCTACCCGCAGCCTGACGTTGGACCAGCCCACGATGGACGGTGACGGCATCTCAGCCGCCGCGCTCGAGCTCATCGAGCGGTTCGACGTCGGGCGGGCGGTGCGCCTGCTCGGTGTCCGCGTCGAGATGCTGACTGAGGGCTGAGCTTGGACCAGCACCCTCCCTGCCGAACTCAGGTAACCAGAGCGTCAAGCATTTCCAGATACTGCAGAAGGTGCCGGTCGGGCAAGAAGCCTTCGCGGACGCGAGCCTTGGCCGCCTTCCCGAGGCGCGCCGCCGACTCGTGATCGTGTAGCACCTTGGCAAGTGCCGAGCCGAACTCGCCGAGGTCCTCAGGGTCGTTCAGCAGGAGACCGTCGCGGCCGTCCTCGATCTGATCTGGGATGCCGCCGATCGCGGACGCCACCAGCGGGCGCCCCTTCCACATCGCTTCGGTCACCGTGAGCCCGAAACCCTCGACCAGGCTCTTCTGCACGACAACGGTCGCGTGGTGCTGAAGCGCGTTGACGAGGTGGGCATTCTCCTCACCGTCGTCCATCGGCAGGCACACCAGATGGACGCGCTGCTGCATTTCCTCCGGCAGTTCCCGCCACTGTTGCTGGCACTCGGCATACACCTCTGCGCCCTCAGGGTCGTCGCTGACGCCCGCCACCTCGGGCCCGACAAGCATCAGGTGCGACCCGTTCGGCAACTCGTCCACGGCTTTGACGAAGCCGGAGAGGACGCCGGCCATGTCCTTGAGGCGGTCCCAGCGACTCACCTGGATCACCAGCTTGGCGTCCGACGAGGGAGCGGGTCCGCCGCCATAGATCAAGTCACGGTGCGCGCGCACCTGCTCGGTTGATCCGTCCTCGCGCCGAAAGGATGCGTCGCCCCCGACGGCGTCAGAAGCAACGAGCCGGGCCTGCGTCAAGGCGCCGCTGACACTGGCCGGAGCAAGCTCACGGTTCTTCACCGTGAAAGGGTCGATGGAGGGAGCGATGATGCGGGTGCGTTCCTCCGGCACCCAGTCTGGGACGTACTCCCTGCGCGAGAACACGAAGAAGTCGGCTTCCTCGAGATAGGGACGCAGGAACAACCACCCGAGGTCGGTGAGGTCGTTGCTGTCGTCGCGGCCGATATGACAGCGCCAAACAGCACGAGCGCCGCAGGCGCGCACTGCATTGACCAACCCGACTGTCTGCGGGTCATGGAGAATGACGACATCGCCGGAGCGCACATGAGCTGATACGTCATTCGCGGCACTTCTCAGTACGGCATCGAAGTGAGTGTGCTCGTCTTCGCCTAGGGGACCACCGTCCCCGCTGACCCCGTGCAGGTGGTTGTGAACACGCTTGGTGATGGCGAAGAAATCCGGGTCACCGGACAGCACCAGCCAGCGCATGTCGAGGCCGACTCCGCGGCAGTACCCCAGCAGTGCGGGAAGCATCTCGGCCACGCCTCCACCGTGCGCGGTGGCGTTGACATTCCAGACGGTCCTGCCGTCAAGGAGCTTCCCGGCACTGGCCAGCCTCTCCTCGAGGAGCCTGCGTCGTTCGGCTGACACCAGGCCCAGCAACTGTTCCAGTGGACGGTCGGCGATCTCGATCTCCTGCATGCGTTCATCTTGTCATCCGGGACGTCTTGTCGCAGACGGCCCGAAGTGCAGCCGCGAAGGCATTGAAGAAAAGGAACATAAGAGGTCGCCTTGAGCCTAGAATCACACTCCAATGCAGAATTGAATAGGGAGATGACTGTGGAAGATTCAACCGTGGTCTGGGTGGTAATAGGAATACTGGTTCTGCTGGCTCTCATTGCTGCCGCCGTAATGGCTTCACGCAAGAGCAAGGAGCGCAATCTGGAAAAGCAGCGCTCCGAGGCGCACAGCATTCGCCAAGAGGCGTCCGAGCACAGTGCCACGACGGTTCGACGGCAGGAGGCCGAAGCCGCCGAGATGGAAGCCACCGCCCGCAAGGCGCGTGCAGAGGCCGACGTCCACGCTGCCCAAGCCGAGCGGTTGGAGGCGGAGGCATACGAGCGGGACAGAACCGCCACCCAGTCGCGCGAAGAGGTGGACGAGCGCCTTCACCACGCCGATACCATCGACCCCGACACCGACGCCACGGACACCTCGCCGGACCGTGGGCGCGACGACGGCACGGAGTCGACGGACACCTCGTCTCGCCGGTGAGGCGGAGCCCAGAACGTATAACGGTCCCTACGGCGACAAAGGTCCCTACGGCGACTCGGCGAGGTTTCTAGCGGCCACCATGGACCTGAGGAGCTCGGTCCGCTCCAGCACACGGTTGGCGACCACTGGGCTGACCACCGACGATGACGCCACGGCAGCCACTCGATCAATGAAGTCTGTGCCGGCCACGATCGGGTACATCGCCGACGCCTTCGCCATTGCGGGGATCATGCCCGCGCCGGCCAACCCAGGTAGCGCCGCGAGGTAGCGGTCGGAGAACGGTGCGAGGACGTCGGCCTGCGACGGTTGCCAGAACGCGGCAGCCAACGCGAACAGAGACCCGACCGGCACCTTGTGCTCCTCCATCGCGGCCCGCCAGACCGACTCCTTGGCGGCGGGGTCGGGCTGTGCGGCCTCGACGCCGAGCGCTCGCACCCAGGCGTCTGGGTCACGGTCACGGCTCCGCACGTCGTCGACAGCTTCTCGCTCCATCCGCCCGAGCGCGGCAAGGCGGGTCAGAGTGCGCCATTGCAGGTCGATGTCGCCGTCGGCCCCCTCGTGTAGGGCGGTGAAATGGTCCTCGGTGACCGCCGATCGAGCCAGCGCCCGCAGCGCCACGAGTCGGCGCGCGCCGCCGTGCTCGACGACGTGCAGGCAGGCTTCGGCGATGGAGTGCAGCAGCGTGTCGCGGAGATCGGCCGGAGCCCATAGCTCGGCGGCCTGGAGGGTGTGCCGTAGGAACGGCTCGATGAGCGGTTCGACGGGCTCGCTGACGACGACGCCAGTGGAGCACTCGACGAATCGAGCAGCCGGCAGCTCGGCGGTCACCACGAGGTCCCACAGGGTGCTCATGGCGACAGCACGCGAGGTTCCTGTGGGCAGTGCGGCGGCGTGAGCGAGTAGCTGCCTGGTCACGGACTCGTCGGGGCGCACGGTGGCGAATGTCAGGTCATTGTCGTTGATAAGGACGAGCGTGGCTTCGTCGCCGAGCTCGGGGAGTGCTGCCGCCTCGCCGTCCACCCGCACCTCGAGGAGGTCCCGTCGCACGAGGGCGTCGCCTTGCTGGTCGTACACACCGACATCGAGCCGATGCGGTCGAGCAGGTGTGCCATCTGGCCCTGTTGCCCTCAGGACGAGGTCCGAGCCTTCCGCCGCCTCTAGGGCGAGGGTGTCAGGACCGGCCGTCTCCAGCCACCCTTTGGTCCACGTTGTCAGGTCTCGACGGGACGCCCCGGCGAGGTGGCTGATGAGGTCGGCGAGGGTGGCGTTCCCCCACGCATGCGCAGCGAAGTAGGAGCGAAGACCTTCGACGAAGCACGGCTCGCCGACGTAGGCGACGAGCTGCTTGAGCACGCTCGCGCCCTTGATGTAGGTGATCTGGTCGAAGCCGGCCGTCGCCACAGCGACGCTGGGAGCGGGTTGGCGGATGGGGTGCGAAGTCGGACCGCGATCCACCTGGTAGGCGCCCGCCTTGCGGTCGGCAAGGAAGCTGGCCCAAGCGTCGGTGAACTCGGTGGCGGCCTCGGCGGCCCAGTGGCTGGCCCATTCGGCGAATGCCTCGTTGAGCCACAGATCGTCCCACCAACGCATGGTGACGATGTCACCGAACCACATGTGCGCCATCTCGTGCAGCAGCACCTCGGCCCGGAGTTCGCGCTCGCTCGGCGACGGGTCTCGCCGGTAGATGAAGGCGTCGGAGTAGGTGACGCAGCCGTAGTTCTCCATCGCCCCGCCCATGTCCGGGACGAAGACCTGGTCGTAGCTGCGTTGGGGGAACGCCAGCGCGAAACGCTCGCCGAAGAACGCCAGTCCTGCGGTGGTCAGGCCGAACAGCTCCTCGGCGTCACGGTCGAGGAAGGTGGCTAGTGAGCGACGCGACAGCAATCCCAGATCGAACCCGTCGCGGCTGGAGCGGATCTCGTGGAAGGGTCCCGCGTTGATGACGGGAACGTACGTCGACAGCGGGGGTGTCTCGGGGAACACCCAGCGGCGAGACTCCCCGAGGTCCTCGGATTGCGGGCTGTCGCTGTTGCTGACGACCCGCCAGTTCACGGGTGCCGTGACAGTGAAGGCGAAGGGCGCCTTGAGGTCCGGCTGGTCGAAGCAAGCCCAGGCTCGTCGAGCCTCATCGGGCTCGAACGACGTCCACACGTAGACCTCGTTGTCAGTTGCGTCCACGGACCGATGAACCCCGGTGCCCTGCTCGGTCGAGCTTTGCACGCTCTCGACCACCAGGGTGTTGCGTTCCTGGAGAGAGTCGAGCTGGATCCTGGCGCCCCCGATCGCGACACCGGTGAGCGAGCGGCCGTTGAGGGTCGCCGACACCACATCCGCCGCGCAGTCCACGAACGTGGACGCCCCGACATCGCGACTCGAGAACTCGATTCGTGACACCGCCCGCAGTACGTTGCCGTCGGCCAGGCCGGTCAGGTCTACCTCGATGTCGTACCGCTCGACACTGAGCAGTGCAGCGCGAGTACGCGCCTCGTCCGAAGTCAGGCTTGGCAGCGCGTTCACAGGCTCTCCGTCCGCATCGACGCCCGGTCCGCCGTCACGCCCGCACGATGGCGGCACCGGTACGTTCGGTAGGTATACCACCCCGGCGACGTTCGGCCGTCGGCGTAGGGTTCGCACGATGAAGGGGAGTCCGCCTCCGCTGACGTTGGCAGAGGCACGGGAACGTGCACAGCTCGTCACGGTGCTCGGCTACGCGATCAGCCTCGACCTGACGCAAGGGGCCGAGACCTTCGGGTCGACGACGGTGCTGCGGTTCCGCTCCGCCACGCCAGCGAGCAGCACCTTCGTCGAGCTGCGTGCTGAGTCCGTGGTGAGCGCCACGCTGAACGGGCGACGGTTGGACCCGGACAGCTATAGCGGCAACCGAGTGACGCTCGACCGCCTGGCGGAGGACAACGAGCTCGTGGTCGAGGCGGTGCTGCCGTACACGTCGACGGGTGAGGGCATGCACCGGTACGTCGACCCGATCGACGGCGAGGTGTACGTCGGGGCGTACTTGGGCGTCGACAACGCCTCGCGGGTGTTCGCGAACTTCGACCAGCCGGACCTCAAGGCCCCGATCGAGGCGACGGTCGTCGCACCAGCGGATTGGACCGTGGTCGGCAACGCCCTGGGCATGAGGCTCGGTGGTGACGACGTGGCCTCGACCTGGGCTTTCGCCGCGACACCACCGATATCCACGTATCTGTTCGTCGTCGTCGCCGGACCGCTGCACGTCCTCGAGACGACACACCGCGACATACCGTTCGCGCTGTACTGCCGACGATCCCTTGCGGAGCATCTCGACAAGGACGCCGACGAGCTCTTCACGCTGACCCGTTCGTGCTTCGACCGGTACCTCGAGCTGTTCGACGAGCCGTATCCCTTCGACTCCTACGGCCAGGCCTTCGTGCCGGAGCTCAACTGGGGGGCGATGGAGTCTCCGGGCTGCATCACGTTCCGCGACGACTTCGTGTTCCGGTCGGCCGTCACGGCCGGGGAGCGGCAGCAGCGGGCGATGGTGATCGCACACGAGATGGCTCACATGTGGTTCGGCGACCTCGTCACGATGCGGTGGTGGGACGACTTGTGGCTGAGCGAGTCGTTCGCGGAGTTCATGGGCTACAACGTGTTGACCGAGGCGACGGACTACACCGGCAGCTGGACCGAGTTCGCCGTGGCGAGGAAGACGTGGGGATACGACGCCGATCAGCGACCCACCACTCACCCCGTTGCCGCGTCGAGCGCCGACGTGGGCGACACCGAGACGGCCCTCGCGAACTTCGACGGGATCTCCTACGCCAAGGGTGCCTCCGCCGTGCGCCAGCTGGTGGCGTGGCTGGGTGACGAGGTCTTCCAGGCTGGTGTCAACGACTTCTTGTCCCGGCACCGCTTCGGCGTGGCCACACTCGACGACCTCCTGGACTCGCTCCAGGCCAGCTCCGATGATGATGTTCGCAACTGGGCGGCCCAGTGGCTGCGGACCACCGGCGTCGACACGCTCGAGGCGGCGGAGGGACGCGCCGGCGGGCGACTCGCTGTGAGCCACCCCGGCGTCCGTCCGCATCTCATCGCCGTGGGCCTGTATGACCTCATCGGGGACGACCCGCCACGGCTTGGCCTGCGGGCGCGCGTGCCAGTGCGGCTGGACGTGGGCTCGACGTCGACGATCCTCGACCTGCCCAATGCCGAACCCGGCGAGCGCGCCAGCGACCGGCCGGACCTGTACCTGCTCAACGACTCCGATCTCAGCTACTGCAAGGTGAGGCTCGACCCCACCTCCTGGTCTGCGATGGGCGACGCGCTGGGCACGCTCCCCGATCCACTCAGTCGGGCGGTTGCCTGGACTACGGCCCGCGACATGGTGCGCGACGCCGAGCTGGCGGTGTCGGACTACCTGGCACTCGTCGGCCGGCACCTACCGCTGGAGGACGATCCGGCGATCGTCCACGGTGTCCTCGCTTTCGCCCGGGGCGACGTCATCGACCGCTTCTTGGCCCCGGAGCACCGCAAGGCCGCGCTGCGGGGGCTGGGCGACATCTGCCGCGCGATCCTGGAACGGACCAGTGGGACGCCACAGGTGGATCTGCGACTGGTAGCCGTTCGGGGCGCCATCGACAGCGCGATGACGCTCGACGAGATCGGCAACCTGCGCGCATGCCTCGAGGCGGGGACGGTGCCCGAGGGACCAACGCTCGACTCGGATCTGCGCTGGCGGATCCTGTACCGCCTGTGTGTGCTCAGCGCCGTGGCTGCCGGTGAGATCGACGCCGAGTTGTCTCGAGACACCAGCGGCTCGGGCCCGGAGCAGGCGGCTCGCTGCCGGGCGGCGTTACCGAGAGTCGAGGCCAAGGAGTCCGCCTGGAACGACCTCTTCGGCGTCGCCACCGTCGGTGAGGGGCTGTCGACGTACCTCGTCACGGCGACCGCCCGCGGCTTCTGGCAGCCGGAGCAGCGCGTCCTGCTCGCGCCCTACGTTGCGCGCTACTTCCCCGCGGCGGTAGACGTGGCAGAGCGGCGCGGTCCAGCTGTGGCGCAGGCGGTGGTCAGGGCGGGGTTCCCACGCCATGCCGTGGACCCGTCAACACTGCAGGAAGGGATGGACTGCCTCGCCGGGGCCGGTCCGACGCCGGCCCTGCGGCGAGCCCTCACCGACCAGGTCGATGACCTGAGCCGGGCTCTGAGAGTTCGCAGCCGCTCCGCCAGCGGCCGCAGTCAGAACTCCTCGTGAGTCCTCGGGTCCCCGCCGAAACGGTCCTCGCTGTCGAGCTCGGCGAGCGCCTGCATCTGGTCGTCGCTCAGCTCGAACGAGAAGACGTCGAAGTTGGAAGCAATCCGCTCGCGGTTGCCCGAGTACGGGATCGGCACGACGCCGGACTGGACGTGCCAGCGCAAGATGACCTGGCCGGCTGTCACACCGAGCGTGGAGGCGATGTCGCCAAGAGCCGGGTTCTGGAGCACGCGACCTCCTCGACGCAGTGGACTCCATGACTCGGTGACGATGGCGTGCTCGGCGTGGTAGCGCCGCTGCTCGCTCTGGGTCCACTCGAGATGCATCTCGATCTGGTTGACGACCGGCAGCACGCCGGTCTCGCGCTGGAGTCGGTCGAGGTGCTCCGGAAGGAAGTTCGAGACGCCGATGGAGCGGACCAGTCCCTCGTCGCGCATCGCGATCATCGTCTGCCAGCTCTCCACGTACTTGTCGATGCGGGGGAGCGGCCAATGGATGAGATAGAGGTCGACGTAGTCGAGGCCGAGCCGGGTCAACGAGGCTTCCAGCGCCTTGCGCGTCCCGTCCCTGCCTTGCTCGGCGCCTCTCAGCTTGGTCGTCACCACCAGATCCGACCGGTCCACCGTCGAGGCGGCGATGCCGCGGCCCACGCCCACCTCGTTGTCGTAGCGAGCCGCCGTGTCCAGCAGGCGGTACCCCACGCTGATGGCGTGGCCGACGAGGTCCGGCGCGTTGTCGTCGTCGAGTGCGGCGGTGCCGTACCCGATCGCTGGAATGGTCCGGCCGTCGGCAAGGGGAAGTGAGGGGGCAGTCTCGGGCATCACTCCACGTTAGTCGTGGAGGGCGGCGCCCACCTCCTCGCCCGTCCAGCGAACACCGACCGTGAGGCGCAGAGCGGTGTGGCAGCGTGCAGCGCGTGGGCGGCATCTTCGAGGGCTTCGCGGTGATCGGAACCATCATCGCCGTGGGCTACGTGGTCGGGCGTACCGGAGTGCTCGGTCCTCACGCGCAGGTGGTGCTCAGCCGTACGTCGTTCTTCGTGGCGACGCCATGCCTGCTGACGATCACCCTGGCGCAGACAGACCTCCCCACGGTCTTCTCCGCCAGCCTGGTTGTGACGGCTACCAGCAGCGTGGCGGTCGCAGCGATGTACGCCGTCTCCGCGACTCTGCGGCATCGGGCCGCGGGCGAGGTGGCGATCGGAGCGATGGCGGCCGGCTACGTCAACGCGGGCAACCTCGGGATCCCCATCGCGATCTACGTGCTGGGTGACGCGTCCTTCGTGGCGCCTGCGCTGCTGTTCCAGCTGGCGCTGTTCGGACCCGTCATGGTCACCGTTCTTGATGCGTTGTCGGTCGAGCGTGACGCGGGGCATCCCGCACCGTGGTACCGCACCGTCAGTCAGCCGTTGCGCAATCCGATCACGATCGGGTCCGTCTGCGGCCTGGTGCTGGCTGCCACCGGGTGGCGACTGCCGGGACCGGTCGCCGAGCCCGTCGCGCTGCTGGGCGCACTGGCGATCCCGGCGATCCTGCTCGCCTTCGGAATCTCCTTGCACGGAGCCGAGCGCCCGGGCCAGGGCGACATCGGGGCGTCGTTGTGGACTGTCGTTGCGCTGAAGAATGTCGCTCAGCCGCTGCTTGCCTATGTGGTCGGCGCCTTCGTCCTCGATCTGTCCGGGTTGACGCTGCTCGCCGTCGTCATCACCGCTGCGCTTCCGACGGCGCAGAACGTGTTCGCCTACGCGGTGCGGTACGAGCAAGCCGTGCTGTTGGCGCGCGACTGCGCCCTGGTGACCACGTTCGTGTCCGTTCCGGTGCTCGTCGCGGTGACTCTCCTGCTGTCGTAGGCGACCGGGCGATCCTGCGGCGCGTCGTGTCAGACGAGACCGACGTCGAGAATGCGGATGACCGCCTCGCCCTCCTCGTCCGAGGCGGCCAGGGGCACTCGGGCGCGAATCACCCAGTCATGGTGCTCGGACGGGTCGTGCAGGATCTGTCGCACCTGCCAGGCGTCGGGCTCGGACGAGGTGTCGAGGACCAGCAGGTCGGGGCCACGAGCGTCAGCATCGGTCCTGATCGCCGCGTGCTCCTCCCAGTACGCCGACAGCGCGTGTTCCCAGGCGTCGGAGTCCCATCCGGAACCTGCGTCCAGCTCCCCGAGCGCCGTCCAGTTGCGGCGAGCAGCCAGCTCGACGCGGCGGAACAAGGCGTTGCGCACCAGCACCCGGAAAGCCCGTTCGTTGCCGGTCACCGGACGTACCGGTGCGTCGATGGGTGGCCGGACCGTGACATCGGACGCCGCGTTGTCGCCCGTCACGAGCTTGTCCCACTCGTCCAGGAGCGACGAGTCCACCTGGCGCGTCAGCTCGCCCAGCCACTCCACGAGGTCGTCCAGCTCCTCGGTGCGGGCGGCGTCGGGGACCGTACGGCGCAGAGCCCGGTACGCGTCGGCGAGATATCGCAGCACGAGCCCCTCGGACCTTGCGAGCCCATAGAAGCCGACGTACTCGACGAAGGTCATGGCGCGCTCGTACATGTCGCGAGCCACGGACTTCGGGCGCAGCTCATGGTCGCCCACCCATGGGTGTCCCTTGCGGTAGGACTCGTAGGCCGCCTCGAGCAAGTCAGCGAGCGGCTGGGGCGCCGTCACGTCGTCCAGCAGCTCCATGCGCTCGTCGTACTCGATCCCCTCGGACTTCATCGCCGCGACCGCCTCGCCGCGCGCCTTGTTGAGCTGGGCCCGCATGACCTGGCGTGGATCCTCGAGGGTCGACTCGATCACGGAGACCACGTCGAGGGCATAGGTCGGGGAGTCCTTGTCGAGAAGGTCCAGGGCGGCTACCGCCAGCGGGGACAACGGCTGGTCGAGGGCGAAGTTGGGTTGAAGGTCGACGGTGAGCCGCACCCCTCGACCGTCCGGGTCCGGCTCGGGGAGGCGCTCGACGACGCCGCCGGCGAGCAGGCCGCGGCTCATGGCGAGCGCACGGCGGATGTGGCGCCGCTGCGCAACGGGATCCTCGTGGTTGTCGGTCAGGAGCCGACGCATGTTGGCGAAGGGGTCGCCGGGTCGGGCGATGACGTTGAGCAGCATCGAGTGGCTCACGCCGAAGCTCGACGTGAGCGGCTCCGGTTCGGACTCCACCAGCCGGTCGAACGTCTTGCGGCCGTAGTTCACGAAGCCGTCCGGTGCCTTCTTGCGTTGCACGCGTCGCAGCTTCTTGGGGTCGTCCCCGGCCTTCTTGACCAGGCGGGCGTTCTCGACCTCGTGCTCCGGGGCCTGTACGACGATCGAGCCGAGGGTGTCGTAGCCGGCGCGGCCCGCCCGGCCCGCGATCTGATGGAACTCCCGCGCGCGCAGGTGGCGCTGGCTCACCCCGTCGTACTTCGTCAGTCCGGTCAGCACCACGGTGCGGATCGGCACGTTGATGCCCACGCCGAGGGTGTCGGTGCCGCAGATGACCTTCAGCAGACCGGCCTGCGCGAGGGTCTCGACCAGCCTGCGGTAGCGCGGAAGCATGCCGGCGTGGTGCACGCCGATGCCCATCCGGACGAGGCGGCTCAGCGTGCGACCGAAGCCGGCCGAGAAACGAAAGTCACCGATCATGGTGGCGATCTGGTCGCGCTCCTCGCGGGTGGCGACCTTGAGGCTCGACAGTGCCTGTGCCCGCTCGATGGCTTCCACCTGGGTGAAGTGGACGACGTAGACGGGTGCCTGGTGAGTGGTGAGGAGCTCCTCGAGGGTCTCGTGGATCGGTGTCGAGGCATACGAGAAGTGCAGCGGCACCGGGCGCTCGTGCGAGCTGACGATCACGGTACGACGCCCCGTACGCCGGGCCAGGTCGTCGCGAAGGCGGGTCATGTCGCCCAGGGTGGCCGACATGAGCACGAACTGGCAGTCCGTGAGCTCGAGCAACGGCACCTGCCAGGCCCAGCCGCGGTCAGGCTCGGTGTAGAAGTGGAACTCGTCCATGACCACCACGCCGATGTCGGCCGCACTGCCCTCGCGGAGCGCCTTGTTGGCGAGCACCTCGGCCGTGGCGGTGATGATCGGTGCGGTGGGGTTGACGGAGGCGTCGCCGGTGAGCATGCCCACGTTCTCGGGACCGAAGACGTCACAGAGGGCGAAGAACTTCTCGGACACGAGCGCTTTGATGGGCGCGGTGTAGTAGCTGCGTCGACCATGGCCGAGACCGGCGAAGTGCGCCCCAATGGCGACGAGGCTCTTGCCCGACCCGGTGGGCGTCGCAAGAATCACGTTGGCCTCGTCGACGATCTCGATCAGCGCCTCGGTCTGGGCGGCGTACAACGTGAGGCCCTGGTCACCGGCCCAGGCTTCGAAGGTGTCGAACAGCGAGTCCGGAGTCGGGTCGACCGGGATGCGTGCTGTCAGGCTGCCGGGGATTGGTGCCGCGATCGTCATGGTGGTATCCATCGTGCCTGGTCCGGCGACAGGGGAGCGGGCTTTGGCGCCACCTGCACGACGTGGAGCTGCTTCACGAGTCGCAGAGCGCCGCTACGCGGGCACTGCTCACGGATCATGGAGCGCCGCTGCTCGGGCTCGTGCTGCGACCACCTCGTCGCTGGCGGCCTCCAGTTCCTGCCGCGCCGTCTGCTCGTCCGAGCTCGCCGACTCTTGCCGAGTCTCGAGATCTGCCACCTCGTTGTCCGCCTGCTCCAGCTCGGCGCGAAGGCGCGTGACGACGGCTGCCGCAGCGACGAGGTTGTCGTGGATCTCACGCAGGCGCTGCGCTGTCTCATCGGCGATCTGCCGGGCTCGGGCCTCCCGCTTCTCGGCGGCCGCCAGCTGTCGCTGCGCTTGCTCCTGGGCACGCCGCCGGCGCTCCGACTCAAGGTCGGTCACCGGTGCAGCCTTCTCCCGGACGTCGGGAGCGGTAGGCGCCGGGGCTGCCCGTCCTCCCGACGGACTGATACCGAATCCGGCTACCTCCAGTACGTCGGTCAGCTGGCCGGCGGCCACGACGTCGGCGCTCGCCTCGTCCGCCAGCGTTGCCTCGAGTGTGGTGCGGACCCCCGCCGCCACCTCGTCGCTGACCCGTCGCCCGCGAGCCTGCGCCAGCGCCCGCGCCTGCGAGACCAGCGCTGAGACGAGCTGGTAGCGCTGCCTGGTGAGCTCCCTCAGCTCATCTCCTTCGACATCGGCCAGCACATCGCGCAGCTCACGGCCCAGGTCGAGGAGCAGCTGCACCTCCTCGGGGTGGCTGCGAACGAGCAGGTTCGTCAGCCACGCCGCCGTGGTGGGCTTGCGCAGCGCGGTGATCTGAGTCGCCAGCTCCCTGTCGCCCTCGGCGCGGGCCTGCTTGGAGCGCTCGTTGCGTGTCGGCGTGAACCGCTCAGGTGGCAGCCCGTACAGCTCGGCGGCGACCTCGTCGACGTCCATTCAGCCAACTCTGCCGCAGACTTCGGGGGCGTGGTGCCGCGGACCCGTCGACGCCGACACCCCGATCACCGCTCATCGCTGTCGCAAGGGACCACGGCGAGCGGCATCAACCGGCGTGGCGCACACACCGCGTGGCCCAGGGGCGAGCCTCCAACCGGGCGGCGGGGATGTCCTCGCCGCAGACGTCACATGCGCCGTACGTGGCGTCGGTGATCTTCGCTTCGGCGCGCTGGATCTCGGCCAGCATGACCTGCAGCTTGGCGTGGGCCGGAACGGCCGACAGCCGGTCAACGGCCTGACTGGTGCCTTCGCCGACGCGCTTGCCGAACGAGATGCTGCCGTTCTCTTCGGGCAGCTCGCTCATCGAGGCAAGCTGCGCCTGGAGCGAAGCGCGCTTGGCCGCCAGCACGGCTGCCACCTCGGTGTCCATCGATCCATGCTGCCAGATCGGCGGTCCACTCCACGGGATCTCCCGGTTCAGCACCCCTCGAGCCGGCCGGCTGGCGAACCATCAGCCGGACCAGACCAACGGCACGAAGGCGTAGTGGCCGACTTTGCGGACCGAAACGTCACCGCGGTTGTCGCGGTCCACCACCGCCATGCGGCCGTGGACGGGAATCACCATCCGACCGCCCGGCGTGATCTGGTCCACCAGCGGCGGTGGAAGGGTGCGCGCCTCGGCGGATACCAGGATCCGGTCGTACGGGGCCTGCGCGGGCAGCCCCAAGACGTTGCTCTCGGCCTGGTGGACGCTCACCCAGGGACGCGGATCACTCTCCAGCGCCAGTCGCGACGAGGCGACGAGCTCCGGGACGACCTCGACCGCGAAGACCCGACCGGTATGACCGACCAGATGCCCGAGCAGTGCGCTCGTCCAGCCCGACCCGCTCCCCACGTCGAGGACCCGGTCCCCGCGTTGCACGTCGAGCAGGCACAGCATGTTGTGCACCGTCCGCGGCTGTGAGTTGGTCGCCGAGTACCCGATCGGCAGCGGGCGGTCCTCTGCCTCATAGCGTCGCTGTGCCTCAGGGAGGAAGTCGGCGCGACGGACACTGGCGAACGCCTCGTCGATGCGGGCGTCGTAGTCCGGGCTGCTGCTGCCGCGACGATGCCAGGCCATTGTCAGCCGATGCTCCTCACCCCTCGCGGTGCACGGAGAGGCGCGCGCAGGCCTCGTCGCCGACCGCGCGATTACTGTATCGCCATGTCGAACAAGACGATGGGCCTGTCGGACGACCTGCACGCGTACCTGCTCGAAGTCGGGGTGCGCGAGCCCGAGGTGCTGCAGCGCCTGCGCGCGGAGACCGCCTCGCTGCCCGAGCACGACATGCAGATCGCCCCCGAGCAGGGCGCTTTCATGGCGATGCTGGTGAGCCTGTTGGGCGCACGGCGATGCATCGAGATCGGCACGTTCACCGGCTACTCCTCTACGGCGATCGGACTGGCATTGCCGGCGGATGCGACGCTGTTGTGCTGTGACGTCTCGACGACGTGGACGCAGATGGCTCGCCGCTACTGGGCCGAGGCCGGTGTCGCCGACCGCATCGAGCTCCGGATCGGTCCGGGCGTGGATACGCTCGACGAACTCGTGGCGCAGGGCCAGCAGGGAACCTTTGACTTCGCTTTCGTCGACGCCGACAAGACGGGCTACCGCGACTACTACGAACGCCTGCTCGAGCTCGTGCGGTCCGGTGGTGTCCTCGCCTTCGACAACGTCCTGTACGGAGGAGAGGTGCTCGCGCCCACCTCGGACGACGCGCGTGCCATCAAGGAGCTCAACGCGGCGATCGCGGTCGACGACCGGGTCAGCGTGGTCATGCTGCCGATCGCCGACGGCCTCACGCTCGTCCGTAAGAACTAGCGCCGCCGGGAACGTCGAGGTGCGCTGACAGCCGGTCGCGGTTCTTCGCGAACCACGTCGGGCGCCGCCTTGTCCGAGCGCAGGCCCATGAACCGCGGGTGGCGCAGTTGGCCGTCCCGCGTCCACTCGGTGAACTTCACCTCGGCCACCAGCTCGGGTTCCACCCAGTGCACCGACGACCGCCAAGCGGCGCCCCGTGGCAGCGACGCCGGGTCGTACGCCGTCTCTGAGCGCGCCAGCTCCTTCAGCCGCTGAGCAAGCGATCTCAGCAGGGCGGTGTCGAAGCCGGTCCCCACCTTCCCAGCGTAGGTAAGAGCCCCGGCGGCGTCGTAGTAGCCGAGCAGCAGGGACCCGAAGCCGTCCCGCGCCCCCTGGGGATCCGTCCAGCCGCCCACCACGAACTCCTGGCCTAGTTCGCACTTCAGCTTCAGCCACTCCGACGTACGCCCGGCCCGGTAGGGCGAGTCGGCGCGCTTGGCGATGAGTCCCTCCCATCCTTGGCGGCACGCCGAGTCCAACAAGGTAGCGCCGTCCCCCTCAATGGACTCCGAGAACCGCAGCGGATCCTGCCAGTCGAAGAGCTCTTGCAGCAGGTCCTTCCGATCGGTCAGCGGCAGACCGGCCAGGCTGTGTCCGTCCAGCTGTACCAAGTCGAACACGTAGTAGAACACCTCGACGCCGGAGCGCAGGGCCTTGGCAGAGCTGCTGACGTGCATGCGCGGCTGCAGGCGGGCGAAGCTGGTCTGGTCGCCGTCGAACGCCACCACCTCTCCGTCGACGACGAAGTCAGGCGCCTGTTGCTGGCGCAACGCAGCGATGATCTCCGGGAAGGACTGGCTGGCGTCGGCTCCGCTGCGGCTGCTCAGCCGGATGCGCTCACCCGACTGGTCCGCGAGCACACGCATGCCGTCCAGCTTGCGCTCGAAGAGCCAGCCGCCACCCGGGATGTGCCCGTCGCTCGAGGTAGCCAGCGCCGGCGCCGGGAGGTCTGGACGCACCGCCATAGTCGTATCTTCACCGAGCCGGTCGCCCGCGGCGACCCCAATTGCCTCTGGGATCGCTGTTCCGGAAGGTATCGTTGCTACTGCGGAGTAACAACCAGGCTCGGTCAGCCGGCGCGTTGGCGGAGCAGCGTGAGATGAGGCGCGATGAGCATCGCTGTGAAACAGAGCCCGCCGAGTACTCCAGAGGTCAGCGCGCAGGAAGCGCGCTCGGTCGCCGAAGCGGCACGCGAGAAGGAATGGAACCGGCCCAGCTTCGCCAAGGGCCTGTACCTTGGTTCGTTCGACATCTCGCTCATCCACCCGCACCCGCGCCCGGCGATGGAGGACGCCGCCCGTGGACAGCAGTTCCTCGACCGGCTCCGCGCGTACTGCGAGACGCTCGACGGCGCAGCGGTGGAACGAGAGGCTCGGATACCCGACGACTACCTGCAGGGACTGTGCGACCTCGGTGTCTTCGGGATGAAGATCCCGCGGGAGTACGGCGGTCTCGGTCTGACCATGTCCTACTACGGCCAGGCACTCATGCTCCTGGGCTCGGTGCACTCCAGCATCGGGGCACTTGTGTCGGCCCACCAGTCCATCGGCGTCCCCGAGCCCGTCAAGATGTTCGGGACCCCCGAGCAGAAGACCCGGTTCCTGCCGCGCTGTGCCGCCGGTGCCATCTCGGCCTTCCTGCTCACCGAACCGGACGTGGGGTCCGACCCGGCTCGCCTCGGTACCACCGCCACCCTCACCGATGACGGGTCGGCCTACGTGCTCGACGGGGTCAAGCTGTGGACCACCAACGGAGTCATCGCTGAGCTGCTGGTGGTGATGGCTGCGGTGCCGCGAACCGACGCCAGCCGCGGCGGCATCACGGCGTTCGTCGTCGAGGCCGACGCACCGGGCGTCACCGTCGAGCACCGCAACGCCTTCATGGGCCTTCGAGGTCTGGAGAACGGCGTGACCCGGTTGCACCAGGTGCGGGTACCGGTCGAGAACCGGCTCGGTCGCGAGGGGCAAGGGCTCAAGATCGCGCTCACCACACTCAACACGGGTCGGCTGTCCATCCCGGCGATGTGCGCGGCGGGTGGCAAGTGGTGCCTGAAGATCGCGCGCGAGTGGTCGGCGGAACGCATCCAGTGGGGCCGCAGGGTCGGTGAGCACGAAGCAGTTGCCACGAAGTTGTCCTTCATGGCGGCGACTACCTTCGCGCTCGAGGCCGTCCTGGATCTCTCGGCACAGCTTGCCGACGCAGGCACCAACGACATCCGGATCGAGGCGGCGCTGGCGAAGCTGTGGTCCAGCGAGATGTCGTGCCTCATCGCCGACGAGCTGATCCAGATCCGCGGCGGGCGTGGCTTCGAGACCGCCGACTCGCTCGCCGCTCGCGGCGAACGGGCGGTCCCGGCGGAGCAGATCCTCCGCGATCTCAGGATCAACCGCATCTTCGAGGGCTCTTCGGAGATCATGCGCCTGCTCATCGCGCGCGAGGCCGTCGACGCTCACCTCGCGGCCGCCGGAGACCTCGCTGTGCTCGACGCCGACCTGGCGAGCAAGGCGCGTTCGGCCGTGAAGGCCAGCGGCTTCTATGCGCGCTGGCTACCCCGGCTGGTGGTCGGCAAAGGCAACGTGGCGACGTCGTATGACGACTTCGGCAGCTTGGCCAAGCATCTGCGCTACGTCGAGCGGTCATCGCGAAAGCTGGCGCGCCAGACCTTCTACGGCATGAGCCGCTGGCAGGCGAAGCTGGAGTTCCGGCAGGCGTTCCTCGGACGCATCGTCGACATCGGAGCAGAGCTGTACGCCATGGCGGCGTGCTGTTCTCGGGCAGAGATGCTGCGAGCCGACGCACTCCCGGGTGCCGAGCAGGCGTACGAGCTCGCCGACGCGTTCTGCGCACAGTCACGGGTACGCGTCGAGGAGCTGTTCCACCGGCTGTGGCACAACACGGACTCGATGGACCGCGAGGTGGCCGTGAGCCTCCTCGACGGCGATTACGCCTGGTTGGAGCAGGGTGTGCTCGACCAGTCGGAGGGCACTGGGCCGTGGATCTCCACCTGGCAGACGGGTCAGTCGCAGCGGCCGAACGTCGCTCGTCGCTACCGCTGACCGCTTGTCGTAGCACCGCCCGCAGCGACCGCCGTGGACCCGACTCGCCCTGTGCGTTGGGGCGATCTGGATTATTTGGACCAATGCCTCGACGCGTCCTAGGGTGGCGCGCGAGAACTCGACATGATCGCCAAGGAGGCACGATGAGGTACACAGTCACGGCAGTCGGGATTGCGGGTCTGTTGGCCGCTCCGATGCTGTCGGTATCCGCCGACGGCGCAGTTGCCCGCAACCCCTGCCAGGGTCAGGCTCCCACCAAGGTCGGAACGCAGGGCGCCGACGTCATCGTTGGAACGGCGAGGCGCGACGTGATATCCGGGCTTGGTGGAAACGATGTCATCAGAGGCCTCGGGCGTGGCGACCTGCTGTGCGGCGACGGCGGCGTTGACCGCATCCTGGGTGGTCCGGGCTTGGACGGCATCTATGGAAACGCCGGCAACGACCGGCTCGACGGCGGTACGGAGCTGGACCGCATCCGTGGTGGCGAGGGTAATGACCTGATCCGCGGTCGGCTCGGTCCAGACCGGATCAGCGGCGGCGAGGGCGCGGACCGCGTCGGAGGAGGAGCCGGCAACGACCTTGTGGGCGGTGGAGCGAGCAACGACCTCCTGTTCGGCTCGCTCGGCGACGACCGCCTGTTCGGTGCCGGTGGCAGGGACACGGTGGACGGCGGCCTTGGCGCCGACAACCTCCTTGGCGGGATCGAGAACGACGTCATCGACGGTTTGGACGGAGGAGGCACCGACGTGCTTCGCGGTGGCCTGGGGGCCGCAGACGTCTGCAAGGCGGACCGCGGCGACGCCAGGTTCGGCTGCCCGTAACACCTGTCGAACGTCATGCGCACAACGAAGGAGCGGTCCGGCTCATGCCGGACCGCTCCTTCGCGTGTCACCTCGGCTCGATGCCCGCCGAAGCTTCGGTCACTCGAGGTGATCGGTGGCGCCCAGCGGTGAGCTACCGGACGCGCCGCCACGCAAACGTGGCCCGCAGAATGCCCGGTCCGGCCCGGGCGGTGAGGTACTGGCGAGTCGGGTGGGCCGGAAACTCGACGGTGACACAGAAGCCGGGGCGACGGGCGTTGTACCAGCTGGTCATCGTCGGCACCGGCGGACAGTCCGGCCCGGTGCAGTCACCGATCTGGACTCGCGCCACAGGAAGGTTCAGCTCAGCGGACAGCCGCCGCACGAAACGGGGGTTCTTGTCCGACAGCCCCACGACTCCGAACGGCTGGTGCAAGGACACGATGAACCGTGGCTGCACCCTCGTGAGGAACCGGAACATCGCCCGGGTCTCCGGTTCCGACAAGGCCCGGCTGCCTGCTCCGTCGCCGGGCTCCCAGCGTGTCGGCCAGTTGCGGTTGAGGTCCACGTCACGGGCGTTGCGGCGGGTGTCTGCAGCCAGCCCGTCGGGATTCATGGTCGGCACGATCCAGACCTTGGAGTTGCGAGCGACGGGGACACGCTCCCTGATGTACCGGGCGGTCCTCACACCGGCACGCTCGTCGCCGTGCATCTGACCCACCACCACGACGGTGTTCGTCCCCTGCGGGTTGCCTTTGCGGTACGCCCAGATCGGCCGCCCCTGGACCGAGCGGCCGATGAGCACGCGGTGCAGGACGGCCGCCTCGGCGTTCGAGGCGGCGTTGCCGGGTCGGGTCGCGTCGGAGGTCGCAGCGCGCACGGGGTCGGCTGAGCTGGGGGCGCCTGCCGACGCGACAGGGGACGCCATGGAGAACAGCATGCTGACGGCAATCGCCACCGTACGACTTCGGGTCACGCACTCACTGTGACACGTCGAGATGGTGCCAGTCTGGACGACGCCGTGATCCGCTGTGCAGGCATCGCGAATCCTCGCGGCCTGACCCGGATCGCGGGCCTGCCGACGAAGTCTCCGAGTTGGCTGCCTGTTGCAACGCGAGCGCGGGCTGCGGGCCGCGTCACGAGCCTTGAGGCGCCCCCAGCCGTTCCAGCGCCCACGCTTGGATCTCCGCCTCATAGCGCAGCCTGGCGAACCGACCAGACGGCCCCGCGTGGGCGCCGGCTCCGAGCTCGACCCGGAAGAGACAGCGCGGCGACCACTGTGGTGCGGTGTGCCGCAGCGCTGCTACCCACTTGGCCGGCTCGGACACCATGACGCGGGGGTCGTGCACGGCGCCAGTGACGAGCAGGTCCGCCCGGTCCTCTGGCGCCGGCAGGTTGTCGTAGGGGGAGTACGCCAGCAGCCAGGCGTAGTCCTCCGGGCGCCGAGGATCGCCCCACTCGTCCCACTCGTTCGCGGTCAGCGGGACCGAGGGGTCGAGCATCGTCGTGACGACGTCCACGAAGGGCACTTCGGCGATCACCCCCGCCCAGCGATCCGGCGCCTGGCTGAACACGGCTCCCTGGAGCAGCCCTCCCGCGGACAGGCCGCGGGTCACGATCCGGGCTCGGTCCACCAGGCCGGCCCCCAGCGCGTCGGCCACAGCGATGTGGTCCGAGAACGTGTTCTGCTTGCGTTCCAGCCGGCCGTCGAGCCACCAGCGGCGACCGCCCTCACCGCCGCCGCGGACGTGGGCATGGGCGTAGACGACTCCCCGGTCGAGCAGGCTCGGCAGTGCGGCGTCGAACTCCGGCTCGAAGGACGCTTCGTAGGCCCCGTAGCCGTACAGCAGGCATGCAGCACTGCCGTCGAGTGGGGTGTCCTTGCGCCGGACCACCGTGACCGGCACCTCGACGAGTGATGCACTGCCCGCTCGCTTCCCATCGCGCCGCGATCCCTCTGCCGGCACCAGGACACGCTCACTGACGTAGTCGGACGGCTCGTAGTTGGGGACCTCACGCCTTCGCAGCAGCGTTCGCCCACCTGTGTCCAGGTCGACGTCGTACTCGGCCGGCGGCTCGGTGTAGGACTGCTCGACGACGTGCACGCTGGTCGCGGGGAAGTATTCGTTGTCATCGAGCTCGAGAGTTCCTCCAGGTATCGCGGCCCGGATGTCGACGCCCGGCACCTGCAGATCGCCTGAACCGGTCAGCCGGTAGGCGCGCGCCATCAGTGCGCCGTCGCGTCGCAGCGTGGTGACCACGTGTCCGGCGAACGCCGTGACGCTGTACAGACGCTCGTCGCGGTCCTCACCCACTAGCTCGGTCCACGAGTCGCGGCCCGGGTCGGCCAGCGGCGCGGACATCAGCCGGAACTCCTGGGCACCGTCGTTGGTGACGATGAGAAGGCGGTCGCCTGCGGCGGTTCGAACGTGCTCACAGCGGTACTCGATGCCGAGCCGGCGGGGCTCGACGCGGCGAGGCGGCAGCTCGGGGGAGTGGGCGTCGACAAGCCAGACCTCGCTGGTGTCCCGGCTGGCGGTCACGATCTCGATCACGTCGCCCGACCGGCAGCCGCGCAGCGTGACCTCGAAACGCTCGTCGGGCTCGGTCAGCACCACGGTGTCGGCCGCGGCCGCGGTCCCCAGCAGGTGCCGCCGCACCTGATAGGGCCGGTATGCCTCGTCATGGACGGTGTAGAAGAAGGTCGACGAGTCGGCGCTCCACGCGCCGCCGTAGTACGTCCGCGGGATGACGTCGGTGAGGTCGATGCCGGTGTCCGTCTCACGGAACCGCAGGGCGTACACCTCATCGCCGGTCAGGTCCACCGAGTAGGCCAGCATCTTCTCGTCGGGGCTGATCGATCGCACGCCGATGTCGACGTGCTCCGACGTCGCGGTCAGCTCCGCCGGATCGAGCAGAATCCGCCAACCTGTGCCGATTCCGTCACCGTCGGTGCCGGGTTGATAAACACGCCGACACAATTGCGCGTACTCGCTTCCGGATGGCGTCAAGGTGTAGTAGGAAAAGTTCACACGCCGGTAACTGACGGACGAGTCAGTAGCCGGGACCCGCGACGTCATCTCTGCCGAGAGCGTCTTTATCAGAGGATCCAGATGGGCTGTCGCCGCGTCGTAGTACGCCCGCTCCGCTGCCAGGCTCGCCAAGACCTCGGGATCGGTGACGTCCCGCAGCCAGGCGTAGGCATCGGTGCGGCTGTGTCCATGCAGCTCCCGACGCACCTCGCGTCGAGCGGCCACCGGCGGGCTCACGGGGCGAGCGTCATCTCGGTCCGACCATTCGGCAGCAGACATGGCGCTCAACATACCGGCGGCGACACCTGTCTCCGCAGAAGTGAGACGAAGCGATGAGCAACGTGCGCAGGTTCACCCAGCTTCGGAGCAAGTGCGCCGCGGTCGCGGCCTCTGTCGCTCTGGTCTCGATGGCGTTGGTCGCAGGTGCCTCGATACCCACGGCCAACGCCTCGTCGGCAGCCGGGGATGACGACGGTGTCTTCACCGTCGGAGTACTCCAGGACGTGGACAACCTGAACCCCTTCAAGGGCATCACGGCCGCCGCCTACGAGCTCTGGGCGTTGATGTACGACAGCCTCACCGGCTACGGCGCCGAGGACATGGCGATCGAGCCGCGCCTTGCCGAGTCGTGGGATCAGTCTGACGACGGGCTCGTGTGGACCTACAAGATCCGTCAGGGAGTCACCTTCCACGACGGCGAACCGCTCACGGCCGGCGACGTCGCCTACACGTTCAACCGGATCCTCGACGGCAAGCTCGAGAAGACGAACTATGGAAGCTACGTGAGCCAGATCAAGACCGTCGAGGCTCCCGATGACGCCACCGTGGTGATGACGCTGAAGAAGCCCACCCCGATCATGGAGCGGCTTGCCGTCCCGATCCTGCCCGAGCACATCTGGTCGAAGATCAGCGACGAGGAGCTGCGTCAGTACACCAACGAGCCGGACTCCAGCCCACCCGGCGGCGTCGGCAGCGGTCCCTTCATCTTGACCGAGGCACGCGAAGGTCAGTACTACACGTTCGAGCGCAACGACGACTACTGGGACGGCCCGGCCCACATCAGTGGAGTCGAGTTCCGCCTGTACCGCAACGGTGACGCCATGGTTCAGGCGCTCAAGAACGGTGAGATCGACTTCGCCGACGACCTGGACGCCAACCTGTTCGACTCCCTCGAGAACGCCGAGAACATCACGGCGCGCTCCTCGGACTACTACGGCTTCAACTACCTGACGTTCAACGCGGGCGCCGAGACCGTCGACGGTGAAGAGATCGGCACGGGGCACCCGTCGTTGAAGGACCCGCAGGTACGGCTCGCGATCCACCATGCCGTCGACAAGGAGGCCCTGGTGGACCGCACCCTCGACGGGCGCGGAAGCCCGGGCACCACGATCATCCCGCCGATCTACCCCGAGCACGCCGAGCCCGAGGACCCCGTCACCTACGATCCCGACGAGGCCAACCGCATCCTTGACGACGCTGGCTACACCCGGGGGGCTGACGACATCCGGACGATGCCGGACGGCTCCGACCCGTTGGTCTACAACCTCTACGCCAGGTCGAACTCCGAGACATCACAGACGACGATCAAGTTCCTCCAGGGCTGGCTCGAGGACATCGGGATCGATGCCAACGTCGAGACGGTCTCGGAGAGCCGGCTGTACGAGATCGCCGGTGAGGGGACCTTCGACATGTACGAGTGGGGATGGATCGTCGAACCCGACCCGGACTACCAGCTGTCGACGTTCACGTGTGGGCAGTTCAGCTACGAGGACGGCGGCACCATCTACGCCGGGCTCAACGACGCGTTCTACTGCAACAAGCGCTACGACAAGCTGTACCAGCAGCAGGCCACCGAGACAGACCGGGACGCCCGCACCGCGATCGTCAAAGAGATGCAGCTGATGGCCTACGAAGCCAACGCCTACATCGTCACGGAGTACTACGACTACCTGCAGGCGTACCGGTCCGATCGGTACACCGGCTTCGTCCCGCAGCCTGACCCCGACGGCGCGATCTTGTTCCAGTACGGGACCTACTCGTACATGAACATCCAGCCGCCCGGCGAGGGGGTCGACGCCGAGGCCGACGCCACTTCCGGCTCAGGCTCCAACACCGAGTCGACCGACTCGGCGTCTACCGAGTCGTCCGACTCCGGCTCCAGCATGGCACCGGTGGTGTGGGGCCTGGCAGCGGTCGTTGTGATAGGAGCGGTTGCTGGCTGGTTACTGACTCGACGGCGGCGTGGGACCAGCGCCGACGTGGAGTAGGCGGTGGCGGTAGAGGTATCGACCGCGGCCGCCGCGACCGCCGATCCCCACGCGAGCTCTCCGCCCGCCGGCTCCCGGCGGGGCGGAGGGCTCGGGCGGTTCATCGGATATCGCTTGCTCGCCGGAGCCGGGACGGTCGTGTTCGTCCTGCTCTTCAACTTCTTCCTGTTCCGCATGCTGCCCGGTGATCCCGCCGCACGCTACCGGGGAGTGAAGAGCATCAGCTCAGAGGACCTCGCGCGCATCCGCGAGGACTTGAGCTCCCCGCTGGCCGAGCAGTTCGTGACCTATCTGCGCGACCCGCTGGCCCTCAACGGCATCTCGTCGTGGAAGGGGGAGCCGGTCTGGGACCTGGTCTCGGGACGCGCCTGGCCCACCCTGGTCCTGCTTGGCGCGACGACA
Source organism: Nocardioidaceae bacterium (assembly GCA_035633755.1). Taxonomy (GTDB): domain Bacteria; phylum Actinomycetota; class Actinomycetes; order Propionibacteriales; family Nocardioidaceae; genus DASQEH01. The sequence continues at coordinate 61,403 of DASQEH010000013.1, read as the reverse complement.
GTGATTGCCGTGGTGATCGGACTGTGGATCGGCATCAAGGCGGGCTGGGACCGCGGCGGGCGCTTCGACAAGGTGTCGACCGGGGTGACGCTCCTGTTCTATGCGACCCCGGAGTTCTGGCTCGGTCTGCTCCTCATCATGACCTTCTCGAGCGGGATCGGGCCGTTCCCAAGCCTGTTCCCGAGCGGCGGAGTCATCGACTCCGGAGTCGAGGTGCTGTCCCTCGACGGAGTGCGCAGCATCGCGGAGCACACCGTCCTGCCAGCCTCTGCGCTGGCCGCGGTGTACCTGGCGGAGTACTCGCTCATCATGCGGGCGTCCATCGTCGACGAGCTCGGTCAGGACTACTTGATGACAGCGCGCGCCAAGGGCCTGATGGACCGCGCCGTCCGTCGCCACCATGCCGTTCCCAACGCGTCGCTACCGACGATCACGTTGATCTTCCTCAACATCGGGTTCATCATCGGCGGAGCCATCACGATCGAGACCGTCTTCTCGTACCCGGGGCTCGGCCTGCTCACCTTTGAGGCTGTCAGCGAGCAGGACTACGTCCTGATGCAGGCGCTGTTCCTGGTCTTCACATTGTCCGTGATCGTCTCCAACATCATCGCTGACGTGGTGATCGCCATGATGGACCCGAGGATCCGGACATGAGCACAAGCGCCGGCCACCAGGAGTCCACGAGCCCCCCCGTGACGTCGGCGCGGGCCATCACGCGGGCCCGTAGAGCTGCCTCACTGCGACGTTTCATGCAGGCATTCCTGCGCCGGCGTTCCGGCGTCGCCGGGGTCGCGATCCTGGCGGTGTTCGTCGCCTTGGCCCTGCTGGCGCCGGTGCTCTTCCCGCGCGACATGCTCGACATCACCGAGACGCTCGGCAACGAGGCGCTCGAGCCGCCGAGCAGCACGTTCTGGCTGGGGACGGACGAGAACGGTCGCTCCATCCTGGCGGTGCTCGTCTGGGGCGCTCGCACGTCGCTCGTGGTGGGGTTGGCCGCCTCACTCATCTCCATGGTCCTCGGGACGCTGATCGGCATCGGCAGCGGCCACTTCCGCGGCTTCTTCGGCAGCCTGCTCCAGCGGATCACCGACTGGTTCTTGGTGATCCCGTTCATTCCCCTGGTGGTGGTGCTGGCCGCGGTCCTCGGCCAACGCGGACTTTGGGTCATCGTCCTCGTGCTGGGCATGACCTCGTGGCCGGGCACCGCCCGGCTGGTGCGAGCGCAGACCCTCAGCGTCGAGGGGCGCCCGTACCTGGAGCGCGCCAAGGTCCTCGGAGACAGCGACTGGCAGCAGATGACCCGGCACGTGCTCCCGAACGTGATGCCGCTGGTGCTCGCCAACACCACTCTGACGGTGGCGATCGTCATCTTGTCCGAGACGACGTTGGCCTTCCTGGGCCTCGGCGATCCCTACCTGGACTCCTGGGGCACCATGCTCGACAAGGCGACCGACGCCGGTGCAGCGTCGACAGGCGCCTGGTGGTACCTGCTGCCTCCGGGCATCTGCGTGATCATCGTCGTGCTGGCATTCACACTGATCGGGAGAACCCTCGAAGTCGTCCTCAACCCCCGCCTCGGGAGGCAGTGACATGGCGTTGCTGGAGATGCGCGACGTCCATCTGACGTACTCGACCGCCGCAGGCGATGTTCCTGCCGTCCGTGGGGTCAACCTGGCGGTCCAGGCTGGTGAGGTGCTCGGGGTCGCGGGGGAGTCCGGCTGCGGCAAGTCGACGCTGGCCTCCACCGTCCTTCGCCTCTACCCGAAGTCGGCGCGGGTCTCCGGCGAGGTCCTGCTCAACGGTGAGGACGTGCTCACCATGCGGTGGGGGCGACTGCGAGCCGCCCGGTGGAGCGAGGCGGCCGTGGTGTTCCAAGGCGCGTTGCACTCTCTCAACCCGATCCAGCGCATCGGCAAGCAGCTCACCGAGCCGATCCTTCTGCATGACCCGACCGCCACGCCCAAGAGCGCATCGGCCAAGGTGCGACAGCTGCTGGACCACGTCGGCCTGCCGACGTCCTACGTGGACGCCTACCCGCACCAGCTGTCGGGCGGGCAGAAGCAGCGGGTGATGATCGCGCTGGCGCTGTCGTGCGACCCCGAGGTGCTGGTCGCCGATGAGCCCACGACTGCACTCGACGTGATGGTGCAGGCGCAGATCCTCGACCTGATGTCTGCGGTGGCCCGTGAGCTGCAGATGGCGGTGCTCTTCATCAGCCACGACCTGTCGGTGCTCGGCAGCACGTGCGACCGGGTCGCCGTGATGTACGCCGGGCGCATCATCGAGGAGGGGCCGGCGCGTGACGTCTTCGACAGTCCGAAGCACCCGTACACGCGGGCTCTGTCCGCGGCCTTCCCTACCATCGGTGACCGCGCGTCGAGGTACGCACCCTCGGGGCTGCCGGGTGATCCACCGTATCCCGCGGACCTGCCGAGCGGCTGTCCGTTCCACCCGCGGTGTCCCGACGCCTTGCCGGTGTGCCCGACCGTGGACGTGAAGCTGCGCCACGCCGGCCCGCAGCGTGAGGCCGCCTGTGTGCTCGTCGGTCAGCCGGCGGCCGTCGAATGAGCCCCGCCAGCCACGTCCCAGCGACCGGTGAGGTGACGGGTGTCCAGGCTCTGGACAACAGGGCCGGGTCGCCCGCCGAGGCGCCGGTCCTCGACATCGCGGACCTCAGAGTCAGCTTTCGTGGCCGGCGCGGCGGAGTCGCCAAGGCCGTCGACGGGGTGAACCTGTCGGTGAACCGCGGTGAGATCGTGGCTCTGGTCGGCGAGTCCGGTTGCGGCAAGACGACGCTGGCCCGGACCATCCTCGGCCTGCAACGCCCCGAGTCCGGCGAGGTGCGCTACCTCGGCAAGGCGCTCGACTACCGCCGTCGCGCGTTGAAGGCCTACCGCGGCGAGGTGCAGCTGGTGCTGCAGGACCCTACGGGAGCTCTGAACCCGCGCCATACCGTGTACGAGGCGGTGGCAGAAGGGCCGCGGGTGCACCGCATGGACGACGAGCCGGGCCGCGTCGCTCGGGCGCTCAGTCAGGCGGGGCTGCGGCCACCGGAGCGCTTCTTCCTCACCTACCCGCACGAGCTCTCCGGTGGTCAGCGACAGCGGGTGGTCATCGCCGGCGCTCTCGCCCTCGAGCCGAAGGTCATCATCGCCGACGAGCCGGTGTCCAGCCTCGACGCGTCGATCCGGGGCGAGATCCTCGCGCTGCTGCTCAAGCTTCGCGACGACCTGGGGCTATCCGTCCTGGTGGTCACCCACGACCTCGGGCTCGCATGGAACATCGCTGATCGGATCGCAGTGATGTACCTCGGTCGGATCGTCGAGGTCGGCACGACCGAAGAGGTCCTGCAGTCGCCACGGCATCCCTACACGCGGGCACTGCTGTCCGTGGTTCCCGAGATCGACCAGATCGAGCCGGTCGTCCTCCGGGGGGAGACCCCGGACCCATCGAGAATCCCGACGGGTTGCCGATTCCATCCCCGCTGCCCGGCGCTGGCCGACGGCACCGCTGCCGCTCACGGCATCGCCGACGACTGCGTGGGCTCTCCCCTCAACGTGCTGCCGGCAACGGGCGGACACCGTGCGGCCTGCTGGCTGGCCGAGTAGTCTGTACTGACTGATGAGTCAGTAAGCCGAGGTCGAGAGGCGGTTGCCGATGAGCCAGAATGTCCTCCAGCCCGCCCTGCCCAAGTCGATGTACGTCGATCCCGACCACTGGGTGCATGAGCGGGACTCGGTCCTGTACGCGTCGTGGTTCTGCGTCGGGCGCATCGACGCGCTCGTCCTCGACCGGCCGCGACGGCTCGCCGTCGTCGACGTCGCGGGCGAGTCCGTGCTGCTCACCTCCGATTCCGCCGGCGCACTGCACGGTGCGTACAACGTGTGCCGCCATCGCGGCTCGCAGGTCGTGCCGGTACCTCCCGACGGGAGCCTGCCAGCTCCTTGTGCCGTCGGTGCGCTGCGCTGCCCCTACCACTCCTGGACGTACGATCTCACCGGCGCGCTCATCAAGGCGCCGCACACGGCCGACGTGAGCGACTTCGACAAGACGCAGTACGGCCTGGTGCCTGTGGCCGTGGCTTCCTGGGGTGGGTTCTGCTTCGTGCACCTCACCCCGAGTAGCGCGGCCGCCCTCAACGACGAGATCGCCGAGTCCGTGGCCGGCGTGAAGCACTACCCGCTGGCAGAGCTGGCGGTCGGTCGCCGCTTCGTCTACGACGTGGCGGCGAACTACAAGGTGCTGTCCGAGAACTACAACGAGTGCTACCACTGCGGACCGGTGCATCCGGAGCTCACCAGGCTGGTGCCGGCATTCGGCGGGGGAGGGACCGACATCGACTGGGACGCCGGTGTCCCCCACCGGGCAGGCGCCTGGACGTTCACCATGTCGGGGACGAGCAACCGGCAGCCCTTCGCCAGCCTTGACGACGCCGAGCGGAGCCGGCACAAGGGCGCGCTCCTGCATCCGAACCTGTGGCTGTCCTGTTCCGCGGAGCATGTCGCGGCCTTCACCTTGTGGCCGCAAGCCGTCGACAGGACGCGTGTGGTGTGTGAGCTGCTGTTCGACCCGGCGGAGGTGGCCTCACCCGACTTCAACCCCGACGACGCCGGCGACCTGTGGGACCTCGTCAACCGCCAGGACTGGGCGGTGTGCGAGTCGGTGCAGCGGGGGATGAGCTCGCGCGCCTACCAGCAGGGCTGGTTCGCCCCGATGGAGGACCTGGCCGCCGACATCCGGCGCTGGCTCCTGCCCCGATTGCAGGCTGGGGAGAACCGATGAGCACGTCCGTCGAGTACGTCGTAGTGGGGCTGGGTGCGCTCGGCAGCGCGACGGCATACAACCTGGCCAAGCAGGGTCACAGCGTCCTCGGGCTCGAGCGCTTCGCGCTCGGCCACGTGCGCGGCGCCTCCCATGACACGTCGCGAATACTGCGGCACAGCTATCACACCCCCCACTACGTCAGCCTGACGTTCGACGCCTACGACGACTGGGGGGCGCTGGAGTCCGACAGCGGCACCACGCTCGTGACGACAGTCGGTGGGCTCGACCTGTTTCCGCCCGGCGCCGCGACCTCGTCCAGCGACTACATCGACTCGATGGCGGCCCGCGGCGTCGAGTTCGAGGTCCTCGGACCGGCTGAGGTGGCCGATCGATGGCCACAGTTCGTCGTGCCCGACGACACCACCGCCCTGTACCAGGCTCGCGGGTCCATCGTTCCGGCCGGCCGCGGGACCGCGACGATGCAGAGCATGGCGCGTCGCTACGGCGCCGACCTGCGTGACGAGTCTCCGGTGATCTCCGTCCGGGACCACGGCGCGGACGGAGTCGAGGTCAGCACCGCCGACGAGACGTACCTGTGCCGCCGCCTGGTCGTCTGCGCGGATGCCTGGACCAATGACGTGCTCGCCGGGCTGGACTGGGCTGTCCCGCTCACCGTCACGCTCGAGCAGGTGACGTACTTCTCGCCTGCCGACGCCGAGCCGTTCCAGCCGGGGCGGCTACCCCTGTGGATCTGGATGGACGAGCCCTGCTACTACGGGTTCCCGAGCTACGGGGAGGCGACGGTCAAGGCCGCCCAGGACTGCGGCGGCGCTGTCGTGACCGGTGACGGCCGCTCGTTCGACCCCGACCCCGCACGGGTCGACGAGCTCGCTGCCTTCATGGCACGGACGTTGCCCGGCTCAGGCTCGCCGGTCCGGTCGCTGACGTGCCTGTACACCCTCACGCCGGACCGTGACTTCGTGCTCGGGCCCGTGCCAGGTCACGAGGCGGTCCTCGTCGGCATGGGAGCCGCTCATGGCTTCAAGTTCGCACCCACGCTCGGCAGGATGCTGGCCGAGCTCGCCTCCACCGGCGACACGTCCTTCGACATCGAGCCGTTCCGGCTGGACCGCCCCGCCCTCATGGACCCGGACGCACCGCTGCAGTGGAGGATGTGAGGTGGGGACCCGGCTGACGGCCGTACGCTCACGCCAGGGCTGTTGGTGCCAGACCGAGCTCGGCCGCTGCCGCCTCACGGACCCAGCGCCGAAGCTCCGCCCGCGAGACACTCTCATAGACGAGCACGGCGACCGACAGGCCGTCCAGAAGCGCGCCGATACGGGCCACGGAGTCCGGTGGAGAAGAGCAGACGAACTCCCCGGCGTCGACGCCTTCCTCGATGGCGACGACCAGGGCGCTTCGCCACCGGTCGTCGAGGCGGGTCAGAGCCTGCCGGATGCTCGGCTCGCGCTGGGCTGTGGCCCAGGCGTCGATCCACAAGGTCCAGCCCGACGCGGTCCCGGTCGGGCCGTACGAGGACAGGATGCGCTTCAGACGTTCGGTGGCGTTGGCTCCCGTCGCCCGGGCCTTGTCGAGCCGGTTGAGGTCGCGGTCCACTGCATACTCGAGGGCCTCGACGAGCAGCCCGTCCTTGGTGGCGAAGTGGTAGAACACCAGCCCCGAGCTGACGCCCAACGACGAGGCCACGTCACCGACCCGCACAGTCGCCATCCCGCGGGCCTCGATCTCGCGGATCGTCGCCCGCAAGATCTCCTCGCGGCGCACTTCGACCTTCTGCCGAACCATTGCCCAGACACTATCGGGAGGCGCAGCGATGACTGACGTTCTGCACGGACGCGACCGTACGGCGTCGGACGGTCCGCGGCTGCCGCTGAGCTGGCTGGAGACGGTCCCCGGAGCAGGCGGTTCCCTGGACGCCGTGCTGCAGCCTTTCGGGCAGTCGCGAATGCTGCCGGGGCCGGCCTACACGAGCCCCGCAGTGTTCGCGTGGGAGCAGCGCAACCTGTTCGCCGGCACCTGGACCTGCGTGGGACGCGACGCTGACCTGCGTGGTCTCACCGACGGCTCACAGCGGGACGTGACCCAGAGGGCGCTGGTCGTCGGTGACGTGAACGTCCTGCTCACGTGGTCCGGGGATAAGCTCCGCGCCTTCGCCAACACCTGTCGGCACCGCGCGCACGAGCTCCTGGGCGAGGGCGAGATAGCCGCCAAGCAGTCGATCGTGTGTCCCTACCACGCATGGTCGTACGACCTCGATGGGTCGTTGCGCGCGGCGCCCGGCTACAGGGAGGTGCCGGGCTTCGACGCCGGCGACCACGCCTTGGTGGAGCTCCCGGTCGAGCGATGGCAGGGCTGGGTCTTCGTGCACGCGGCCACATCGCTCGAGGCGCCCGGAGTTGTCGACTTCTCGACGTATCTGGGCGACCTCGACCGACTGGTGGCACCGTACGCTCCGCACTCGCTGGTGCTCGGGGAACGGCACAGCTACGAGGTGGCCGCGAACTGGAAGGTCATCGCTGAGAACTACCACGAGTGCTACCACTGCCCGCTCATCCACCCGGAGCTCTGCCAGGTGACCCCTCCCACCTCCGGCGAGAACTACGTCATGCCGGGGGCTTGGGTCGGCGGGTCGATGGTGCTGCGCGACGGGATGCAAACCATGTCGATAAGCGGGAAGTCCCCGGGAGTTCCGATCGCCGGGGTCGACCCGAGGGCCGTCGAGTACGTGGGGCTCTTTCCGAACCTGCTGATCTCGGCGCACCCCGACTACGTGATGGCGCACCGGATGCTGCCGCTGGCACCGGACCGGACGTGGGTGGAGTGCTCCTGGTACTTCCCGCGGTCGCCCACGGGCGGCGCCGACGTGGACCCGTCATACGCCGTGGAGTTCTGGGACATCACGAACCGACAGGACTGGAGCGCATGCGAGTCGGTGCAGCGGGGGTTGTCGTCGCCGCACTTCAAGCCAGGGGTTTTCTCGCCGCGCGAGGATGCAGTGCATCAGTTCGTGACCATGGTGGCGCGTGCCTATCTCGGTCGGCCGCTCCATGACCTGGTCTCCCTGGACGCGTCCTGACCGCTCACGCAAGGTGGCGCGGGATCTGCTCGTGCCAGTTGCGCGTGCCGACGACCACGCCGTTCTCGCGGGTGGTGAGGGCGATGCTGACGTCGTAGGAGGCTGCGTCGGCGCGCAGGTCGAGGGTGGCCGTGCTCGACACCGACGTCTCGGGCCAGGTGATCGCGTACTCCGCGGACGCCTCAGCTCGTTGTTCGAAGGTTCGGTCGTCGACCCGTACGCGTCCGCTGTAGTGCTCACGGACAGTGGCGTCGTAGGGAGCTTCGTAGGTCGATCCGTGGTCGACGACGCAGGACGTCTGGCGTGCCAGCACATCACGCTCCACCCGCCAGGTCACGCTCGGGTCCTCCCCGGAGGTCGTAGCACCGTCGTGAAGCCGCGGAGCCTCATGCGGGGACGGCCCCTCCCACAGCGGCAGCGTCAACGTACCGCCGTGGATGGTCATGGTCACTGGAGCCGGTGGAGCGGCCGTGTTGGGCCAGTCCGCTCCAGCAACAGACAACCTCAGGCGGTGACCGGCATCGAAGCGGTAGGCGCAAGCGTCGAGCTCGATCGTGACCGAGTAAGCCTCGCCTGCGACCAAGGGCTGTGGCGCAGCGTGAGAGCTCCGGTGGGTGAGGTTGAGCGACCCGCGGCTGACGAGCGACGACGTGCCGTCGGGGAACACGTCGCACAGCTTGACCGAGCATGACGCGACCGCAGCGTCTGCACTGACCTGCAGCTCGGCCGTCGGGTGTCCCATCAGCGTGCGCTCGTCCGCCTCCCACTCCCACGTCAGTGATGCCGCGTCGTCGTAGCGCTGGTCGAGGCTCTGGCCGTACGGGAGGTGTCCCGCGCAGTCGATCCATGCGTCGACGCCCACGGACGGACGCACCAGGTACGGGGCTCGAGCGTCGAGGTGCTGTACCGACAGGCTCGACCGCGGGCTCGGCCACTGCTCACGTATCCACTCGCCTGCGGAGCTGTCCAGGTCCGGCTCGGGTCGAGTCGAGGACCGCACGAAGACGGTCACGTTCGGCTCGTCTGCGGTGGGGGCCGGTGCGTCCGATGGCGTCCCCGCCCCGTTGTCGACCCCGCGCAGCCACCGGTCCCACCAGGCGGCCATCTCGACGACCAGGTCGATCCGTGGTCCCGGGAGCGCCAGTTCGGTGGAGGCGTGTGCCCATGGCCCGGCCAGGAGCTGGTGCGGTACGCCGTGATCTCGCAGCGCTTCGATCATCCGGAAGGAGTTGTTGCGGTAGCCGTCGGCCCAGCCGGCGACGATCATCGTCGGGCAGGCGATGCGCCCGTAGTCGGGCCGAACCGAGCCGTGCCGCCAGTACGCGCCGTCTGCCTGCTCGCGCATCCAGGTCAGCAGCCAGGGCTCGCTGGCCTCGATCCTGCTGCGCCACTCCCTGCGCCAGCCGTCGCCCCAGATCGCTGGAACGGGGGGAAGGGCATTCATCGCGGTGACGTAGTGGTTGTAGTCCACCAGGTCGAGGAACTTCAAGGCGCCACCCCGGTAATGCACGTCGTCGGTGTAGCGGTCGTCGGTGGCATAGATGGCGATCACTGCGCGCAGCTCCGGTGGCCGCTCACAGGCCATCTGCAGGGAGTTGAACCCGGAGTACGAGGTGCCGTACATGCCGAGCTTGCCGGTGCACCAGTTCTGGCCGGCGAGCCAGCTGAGCACCGCCGCCAGATCCTGTTGCTCGCGACGCGGGTACTCGTCGGTGGCCGTCCCGCCCGATGACCCGGTTCCCCGCAGGTCCAGCCGGCACACCGCGTAGCCGTACTCGTCCCGAAGCCGGACGTAGTCCGGGCGGTAGGACGACGTCAGGTCGTCCTTGCGATAGGGCAGCGCTTCGAGGATGCAGGGCTGCGGGCCTCGGGCGGGGTGGGGGAGGTACAGCGTGGCGGCGAGCTCGACCCCGTCATCCATGGAGATGCGCGTCTCGACGACATTGGGGTGCTGGGTGGGGACGGACATGACGGCATCTTGTCGCACGCGGTGGGAGGGGCGCTCAGCGTGTCGACCCAAACAGAGCGAGATCCCCGGGAAGCGGCTAGAAGTGGCGTGTCGGCGAAGCTGCACATGCAATTTGGATGGGCTGGGACACTTGCTCGGTGCACATTGCCGTGGGAATAGTGGCGCTCATCGCCGTCGTCACGTTCGTCACGGCGATGTCGCGCCGGCTGCCGTTGCCTGCACCGCTGCTGCTCACGGTGGTGGGGGTCATCGGCTCCTACGTGCCGGGAGTCCCTGATGTGCAGCTGACCCCCGAGCTGGTCCTGCTCGGCTTCCTGCCACCGCTGCTGTACGCCGCCGCCCTCAATACGTCGCTGGTCGACTTCCGCCGGCACGCCAGGCCGATCGTGCTGCTGTCCGTTGGCCTGGTGGTCGCCAACACGGCAGTCGTCGGCCTGGTGGTCTGGTATCTCCTGCCGGTCGAGCCGGCTGCAGCCTTCGCACTTGGTGCTGTGGTCGCGCCACCCGACGCCGTCGCCGCGACGGCGATCGCTCGACGGGTGGGCATGCCCCGCCGGGTCGTCACCATCCTGCAGGGCGAGAGCCTTGTCAACGACGCGACTGCTCTGGTCGCCCTGCGCTCTGCGATCGCGGCGCTCAGCGGCTCGGTGTCCGTGTTCGAGATCGGGCTCGACTTCGTGCTGACGGCGGTCGGAGGCATCGTCATCGGTGTGGTCGTCGCGGTGGTGACGGGCAAGGTCCGCGTTCAGATCAAGGACGAGATCATCGACACCGCGGTGTCCATCATCACGCCCTTCATTGCGTACCTCTCCGCAGAGGCGCTCCATTTCTCTGGTGTGCTGTCCGTCGTTGTCACCGGGCTGCTTCTGGGTCATAAGTCCCACCTGTTGCAGTCGGCGTCGTCACGGTTGTTCGAGCGCACCAACTGGAGAACCGTCGAGTTCCTGCTCGAGAACACCGTGTTCCTGCTCATCGGACTTCAAGTCCGACAAATTCTTTCCCGCGCCAGTGAGAGCGACCTGCCGGCTTCGACCATCCTTTCGGCATGTGTCCTCGTCACTCTCACGGTGATGCTGTTCCGGCCGCTCTGGGTCTTCCCTGCGACCTACCTGCCCCGACTGATCCCGTCCATCCGGGCCAAGGACCCGATCCCGCCGTGGACTCACCCGGCGGCGATCTCGTGGGCCGGCATGCGGGGCGTCGTCACGCTGGCGGCCGCCTTCGTGCTGCCTACCGACATCGAGCATCGCGAAGTCCTGATCCTCATCGCCATGGTCGTGGTCGGGGTGACCCTCCTCATCCAGGGCTCGACGCTGCCTTGGGTGCTGCGGCACCTGGGTGTCGTCGGCCCGGACCCCGCCGAGGACGCACTCCAAGCTGCCAGTGTCCAGCAGCGCGCCGCCGCCGCGGGCCTCGCCCGGCTCGACGAGTTGGTGACGGACGACGACCGAGACGAGGTCGTCCAGCGTGTACGGAGGCGAAGCCAGGAGCGCTCCGACTCGATGTGGGAACGTATCGGAGGCGGCGACGAGACGCCCAGCGAGGCCTATGCCAGGCTTCGAATCGAGATGATCTCGGCAGAACGCCAGGAGCTTATCCGCCTGCGGGACCAGGGCGCCGTCCCGGACGACATCCTGCGCCGGGTCGTCGCGGCAATCGACATCGAGGAGACTGTGCTCGACCTGGGCCAGTCATGGACACGAGAGGCACGGGAGTCAGACTTGACACCGCCGAAGACCCACGAAGCCTGTGACCACATTGAGCAGGTCCCGGAGACGCCGTCGCCACGCACGCCGGACGGGTGCGAGGAGTGCCTGAAGGACGGTCAGCGCTGGGTGCACCTGCGGATGTGCATGACCTGCGGCCACGTCGGATGCTGCGACTCGTCCATCGGCAAGCACGCGACCGCTCACTTCGACGAGGTCCATCATCCAGTCGTCCGCAGCGTCGAGCCCGGCGAGGCGTGGCGATGGTGCTACGTCGACTCCGTCATCGGCTAAGGCTGCATGTCCGTCACCATTCCCGCGCAGATCACGTATCCGGAGCACCTGCCGGTCACGCAGCGCCGCGAGGACATCGCGGCGGCCATTCGTGACAACCAGGTAGTGATCGTCGCTGGCGAGACGGGCAGCGGGAAGACGACCCAGCTCCCGAAGATCTGCCTCGAGCTGGGCCGCGGCCAGGGGCGCGGGGTCATCGGCCACACCCAGCCTCGCCGGATCGCGGCGCGGACCGTGGCCGAACGTATTGCCGAGGAGCTGGGAACGGCCTTGGGCGAGGTCGTCGGCTACAAGGTCCGGTTCACCGACCGGTCCAGTGAGCAGACCACCGTGAAGGTGATGACGGACGGCATCCTGCTCGCGGAGATCCAGCGCGACCGAGACCTGCGCCGCTACGACACGATCATCATCGACGAGGCGCATGAACGCAGCCTCAACATCGACTTCATTCTGGGCTACCTCAAGCGCTTGCTGCCGCGCCGCCCCGACCTCAAGGTCATCATCACCTCGGCGACCATCGACCCCGAGCGGTTCGCCGCTCACTTCGGCGGGGCGCCCGTCATCGAGGTGTCGGGTCGGACGTACCCCGTGGAGGTGCGGTACCGAGAGCTCGTCGACGACCAGACACAAGGAATCACGGACGCTGTTCGGGAGCTTCTCGGCGAGGGGCCTGGCGACATCTTGGTGTTCTTGTCAGGGGAGCGAGAGATACGCGACGCGGCCGACGCCCTCAAGAAGCTGAAACCGGCACGGGTCGGTGACGCCTTCGACGTTCTCCCGTTGTACTCCCGACTGTCGTCGGCCGAGCAGCACCGCGTCTTCGCGGCGCACTCGACGCGTCGCGTCATCCTCGCCACCAACGTCGCCGAAACCTCGCTGACCGTGCCCGGGGTGCGGTTCGTCATCGACACGGGGCTGGCTCGCATCTCTCGTTTCAGCGCCCGTACCAAGGTGCAGCGACTCCCTATCGAGCCCATCTCTCAGGCCAGCGCCAACCAACGCAAAGGCCGCTGCGGACGCGTCGCCGACGGCATCTGCATCCGGTTGTACGCCGAGGAGGACTTCGACGCGCGCCCGGAGTTCACCGATCCTGAGATCCTGCGGACGAACCTGGCGTCGGTGATCTTGCAGATGATCGCCCTCGGGCTTGGAGACGTGGCGAGGTTCCCTTTCATGGAGCCGCCCGACACCCGCAGCATCCAGTCCGGGGTGCAGGTGCTGGAGGAGATCGGCGCCATCCACACGCCAAAGAAGCCGCGACTCACTCCGATCGGCAAGAAGCTGTCCCAGCTCCCGGTGGACCCGCGCCTGGCGAAGATGATCATCGAGGCCGACTCCCACGGCTGCCTGCGCGAGGTCGTCACGATCACGGCCGCGCTGTCGATCCAAGACCCGCGAGAACGGCCCACCGAGCAGCAGGAGCTCGCCGACTCCAAGCACCGGCGGTTCGCCGACCCGTCCTCCGACTTCGCCGGCATGCTGAACCTTTGGCGGTTCGTCAAGGACCAGCAAGCCGAGCTCTCGTCGAGCGCCTTCCGCCGGTTGTGCAAGGCCGACTTCTTGAACTACCTGCGGATCCGCGAATGGCAGGATCTCGATGCCCAGCTACGCCAGGTCTGCAAGCAGCTCGACCTCACGCTGAACAAGACGCCGTCGGCGGCCGAGGCCATCCATCGGTCATTGCTGGCGGGTCTGCTGTCCCAGATCGGGATGAAGGACGTCGAGAAGCGTGACTACCTAGGCGCGCGCGGGACCCGCTTCTCCATCTTCCCCGGCTCGGCCCTGGCCAAGAAGCAACCGGCTTTTGTGATGTCAGCCGAGCTGGTGCAGACAACTCGCCTGTGGGGACGCGTCAATGCCGGTATCGATCCCGCGTGGGCCGAGTCCGCCGGGGCCCATCTCGTGAGGCGTTCGTACTCTGAGCCGCACTGGGAGAAGAAGCGCGGCGCGGTCATGGCACTGGAGAAGGTCACTCTCTACGGAGTGCCGATCGTCAGCGAGCGCAAGGTGAACTACGGGCGGATCGACCCCGAGGTGGCTCGCGAGCTGTTCATCCGGCACGCGTTGGTGCAGGGAGAGTGGACGACACAGCACCGGTTCTTCCACGCCAACGCGCGGGTGCTGCAGGAGGCCGGCGAGCTCGAGGAACGAGCGCGGCGTCGCGACATCGTGGTCGACGACGAGAGCCTGTTCGCCTTCTATGACGCCCGAGTGGGTGCCGACGTCGTGTCGGCGGCCCACTTCGACACCTGGTGGAAGGCCCAGCGGCGCAAGAACCCTGAGCTGCTGACGTGGACGTTCGACACTGTCGTGCACGAGGCAGCCGACGACGTGTCACCGGCAGACTTCCCTGACGTCTGGCGCTCTGGCGAGGCTGAGCTGCCGCTTCGCTACTCGTTCGATCCCGGGACTCCAGACGACGGCGTGACGGTCGACATCCCGGTCACGTCGCTGCTCCACGTCGAGTCGGCGGAGTTCTCGTGGCCGGTGCCGGGGCTGCGTAGGGAGCTCGTGGTGGCCCTGATCCGCTCCTTGCCGAAGCGACTACGCGTGAACTTCGTCCCTGCGCCGGAGTTCGCGAAGGCCTTCCTCGAGGCCACCACCCCAGGTGAGGACCTGCTGCTTGGCGCCCTGGAAAGACACCTGCTGCGGACCACGGGGATCGTTGTGCACCGCAGCGACTGGGGCCTCGAGAAGATCCCGAGCCACCTGCGCCCGTCCTTTCGCGTGGTGTCCGAGAAGGGCGACGTGCTCGGGCAGAGCAAGGACCTCGAGGAGTTGAAGCGAGATCTGCGCTCGAGCGCCGACGTCGCCGTCTCGACCGCCGGCGCCGAGATGGAGCGACGGGGCATCACCCACTGGGATTTCGGCGAGCTCCCTCAAACCTTCACCCAGACGCGTGCAGGTCACGAGGTGAAGGGGTATCCGGCCTTGGTGGACGAAGGCGCCAGCGTCGCCATCAAGGTGCTCGGCACGCCTGACGAGCAAGCCACATCGATGCGGTCGGGGCTCAGACGGCTGTTGATGCTGGCGGTGCCGTCCCCGACGGCTGGTGTCCTGCGCAGGCTGAGCAACGCCGACAAGCTGGTGTTGGGAGTCAACCCTCACGGCAGCGTGGCTGCGTTGCTCGACGACTGCTACGCCGCCGCCGTCGACGTAGTGGTCCACGACGAGGGTGGCCTTGTCTGGGACGAGGCAGGCATGGAGCGGCTGGGTCAACGGGTGAAGTCTCTGGCCCCCGGCGTCCTCGACGAGGTGGTAGCCCTGGTGAGCGCAGCGCTGGCGGCCGCCCACGGCATCGACCGCCGGTTGTCCGGACGGGCCGAGCTGGCGATGTTGCCGGCCCTGACCGACATGAAGGCGCAGTGGGCGGGACTGGTGTACCCCGGGTTCGTGGCCGACGCGGGGCGGGAGTACTTGCGGCACTACCCTCGCTACTTCGCAGCCATGGGTGAGCGGCTCGACCGGCTGGTGATGGACCCTCGGCGCGACGCGAGGCTGATGGCATCCATGGCGGGGGTCCAGGCGGCCTACTCCGCGGCCGTGAGCAGCCTGGCGAGGGGGACCAGACCGGAGGGGGCCCTGCGTGAGGTCCGGTGGCTGCTGGAGGAGCTCCGAGTCGGCCTATGGGCGCAGCACCTCAAGACGCCCCGCCCCATCTCCGTCCAGCGGGTGGAACGCGCTCTGCGTGACGTCTGAGCGGTCGGAACCGGTCGTCGAGACGACACGCGACAGTAGAGTCAAGGGAGGGCCCCGCCGAGGAGGACATGTGAGCGACGCGAAGACCACCGCCAAGCAAGTCGAGAACAGCGAGTGGCTGGAGCGCGCCATTCGGGTGGGCCTGGTCGCCTACGGCATCGTCCACCTGTTGATCGCCTGGCTGGCGCTCCAGCTGGCTTTCGGCAACAGCTCCGGAGCCGCGAACCAGAACGGGGCGATGCGCCAGCTCGCCCAGGAGTCGTACGGCAAGCCACTGCTGTGGGTCGTTGCGCTCGGATTCATCGCCCTTGCCATCTGGCAGGCCTTCGACGCGGCATGGGGTCACCACAAGCACGACGGCGGGAAGCGCACGTTCAAGCGTGTCGGGTCGGCTGGCAAGACCGTTGTCTACCTCGCTCTGGCTTTCAGCGCCATCAAGACCGCGCTCGGCGAGGCGTCCTCCTCGAGCAAGGACGGGATGACGGCAACGGTGATGAACTGGCCGTTCGGACAGCTGATCGTGGGAGCGGCGGGGGTGGTGGTCATCGCCATCGGCGGTTACCTGGTCTCGAAGGCCGTTCGCAAGTCGTTCGAGGCCGATCTCCAGCCGCAGGCAACGTCGGGCTCAACGGGCACGGCGGTCGTGCGCCTCGGGCAGGCGGGCTACACCGCGAAGGGCATATCCCTGGCTACCATCGGTGCGCTCATCGTCTGGGCCGCCGTCACCTACGACCCACAGAAGGCTGGCGGCCTGGACGTCGCCCTGCATACTCTGATCACCCAGTCGTTCGGACCATGGCTGTTAGCCCTCGTCGCCGTGGGCATCGGCTGCTTCGGCGTGTACTGCTTCTTCTGGGCGAAGGATGCAGACACCTCGTCCTGACGCGGCTGCACCACGGCGGGGTGCCGGGATCGCGCATCACGGCCGGGGCGGGACCAGGCCAACTGCTTCGGAATAGGTCATCCCGGCCAGCTGCAACAGGTCGACCACGATGGACCTGAGCTGGCCCAGCACGACGGCAGCCGACAGCGTCAGTGGTGCGCTCGCGTCGCCTGTTTTCTGCGCGAGCGCGATGAGGTCCGGTATCACCGCCTCGGGCGACCGGTTGGCGTCGAACTCCGAGGCGATGGCCTCCGTGGCCTGGCTCAGGTCGTCGAGGAGATCCAAGTAGTCCGGTGGCATCGTCTCCTCGAGGCGAGCGCTGACGACGATCCGGCGAATCATCACCCTGGTGTTGCGCAAGGCCCGGTCGAGCGGATCGACGATCTCAGCGATGGAGCGGACATGCGGTGCCTGGCGGCGGCGGAACGGTGACGAGCGAACAACCTCCAAGCCCTCGTTGGCAGCCTCACGCAGCTCGTTCAGGGAGGATTCCGTCTCTCTTGCCCGGTCCAACGTGTCAGAGGCCTGCTCGA
This sequence comes from Nocardioidaceae bacterium, assembly GCA_035633755.1. GTDB lineage: Bacteria > Actinomycetota > Actinomycetes > Propionibacteriales > Nocardioidaceae > DASQEH01. The sequence goes on along the minus strand of DASQEH010000013.1, from coordinate 44,458 downwards.
GGTCGGCCTCGGAAGCGCTGTCGCGGGCCGACCGCAGCAGTCGGGCAAGCTCGGCGGTCACTCGAGATGCCGTCTCTCGTGGCCTCCGCAGTGGAGCCCCGGGGACGACCGTGGCGGCAATGAGGGCCACCCCGCCGCCGATCAGACCGTCGAGAATCCGGCCGACCCCGCCATCAGAGGGGAGCAGGGTGGCCACGACGATGGACTGGACGGCGGCCTGCATGACGAACATCACGCCGGCATCCAGGAGGATTGCCGCCGCCATAGCGCCCGCGACGATCACCATGATCTGCCAGGATCCCTGCCCGAGCAGCAGAGTGAACAGATCGGCGACTCCGATCCCGACCGACATGCCAATCGACACCTCCGCAACTCGGCGCAGGCGTTGGCCGTACGACGTGCCCAGGCACAAGACGGCGGCGACCGGGGCGAAGAACGGATTGGGATGGCCGAAGACGTAACGGCCTACGAACCAAGCCGTACCCGCAGCGACCGCGCACTGGCCGATCATCCAGCCCTTGGAGCGCAGCCGTCGCAGTCGCGCCGCCAGGGAAAGACGGCCGTTCTCCCAGGCGCGGTCGCCAAGTGCCGCCAGGTCCATGCCGCCCATCCTCGCAGCCAAGATGCCACCAGTCCGGGACTGAGGGAGGATGCTCCTATGCAGACACGCCAGTTCGCCGACCTCCAGATCCCGGCCATCGGTCTCGGAGCGATGCCTCTCACCACCGAGACGTACCCCGATGACCGGAAGTCGGCCAACACCATCCACGCCGCCCTCGATGCCGGCATCCGGCTGATCGACACCGCCGATGCCTACGCCCCCGACGACTACGGGATGGGCGCCAACGAGGAGGTCGTGGCGAAGGCGCTGGCCAGCTACTCAGGCGGCACCGAGGACGTGGTCGTGGCCACGAAGGGCGGACACACGCGCCCCGACGGCGAATGGGGCCTGGATGGCAGTCCGGCCTATCTCCGCAAGGCGTGCGAGGCGTCGCTTCGAAGGCTTGGCGTGGACGCCATCGACCTCTACCAGCACCACCGCCCGGATCCGGACGTTGCCTACGAGGACACGATGGGCGGCCTGCGTGACCTCTATGACGACGGACTGATCAAACGCGCCGGCATCTCGAACGCCGACCCGGCCCAGATCCGACTGGCGCACGAGATCCTCGGATCGGCCCTGGTCGCCGTCCAGAACCAGTTCTCACCGAAGTTCCGCAGCAGCGAACCCGAGATCGCGGTGTGCGAAGAGCTCGGCCTGGCGTTCCTGCCCTGGAGCCCCTTGGGCGGCATGTCGGATGCCAAGGGTCTCGGTGCCTCGCACTCCGTGTTCGCCGACGTGGCGGACAAGCACGGGGTCAGTCCTCAGCAGGTATGTCTGGCCTGGGAGCTGTCTCTCTCCGACGTCGTCATCCCGATTCCGGGCGCGAGCCGGCCGGAGTCGATCCAGGACTCGGCCGCGGCAGCCGAGCTCCGGCTCACTGCCGAGGAGCTGGCGGCACTGTCGGGCTGAGTCGGCCCGGTGTGTGGACTTGCCGGGTGGCATGGTGTCGCGTACCGTCGCTGGAGTTCCTCTGCCAGGGGAGCGCCGTCAGCGGTACGCCTAGTCCTACCCACCGCGACCGGCAGCGACAAGGACACCGAATGGGTAGGAGCGGAGGACCCGTGAACACGGCTGGCCCGACCTCGGTCGGACAAGCCTCGGGGTGAAGCGCCTCAGTCTCGACTGAGGAGCCGGGCGAACCTTTCCGCCCGAACCCGACAGCTCACTTCGCAGGCGGCGGAGAGGCCTCACAGATGGCTCATCAGCCACGCGATCGCTCGTCCACGCGCTCTTTGCGGAGGTATGCCGCCGTAGCGGTGGCCGCGCTGGCCGTCGCCGCGCCGGTCACCTCGTCGATCTCCAGCGCCAACGCCGCCACCGACCGCACCTGGAACCGCCTCGCGGAGTGTGAGTCGGGCGGGAACTGGCACATCAACACCGGCAACGGGTACTACGGCGGCTTGCAGTTCGCCTCATCGAGCTGGCTCGGCATGGGTGGCGGGAAGTACGCCAAACGCGCCGACCTCGCCACCCGTGAGGAGCAGATCCGGATCGCGGAGAAGCTGCTGGACGTCCAGGGTTGGGGCGCATGGCCAGCGTGCTCGGCGAAGCTGGGGCTCGATGCCGGCGACGCCAACGCCACCAACGCAAAGCTGAAGGCGCGCTTCGAGCACCCCTGGCGGTACGACGCCGGTCAGCGCTCTGCGCACGTGGCGCCGTTGAAGGCTGTCACGCTGCCTTAGACGCGGGCCTGCTTGCCTCGTGCCGCCGGTACCCCTCGACGGATCAGTCGCCCAGCGTCTGAAGTGCCACGGCGAGAGGCTCGGCCGCCAATGCCACCTGCCACGGCCGGGCGCCGTTCTCCGTGAGGCGATCAGCCACCGCCTGCGCGGTCGCTGGCTGCGGGGGAGACCAGGCCAGGTGTCGTACCGCGCTGGGAGAGACGAGATTCTCCTGCGGCAGGTTCAGCGACTCCGCCAACGAGGACACAGACTCGCGGCACGCCGCAAGCCGGACGGCCGCCTCGGGGTTCCGGTCGCCCCAGGTACGCGGCGGCGGCGGACCATCGTTCTCGGCCGCGAGCGGGGGTAGGGCCTCCTCGGGAAGCGCGCGAGCGGCGATGATGGCCGAGTGGAACTCCCGGAGGTACCGCTGCCCACCGCGTGTCGCGAAGCCGGTGATCTGACCGAGGGCGTGGCGAGAGGCGGGTGCGGCTTGGGCGGCCTCCACGATCGTCGCGTCGTTGAGTATCCGGTTGGTGGTCACATCCCGCTTCCGGGCGATGTCGGCCCTGAGCTGCCACATCGCCCGCACCATTGCGAGCCCGCGGCGCCCTTTGACCCGGTGGATTCCGGAGGTGCGTCGCCACGGATCCCTACGGGGCGCAACGGCAGGCATCGACACCCAGGCTTGGAACTCCTGGGCGGCCCACTCGGCCTTGCCGGACTCTTCGAGCTGCGCGGCCAGGACCTCCCGAAGCTCGATCAGCGGCTCGACATCCAACGCGGCGTAGGTCAGCCACGACTCCGGTAATGGGCGCCGAGACCAGTCGACGGCGGAGTGTTCCTTGCGCATGCGGTACCCGAGCAACTCCTCGACCAGAGCAGCCAGCCCCACTCGAGGGTAGTTCAACAGCCGTCCCGCCAGCTCGGTGTCGAAGAGATGCACCGGTCGCATGCCCACCTCGGCGAGGCAGGCGAGATCCTGGCTCGCGGCGTGGATGATCCACTCGGCGTCGGCGAGGGCCCTGCTCAGCGGTGCCAGGGCGAGGTTGGGAACAGATCCCAGCGGGATGGGGTCGATCAGCACCGATCCGACGCCTTCCCTACGCAGCTGGATCAGGTAGGCACGCTGGGAGTACCTGTACCCAGAGGCTCGCTCGGCGTCTACAGCGACCGGTCCGCTGCCCGACCGGAATCTCGCCACCAGCTCATCCACGCCGGCGGCGTCCGCCACGAGCGGGGGCAAGCCGCCCCGGATCGTGAGTAGCGGTACCTCAGGAGCCTCGGGGGGGTCAGGGGCTACTGCGGGATGGGGCGGATCGGCCGAGTGATCGGCCGGGCGGTCCGGGATAACGCCCTCCGCCGGCGTCATCGAGAGCGCGAGCCGCGCCGACTCGGCATCGCCACGACGCCGGCCGGCACTGGCGGGAGGCCCGCGGCTGTGCACAACAGGTCACCCCAGGCCTCGACGTGGGCAGTGAGGGACCCCAACGGTGACCAGGAGGCCCGCACCTCGATCTCGGCGCTGGCGGGCTCACCTTCCATCCCGCCGAAGCTCTCGGAGGCGACGCGGGTGACCGTGCCGCTCGGCGCCAGCGCATCCGCGCCATGCGCCTCGAGCGCCTCCTGCAACCAGCTCCAACCGACGGCCCCCAGCAATGGGTCGGTGACCATGTCGGGGTCGATATCGGCCCTCGCATAGGCGACACAGCGGAAGTTCCCGTGCCAGGCATCATTGCCGGCCGGGTCGTACAGGAGTACCAGCCGACCTCCTCCGACATCTTCTCCGGCGATCGTCACGTCGGCCGTCATGGCAGCGGAGTACGGGGCAATCCGTTGCGGTGCCGACATCTCCTCGCTGTAGACCTCAGGGCGCAGCCGCGCGGACCGGAACTGTTCGATTGCCTGGCGAAACTCGTCCGGGGGCGCGTCGACATCCGGTTTGCCACCCATGTCCTCGAGCCTAAGGGGTGGCCGTAAGGCCCGCCGAAAGACTCGCCGGTACGAGCTCCACCCCGCCGCATGCGAGGATCGGTCCGTGAGTGCCCCAGCTGTCCCTGTCAGCGAGAGTCTTCTGATCCGGGCGGCGAGGGGACAAGCGAGCTCCTCCGTGCCGGTGTGGTTCATGCGCCAGGCCGGTCGAGCCCTTCCGGAGTATCGGGCGCTGCGCCAAGGCGTCGCCATGCTCGACGCCTGTATGCGCCCAGATCTCATCACCGAGATCACGCTGCAGCCGGTGCGGCGCTACGGCGTCGACGCCGCGATTCTGTTCAGCGACATCGTGTTGCCACTGAAGGCGCTCGGCGTCGACCTGGACATCGTCCCGGGGGTGGGACCGGTGATCCAGGTCCCGGTCACCGACTCCACCGGGGTGGCGACGCTCCCGTCGTTCGACGCAGCCGCTGTGGACTTCGTTGCGCAAGCCGTGCACTCCCTCGTGTCGGAGCTGGGGTCCACGCCGCTGATCGGGTTCGCCGGTGCGCCGTACACGCTTGCGTCCTACCTCATCGAAGGCGGGCCGTCCAAGGAGCATGCCAAGACGAAGGCGCTCATGCACAGCGAGCCGCAGGTGTGGGATGGCCTGATGCGCCGCCTGGTCGAGATCTCCTCAGGCTTCCTGCGGGTGCAGGTTCAGTCCGGGGCAGCGGCGGTTCAGCTTTTCGACTCGTGGGCCGGCGGGCTCTCACCGGCGGACTACCGCGACAAGGTCCTTCCCTACAGTTCCGCGGTGTTCTCCGCGATAGCCGACCTCGAGGTCCCACGCATCCACTTCGGCGTCGCGACCGGTGAGATCCTCACGGACATGGCTTCCGCCGATGTCGAGGTGGTAGGCGTCGACTGGAGGGTCCCGCTTGACCAAGCGGCAGCACGAGTCCGTCCGGGGCAGGCCCTTCAGGGCAACCTGGACCCGACCGTGGTGTTCGCACCATGGGACACGATCGCGTCGAAGGCTGCTGACGTGATCGGGCGCGGCCGGCACGCCTCTGGGCACATCTTCAACCTGGGGCACGGGGTGCTCCCCGGCACCGACCCTGACGTGCTCACCCGCCTGGTCGACTTCATTCACTCGTACGAGCTACCCGACGCGGAAGGAACCGGCGCGCCACCACCCACGCGATGAGAGCGGTCAGCAGAGCGAGGCTCCCGAGAGGCAGCAGCAGCCCGACCGCGTGGGAGAACCCGACGACGAAGCGGACCAACCCGTCCCACCCCTGCTCGATGCCGGCGAGGAAGCCGCTGGAGGCATCACGCTCTTGCGGGTCGGACGCGGGCTCAGCGCTGACGTCGACGATGATCGTCGACATCGACGTCTGGGCGCGCAGGGACCGCTGCTGCGCCTGCAGCGCCTCGAGGTTCGCCTCGCGGTCGGAGAGCTCGCGCTCGAGGGCTATCACGTCGCCCAGCTTCGTTGCGCGGTTGAAGAGCGTTCGCAGCGCGGCGATCGAATCCTCGGCGCTGTCGACCCGCGACTCCACGTCCACCAGGCGCGCGGTCACGTCTTCCGACGTCCGGGTCTTCGCCACCAGGTCCCCAAGGCCCACGATCTCCTGGACAGCGCGGTCGAACTCGTCGACCGGAACTCGCAGCTCGATATGAGAGCGCACTTGCACACCGGCCTCGCTGGTCGCCGTGTCCTCACTGGAGATCTGCCCACCGACGCGGGCTGCCAGGCTGTTGATGCCCGTGATGACCGGCCCGACGCTGTCCGCTTCCAGCGTGATGGCCGCGGTCTTGATCAGGGCCGGACTGAACAAGGGATCGGCCGGTGCTCGCTTGTCGTACGCGGTCGCATTCACGCCGGCACCCTCTGCCGAGCTCGCCGACGCGAGCGAGTCCTCGCGTTCGCCGGCCGACGCCCTGGGTGCGTCCAGCCCGCCCGCGTCGGCTCCAGAGTCTGCTGCGGTTGCGCCGTCTCCGGATCCGTTGCCACCGCCGCAGCCTGCGAGGGTCACGAGCACGGCGGCGATCGCGACGATGGAGGCCGACCTGGTGCGCCACCTGGGTGCCCGCGGCGTTGCTACATTCGAGGAGTTCATGGCGGTATGACGACAGCATGGCGCCTTCGGTTCCGGCGAGTTGAGAGCGACGCAGAGTGGGGGCGGCATGGAGGCGCAGCGGCCGGCTCCCCGTATCGCAGTCGTGGGTGCTGGCATTGCAGGCCTGGCGTGCGCGCGGGCTCTGGTCACCCGGCGCCCGGACCTTGACGTCACCGTGTACGAGGCGTCGTCTCGAGTGGGTGGCAAGCTCGCGCTCGGCGAGGTGGCAGGCGTGTCGTTGGACCTGGGCGCTGAGTCCGTGCTCAACCGGCGTACCGAAGGCACCGGGCTGGCGCGGGCCGTCGGCCTGGGCGAGGCGATCGTGTATCCCGCAGCGTCGGGCGCGGGGATATGGACACGCGGCGCGATGCGGCCGCTGCCGAGCTCCCTGATGGGTGTGCCGACCTCCCTGTCGGCGACCGCTGCCAGCAAGGTTCTCAGCCGACGCGGCCTGGCGCGGGCTGCCCTGGAGCGTCTCATGCCTCGGCTGGTCCTGGACGAGGATGTCGGAGTCGGCGTGTTGGTCGCAGGGCGGCTGGGCGTGGAGGTCCGCGACAGGCTCGTCGAACCGCTGCTCGGCGGCGTGTACGCCGGTCGCTCCGACGAGATATCGGTCCAGGCAGCGCTTCCGCAGCTCGTCGCAGCCGTCGAGCGCCACGGGAGCCTGCTGGCCGCGGCGGCGGCCGCGTCATCGCCTCCCTCGGCGGCAGCGACACCACTGTTCGCCGGCATCCGTGGCGGCGTCGGCCGACTGCCGCAGGCCGTGGTCGAGGACTTCCGAGGCCGCGGCGGTTCGCTCCTGGTGAACGCCGCTGTCCGTGAGCTGTCGCGAGCCCCGACGGGTTGGACCCTGACGGTGGGAGCAACCACGGATGTCACTGCGGTGACGGCCGATGTGGTCGTGCTGGCGACGCCTGCGGCACCGACAGCACGGCTGCTCCGTGACGTGGCACCAGGTGTGTCACGGGAGCTGGCCGGCATCGACTACGCGTCGGTCGCCATCGTCACGCTGGCGGTGCCGGCCGCGGCGGTCCCGCCGGGACTGACGGGGACCGGCTTCCTCGTCCCTCCCGCGGACGGCGAGCCGGTCAAAGCCGCCACGTACTCCTCTCAGAAGTGGGCTTGGCTCCAGGGCGACAGCGCCTTCTTCCGCTGCTCGATCGGTCGGCACCGAGAGGTCGCCTCGCTGCAGCGCGAGGACAGCGAGCTTGTCGCACAGGCCATGGCCCAACTGACCTCCGCAGTCGGACTCCGTGGGCCGCTCGTCGACGCCAAGGTGACGCGATGGGGTGGCGCATTGCCGCAGTACGCGGTGGGTCATCTGGGCCGCGTCGCCCGGATTCGTGCTGGCATCGACGCGGCTCCGGGACTCCAGCTGTGCGGCGCTGCCTATGACGGGGTAGGAGTTCCCGCCGTGGTCGCCGGGGGAGAGGAAGCCGCGACCCGGGTGATCGCGGCCCTGGACCAGGCAGGGACAATGGACCCATGACCTCGCCCTCTCCCATGCCGTCCAAGCGCCCCGATCAGGGAAAGGGAGCCCGCCGCCTCAACGAGACGATCCGCTACACCATGTGGTCCGTCTTCGAGGTGGCCGAGCCTCTGGACGACGACGTCGACCGCAAGGCACAGGCGAGCGAAGTAAGCGACCTGTTCGCCGAACTGACGAGCTCCGATGTCGTGGTTCGCGGCACCTATGACCTCTCGGGCCTGCGGGCCGATGCCGACCTGATGGTGTGGTGGCACGCTCCCACAGCCGAGCAGCTGCAGGCTGCGTACAGCAGGTTGCGTCGCACCGGGTTCGGCCGTCGGCTGGTGCCGGTGTGGTCACAGCTGGCGCTGCATCGACCGGCGGAGTTCAACAAGAGCCACATCCCGGCGTTCCTCGCTGAGGAGGAGCCCCGGGCCTTCATCTGCGTCTACCCGTTCGTGCGGTCCTACGAGTGGTACCTGCTGGAGGACTCAGAGCGGCGTGCGATGCTGGCCGAGCATGGCCAGATGGCACGTGACTTCGCTGACGTGCGCGCGAACACGGTCGCGTCGTTCGCCCTCGGCGACTACGAGTGGATGCTGGCCTTCGAGGCGGACGAGCTGCACCGCATCGTGGATCTGATGCGGCATCTGCGGGGCAGCAAGGCCCGACGGCACGTGCGCGAGGAGGTGCCGTTCTACACCGGGCACCGACGGACCGTGGCCGAGCTGCTCGACGCGCTGCCCTAGAAGCGCTCGAGGACCGGCGGCGGGTCGAGTGGCGTTCAGGCCGACTCGGCCGTGCGCTCCGCCGGCTCGAGGGTCAGGCTCACGCTGTTGATGCAGTAGCGCTGATCCGTGGGTGTGGCGTAGCCCTCGCCAGCGAAGACGTGCCCAAGGTGTGAGTCGCAGCTGGCGCACCGCACCTCGGTACGGGCCATCCCCATCGACCGATCCTCGATCAAACGAACGTTGGCGTCGTCACCAGGAGACCAGAACGACGGCCAGCCGCAGTGGGAGTCGAACTTCTCCGAGCTGCGGAACAGCTCGACACCGCAAGCTCTGCAACGGTAGACGCCCTCGGTCTTCGTCTCGACGTACTCCCCGGACCAGGGGCGCTCGGTGCCGGACTTTCGGAGTACCGCGTACTCCTCCTTGCTCAGCTGCGCGCGCCATTCCTCTTCGGTCTTCTGCACCCGTGCTGCCATGCCTCCACCTTACGGGGCGGCGCAAAGACAGCGACGGGTCAATCGGCCAGAGTGGATACCCTGTCCCCATGCCGACTCCCGCAACCGAGATCGACGTTGCCGGCACGACGGTTCGAGTCTCGAACCCCGACCGCTTGATCTACCCGGCGACCGAATCGACGCCAGCGGCCACGAAGCTCGATGTGGTCCAGTACTACGCCAGCGTCGGGGAGGGGATCCAGCGTGCGCTGAACGAACGCCCGACCACCCTGGAACGCTGGCCGAAGGGCGTCTTCGACGACATCAAGCAGGCCACTCGGTCGGACCCTCACGGTGACGCCTTCTTTCAGAAGCGCATACCCAAGGGAGCTCCCGATTACGTGGAGACCGCTCGGATCACCTTCCCGTCCGGTCGGTTCGCCGACGAGATATGCCCCACAGAGCCCGCTGTGGTGGCCTGGGCGGCCCAGATAGGCACGATCACGTTCCACCCGTGGCCGGTTCGGCGAGACGACGTCGACCATCCCGACGAGCTGCGCCTCGACCTCGACCCGCAGCCCGGGACCGACTTCGCCGATGCCGTGCGGGTCGCAGGTGAGGCACGCAAGCTCCTGGAGGAGCTGGGCTACCGCGGCTTCCCGAAGACCTCGGGCAACCGCGGCGTGCACATCTACCTGCGCATCGAACCGCGCTGGACCTTCACCGACGTCCGGCATGCGGCCATCGCCTTCGGTCGCGAGCTCGAGCGCCGGATGCCCGGTGAGGTGACGACGAAGTGGTGGAAGGAGGAGCGAGGTGCGTCAATCTTCGTCGACTACAACCAGAACGCGCGCGACCGGACGATCGCCAGCGCATACAGCCTGCGCCCCTTGCCGGGAGCACCGGTGTCGACGCCTGTCACTTGGGATGAGCTGAACGACGTCGACCCGCGTGCTTTCACGCTTCACACCGTGCCGGCCCGGTTCGCCGATGTCGGTGACCTGCATGCCGAGATCGACGACGTCCATCATTCGCTCGAGCCGCTCTTGGCGATGTATGAGAGGGACGAGAGCTCAGGGGAGGGTGATATGCCGTACCCGCCCGAGTACCCCAAGATGCCGGGCGAGCCGTTGCGAGTTCAACCCTCCAGAAAAGCGCGCTGACCTGCGCGTCCGTCAGGGGCCCGCTGCTGTGAGCGTCTCGCCCCCTCCGATGTCGCTCGACCAACCCGCCGTGGGGGTCGATGGCTCGTTACCGCTTGTTGTGGCGGGAGGTTCAGCAGTTCTAGGCTGAGGCAACGGTCACCGTGGAGGAGGAGTGCTCATGCTCCAGAGCCTGCGCTGCAAAGTTGGTTGGCACCAGTGGGGTCCCCCCGAGGGTGACCACTGGGGGTTCTTCCACATCTGCTCCTACTGCGGCAAGCGAAAGCGCTTCGGCGACTCAGGGCACAGACCAGACGCTCACGACAGGCAGTAGTACGCCTGGTCGGCGCAACCTTGGATCGACCCCTTCGTCGCAATCCACCCGCGCCCGACCCGCGGGCGACTACCAATGCAGAACCGTCCAGGGTCATGAACCCTGAACGGTTCGCAGTTCCCACACGCCGCAGAGGAGCGCGAACGCCGGAACGCACGGGGTGCAGAGGCGTCGACGAGACGTTGCGGCTCGAATGCGGTGGCGTCGTTAGGGCCGGAGGAGTCCGGGTTAGGTTCGGAAAGTGCCCATACGGTGACCTTCGACGTCGTCGTCGCCTTCGGCGTTTTCAGCGTTGGCGGCGCCTGGGCGGAGCTTGTGACCTTCGACGTCGTCGTCGCCTTCGGTGGCTTCTGCGTTGGCGGCGCCTGGGCGGAGCTTGTGACCTTCGACGTCGTCGTCGTTGAAGGTGGTGTCTTGCTCGTTCATGATTGCCCTTCCCTGAACGGGCACGGTGTCCGTTCTCTTCGTGAACAATGGCAGCAGAACGCCGCCACCGTCTGTACGGTCGCTGACAGTCTGTCTGTTAGATGCCTAACACTTGCCTCAAGGGGCCGCACCGTCAAGGTGCAACGATGCGAGCGCCGCTGTCGGGCCAAGCGCCACCGCGGTGCGAGCTCCACGGCGGCGTACTGAGGTGCGCTACGCGGAACGGGTGGCGGCGCGACACAAGTTGGACTCCGTCATGACCTGGCTCGCATGGACTGCGCCGCTGGCTGGAATCTGACCGGGTCGTTTGCTCGAGCGGGGTCGCCGCCAGAAGGCTCGCTGCTTGCTGGAGGCCCACCTACTGATGGTGCCGTGCGCCTGCCAGACGGAGATACCCACGACGAACGACAGCAGGGTGGCGGCAAGCGGTGCCTCGTGCTCCAAGGAGGGGTAGACCTGCCAGTGCGTCAAGTACACGAACAGCGATGACGAGGCGACCACCGCGATTGCACGGCTCACCGCTCGGGGCACGGGGACGAAGGGCACCCAGGTGACAAGCAGCAGGCCGAGGACGACCAAGCCCTCGCGCTGGAGGTCGTCGAAGAAGCCGTACATCGAAGCGACGATGAGCACAGACGTCATCAGGCGTTGACGCGTGGTGGTGGAACGGGCGATGAGCCAGCCCAGGGCTATGGTCCACAACACCACGGGCAGCGCATACCGGTCCACAGGCCCGGCTGTGACGCCGACCAGGAGGTAGCGAACCGACACAGTCACCACGAGGACGGCAACAGCAAACCGGTACGGCTGGCGTCGTTCCAGATAGCTGATGCCGGGGACCATCAAGAGGCCAGCGGTTGCCACATGGGCCCATACGACGGCTTCGAGGAACCAGAACTGCCACTGGACGTCCCAGTCGTCGCTGCCGACCAGATTGTTCAGCATCAGAGCCGTTGACGGCTCATACATGCCCGTCACCAAGCCGACCCCGGCGATCCACAGCGCTGCCGGCACGGCGATCTGGGCGGCTGCTCGCAACAAACCCGTCACCCGCTCACGGGCAGGCTGATCGGTGAGCCTGAGGCGGGCCATGTTCAGGCCCATCACGCCGAGCAGCACGTGGGCCCCACCCATCACCGTGATCAGATTGGCGTGCGAAGCCACGATCGCGAAGATGGCCAGTGCCCGCAGGAGGGTGGACGACTCCATGCGCACGGTTGGTGGCCGTACAGGCTCTTCATCGGCATGGCCGATCGCCTCGCTGGCCAGCTCGGTGGCAGACCGAGTCGGCCAATCCGTCGGCAGTCGACCCAGGAGCTCCTGCAGCCTGATCGACACCTCGACGTAGGACAGTGAGTCACCGTGCAGGCTGACGAAGCTGTCATGCTGGCAGGCGTCAGGTCGTCCCAGCAGTTCGGCGAAGAGGTCCCTCACGGCCGAAGCGGTCACCTGCTTGCGCGTCGTTCCCACGTGGCGACTCGTGTGAGTAGCCATGGCGGCGTGCCGCGACAACGATGCGTAGTCCGTCTTGCCCGACGTCGTCAATGGGAACGAGGCGACCACCTGCCGTTGGAGGGCGCGACGTGGCACCCGGCACAGGTCGGCGACGGCATCAATCTTGGCGATGTCGCAGTGCCTCGTGACGAACGCAACTACTGCTCCGCCATGTTCCACGGCCCGCAGGCTGACGCCCTGCTCAGCTGCGAGCCGCTCGACATGGTCCAGGTCGACCCGCAACCCGTACACCTTGGCGAACCGGCTGCTTCGGCCCACTAGCTCGTAGATCCCGTCCTCATGTTGGCGGGCGAGGTCGCCCGTGCGTAGCTCGTCAACTGTTCGACCGGCCTGAAGGTCAGCGGGTTGAGTGGCGTAGCCAAGCATGACGTTGCTGCCGGTGTAGACGAGCTCGCCCGACCCGCCTGGACCGGGAGAACCGTCGGTATCGATCCGGAAGGTGCCGCCCGGGATCGGTATGCCGATGGCTTCCGGGCGGTCCTCGGCCAGGTGAGGGGGCAGGTAGCCCATCCGAGCCGTTGCTTCGGTCTGCCCGTACATCACGACGAGCTCGAAACCACGTTCGCGGCCGAGCCGGGCGTAGCGGCGTACGGTCTCGGGAGCAAGGCGGCCCCCGGCCTGGGTGACATACCGCAGAGACGGCAAGTCTCGATGCTCGAATCCCGACGAGTCGAGCAGGTCGAAGGTGTAGGGAACGCCGGCGAAGGATGTTGCCTGCCCGGCTCGGAAGTCGTCCCAGAACCTCTCCTCCACCACGGATCGATCGGTCAGCATGACGCTGGCGCCTGCCGTCAGGTGGCTGTTGAGGACTGACAGGCCGTAGCAGTAGTGCAAGGGCAAGGTGGTGGCTGCCCGGTCGTGGCTCGTGATCTGCAGGTACATCGCGATGCTCGCCGCGTTGGCCCTGACGTTCTCATAGGACAACCGCACGAGCTTCGGTGAACCCGTAGACCCCGACGTCGACATCAGGAGCGCAAGGTCCGGGTGAAGTCTGTGACGAGTGCCCTCCCGAAGCTCCTGAAGATGGTCGCCGTCGGCGATCACATCAGGTTGGTACAGCCTCGACAGATCGTCCCGTCGGGAGTCGCTGCCGTTGCCCTCCGTCAGAAGCACAGGGTGACCCCCGTCGAGGGCCGCGAGATAGGTGACCACCGTCTCCACGTCGTTGGCGCAGCCAAGCATGATGAGCCGTCGTTCCGGCCCCAGCTGCTGCGACCGCTGAAGCACTCGCTCCGCGAGGTCCGCGTATGACAACGAGTGGTCGCCCGAGATGAGCGCCGGCGACGACCCCAGCTTCGCCAGATCAGCAAACGGAGACCTATCGGACTTCAGGAGCATTGTGGCCTCACTCATGTCGACACCTCCACACAGCCGTCCACGCACACGCCCACGAGCTCCCCCACCTGTGGGAGTTCGTTCCCCGGCACGCGAGCCACCACCTCGATGTCATCTCCCGCACCGGCACGCACCCGAAGTCGCACCGTCGCGTACGGGCCGAAGAAGTCGACTGCGGCGACCTGGGCCTCCAACCGGCCGGGCGCCGCCTCGACCAGGCGGATCTGCTCTGGTCGCACCAGCACCGTGACGGCACTGTCGTGATGAGAACCGGCCTTGACCTGCAACTCGCCCAGAACACACCGTGCGCACCCGCCCCCCACGAGAGCGGGCAGCGCAACGACCCCTCCCACCGAGGTGGCCACCTCGACATCGACGGGACGGCGGTAGAGCTCCACCGGCTCACTGACCTGCACGATGCGGCCATCACGCATGACCGCCACGCGGTCTGCGAGCGACAAGGCCTCGCCCTGGTCGTGCGTCACGAGGATGGCCGTCGTGCCCGCTGCACGGAGCACCCGGGCGACTGCTCGACCAGTGCTCACGCGCAGCGACGCGTCCAACGACGAGAAGGGCTCGTCCAGAAGAACGACGCGAGGTCGCGGCGCGAGAGCTCGCGCGAGTGCCACTCGTTGCTGCTGTCCTCCAGACAGCTCATGGGGGTAGGCGCTGCCGACGTCCGGCGACAGGTCAGCAAGATCGAGCATCTCCCGGAACCGCGACTCGGTCCGCTCCTTGCGCGGCAGCCCGAACAGGATGTTCGCCCGGACGTTGAGATGGGGGAACAGGGCACCCTCTTGCGGTACATAGCCCACCTGACGGCGCTGCGGTGACACCGATTGGCGCGGTCCCGCCACGGTCGTGCCGTCGAACGAGAGGGTTCCGGCGTCAGGGTCGAGGAAACCGGCCACGATTCGCAGCATCGTCGTCTTGCCGCAGCCCGACGGCCCCAGCACCGCCATGATCTCTCCGTTGGCGACGTTCAGGTCGCATCCCTTGAGCACCGAGCGCGCACCGAACGACTTTCGGATGCCTGCGAGCGTCACCTGACTCATCGGGTGTCACTGCCACGGGTCTGGCGACTCAAGAGGTAGGTCGCCGGCATCGAGATGAGGATGAGGAGGAGGGCATACGGCGCTGCCGCGCCATACCGCACCGACGACGAGTCCGACCAGAACTCCGTCGCCAACGTCGACGTGCCAAGCGGCGCAAGGAGCAGCGTCGCGGTCAGCTCCGTGGACACGGCCAGAAAGACGAGAGCGGCTCCAGCGCCCACTCCGGGGCCGATCAGCGGCATCGTGACGCGCCAGAAGGCCTTGATGCGTCCGCTCCCGAGACTGCGTGCGACGTCGTCCAGCAGCGGCGGGGCTTGCGAGAGACTGCCGCGGATGCTGACCAGAGCCCGGGGGAGGAACAAGATGGCGTACCCGATCAGGAGTAGAGGGAGCGTCTGGTACAGCGGACGTACGGTGCGGATGGAGATCGCCACCAGCGCCAGCGCGACGACGATTCCCGGTAGGGCGTGTGCGGCGAAGGTGCACCGTTCGATCACGTTCGCCAGGACGCCGCGGTGCCGTACGGCCAGCCACGCGACGGGAAGCGCCATCGCTGTCGCGAGGAGGGCAGCGCCGAGAGCCAATCCAAGGGTGGTCGCGGCGGCGGCAGCGAGCTCACCGACCGGGAACGCCGTAGACGATCCGACCACGAGCCAGCGAGTAAGACTGGCCAGCGGAACCCCCAACGCCACCACGACCACGGCACTCATGCCGGCCAGAGCCAGCGGCTTCGCCCTGCCCAGGGTCATCGGCTCGATGGGCCGAGCGCTTCCCCGCCCCACTCGCCACAGGGCGATCTCGCCGCGCATTCGCAGCTCCGCCATCAGCAGCACCAGGCACCCAAGAACCAGCACACAGGCCAAGACATTGGCGGGTGCGCTGTTGAAGGCTGACCTGTAGTGGTCGTAGATCGCGGTGGTGAACGTGGGGAACCGCAACATCTGCAAGGCGCCGAACTCGGCAAGCACATGCAGTCCCACCAGCAGGGCGCCGCCCAGCAGCGCGGGCCGAGCGCCCGGCAGCACGACCGACCGAAAGACGGAAAGCCGGGACCGTCCCAGGGAGTAGGCGACCTCCTCGTGCGCCGGGTCGAGGCCACGCAGGGCGGCGACCATCGGCAGATACACCAACGGGAAGTACGAGAGGGTGACGATGAGCACCGCGCCGAGGTAGCTCTGCACGGAATGAGTGAGTGACACCCAGCCATAGCTGTTGACGAACGCGGGAACCGCCAGCGGCGCCGCGAAGAGCACATGCCACATGGACTTGAACGGGACGTCGGTGCGTTCGACCAGCCAGGCGCATGCCGTCCCTAGTGCGACGCTGGCTGCCATCACTCCAACCAGCAGACCGAGCGTATTTGCGAGCAGTTCCCCGATACGGGGACGAATGAGGAGGTCCTGCAGCTCTCCCGGACCGAGTGACGCGGCGTACCACAAGACGTAGCCCAGGGGTAGCAACGCCAACCCAGCTACCGCGGCGGAGGCAAGGACGAGGACCAGTGGCGGGGGCCTCCACCACTGGGTGCGGCCATGCAGGTAGCCGGCTTGCGTGTGCGCGCTCAGAGGAAGCCGGCTTCCTGCATCAAGGACACGACTTGAGGCCCGTTGAGATCGGACACGTCGACCTTGGGGGGCTCCAGCTCGGAGAGCCCTCTCACCCCGCGACCAAGGTTCACGTCAGGGTTGAGCGTGTACTCCAGGGCGTAACTGTCGGCTATGACCTGCTGACCCTGTTCGCTGACGAGGTACTCCACGAACTTCTGAGCGTCTGACGCGTCGTCGGAGGACTGCAGTACTCCCGCTCCCGAGACGCTGACGAACGCACCCGGGTCCTGGTCGCCGAAGAAGTGGAGCTGGGAGCTGTCGCTGTTGTCGCCGCTCTCTTCCTGGTCCCGGTACCAGTAGTAGTGGTAGATGACGCCCGCAGGGATCTCGCCGGCGTTCACCGATTCGAGCACCACGTTGTTGCCGTCGTACACGGCCCCGTTCGCCTTGAGCCCGGCCAACCACTCCCGCGTCGCTGGTTCGCCCTCGAGGGCGAGAACGGCGCTCACGATGGCCTGGAAATCCGCCCCGGTCGGCGAGAAGGCGATACGGTCACGCCATTCCGGCTCGGCGAGTTCCATGATCGACGCCGGGAGCTCGCTCTCGTCCAGCTGGTCGGTGTTGTACACCAGCACGGTCGACCGAGCGGCAAAACCCGTCCATTGCCCATCGGTCGGCCGGTACTGGTCGGGAACGAGATCGAGCGTCGCCTTGTCGAGCTTCGCGAACATGTCTTCGCTGTCCACCAACGTCATCGCCGGGGAGTTCTCCGTCAAGAACACGTCGGCCGGAGAAGCGTCCCCCTCCTCGACGAGCTGGTTCGCGAGCTCCAGATCGGAGCCGTTGCGAAGCTCCACCTCGATGCCCGTCTCCTCCGTGAAGGCCTCCGCCACGATGTCGATGAGCTCCTCATGTTGGGCGTTGTACACGACCAGGGAGGGCTCATCGTCGGAGCTGCACGCACCGAGCACGGGCAGAGCAAGGGTCGCCGCGGCCGCGAGCCACAATCGCCTTCGACGCATGACAGTCCTTCGGTGATAGTTAGGTATGCCTAACCTTACAGTCGCGTGCAACGGCTGTCATCGAGGGGAGGGACACCATTGCCATCTGACGGCGTTCTTGATCGCTTCGCCGTCCGGCGGCCTCCTCGATCGCTGGACCGATGGCTCGCTATGCCATATGGTGTGACCGACCGACGGGGTCCTTGGGGGTTGGACAGGTGTCTTTGACACGTGGAAGGCGAGCAGGGGCCATGAAGACCGTTACCGAGTTGTTGCCGGCCCTGCGCCGACAGGATCGACTGCTGAATCTCACCAGGGACGCCGTCTGCTCAGCGCGAGCCTCACGCCGCTCTCTGTTCGGCACTGACCGACCTCTCCCCAACTTTCTCATGTTGGGCGCTCAGCGAGCCGGGACGACGTCGCTCCACCAGCACCTGTGTGAGCACCGACTCATCGCCAAGCCGCTGGCGAAGGAGGTCCAGTTCTTCACGACTCACTACGACCGAGGCGAATCGTGGTACCGCGCTCACTTCCCTTATCTGCAGCCCGGTCAGCAGACCTTTGAGTCGAGCCCCTATTACCTGTTCCAGCCGTACGTGCCACGACGTGTCGCGACTCTGCTTCCCGAGGCGAAGTTCCTCGTGCTGCTGCGTGAGCCGACCGCACGCGCCTTCTCGCACTACCTGCACAGCAAGCACCTCGGGGTCGAGACCCTGAGCTTCGAAGATGCGCTTGACGCCGAGGACGCCAGGCTGGCGGAAGCTGAGCGGCTAGGGATCGAAAGTCCCGAAGGGGAGTCGCTCCACCGGTCCTTCTCGTACAAGAGTCGTGGTCTCTACGCAGTACAGCTCGAGAGATGGCTCGAGCATGTGTCACGCGAACAACTCATGGTGGTCAAGAGCGAGGCCTACCTTCGCGACCCTGGAACGGTTGTCTCGGATGTGGTGACCTGGTTGGGCCTGCCCACGGTGGAAGTCCAGAAGCGGGCTAACTCCAATGTGCTCGCCACGTCAGCCGGCACTACCCTCGCTCCGAGCACCAAGCAGAGGCTTAGGGAGTATTTCCAGGACGATGCGGCGCAGCTCTCGAAGATGGGCTTCGACGTCACCTGGTAGTAGTGAGCGTGAGGGTGGTCAGCTTGACCGGCCATCCTTCCCTCGCTCGACCGGCCAGCCAGCTCTTGACCGGCCATCCTGGCGAGGTTCTGTGGGCCATTCCGCTGGCAGTCCCGACGCGGGGGGTGCGACCGAGATGGCCCTCGTTGAGCCCTTGGCCGCACCCTCCCCGCCGAGCTACATCAACGCGACAGCCGGTTGACGTAGATCTTGTCGTCGGTGCCGCGGACGAAGACGCGAAGCTTGCCGTCTTGGGCGGTTGCTGTCGGCGCGGACAGCGTGGCGCCGCCACCCGGGACGACAGACCAACCTGACCAGCCGCCTTCCAGGCGCCGGTTGATGTAGATCTGGTTGTCGGTGCCCCGAACCAACAAGACCAGTCTGCCGCGGTAAGTGAGGGCTTCAGGAGCGTCTTTCGTAACTCCGCCACCCGGGACGACGGACCAGTTTGACCAGGTGCCGTTCGACAGCCGGTTCGTGTAGATGAGGTCATCGGTGCCCCGGACGAACAGATGCAGGTCGCCGTCGAGCGTGGTTGCGGTCGGTGCTGACGGAGTCAAGCCGTTACCGGGGACCTCTGCCCAGCCCGACCAGTCGCCTTCTGTCAGCCGGTTGACGTAGATCCTGTCGTTGCCGGTGCCGCGGACGAACAAGCGCAGGACATCGCGGTACACGGTCGCGGCAGGCGCTGATGGGGTGGAGCCGCCACCGGGGACCTCCGTCCAGCCTGACCAGGTCCCGTCGGACAGGCGGTTGGTGTAGAGCTTGCTGTCGGTGCCGCGGACGAAGAGATGGAGCTTGCCGTTGTAAGCCGTCGCCGTCGGCGCCGCCAGCGTTGCCCCGTCACCCGGGACGAGGGACCAGCCTGACCAGCTGCCGTCTGAGAGGCGGTTGACGTAGATCCTGTCGTCCGTACCCCTGACGAAGAGGAACTGCTTACCGCGATACTTGGCCGCAGCCGGAGCATCGTGGGTCGCGCCGGCGCTGGGGACCTCTGACCATCCAGACCAGGTCGCCTCTGCTCGGGAGTGCGCCGAGTCGGCATACGTGTCCACGGCGGACAGCGCCATGGATTGCCCGGCAATGGTCACCGACAGTGCGGCTGCGAGCGTGAGGACAGCCCCGCGAAGGGGGCGTCGGGTGGGAAGCTTTCGCTGAAGTGTCACTCGTTGACTCCTACGGTACGGGAGGACTGTGCGACGTCCGGATCGGTTCCACGGTCGCCACAAACTCGGACTGTCAAGCCTGCCAGATCATCACGCACAGTCAATTGGCCTGTGTGCGTCGTTATCAGGCCGTTTCCGTTCGAGCGAGCGAGCCGACCTCACTTCTTCAGCACCAAGGCCAGCTGGGGGCAGACGCTGACGGCATGCAGAGCGTGCACGCGCAGGTCGTCAGCGACGCGCCCGCCGTCGGCGAGAACGGGATAACCCCAGTCGTCGAGCTCTACCACCTCGGGCAGAAGCTCGGCGCAAAGCCCATGCGCGTCACAACGCGTCCAATCGACGACGATGCGGGTGGACATTCGATCATCCTCCAAGGGGGAGCAGGTGCAGGAGGCGGCGGCCACACGGCCCGTTGCGGTGGGCCGCCACCTCTTCGGGATGTGACGCCAGCAGCGTGCTGACGAATCGCACGACGCCGTCCGGGTGCCCACACGCTCCCCGACCGGACACCAGCGTGGCCCATCGGTCGAGCAGCCGAAGATCCTCGGCCGTGGCAACACCCTCGGCGAGAGCAGACACGCGCTCCGAGATCGCTCGAAGTCCGTGGACACACGGCCCGCACTGACCGGCCGATGCGGCAGCGAGCATGCGTACTACCGGCGCTGCCTCCACCAGCGGGCACGCTGATGCGGGCAGGGCCACGATGACGCCTGCCCCTAAGGTCCCGCCGACTTCTTGGAGTCCGGCGCGAGAAAGCACAGTCCTCGACGCCGTGCCGGGACGCAGCCACGTGCCGTGGAAGCCGCCGACGAGCACGCTGCCGGCTAGAGCCCCCCGTGTCAGCAGAGCCGTGAGCGGGGTGCCGAGGGGGACCTCGAAGACCTCTGCGCCGGCGCCACGGTGAACGGTCATCAACCCGGTGCCAGGCTCCGCGTGCGTCCCGAGTGCCCGGTAACCCGCGACGCCAGCCCGAGCCAGTACCGCGAGCTGTGCCAGCGTCTCGACATTGGAGACCAGCGTGGGCCGGCCGTTGACCCCTCCCTCAGCCGTGCGTATCAAGGAGAACCGAGGGACCGGCGCCTGTCCGCTCGAGGCCCGGACCACAGCGGAGGACTCGCCCGCGACGAACCGGTCGGCGACACCGACCACCGTGATCTTGACCCGCGGCCGCTGGGCACGCTCGCGCTCGGCAATGGCCTCGGCGATGGAGCGCCTGGCCAGGTCGTCACCGACGACCAACCGCGCTTCCCGGGCGCCTACCGCCACGGCGGCCAGCTCGAGTCCGTCGATCACCAGGTGCGGGGCGCACAGCATCAAGGTGGCGTCCTTGCGGCTTGCGGGCTCACCTTCGCTCCCGTTGCCGACGACAAGCGCCTTCCCGTCGGCGGCTCGGACCGCCTTGGCCTTGCGAGCGAGCGGAAACGCAGCACCGCCTCGCCCGCGCAAGTCCACCGCCTCCGCGTGGTCGAGCAGGTCGGTCTGTCCAGCCCGGATCGCGGAGGGGATGGGTCCATGTGCCCGCAGATGCGCGACGTGGTCCAGGCGCGGCTGGGCCGGCGAGATCCCTCGCAGCAGCCGCCGCTGGTCCGGGTGGGCCTGTGCTGTCATGCCTTCACGTCCGCACGTCGCAGCCGTGCGTCGTAGCGGCCGCGACCGGCCACCGCGGCATGCCACATTCTCAAGCAGACCGAGGCGACGACGACCCCCGCGGCTACCGCTGTGGTGGCAGCGACGATCGGCTCGCCCGCATCGGTACCAGCGCCGACGCCGTGGGCCATCGACAGGGCGAACCCGCCATAGGCCCCACGATGGATCCAGCGCCACCACTGCGGGCCCAATCGATGACGAACCAGCGTCGTCACGACGACGATGGCGAACGTGTCAACGGCGAGCGCGCCAAGACCGAGCCACAGTGGTTGGTAGTCCGCACGGAAGGGGATCACGATGTCGGTCCATCTCACGTCGACGAAGGGATCGACGACGACTGTCACCACGTGCAGCAGGAGCAGGACCACTCCGGTGAGCGCGGCCGCCCGGTGCAGGCCTTGCGTGACGAATCGTGGCAGGAAGGTCGTCCGCGCGCCGGCCGCGATGCCGAGCACCACAGCGACGGTCAGAGCGAGCAGCGAGACCAGACCCGAGGCTCGCGCCAGGAACCAGAGGATGGGGTCGTCGGTCATCACGGCGACCACGTCCCGGGCGTCGGCCAGCTGCCCAGACGAAGTACGCCGCCCGTCGCGTCGACGAGCCGGCACGGGTATCCGGTGCCTTCCAGCCAATGAGGGGCCAGGGCTGCGAGGACGACGCCAGCCGTCGCCGCGGCATTGGCCGCTACGCAGTCGTGAGCGGCCACGGTGATCGACAACCAATCGGTGTCCGCCGGCCGCAGCGTCCGGGGGTCGATGATGTGGTGGCGCGGCTCACCGTCCTGAAGCCACCGTCGCGCGCCGGGACTCGACGTGGCGAGCCCGCCGCCGGAGAGCATGACTACCTCGCCGGTGTCGCGATGCACGTCGGATGCGGTGGTCGAGACGACACGCACCGGCCAGCCGCCGTCGGGCGACGGTCCTTGCATCGCAACGTCGCCCCCCAAAGACACGAGGGCACCGGCGCCGAGAGTCTGCGCGATCGTCGCTGCAGCTCGGTCGGCTCCCGCCGCCTTGGCGATGGCACCCAGGTCGAGGCTGCATCCGTGCGGCACGAGCAACGTGCCCGCGCATTCGTCGATCTTGACGTCAGGCCAGCGCGCCCCGGGCTGGTGCAGGGCGAGAGCACATGCGCTGTCCAACGGCGAGGGGCGAGACTGCCCGTCCCCTCGGCCGGAGGAAAGCTCCGCGAAGTCCCTGTCGTAGCCGGCGGTGGTGATCGCGTGTCCGAGGGTCGGATCAACGAGTCCATCGGTCGCCTCAGCGACGTCAAGTGCTAGCCGAACGAGCCCTCTCAAGCGTGCGCTCGCCGGAACCGGTGATCCGGCCGCCGCATTGGCCCGGCTGAGCTCGGAATCGGCACGGAAGCGGCTACACGTGCGATCCAGGTCGTCCAGCTCGCACTGGAGCAGCTTGCGAGCGTGGGGAAGAGCCGCCGCCTCGGTGACGGCGAGCTGGACATAGGTTCCTAGCGCCTGGCTCTGAGGCGCTGATACCGCCGTGGTCATGCCGGGTCCGATCCACTGGACGTGGCGGCTGGGACGGCAGCAGGTGGAGCTGGTGTCACGGTCGGGCTGGTCGGTGTTGGTCCGGCGGTCCGAGCCGACAACTGCTTCAGCGCCGCCATCGTCACGTTTTCGTGCACGGGGCGACCGGGTGGCACATGCACCACCACGACCACCTGTCGGGGTGCGGCAACGCCGGGCTGTTGGCCGCCGGCCGAAGCCCCGACGGGGGTCACCGGGGGCAACGGGACGGAGGACTCGGAATCATGGCGGGCCATGAGACCTGCCACTGCGGCGGTCCCGGTGACACTGGCCAGAACCATTGCCATCGTGGCACCCCGCAGGCCGGTGATCGCCCGGTCACGAGATCGTGGACGTGCTGTCACGACGCCTCCTTTCGGTAGACCTCCACGATGGCGGGAGCTGCCTCATGGGTGCATCTGTGGAAGGCCAAGCGATGGCCAAGAACATGGGCGTATCTCTTAACGCAGGCATAACGCCGCTCGGGTGTGCCGCTAAGGCGAGGCGAGTCAGTCTGGGGACTCGTTCACGACAACCCAGGAGCCAACATGCGTACAGCAACAACCGTCGCCGGAGTCACCCTCGCGGGCGCCGCCCTGAGCACCCTCGCCTACGGTGCAGTCGCGTCAGCCGGCCAGGACTCCTCCGCGCAGTCCGACACCGCCGACGTCATCCCCACTGCGACTTCGACGTCAAGCGCAGGGGACGCCGACGACAGCACCTCTTCCGCCACACCCGTCCCGGAGGCCACGTCGACGACCAGCTCCGGCTCGCAGTCGGCTGCTGACTGTCTGCCACCAGCCCGCGTGATCGGGGCGGACTGCGTCACGGTCCTCCACGTGAAGGCAGACGGATCACCTGTTGTGGACGTCAGTTCCAGCGCAGCACCGATGTTCGTCGGGGATGACGACGCGTTCGACGACCATGGCGGGGATCGCGACGACAACGATGGTGACGATGACCGTGGCCACGACGCGTTCGACGACCACGGCGGAGACCGTGACGACCACGACGACGAGTCCGGAGACGACGACTGATGCGCCGGGCGCGGTGCCTGAGGAGGTCAGACTCAGACTTTCGGTGGTCCGAGCTCCAGCCGGACTGAGGCACCGCCGCTCGTTGCCCGGTCGAGCACCATCTGCCCACCGCTCGCGACCGCGGTCCGACGAGCGATGTCGAGCCCCAGTCCCGTGGACCCGGTGCCGCTGCTGCCTCGTTCGATGCCCGTGATGTCGTCGAAACCGGTGCCCTCGTCCGCGACTGTCAGGTTGCCGCCTCCCGCATCCCGGGGCTCGAGGCGGACGTGGACGGCCGCGCCCTCCGGCGTGTAGGACAGGGCGTTCTGCAGCAGTGCGTCAAGCGCGGCAGCAAGATCAGGCCCCGACACCGAGACGGGCACTGGCACCGCAGGGGTGTCCAGATGGATTGTCCGCCCCTGGTCGTCCGCGAGCGCCGACCAGAACGTCACTCGCTGCCGGACGATGGCGGCCGCGTCAACGGCCTGGTCGGTCGACGTGGGCTTGCGCGCTTCGCGGATGAGGTCGTCGACGGCACGCTCGAGCATGTCGACGTCGTCGCCCAGCCGTCGGGCCTCGTCAGGGTTCCGGAGTCCTTCGCTGTCCAGCCGTAACGCCGTGATCGGCGTGCGCAGCCGGTGTGACAGGTCCGCGACCAGCTCACGTTCGGCCGCGAGCAGCGCTTGGATCCGCCGGGACAACCGGTTGACGACGGTTGCCAGCTCGACGACTTCGGGAGGACCAACGGCTTCCACCTCGACGTCGAGGCGACCTTCGCCGATCTGGTGGGTCGCGTCGGCGAGGGCGTCGAGCGGCTTCGCCACCCGCCGAGCAACTCTGTCGGCGGCGACCATCGCCACGACGACCAGCCCGAGACCAAGGGCTGCCAGGATCAACCGGGCTCGCCAGACGCCGGTACGCAGGTCCTCGGGTGGGATCAGCACCCGCACGACATGACGTCCTTCGGGGGTCGCGACCGGCTGCAGGACCTCGTAACCGTCCTCGGTCTCTGTCGACGAAGCCAAGCCCTCGGCGGCCTCCTGCACCGTCGGTGATGGATCAGCTGCAGCACCGACCGTGTCTCCGTTAGCGAGGAAAACCGTCGTGCGCCTGGAGCTCTGCTGGTTGAACAACCCGATCGTGGTGTCGAGCCGCGGACCCTCACCCAGGACGCCGACGAGCAGTGCCACATTCTGTGCGTCCTGGGTGGCGGCTTCGACCGCGGTGTTCCTGGCGAGATCCGGCACGAGGAGACCGAGCGGAACCAGGAAGGCAATCACCACGAGTGACGTGGTGGCCGCGACGAGGATCGCCAGTTGGCGCCTCATCCAGGGTCGACCAACCGTACGCCGACGCCTCGGACGCTGTGGAGGTACCTGGGCTCATCTGCAGACTCCCCGAGCTTGCGTCGAAGCCACGAGACATGCACGTCGACGGTCTTGTCGCTTCCGCCCTGGGGCAGTCGCCACACCTCGGCAAGGATGTCGCGCTTGGAGACAACCTCACCCGCACGCTGAGCGAGCAGCAAGAGGAGCGCGAACTCCTTGGGCGTCAACGACACCTGCTGGCCGTCGAGCTGTACCTCACGCGTTCGAGGATCGATGCTGAGCCCGCCGACGACAACCGGACCGTCGGCCTCCGGTTCACCGATACGGCGCAGGACCGCTCGCACCCGAGCGTCGAGCTGTTTCGCGGAGAAGGGCTTGACGACGTAGTCGTCCGCACCCGCATCGAGCAGGGCGACGATCTCGTCGTCGTCGTCACGGGCCGTCGTGATGATGATCGGCACAGACACGACCGCACGCAGCATCGGCATGATCCGTGCGCCGTCGAGGTCCGGCAGACCCAGGTCAAGCAGCACCACGTCGGGACCCACGTCAACGGCGGCTCGCAGCGCTTCCAGGGCTGAGCCGACGCTGTGGACGACGTGCCCGCGCTCGGTCATGGCTCGGGTCAACGACGACCGGATCGCCGCGTCGTCCTCCACGAGCAGGAGCACCGCCATAGCGCCAACCCTAGCGACGACCGAGTGTCATCCCCGGCTTTCGCAGTGCTGGCTGGGCCTTAACCCTCCCTTGACGTCCGCATAGCCCGCGGCGGCCTAGCTCGGTGCGAGGATGGCGGAATGGACACAGGCACGCCAAGGTGGCGAACAGGCGCTGGGATCGTCGCCTGGATCCTCATCGCGGTCGCTACCGCGGCACTTGCGTGGGCCGCGGTCGATGTGGTGGCTGGCTACGGCGCCGAACCCGCCTCCGTGGCGGTTCCCAATGACGCGTCGGTGGATCCCTCCCGCCCGTCCAACGGATCCGGGCGGATCCCGTCATCAGAAGAACCGCCCACCGACGATGCGACAGCGGCCACCGACGACTCGACAACCGACGGTGCCGCGATAGCCCAGCCGCCGGATCTCATCCACTCGAGTGGGGGCACCGTCTGGGTTGCCTGCACCGCGTCGGGCACTATCCAGCGCAAGTCCGTCACTCCTGCTAACGGATGGCAGCACGAGGTGGATGACGACGGATCTGGCGGTTCCGACGATGAGGTCGAGGTGACCTTCGTCCGAGGCGATGACGAGGAGATTCGCATCCGTGCCCGTTGCCGGGACGGCGAGGTTGATGCAGAGGTGTCCGACTGAGCAGCCAACAGCGGCGCTGAGCCGAGCTGAAGGGACCCCCCAGCTGGTGGTCGGTTGGTCCACCTGGGCGTGAATCAGCTCGTCGAGCGCCACCCCCTCCTTCGTGGCCACCACCATCCGGCCGAGGGCGGCAGCGGCTTGGCGGCGCGCGTGCGCCGACCGGGTCAGCCGGCTGCTGTGCCAGTGGCCTGTGCGGCGCCCTCGCGTTCCCCACGGCGGTGCCACGCCCATCCCACCGCGATGAGCAGGGCGCCGAAGATGAGAAAGCCGATGTCCCAGGACAACGGTCCACCGAGGTCGTCGCGCACATGGTGGATGCCGAGCAGTTGATGGTCGATGAGTCCTTCGACCACGTTGAACACCCCCCAGCCAGCCAGCACCAAGCCGAAATGGAATCCCCAGGTCGGCGCTCGTCGACCCTGTCGCCAGGCATGCAGCGTCGTGACCGATCCCGCCAGCACGAAGAGCCAGGTGGCCAGGTGGAAGAAGCCGTCGAACAGCGTGTTGACCTCCAGCCCGGCGACGGTCGTAGGCGGGTGGTCGGCGACGTCGGACACCATGTGATGCCATTGGAGGATCTGGTGCAGGACGATGCCGTCGACGAAACCGCCGAGACCGATGCCGAACAGCAACCCCGACGACTTGGACGGCGGCATACCGCCTTCTCGGCGGGCGTTGGTAGCGGACTTCGACGGCTCTATAACGGCTGCTCGTCCTCGATCACGTGCACGGCGGCCTCTTCAGCACTGGCGGCGGCTCCGTCGATCCCGACGTCATACGCGACCAGGTCGCGCTCGGTGTCTTCGCCGATTCCTTCGTCATCCGCCACCAGGCGACCCGACCGGTCACTTCCTACCTCGCCGCCGACGTCTTCGGTGTCGCTGGCCGCGAGCTCGTACGGATCAGGCTCCGGCTCTTCCTGGGCCAGGCGCTGGTCGAGTGTCTCTCCGAGCTCCTCCTCGAGCGGTGTGTTGCCGAATCCCTGCCCAGCCGACCACTTCTCAGGGGGTGAGTACCCCTCGTCCAGCGGCTCAGCGAGTCCTCGGTTGTCGACGAGGCTGTCACCGCTCGACTGCGGCTGGTCCTCGTCGTCCACGCTGTAGCCGTGGTAGTCCTCGGTGGGGCCAACGTTCTCGCTCATGGCTTCCTGTTCATGTCGTCGGGTGCGTGCGCCGTGGACTAGGTGCCCGTTTAGGGTGCGGGCATGCGCGCGGCAGCGGGTGTCGTGTCCGCGATTCAGGCGGAGTTCTCCGGGCGGACGCAGGCTACATCCCGGTGATGCCCTGGCCGGTTGACGCCTCAGCGGCGGGATCCTCGTGCTCCACCAGATGCAGTACAGGCACGCCGAGGCGGCGTCGCGCCTTCGAGGTCCAGTCGAGGTGGAAGAACTCCTGCACGACATGCGGCCGGGTCATCACGATGACCTCGTCCGCGTTCTCCGTGGCAACCAAGTCCGCGAGGGAGTCCACTGGATCATCGGCCCGGAACTCCCCGGCAGCAAGGTGGCCGAGCGCTCGGACGGCTTCCACGCTCTTGGTGACTGCCATCTGGGCCTGCGCATCCAGGCTCTGCTGCACCTCCCGGGTCTCGGTGCCGTCGAGGTCCACCCCGGGAGACGCCCACGTGTCGCTCGCCCCGAGGGAGCCAAGGGCAGCCTCGACGCGCAGCTGTGCGTTCTCTGCGGGGATCAGGATGAAATAGCGTCGCTCGTCCTCGATGCCGTCGTGCAAGGTGACGACCTCAGTGGCGTCGGCGGGCGAGAGGGCTTGCTCGGCGAGAATGATCA
The DNA here is from genome assembly GCA_035633755.1 of Nocardioidaceae bacterium. Classification (GTDB taxonomy): domain Bacteria; phylum Actinomycetota; class Actinomycetes; order Propionibacteriales; family Nocardioidaceae; genus DASQEH01. Next base: position 16,275 of record DASQEH010000013.1, on the reverse strand, counting down.
CGCTGTACATCGCCGCTCCTTCCTTGAGAGGTCCATCATCGCCCTCCACGGAGGATCGAGTCGAGGTCGTACGTGACCGCCTCTTCAAGTTGGGCGTAGGTACACGACTCCGGTTCGCGGTCGGGGCGCCAGCGTTTGAACTGGGTGGTGTGCCGGAACCGGGTCCCCTCCATGTGGTCGTAACCGACTTCGGCCACCAGAACAGGATCCAGGGGCACCCAGGACAGATCCTTGCCGGCGTTCCAGCGTGACGTCGCGCCAGGCATCCGGTCGCTGTCTTGCGCCGACGCCCATTCCGACCACGGGTGCTCCTCGGAGGACACGACGAGGGGGGCGAGCTCGACAATCAGCTCGGCTCGCCGAGCGGTGGGAAAGGCGGCCGAGACACCTACATGCTGCAGGCGGCCGGAGGCGTCGTACAGGCCGAGCAGGAGCGACCCCAGCAGCGGTGCGTCGGAGGATGAGGACTTGTGTGGACGGTACCCGGCGACGACGACGTCTGCGGTGCGGACGTGTTTGATCTTGAGCATCGAACGCACACCGGGGCTGTAGACGGTTGCCTGCGCCTTGGCCACCACTCCGTCAAGGCCGGCGCCCTCGAAGGTCGAGAACCACTCCTCGGCCTGGTCGAAGTCGTTCGTCGCCGGGGTGAGGTGAACAGGCGCCGACGCATCCGCCAGCGCCTCGGCCAGCTGCTGCCGGCGCTCGCCGAGCGGGGTGTCCATGAGGGACGTGTCATCCAAGGCCAACAGATCGAAGGCGACGAAGGAGGCAGGTGTGTCGCTCGCGAGCTTCTGCACGCGTGAGCTGGCCGGATGGATGCGCTCGAGGAGCCGCTCGAACTCGAGACGGCCGTCGATGGCGACGATGATCTCCCCGTCGACGACGCACCGAGGCGGCAGCGACGCCAGCGCGGCGTCGACGACGTCGGGAAAGTACCGGGTCAGCGGGCGCTCGTTGCGGCTGCCGAGCTCGACGTCGTTCCCGTCGCGAAAGACGATGCATCGGAAGCCGTCCCACTTCGGCTCATACAGCGCCCCACCCTCCAGCGACGTCGGCTGAGGCAGCGCCTTCACCGACTTGGCCAACATCGGAGCGACGGGCGGCATCACGGGCAGATCCATTCGGGGCCTCAGTTTCGGGTGTAGCGACAGAAGAGGAAGCTGTCTTCCTCGAGGAGGTGGCGCAGCGTGAAGGTGGCGGGGCGATCGATGTCGGGGCCATGCGTCATCCGAAGCCGGTCACCGGCCACGATCAAGGGTGCGATCGTGAGGCAGATCTCGTCCACCCGACCGGCTGCCACGAGGTCCCGCATCAGGGTCGGACCGCCCTCGCACAGCATCCGGGAGAACCCTCTTGCCACCAGCTGCTCGACCGCGAAGGCGAGATCCACATCGTCTCGGCCGGCGGTGATGACGGGCGTCACGGTGGCGAGCTCCTCCCGACGTGCCGCCGGAGCGGACTCGGTGGTGATGACGATGGTCGGCTCACCGGCGTGCTCGATGAGTCCGTCGTCCAGCTCGAGAGACCGGGAGACGACGGCGAGAGCCGGGACCGGCGTCAGGCCGAGCCTGCTGCGCAGGCCGGCCCGGGTCTCGGTTGCCGTCACGGGGAGGTACCCCTCGGTACGGGTCGTGTGGGCTCCGACGACGATGACGTCGGCGAGGGATCTCAGCAGACCGAAGAGCCGCTTGTCGGCTCGACTCGACAAGGTTCCGGACTTGTGGTCGCTGCCCTGAGCAGCGCCGTCGAGCGACTCGACGAAGTTCGCTCGTACCCAGGGTCGCTCGACGGGGTAGGCGTAGAGCTCGGCCAGGTCGTCGTAGCTGACCTCATTGGGTGTCGGGGGGAACACTGACTGCACGCGACGATCCTGCCACCCGCGGCTGGGGTAGTGGGCCTCGGCTCATCCTGCCCGCGACCGCCACCTGGCGTTGCCCGCGTGCCTTTGACGGCACCTTCCCCGGCCCGTGCTCGGGGCTGCCACGCCAGGTCAGGGCAGTCGGCCTTGCCTCAGGCAGGAATGTCGACCAGCTGAAGAGCCCCGACCGAGTATCGGGCCAGGATCAGGCGGCCAAGCTCGTCATGAGCCCCGAGGGGAGCGGACACCGCCACCGCACCGGCTTCCAGTGCCAGCTCAGCCGCACGGTCGGGCAGGGTTCCAGGCGCCACGAACAGCGAGCCGACCGCGACGTGGCGGCGACCTTGCCTGCGCCACTCGCGAACTGCTTCGCCGGTTGACGGTGGTGCCGCCGACGCGAAGGCGACGCTGGTCGGGAGCCGGTGACGCGTGCCCCAGACCCGCGCCAGGCGGGCCACGGCCGCGTTGGCGCGAGCATCCGACGACCCTGCGGCGGCGAGGACGAGTGCGTCGAGCTCGCGAACCCGGGCGGAGCTGAGCGCTTGGCGCAGCCGCTCGTCGAGGATGCCGAGCAGTGCCGGGTCGGTGCCGACGACATCGGCCACCCGAACCGCCACGTCACCGTTGGCGGAGGCGGCCCGCTTGACCGCGGCCGGGACGTCGACGCGGGCGTGGTAGGCGGAGGTGAGCAGCAGCGGTACGACCACGATCTCGTCGTACCCCTTGGACACCAGCTTCTCGAAGACGCTGTCCAAGTCGGGCTTGACGTGGTCGAGAAACGCCGTCTCGATGTGGATGTCGGGACGCAGCCTCCGGGTGACCGACACGATCTCCCGGACGCTACGCGCGGACCGGGGGTCGCGACTGCCGTGAGCCAACGTCACCAGGGCGGGAGCGCTCATGAGTGTATTCCGCATTCTGTCTTGCCCGTACCGGCCCAACGACCGCTGCGGGGATCGTCACCATCTGCAACGCGGCGCGTGCAGGGCCAGCAACCGATGGAGGGGTAGCCATCGAGCTGCAAGGGGTTCACGAGGATGTTGTGATCGGCGATGTAGCGGTCGACGTCGCGGGCGGTCCAGCGGGCCAGGGGTGACACCTTGACCTTCTGCTTGCGCTCGTCCCATCCGACGACGGGGGTGATCACCCGGTTGTGGGTCTCCTCCCGCCGGAGGCCGGTGGCCCAGGCGTCGTACGCGGCCAGCCCCTCCGCGAGCGGCTGCACCTTGCGCAGGTTGCAGCACAGGTCCGGATCACGTGCCCAGAGGTCCGCGCCGTACTGCTCGTCTTGCTGACGCACCGAAATGGTGGGGGAGAGCGTGACGAGGTTGACGGGGAGCGTCGCCGCGACCGCCTGCGCTGTGCCGAGCGTCTCCACGAAGTGGTATCCCGTGTCGAGGAACACCACATCGATGCCCGGTGCGACGGTTCCCGCGAGATGCGACAGAACGGCGTCCGACATCGAGGACGTGACGCAGAACCGACTACCGAAGGTCTCCACGGCCCACTCGATGATCGATTCGGCTGGCGCGAGCTCCAGCTCGGGGCCGGCGATCAGAGCGGTCTCCCGCAGCTCGTCCAGGCTGACCACTGTCATCGCGACTCTCCCTTCGCTGTGGCGTCGGCGTCGGGGCGGACTTCGGCCTGGACTGCCTGCTGCCTCGCGAGCAGGCCGATGAAGCTCACGGAGAAGGCACGCAGGCATTCGCGGCACTCCCAGGCCCCGTGGCGATCACCGTGCGGGTGCAGGTTCTCCCCCGCGCAGTATGGGCAGTGCAGGGGCACGGAGTGGCCGCTCATCGCAGCTCCTTCTCGTCGGCACGCGCAGCCCATGAGGCGAACCGCTCACCTTCTTCGCGCCCCTCGAGGTAGCGACGAGCGACGGATTCGACGTAGTCGGTCAGCTGGTCGGCCGTGACCTTGTGTCCGCGCAGCTTGCGGCCGAAGCCCGCCTCGAGCCCGACGCCTCCGCCGAGGTGCACCTGGAATCCTTCAACCGAGTTGCCATTCTCGTCCGTGACGAGCTGGCCTTTGAGGCCGATGTCGGCCACCTGGATGCGGGCGCAGGAGTTGGGGCAGCCGTTGAGGTGGACGGTGATCGGCGTGTCCAGCTCGGGGATGCGCGCCTCGAGGTCGCTGATCAGCTGAGCAGCTCGGTTCTTGGTCTCCACGATGGCCAACTTGCAGAACTCGATGCCGGTGCACGCCATCGTTGACCGCCGCCATTGGCTCGGTCGCGTCGACAGCCCCAAGTCGTCGACGGCTTTCACCACCGAGTCGACGTCCGCGGCGTCGACGTCGAGGATGATGAGCTTCTGGTACGGGGTGGTTCGGAACCGGCTCGAGCCGTGAGCCTCTGCCACGTCGACGAGCTTGGTGAGGAGCGTGCCGGAGACCCGGCCGGCGCTGGGTGCTACGCCGACATAGAAGCGGCCGTCGGCCTGCTTGTGCACCCCGACGTGGTCACCGTTGCCCAGCGGCTTCGGGGGAGCCTCGCCGTCGATCAGGGTGCGACCGAGGTACTCCTCCTCGAGGACCTTGCGGAACTTCTCCACTCCCCAGTCCGACACCAGGAACTTCAGGCGTGCTCGGGCGCGCAGCCGCCGATAGCCGTAGTCGCGGAAGACGCTGATGACGCCGCGCCACACATCGGCGACCTCGTGAAGCGGGACCCATACGCCGAGACTGGCAGCGAGCGACGGATTCGTCGACAACCCGCCGCCGACCCAGACGTCGAACCCCACTCCGTGCTCGGGGTGCGTGGTGGGGACGAACGCCAGGTCGTTGACCTCAGGTGCTACGTCGAGGCTGGGATGACCGGTGATCGCGGTCTTGAACTTGCGCGGCAGGTTCGAGAACTCCGGGTCGCCGATGTAGCGCTCGGTGATCTCCTCCACCGCCGATGTGGGGTCGATCAGCTCGTCAGCGGCAATCCCCGCAAGGGGGCTGGCGATGACCACGCGCGGGGCGTCGCCGCAGGCCTCCTGCGAGGACAGGCCGACCTGCTCGAGTCGGGACCAGATCTCCGGAACGTCCTCGACCCGGACCCAGTGCAGTTGGATGTTCTGGCGGTCGGTGATATCGGCGGTGTCTCGTGCGTACGTCGTCGACAGATCCGCGATGGTGCGGAGCTGTTCGCCGGTGAGCTGTCCGCCGTCGATGCGGATGCGCAGCATGAAGTACTCGTCGTCAAGCTCCGAGGGGTCCAGCACGGCCGTACGCCCTCCGTCGATACCGGGCCGCCGCTGGGTGTACAGACCCCACCAGCGGAACCGGCCGCGAAGGTCGGAAGGGTCGATCGATGCGAATCCGCCATGAGCGTAGATGTTCTCGATGCGAGCCCGCACGTTGAGCGCGTCGTCATCCTTCTTCGCCTGCTCGTTGGCGTTCAGTGGTTCGCGGTACCCGAGCGCCCACTGACCCTCGCCCTTGGGACGTCGGGCTGGCTTGGGGCCGGAGCTGGTGGCAGGGGTGCGCGCGACTGTTGCGTTCGAAGTGGGAGTCATGGTGCTTCCTGAGAGGAAGGCACGCGAGCAGGCGATTCGACGCCTCGTGAATGACGTCGGGTCGGCGGCCGCGCGCCCGACGAGTTCTACTGGCGGGCGGGGTTCAGGCGGCCGGCATACACATCATGCTGCGCGTCATCCCAAAGTCCACATGGCGGCGAACCACCAGGTGCACGATGTAGCCCACAGCGAGTGTCATGCTGACAATCGTCGCCGACACCTTAGCGGCTAAGCAAATGGCGTCTCACAGAGCAAGATTTGATCTCGTCTACTGAGATGCCCCCCAATCGGAGGGGGAGCGGCTCAAGGACTGTCGCTAGAGCTCGATGCCGGGATAGAGCGGATGCGTATGCAGCAACTCGGCCGCGGCGGACTTGGTCCGCTCCGCCACCCCGTCCGCCAGGATGTACCCCGCTTTGGAGGGGGCCGCGTTCTTGGTCACGCTCGGGGTGGTGTTGTCGAGCACCCCCACAATCAGGTCAGCGACGCGGTCGAACTCGTCCGGGCCGAATCCTCGAGTCGTGAGAGCCGGCGTGCCCAGCCGGATGCCGCTGGTGTACCAGGCGCCGTTGGGGTCGGACGGGACGGAGTTGCGGTTGGTCACGATCCCGGCGTCGAGCAGCGCCGTCTCTGCCTGGCGCCCGGTAAGGCCGAACCGGGTGACGTCGAGCAGCACGATGTGGTTGTCGGTCCCTCCGGTGACCAGGCTCGCATCGCGGCGAAGGAATCCCTCGGCGAGGCTCTTGGCATTGTCGGCGACTCGCTGCGCGTAGGCCGCGAAGGCCGGCTGGCGCGCTTCAGCGAGCGCCACCGCTTTGGCCGCCATCACGTGACCGAGCGGGCCACCCAGCACCATCGGGCAGCCGCGGTCGACCGCGTCGGAGTACTCCGACTGCGCCAGTACGAGGCCACCACGCGGGCCTCGCAGCGACTTGTGGGTGGTGCTGGTCACGATGTGAGCGTGCGGAACTGGGTCTTCGTCGCCGGTGAAGACCTTCCCCGCCACCAATCCCGCGAAGTGCGCCATGTCGACCATCAGGGTCGCACCGACCTCGTCGGCGATCTCACGCATCTTCGCGAAGTTCACCCGGCGCGGGTACGCCGAGTAGCCAGCGATCAAGACCAGTGGCCGGAACTCCTGCGCCTGCCGGCGAACAGCGTCATAGTCGAGAAGTCCCGTCACGGGATCGGTGCCGTAGCTGCGCTGGCGGAACATCTTGCCGGAGATGTTCGGCCGGAAGCCATGGGTGAGGTGACCGCCTGCGTCCAGCGACATGCCCAGCATGCGCTGGTTGCCGTAGCTGGCGCGCAGCTCCTCCCAATCGCTCTCGTTGAGGTCATTGACGCCCTTCGCGCCGTGCACAGCGAGCGCCGGGGCTTCCACCCGCGTGGCCAGGATGGCCCAGAACGCCACGAGGTTCGCGTCGATGCCCGAGTGAGGCTGCACGTAGGCGTGCTCGGCCCCGAACAACGCCTTCGCGTGCTCGGCAGCTATCGACTCGACCTCATCGATGTTGCGACACCCGGCGTAGAAGCGATGGCCGATGGTGCCCTCGGCGTACTTGTCGCTCAGCCAGCTTCCCATGGTGAGCAGGACTGCCGGCGAGGCGTAGTTCTCACTGGCAATCAGCTTGAGCGACGCCCGCTGGTCGGTGAGCTCGGCGCGGGTCGCGTCAGCGATCCGGGGCTCGACCGAGGCGATGACCTCGAGTGCGGACCGATAGGCCTGGTTCGCCGTGGCGGCGACATCGGGGGACTCGGAGGCAAGGGTGGCGGTGTCAGATGACGTCATCGTTCCACCCTAATGCGATGCGCCGCGGTGACGACCCGGGTGGCAGCCGCCGTCTTACCGCCCGTTCGCGGTGCCGCTGGTTACCGTAGGCACCATGGCGTCGGAGGCGGTGAGGCAGACGCCACCGACCGATCCGAAGCCGTCGACCGTGCGCGAGACCTCGTGGCGGCTGCTGTCATCGACGGTGGGGGCCTGCTTTCGCTATCGGGTCACAGGACTGGCGGCAGAGGCGGCCTTCTTCGCCATCTTGTCCCTGCCGCCTTTGATCTTCGGCCTCGCGGGGAGCATCACCTACATCGTGAAGCGGGTGGACCCGTCGCAGATCAAGGCCTTCAACACCGAGGTCATCGATCTCGCCAGCAAGGTCCTCACGCCCGAGTCGGTGAACAAGATCGTGGAGCCAACGCTCGCGACGGTCATCAACCAGGGGTCGCGCTTCGACGTCATCTCGATCGGCTTCGTGCTCTCGCTGTGGTCGGGGTCGCGCGCCCTGAACGTCTTCGTCGACACCATCACCATCATGTATGGCCTGGCGGGCCGGCGAGGCATCGTGCGAACGCGGCTGTTGTCCTTCTCCCTCTATGTCGTGGGCCTGGTGGTGGGCGTCATCGTGCTGCCGCTCATCCTCGCCGGACCTCGCCTGGTGGACCGATTTCTCCCGGCCAGGCTGGACTTCCTCAACCAGCTGTACTGGCCCATTGTCGTCGTCCTCAGCATTGCCTTCCTCACCACGCTCTACCACCTGTCCGTCCCTGTTCGAAGCTCCTGGCGTTACGACATCCCGGGGGCGACTCTGGCGTTCACCTTGTGGGTGTTGGGCAGCTACCTGTTGCGTCTGGTGCTGGTGAATGCGACCACGTCGATCTACGGTCCCCTGGCGGCGCCGATCGCGGTCCTCATCTGGCTCTTCCTGACCGCGCTCGCGGTGCTGGTCGGAGCGGCGGTCAACGCCGCCTTCGACGAGCTGTGGCCGGGCAAGTCGACGGCGATCGCGCGGCTCGAGAGTGGCGGTGCACCGCCCGCGGCGGCCGCGCCGACTACGCCAGCAGCATCCGACCCGCCCTGAGCGACCCCAAAATCAGGTGCGACCGAGTTCAGCGCGGCTTAGTGTCGCACCGTGGCGGCACCCGTTGTAGACCTCGTCGCGCTCGGCTGGGACGACGCTTGGCGCGAGTCGTCGCTCGCGCACCCCGATGAGCTTGTGGGGCGGATCGCCGGCGTCGACCGCGGGTTGGCGTCGATCCTGACCGAGCATGGTCTCATCCGAGCGAGTTACGGCGGAGCCGTCCTGGAGGCGATGGCCACCGACCCGCTCGCGTCACCCTGCACGGGCGACTGGTGCCTGGTGCGCCACTGGCCGGACGGTCCCTTCGTCATCGAGACCGTGCTTCCACGGCGCACGGTGCTCACCCGGGCGGAGGCGTCCCGCCGCTCCCAAGGCCAGGTCTTGGCCGCCAACATGGAGGTCGTCGCCGTCGTTGCCGGCCTGCACCCCGAGCCCAACCTGGGGCGCTTGGAACGGATGCTGTCGCTCGCCTGGGACAGTGGCGCCCAGCCGCTGGTCGTGCTCACCAAGGCCGACATGGTCACCGACTCGCGTCAGTTCGCCGACGATGTCGCTCAGATCGCGCCTGGTGTTGACGTGTTGTGCACGAGCGTCGTGTCGGGTCGAGGCGTCGACACGCTTCGTTCGTTATTGGCAGGACATCTCACCGTGGCACTGATGGGCGCCTCCGGTCACGGGAAGTCGTCCCTGGCGAACGCCCTCGTCGGCGCCGATGTTCTCGCTGCCAGGCCGATCCGCGGGGACGGCCGGGGACGCCACACCACCGTACGGCGCGAGCTCTTGATGCTGCCGGGGGGCGGCGCCGTCGTCGACACCCCCGGCCTGCGCGGCGTGGGCTTGCTCTCGCCAGCGGGGTCGCTCGGCGAGGTCTTCCCCGATGTCGAAGAGCTGTCTCGCCTTTGCAAGTTCAGCAACTGCACGCATGACGCCGAGCCAGGATGCGCTGTTGCTCAGGCAGTCGATGAGGGAACACTTGGGTCTCGCCGGCTCAGCAGTTGGCGACTGCTGCAGCGTGAGCAGCTGCGGATGGCCGCACGCACGGATCTGCGGCTCCGAGCCGAGCTCACCAAGCAGCGCAAGCACCTGTCGAAGCAGGCCAAGGCAGGTCGCCGACATGCCTGACTCGCACCGGTACCCACGTCGCCGCAGCCATAGCACGGCACCCGCCGGCGCAGGCAGTGCAACCGGTGTCTACGTTGTCGCAGGCCCGAGGACGGCACACGCCTGCGCAGGCATCTTGACGACGCCAGCATCGATCACCGTCGTGTCGGAGTCCCACGCGCACACAATGCGCGGCGGCTGCTCTGCGGCCGTTGCAGGCAGCGCGATCTCCCGCACCGACTCGGACAAGTTGACGACGACCACATGGTCGCCGCGCTGGACGACCACCGTCCGAGCCTCGGCGTCATGCGCCACCTGGACCCGGTCCAGGCGGGGGTCGCTCAGGTCAGGGATCTCCCGCCGAAGCCGGACGAGCTCGGTGTACCACCCGAGGACGGCGGCGTGCGGCTCAGTGTCGACCTCGGCCCAGTCGAGTCGTGAGCGCTCAGCGGTGCCGTCGGCCTGGGGGTCCGGCACAGAGCTGCGGTCCCAGCCGTGCGCTTGGAACTCGTCACGCCGTCCGCGCCGGATAGCTTCTGCCAGCTTGCGGTCGGTGTGGTCGGTGAAGTACTGCCACGGGGTGGAAGCACCCCATTCCTCGCCCATGAAGAGCATCGGGGTGCAGGGACCGGTGAGGAGCAGCGTCGCGCCACATGCCAGCTGACCCGGGCTCAGGTGTGCCGACAGCCGGTCGCCGGTGGCCCGGTTGCCTACCTGGTCATGGGTCTGCAGCGAGACCACGAACCGCCACCCCGGTGTGCGCGTCTGATCGATCGGCCGACCGTGGGTGCGACGTCGAAACGACGAGTACGTCCCGTCGTGCAAGAACACCCCGGAGAGCACCTTCTCGATCGCCCCAGGAGCGGCGAAGTCGGCGTAGTACCCCTGCGTCTCGCCGGTCAGCAGGACATGCAAGGCATGGTGGACGTCATCGGCCCACTGTGCGTGCAGACCCATGCCGCCCGCCTCGCGCGGCGTCACCGTCAGCGGGTCGTTGCGGTCGGACTCGGCGATCAGCCACTTGGGTCGACCCTGGCTCGTCGCCAACGACCCGATCTCGTCGGACAGCTCCTCGAGCAAGGTCACGGCCCGGTCGTCGAACAACGCATGCACCGCGTCGAGGCGGAGCCCGTCGACGTGGAACTCGGTCAGCCACATCTGGGCGTTGTCAAGGATGAAGCGTCGCACCTCGTCGCTGTCGGCGTCGTCGAGGTTGAGCGCTGCCCCCCAGGGTGTCCCGTACCGGTCGGTGAAGTACGGGCCGAACTCGCTCAGGTGGTTCCCGCTGGGGCCGAGGTGGTTGTACACCACGTCGAGCAGGACGCCGAGGCCCCGACCATGGCAGGCGTCGACGAACCGGCACAGTGCCTGCGGACCGCCGTACGGCTCATGCACGGCGTACAGTCCGACACCGTCATACCCCCACCCGTACCGACCGGGGAAGCTGGCGAGCGGCATCAGCTCCACCAAGTCCACGCCGAGCGAGACGAGATGGTCCAGCCGTTCGATCGCCGAGTCGAGCGTTCCCTCCGGTGTGAACGTGCCGACATGCATCTCGTAGATCACCGCCCCGGGTAGCGAGGCTCCCCGCCAGGCACCGTCGGACCAGTCGAACGCGGTCAGATCGAAGACCTCGCCCTCGCCCTCCGGTCCGTCCGGGAGTCGGAGCGCGCGTGGGTCGGCCCGCGGCTCGCCGCCGTCAAGGCTGAACGCGTAGCGGGAGCCCGCGACCGCGTCCTCGTCGCTCACCCACCACCCGGCTTGTCCTCGCTTCATCGGGTGCTGAATGCCGTCCAGCACCAGCGTCACCGACGACTCCGCGCATGGCGCCCACACCTGGAACTTCACTCGGCCTCCCTGATCAGTAGCGAGACGGGAAAGTCGGCGAACAGCGTCGCGCAGTCCACCTCAGCGCCACCGCCGACGGCACGGCCGGAGAGCCGGTCCGACCACGCGCCGTCCGGAAGGGAGACTGTCGAGCCGGTCCAGCCCACCCGCGCCTGGCCACCCGGCCACCGGGTCCCCAGCACAGCGAGCTTCTCGCTGCGGAGGAACCCGATGACGTGGGGGGACGTGGTGGGCAGTTCGCGGTAGGTGGCCGAGGCACCAACGAGCTCGGGTAGCTCGCGCCTGACCCGGAGCGCCGTGGTCGTGATCCACAGCTTTTCGTCATCGAGGTCGTCGCACCCGGCGGAGGAGTCCAGCCGGCGGAGGCGATCCTGCCGGGAGGCATAGTCGACCGGGCGCCTGTTGTCGGGGTCGACGAGGAACCGTTCGACGGTCTCGCAGCCCTGGTACACGTCAGGCACCCCGGGCAGCATGAGCTGGAGCAGCTTGGTGGTGAGTGTCACCGCCCGAACAGCGGGCTCCAGGGCAGTGGTGAACGACTCCAGGTCCGCGGCGAGCGAACCGTCGGTCAGGCACCAATCGCCCAGGTCATGGACCCGACGCTCGTAGTCCGGGTCCGGGTCGACCCAGGTGGTGTGGCGCTTGGCCTCGCGCACCGCCTTCTCGAGGTAGCCGTGGAGCCGGTCAGAGTCGAGAGACCAGCTGCCGACCAGGGTCTGCGCCACGAGGTACGCGGTAGGCTCATCCACTCCCGTTTCACGGGCAGCTGCGCGGACGGCGTCCCACACGCGCTGCCAGCCTTCGACGTCCTCAGCTGCTGCCAGGAGTCGCGCCCGGACGTCCTCACCCCGCTTGGTGTCATGTGTCGACAGGGCCGTCATTCCCGTCGGATGCCCGAGGGACTGGCGCTCCGCCCAGGCATGGAGGCCGTCCATCGACGGGTGGTCCAAGGCGGCCGGGTCGCCGCCGACCTCGTTCAGCGCGATCATGCGGTTGTAGCGGTAGAAGGTGGTGTCCTCGACACCCTTGGCCATCACCGGCCCACATACTTGCTGGAAGCGGATCACGAGGTCACGTCCGGCCGCGCTCGAGCTCCGTGAGTCCAGAAGCAGGCCTTGCAGGACGTCGAAGGTCTCCGCGAGCTCGGGCCTCAGCTCTTCGGCGCGTGAGCGCATGGCACCGAGCTGCCGCACACCGTCGTCGCCGGGCTCGACGTCGAGCCGCACATAGGCCCGGTAGGTCCGGGTCTGGATGAGCAGTTCCCGCAAGGCCGCGGTGAGGTCTGCCACGCTGAGCGGCCGCCCAGCGTCCGCCGCAGCCTCGCTGGCGCGGCGAGCCAGCCGATGCAGCTCCGGCTGGAACAGCTCGTCCACCACGAGCCGTTTCGCTTCGAGCTCGGTGCTGGCCAGCGACGCATCGCCACCGGTGCCCTGCCAAAGCTGGTCCAGAGGAACTGCGACATCCGGCACCAGAGCGGTCTGCAGCGCTGTGATGGCGTCGTACCCGGTCGTCCCCGCGGTCGACCAGTCCGGTGGTAGGGACTCGTCACCCTCCAGGATCTTCTCGACCACGACCCAGGCCCCGCCGGTCGCGTCGTGCAGCCGCTCGAGGTACCCCTCCGGGTCGGCGAGGCCATCCGGATGGTCGATGCGGAAGCCATCGACGATGCCGCGGCGATGCAGGTCCAGCAGCCGTTCGTGAGTGGCGTCGAACACTGCAGGCGTCTCCACCTTGACCGCGACGAGCGTGTCGACATCGAAGAAGCGCCGGTAGCCGAGCACGTCGTCCTTCTCGCGCCACCCTGCCAGCAGGTAGTGCTGGCGGCTCAGCACGTCGGCGACGGGACCTGATTCGGTCCCAGGAACCACCGGGAGCATCTGGGCGTAGTACGAGATCACCGGCTGACCCTCATGCTCGCCCAGCGTCAGCTCACCAGCCGCCAGGACATCGCTGAGCGGGCTGCCGAGCAATGGCAGGCCGATACGGCCATCGCAGAGCTCCCAGTCGAGGTCGAACCACCCCGCCGTCTCGCTGTCTCGACCCAGCCGCAAGGTCTCCCAGAGCGCTGGGTTGAGATAGGCAGGCGTCGGCAACGCCATGTGGTTGGGGACCACGTCGACGACAAGCCCGAGCCCCTGAGCATGAGCGCCTTGGGCAAGGGCAACCAAGCCGTCCTCCCCGCCGAGCTCGCCGCGGATGCGGCTGTGGTCGACGACGTCGTACCCGTGCATGGACCCCGGGACCGCCTCGAGAACGGGGGACAGGTAGAGGTGGGAGATGCCGAGGTCGGCGAGGTAGGGGACCTGGCGCAGGGCCTCCTCGAAGCCGAAGCCGGGGTGAAGCTGCAGGCGGTAGGTCGAGATGACCTCGCGGCCCTCAGACACGACGCAAGACGACGACAGAGCGCGCGGTCAGAGTCAGCTCGTGCCCCGCCGGAACCGACGCGGCGTCGCCCTCGGTGCGGTTGTCATCCGACGTGTCAATGAGGGGCTGCCACTCCTTGCCGAACTCGTCTGGCGGAAGCGTCATGACGGCGTCCTCGTGTCCAGGGTTGAGCACCAGCAGGAAGGTGTCGTCGACGATGTTCTCCCCCCGCAACCCGGACTCCGTGATGCCTTCGCCGTTGAGGAACACCCCGAGAGGACGTAGCGACCCGTGCGACCAGTCGTCGCTGTCCATGGTCGTCCCGTCGGTTCTCAGCCAGGCGATGTCGGGCAGCCCGTTCGGGGCCTTCTCTCCGGTGAAGAAGCGCCGCCGGCGGAACACCGGATGGTTGGCACGCAGTGCCAGCAGCTCCTGGGTGAACGACAGCAGGTCGTTGTCCACGTCGTCCCAGTGGATCCAGGAGATCTCGTTGTCCTGGGCGTAGACGTTGTTGTTACCGCCCTGAGTGCGCCCGAGCTCGTCCCCGTGGGCCAGCATCGGCACTCCCTGGCTCAGGAGCAACGTGCTCAGCAGGTTGCGCTGCTGGCGTCGTCGCAACGCGAGCACATCAGGGTCCGACGTCTCGCCTTCGACGCCGCTGTTCCATGAGCGGTTATGGCTCTCGCCGTCGGCGTTACCCTCGCCATTGGCATCGTTGTGCTTGTCGTTGTACGACACGAGGTCGCGCAAGGTGAAGCCGTCGTGTGCGGTGACGAAGTTGATCGAGGCGTACGGAGCCCTGCCGTTCGCCTCATAGAGGTCGCTTGAACCGGACAGTCGTGCAGCGAACTCACCGAGGGAGTGCGGCTCACCTCGCCAGTAGTCGCGCACGGTGTCGCGGAACCGGCCGTTCCACTCGGTCCACTGGGGCGGGAAGTTGCCGACCTGGTACCCGCCGGGTCCCAGGTCCCACGGCTCGGCGATGAGCTTGACCTGCGAGATGACCGGATCTTGGTGCACGAGGTCGAAGAACACGCTCAGGCGGTCAACCTCGTGGAACTGACGGGCCAGGCTCGCCGCGAGGTCGAACCGGAAACCGTCGACGTGCATCTCAGTGACCCAGTAGCGCAGTGAGTCCATGATCAGCTGAAGGACTGCGGGACTGCGCATCAGCAACGTGTTGCCCGTGCCCGTCGTGTCGTAGTAGAACGACGGGTCGTCCTCGGCGAGGCGGTAGTACGCGGCGTTGTCGATGCCCCGGAAGCACAGGGTGGGACCGAGATGGTTGCCCTCGGCGGTGTGGTTGTAGACGACGTCGAGAATCACTTCGATGCCGGCCCGGTGCAGCTCCCGGACCATGGCCTTGAACTCGAGCACCTGTTGCCCGCGCTGGCCGGTCGAGCTGTAGACGTTGTGAGGGGCGAAAAAGCCAATGGTGTTGTAGCCCCAGTAGTTCGACAACCCCTGGTCGACCAGCGACGAGTCGTTGACGAACTGGTGCACCGGCATGAGCTCCAGCGCCGTGACGCCGAGATTCGTGAGGTGCTCGATCATCACCGGGTGGCCGATGGCGGCGTAGGTGCCGCGAATCTCCTCGGGGATGTCCGGGTGCAGCTGGGTCATCCCCTTGACATGGCCCTCGTAGATCACGGTCTCGTGATACGGCCGGCGCGGGGCGCGGTCGTCTTGCCAGTCGAAGAACGGGTTGACCACGACCGACTTCATCGTATGTGGCGCAGAATCCTCATGGTTCGCCAGCTCGGGGTTCTTGAAGTCGTAGGAGAAGCATGCCGGTGCCCAGTCGATCGCTCCCTCGACGGCCTTGGCGTACGGGTCCATCAGGAGCTTGCTGGGATCGCAGCGGTGACCCTGCTTGGGCTCGTACGGTCCGTGAATGCGGTATCCGTAACGCTGACCCGGGGTCACTCGAGGCAGGTAGACGTGCCAGACCAGAGCATCCTGCTCGGTCATCGGAATCCGCGTCTCAGCGCCTCTGCTGCCGAAAAGGCACAGCTCGACGCTGGTGGCGATGTCGGAGAACACGGCGAAGTTCGTCCCGGCGCCGTCGTAGGTGGCGCCAAGGGGGTAGGCGGCACCGGGCCAGACCTGCATCTGCTTCCCTTCAAACGTGATGGTCGTGCGAGTGAGGCGGCCGTGGCCGCGTAGCGGGTCGCGGTGGTGAAGGCCCGCGTGAAGTCATCCAACCGCATGACGGGGACAGTCCGCCCGCCAGGCGGTCAGGTACCCACCTTGCGGGCTGATAAGCCAGGCGCACGCCAAACAGCCCCGGTCCCCGCAGAGGGGAATCCGGAGCTGTCGGTCATGCCATGGGGCGGGTGTTGCCAGGCGCCCACCGACAGTGGCGGGCGCCTGCTGTCACCGCGGTTTGGGTCCGCTGGTGTTGATCGGTCCGTTGACGCCGGAGGGAAAGAATCCACCCCTCATCGCCTTCTGAGGAGTCAGGTAGACGATGTTCAGGACACGGGCGGCGGTGCGGCTGAAGGCGATGCCGTTGCCGTCGGTGGGCACCAGGTTGGCGCGGGTCTTGGTGCCGATGCCACGGTCGACGTCCCAGTTGCCGTCCAGGCTGTCACGAGCATTGGAGATCGCACGGGCCGGAGCCTGCAAGCCCTTCGCGTACAGGCTGGTACGGACGATGCCTGCGTGGTAAGCCTCCACAGCCAAGATGCCGGCTGCGGCTTCGAGGTACGTCTTGTTGTCGATGAGTGGTGCCGCG
>DASQEH010000012.1:0-4274 GCA_035633755.1 Nocardioidaceae bacterium | reverse complement strand
ACGGCGACGCGCCCGGGACCCGGCCCGCCGCGAGTGTTGGATCGCTATCGAGGTGGCCGCCGGTCCGAACCAGAGTCTCGGCTCGGACCGGCGTCGCCACGTTACGGCGATCCTGGCTCTCGGCCCTGTGGATTGATGGCTCAGTGGAGCGAGGACAGGGCTTGCCGGATCCTCCAACCCTGATTCATGCGCTGTCGTTGGTCTCGAGTGAATCGGTCCAGGCAGATGTCGTCGCCATAGTTCATGAAGTTGTGGACGGGGTCGGGGCGTGGCCCGCACGTGTTGTTGTTCTTTCGACCACAATCAAAGGTGTTGGCGCCGTCGTCCTGGGGCGGCGTGTCCGCGACGTAGTCGTTCGGGTAAGAACAGCCGCCGATGAACGGGTGGTGCAGGTACATCCAGTGACCAACCTCATGGGTGGCAGTGTCGCCGCGGTTGTAGGTGACTACATCTCCGTCTGAGGACTCGAACTCCGCGTCCCCACCAGGCAGGGTCTCATCCCACAGCACCATCCCGTCTAGCTTCGGTGTGAGGATGTAGTCAGTCGGGAAGCTGGCATAACCGAGAAGTGACCCGCCGTGAAAGCCGACCGTGTAGACGTTGAGGTGCATAGAGCCCCCTACACGCAAAGCCTTTTGCATGTTCTTGAGCCGTTCCACACCGCGTTTGGCGAATGGGTTAGCGCTGTACCAGTTAGTTTTCTTGGTGTGTGTGATGGCCTTCAACTTGAAGCGAAATGGAGTATTGCTGGCGACCGGACTGGTTCGTCCCCCGAAGGCCCGGTTCAGTACCCTTATCTGCCGCTGAATGCGAGACTTGGACACCCAACCCTTGCCCTCCTTGTTAGTGACCACATGAAAGGTCACCGAGATCTTCACGGAGCCGTTCGGGCGGCGAGCTGAAGCGTCCAAGCCGGCGCGGGCGAGTATTCTGTTGCTCTGAAACTCCATGGTTTGAGCCTGCTGCACGGTGAGATTGTCGGGGTCCCTCCACATGCTGGTCCCCTTCGGCACCTTCGCCGTGTGGGAAGCCGTGTCGACGCAATAGTCGGCGGCATCTTCCACCGGAGTTGAAGCTGCGGCTGGCGCTGCCAGGCCGCCGCCAAGCATCGTGACTGCAGCGATGCCTCCCAGCAAGACATGCTTCATGTGGAGATCCCTTCGTCGGGTCTGCAGGCGATCGCCTGGACCACCGAACGCTAGCCGACGCAAGCCGAGCGGTCTACACCAAACCGACAGGCCGGCCCGCAGGGTGCCGGCGATACTCTGCGCTGACAGCACGATCGGTGCGAGCACAGGACATGACGCCTGTTTTGAGCGTTAGGGTCGTCCGTCCAAGGCATCGCGACTGTCCCCGCTCGTGGTAGTGCTGGCGCTCCCACCGTCACGTCGGGCACGGCGTCGCACCGTCGCCGTTCGAAGCGTTCGCAGCCTATCGCTGCTGCCGTAGCGCCTCGCGGAACAACCCGAGTACTGCGTCTGCCGCGACCCGGTGCCGGTTGATGGTAATGGTTCCGCAATGCGTGAGGGGGCTGCTGAGCGTTCGGGTACTCCCCGCCGAGTCTGTTATCTGCAAGGCGAACGGCGCAGGGCTCAACCGAACTCGAGGACACGGGCTGACGGGGGCTTGAGGCAGCTTAGCCACCCGTGCGAGGAACACATCAACCTCAGCGACCAGGCCCTCCGCAGGCGCTTGGAAGGCGGAGGTGACCGCGCCGACCTTGGCTCGGCAGAGCCGCACCATCACCACGTCCGTCGTGAGCGCCTTGTCGGCTTGTGGAGATGCCGACACCGCTAGCGGCGTGGCTGGGCAGGGTTTGGCGTACGAATCGATGGAGACCGTATCGGCAGTCGAGGTCTGCGCTGCGCCCGCAGGGGTGCTTTCTGCGTCCGCAGGGTTGGTAACGGAGTTGCTGTCTGGATTTCCGCCGAACCAGTGCGGGCCGACGATAAGGGCGGCAGCGATCAAACCGACAAGCCCAGCGCCGACCAGTCCCTGCCGGTTGCGGCTGCGTGTCGCGTCCCTACCTACGCGCCTGGAATCCTGCATCACCGCTCCTCTTCGCTCGTCGGCCACACCGGGGCCATCGCCGGCCGGACTTGTGGTGCTTCGCGACCTCAGCGTCAGTTGTTCCACCGATAAGACGTTGGCCACCCGATCTCGGTTCCATGGAACTGGTTAGAGGCGACTATCGCCAGTAAGCCACATGATGAGGCTGCAGGAACCTCATCCGCCGCACCATTCTCCCACCGGGGTGCTCGCACCGGTTGCTGGCCGCGCCATTCTCCCACCGGGGTGCTCGTACCGGTTGCTGATGGGGATCGTAACGATTGCTGAACGTTGGGACACTACCGTCGTCTGAGCCGATGGAAGGGAGCGCCTTGCATGAGTCCTGGGCGGTGGGGATGGTCCCTGTTCGGCTTCAGCGTCACCGCGAGTGTGATCGGCACGGCGTTGCTCGCGCAGGTGCCTCCTGCCGACCTCAAGCCTGAAGACGGCTCCTGGCTGATCAACCTGACATTGAACCTGATGGTGCTGGTATTCGCGCTGGTGGGCGCTGTTGTTGCCGCGAGAATGCCGGCGAACCCCATTGGTTGGCTGTTCTGCGCGGTTGGCGTAGTCATGGCCCTGGCGTCAGTGACCTATGCGTACGCCGCCTACGCCATTCTCGTCGAACCGCGCCTTCCCGGTGGGGTCGCAGCGGCATGGGTGTCGTCATGGGTCTACTTTCCTGCCCTGCTCGGGGGACCGCCTCTGCTCTTCCTGCTGTTTCCGGATGGACGTCCGGTGAGTCAGCGCTGGAGCTACGTGATCCCGCTGACGGCGGTCGGACTCCTGTGCCAGATCGCCGGTGTCGCTCTTGCACCCGGTGGCTTACGTGACTCGCCTGTTTCGACAGTTCAAAATCCTCTCGGCGTGGACGTTGACGGTCTCGCCGCAGGGATTGAGTTCACAGGACTGATCTTGGGCCTGGTCAGCGTGCTCTTGGCCACATCATCGCTGATGCTGCGCTGGAGACGGGCCCGCGGCGACGAGCGCCAGCAACTGAAGTGGGTCGCCTGGGCAGCGGGACTGCTTGCCAGCCTGCCTCTGGCTGGCGCGCTCGACAGCGTGGCACCCAATGACGGTTTGGGAGTCGACGACCACCTCTTCGCCACCGTCGCACTGCCAGTGGCTCTCGCGACGCTGCCAGTCGCGGCTGGGGTGGCCATCCTGCGATACCGCCTCTACGACATCGACGTCATCATCAACCGAACGTTGGTCTACGGCGCCTTGACGATCACCCTCGGATGCGGCTACCTCGGGTCTGTGCTCCTGCTGCGACTGACCCTGAGCCCGCTGACCGGGCAGTCCGACTTAGCGGTAGCCGGCTCCACCCTTGCCGTGGCTGCGCTGTTCCGTCCCGTCCGCACCCGCATCCAGACACTCGTCGATAGGCGGTTCTACCGCCAACGGTATGACGCCGCCCGAACGCTCAACGACTTCACCAACCGGCTGCGACACGAGGTGGACCTCGACGCTGTAGGCGCCGATCTGCGCACGGCCGTCCGCAAGACCGTTCACCCCGCGCATATCTCGTTGTGGCTGAGACCGTGAGGCCCCCCATCCGACCCGGTCACGGCGTAGGGTCAGACTGGAGCGGAACCACCTTCGACCGGCGCGACGAGGTCACTGCTCGACGCGACTGGAGTCGTCCCTCGCTCTGGGATGAGGCAGCGAAGGAGAGGAGCTCGTAGGCGCTCCATCGTCTGCATCGGCCTCGCTGAGTCGGTGGCGGGCGGCCTCCCAATGCAGGTTGCCTTTGGTGTCGTCCTCGACCCACTCGTCTCCGAGTTCGTCGCTTGTGGATAACCAGACGCTGTCGTCGAAGCTGCTCGTCATGGAAGCCTTCCCATCAGCCCGAGGGCTCGCATGTGGACTGTGCAAGCCTCCCGATAACAATGACATGTTCCCTGCGTGGCCGCCTCCTTTGCCCGTCCCGAGCGCGCGTGTCGCAGTCGCGGAGCGTTCGTGGCGCTAGCCGCGCAACCCTTCACCGACGCCGGTCAGGAGCTGCGAGCGGGCAGTCTCATGGTCGCGTCGCAAGCCGGTACACCTCACGGATGACCGCAAGCAGGAAATCGACGACTACCCACGCCACGACGATGATCGCGACGCCGATGCGGGTGCTCGCGTTCTGCGCGTCATTGCACGAGTCCGCACGAAGACTCCCACAGTGACTGGGCACCCCGACGCCGTACCCCAGCGCCGCGAAGATCCAGATGGCGAAGAGA
>DASQEH010000011.1:0-61181 GCA_035633755.1 Nocardioidaceae bacterium | reverse complement strand
TTCTCGATGCTGGCTCCCTATGCCCCGCTGCTGTTCGGACTTGCGCTGGCTATCGGCGTCCAGGTGGGAGGCAAGCCGCTGGACTCGGCCCAGCTCAGCGTCACCGTTTTCGTTGTGATCGCTGTACTGCTTCGGCAACTGCTCAACATGAAGGTGATCGTCGCGCTCAGCCACAGCCTGCATGCGAGCGTCGCAACACTGCGCGAGCGTGAGGCGGAGCTGGACCGAACCGTCGCCATCCTCCGCGACCGAGAGGTGGAACTGCACTCGACGGTGGCAACGCTGAAGGACCGCGAAGTGGAGCTTCACCACCAGGCCTTCCACGACCCGCTCACCGGCTTGGCCAACCGCGCCCTGTTCGGTGACCGCCTCGATCACGCGTTGGCCCGCAGCCGTCGGCCCGGCCCCGTCATCGTCCTGCTGGCCGACCTGGACGACTTCAAGACAATCAACGACACTTACGGACACCCGGCCGGAGACAAGCTGCTGGTGACGGTGGCTGAACGCATGCGTGCGGTCGTCCGACCCGAGGACACGGTTGCCCGTCTCGGCGGTGACGAGTTCGCGATTCTGCTGGAGACCCCGGAAGGACTTGACGGCGCCCGTGAGGTGGCCGAACGGATCAACGCTGCAATGCAGCAGCCTTTCTACCTCGCCGATGTGCACACCGTCGTCGGTGCGAGCATCGGCATCGTGGCTGCTGATGCGATTGCCAGCAGCGAGGCGATGTTGCGCGACGCCGATATCGCCATGTACGCCGCCAAGGCCCAGGGCAAGGGGGGCTGTGTTGTCTACGCTGCGGAGTTCGCCGTCGAGAGTCTCCGCCTCATGCGGCTCAAGAGTGACCTCAACCAGGCGATGTCCAAGGGCGAGCTGTCACTGAAGTACATGCCGATCGTTGATCTCGACAGCGGACGGATGTCTGGGGTCGAGGCCTTGTTGCGCTGGCACCACCCCACTCAGGGTTCCGTGCCGCGAACCACGTTCATTCCGCTGGCCGAAGCCAATGGCGACATCTTGCCGATCGGCCGGTGGGTACTGGCAGAGGCTTGCGCCCAAGCCGGTCGTTGGCAGAAGGCGCGGCCTCCCGGCGAACCCGCTCTCCAGCTTGCGGTGAACGTCTCCGGGCGCCAACTGAGCGATCCACAACTGATTCCGGCCGTCCGAGCGGCGCTTCTGGCCGCTGACATGTCCCCCGGACTGCTCACCCTCGAAATCACTGAGAGTGTCTTGCTCGATGCTGATGCGACCCTGGAGCCGCTGCTCGCGCTTCAAGCGCTGGGGGTCCACCTCGCCATCGACGACTTCGGCACCGGGCACTCCGCCCTGAGCCGGCTGCGTGGCTACCCCATCGACACCTTGAAGATCGACCAGTCCTTCGTCGCCGCAATCACCCCGGATGCCTCGACGCCTGATGTCCTCATCACAGCAATCCTGGCCGTGGGACACGGTCTGGGAATGACTGTGGTCGCCGAGGGAGTCGAGACCGAGAACCAACTGGCCGCCCTCCGGGAGCAGGGTTGTCGGTCAGCGCAGGGCTTTCTCTTCGCTCGGCCGGCTGACCCCGAGGTCATCGCCGAACTTCTACGGAGCGGTATCGCCCTCACGGACCCGGCGACAGCAACGGCCTCCTGACCGGTCCAACCGCACGTGGTACCACCCCGGCGACCCGGCTGATCACTCCTTCTCCACGGCATGGGTCCGCGCGGGTGACCCGGCTTATCCTTCCTTCTCCGCCGCATGGGTCTCCCGCGGTGACCCCCGGCTGAGGTGAGCGGTTGGGCTCAGACGCCGAGGCCACCCACAACTGCGAGCTCGCTGCCCGAGAACTCACCGGTGAGCATCGGCATGGCTTCCTCGATCGCCAGCTTCACGCTGGGCAACTGCAGAGAGTCGTCATGGTGCGCCTTCGACTCCCATATCTCGTAGACCCACACGAGGTCAGGATCGTCATCGCTGACGGCTACCGCGTACACGCGGCATCCGACCGAGCGCAACTTCTCGACGTCTCGGGTGAGCAGGGCGACGACCTCGTCCCGCCGGCCTGAGTGAGTACGCATGGTCCCTGTGTAGCCATACGACACGTCGGTCCTCCGTCGTTCGAGTGGGGTGGAGGCGACGATGCCACACGATGGCTGGATCGCTACGGTCGGGTGTGATGACGGGCAGGACGTCCTTTCTCACGTCCGGAGCGAGGCAATGGGCGCCGGCGGACCGGACCGATAGCACTCCACCGGAGGGCGATGGGGCGGCCCTTCCCGCGCGCTGCTCCTAGGGCCTCCGCCCGATGAAAGCGATCAGCCGGGTCTGCGCGTCGGCGTCCGGCGCTACCTCGACCGCCGGGCCGAAGTGGCCACTGGCCCTTAGAGCCTCGTCCATCCCCAGCATCCCTTCGAGCAGTTGAGCGCACTTGGCGGGGTCCAGGCGTTCGTCTTGTCCCGTAGCTCGGGCGAGGTCCCACGTATGCATGAAGACGTCGCTCGTGTAGAACCGGTCGACGGCTTGATCCAGCGCAATGTCACCGATGTGGGGATTGGACAGCAGTCTGTCGTGTGTCGACGGGTCGTCCAGCAGCGCCTGTACGCCGTCGTTGAGGACCGTCCAGGCGGCTACCGGGTCGTCGTCTACCGATGGCCCCTTTGGCAGCTCCACACCGGCGCCGGCCTCCAGAAAGGCCGGAAACCAGTCGACGAGGTGACGAACGACGTCTCGAGCAACCCACCCCTCGCAGGGGGCGGGGTTGTCCCACGCCGCCGGTGCCACGCCGTGCACGCGGTCGGTGAAGACACCAGCGACGGCACGGTAATCGTCCGCAGCGTTGGACGTTTCCGGGGGGACTGTCGTCATGACGACCTCCTCTTGTTGTCATCGACCTCTTGCCTGGTAGACCATCGCGCGAGCAGTTACTCATCGACGGGCCGGGTTCGCCGGCGTTCGATCACTCAGGGTGCCTCTTCTTCGCCGGCGACATGCATAGGGTGCCACCACCGGCAACCGGCTGCCCATGACCCTCCGCCAGCACCATCCGTCAGCATATGTTGACTGGGGAGGCAGGGTCAACATATGCTGACGCAATGACGGAACCCAGCGACCTGGCCAACGAGGGCGCGAGCAGTGACCCGGCCATCGGCCTGCGGGCTGCGGCTGCGATGCGGCGCCTGGCCGAGCAACTCGAGGACCTCCAAGTGAGGAACGCGCGGACACAAGGGTGGTCGTGGGCGGACATCGCCTCGGCGCTCGGGATCTCCAAGCAAGCGGTTCATAGGAAGTACGCGGCACGACAGTCAGACAACGAGAGGATCCTGTGATGTTTGAACGGTTCACCCGCGATGCACGCGACACAGTGGTGCGAGCACAGAAGGTTGCACGAGAACTGGATCATCACGAGATCGTGGGCCAACACCTCCTGCTGAGCATGGTCGACGGTGACGGTGTCGCAACCAAGATCATTCACGACCTCGGCATCCGGCGACAGGCCGTCGAGGACGACCTGAGGCACTTCGGCCCTTCCGACGCGCAGGCCTTGCGGCACATCGGCGTTGATCTGGCTGCCGTACGGCGTCGTGTCGAGGAAACGTTCGGGCCAGGTTCGCTCGACGCGCAAGAAAGTCGAGGCACGGGCCGCCGGCGACGGCGCCTGCTCGGAAACCACCTGCCCTTCAACGCGGAGGCCAAGAAGGCATTGGAGCAGGCTCTTCGCGAGGCACAGAGCCTGTCGCACAGCTATCTCGGCACTGAGCACATCCTGCTCGCCCTCCTCGCCAGAACCGCGGGTCCGGTACCCGGCACCTTGCGCAGGATCGGACTCACCGTCGACTACGAGGTCGTGAGGGCGCGGGTGATCGCGGAGTTGGCCAGCACGCGGTAGCGCCCGTCGCCACCGGTCATCCGGCCACGGGACCGGTCATGGTTCAAGCGCCTGGAGCGCGCACGCTGGCCGGCCGCTGTCACCGTCCTTGCCGGGAGGCAATCCGATACGACTCCTGCAGTAGTTCAGCAAGCTCGTCATCGGCAACGCTGTCGAGGCGGACCAGCACCAGGTTCGGTGAACGTTCGTGATGGGGGGTCCAGAAGTATGTCGTCGGATCTGAGGCGGCTAGCACGTCGCGCTCCTGGGTCTTCACGGTGACAACACCGTCCTCCCACATCCGCGCCATCAGCGTGCGCGTGAACCAGGCGGGCTGTCCCCAGCTCTCGCGCTCGGAGACATCCGGCATCGACAGGCAGATCCGCCTGACGTCCTCTTCGGTGGCCATAGCCACACAATGCCCTAACTCGACCATTGGCCCATCCGTAGGTACTGCGGCGGGATCTGCGCGACGGCGAAAAACCACGACCCTCGAGACCACCTGACCGCTGATTAAAGGCATCTGAGACCCTCTGGCCGAGAGCTACACCGCGTACACCAGCCAGGACGGCGAGACTTGTAATTGTGGGCGGACGCAGCTTCGGTAAGGACGCCCAGGTCGGGCTGGCGGCGTTCGGCCTCGGCGCCTCGGAGCTTCACAGCCGAGTTCGACTATGTGCGATTCTCGACTCTGAAGGGCTCACGTGCCGCTGATGCGTTTGGAGGGTATGTCGATGTCGGTGTCCTCGACCTCGCTGAGCCGACGCATCGCACATGCTTTGCGTCACGAGCCGGGGACCTACGGCTTAGAGCTCGATGCCGAGGGGTGGGTGCCCGTGGACAACCTGCTTGCCGGGCTGCGCACGACCAGCCCAGCCTGGGCCAACGTGAGTCGCGCCGACCTCGAACGAATGCTGGCTTCGTCCTCGGCAAGGCGTTACGAGCTCAGTGGTGACCGGATCAGGGCCCGTTACGGACACTCGATCCGCGGCCTGGGCAGTCGAACGCCGGCCCCTGCTCCGTCCGTCCTGTTTCACGGCACTGCCCCGTCGGCATGGCAGAAGATCCGAGGCACAGGCCTGCAGCCGATGGGGCGGCAGTACGTACACCTGTCCGTCGACACGGCGCAAGCCTTCGCCGTGGGACGACGCAAGCATCCCGAACCAGTGGTTCTGCAGATCGATGCTGCTCGCGCCCAAGAGGCCGGGATCAGCTTCTACCCAGGCAACGAGCTGGTCTGGCTCGCCGAGCGCGTACCTCCCGAGTTCGTGACCTACCGCGAGTCGTGAGCGGTCCGAGGCGTTACGAGGGCTGATCCTTGGTCAGGTGCAGCAGCCAGTTGCTTCCGGTGTCGATGAGGGCGAAGCGCTTCGATGTGGTTCTGCCGTGAAGGGTGAAGAGGATGCGCCTCTCACTACGGTCGTGCTCCTCCCACCATCCGATGTCTGCGATGACCTTGGTGTCGTCGGTGTAGCGCAGGTGTTCCAGGTCATGATCCGGGACGGCGATGGCGAGCCGGTTGGCGCTGCTGGTAGTCGGAAGGCCACGCGGTAATGCCCATGAGCGCAG
This sequence comes from Nocardioidaceae bacterium, assembly GCA_035633755.1. Lineage (GTDB taxonomy): Bacteria > Actinomycetota > Actinomycetes > Propionibacteriales > Nocardioidaceae > DASQEH01. The sequence continues at coordinate 55,765 of DASQEH010000011.1, read as the reverse complement.
CACCCCGCGCTCCTCGAGACGAAGGTCGAAGTGTGGCTGTGGCTTGCGATGCTCATGGAGGACGAACGAGGGTCCGGACGAGTCGCCGTCGGCAGGCACCTCGATGACGCTAGCCGACTCTGGCTATCGGTGTTCGGCCGCCGGTAGCATCAGCAGTCTGCGAGAGAGTGCTGGGAGTCGATCATGCGGTTAGGCGTCCTGCACCCGACTCGCATCGTGCCCATCGCGTTCCTCGTAGCGATGACCGTGGGCACCATTCTCCTGTCGCTCCCGTGGGCCACGCCTGGCCCGGAGCGGCCTCCCCTCGTGACCGCAGCTTTCACCGCAGTCTCTGCGGTGTCCATCACCGGGTTGACGAGCGTAGACACTGCAACGTACTGGTCGCCGTTCGGCCAGGTCGTCATCTTGGTGTGCGTCCAAGTCGGAGGCTTCGGGATCATGACCGGTGCGACTCTCCTCAGCCTGCTCGTGGGCGGACGACTGCGGCTCAAGTCGTCGCTGATCGCCCAGGCCGAGACGGGCACCATGAATGTCGGCGACGTTCGCCACGTCGTGCGCCGCATTGCCATCACCATGGCCGGATTCGAGGCGGCCATTGCCGTGGTGCTTACCGGCCAGTTCCGGGCGCGGTACGACGACACCTGGGGCACGGCACTGTGGCACGGTGTCTTTCATTCGGTGTCGGCGTTCAACAACGCGGGCTTCGCCCTGTACAGCGACAACATGATCGGCTTCGTCGACGACGCGTGGATCGCGTTCCCCATCTGCTTCGCCGTCATTGTGGGAGGGATCGGCTTCCCGGTGCTCTTCGAGGTTCGTCGGCGCTGGCGGCAACCGAGTCTGTGGACGGTGCACACGCGCATCACCGTGTACGGTTCGGCCCTCCTGTTGGCGGTGGGCACGGTGGCCTTTCTCGCCCTCGAGTGGGGGAACGCGGGCACGCTCGGCCCCTTGTCCACGTGGGCGAAGATCGTGGCCGGCTTCACCGGCGGCGTTATGCCGCGGTCCTCGGGCTTCAACGTCGTCGACTACGGACAGATCACTCCGGAAACCATGGCCGTCAACTACGCCCTGATGTTCATCGGAGGCGGCTCGGCCAGTACCGCCGGAGGCATCAAGGTCACCACGTTCTTTCTGCTCGGCTATGTGATCTGGTCGGAGATCCGCGGCGAACCAGACACTCGGGTGGCGCACCGCAGCATCGGCAGCGGCACACTGCGCCGCGCACTGACCATCGCCTTGCTCAGCATCGGGGCGATCGCGGTCGGCACGATGTTCGTCCTCCTCGTCACGGATTTCGCCCTCGACGTCGTTCTGTTCGAAGTGATCTCCGCCTTCGCGACGGTCGGCCTGTCTACTGGCATCACACCACTCCTGCCCGCGAGCGCCCAGGTCGCCTTGATAGTCCTCATGTTCATGGGTCGAATAGGTCCCATTACCGTGGCTTCGGCTTTGGCCCTCAAGACCCGCCACCGCCATTTCCACCTCCCCGAGGAGAGGCCGATCGTTGGCTAGAGAACGCAGAATCAGCGATACAAGATCGGTGGCCGTCATCGGGCTGGGGCGCTTCGGGACAGCCGTGGCCGAGGCCCTGATCCGCCTCGGTCACGAAGTGCTGGCTGTAGACGAGAACGGTGTTCTCGTCGAGCGTTGGGCGGACGAGCTGACCCATGTCGTGCAGGCAGACAGCACCGACGAGCAGGCGCTCCAGCAGCTCGGCATCGGTGACTTCGACCGTGCCGTTGTCGCAATCGGTACCGACATCGAGGCCAGCGTTCTCACCGTCCTCGCCCTAGCTGAAGCTGGAGTTACCGACATCTGGGCGAAGGCGATCACGCGGAAGCATGGACAGATCCTGGAGCGTGTCGGAGCCCATCACGTCGTCTACCCGGAGTTCTCCATGGGAGAGCGGGTGGCGCACATGCTGACGGGAAGCATGATCGACTTCATGGAGTTCGACGACGGCTTCTCGATCGCCCGAACTCTGGCTCCGCGGATGACCTGGGACAAGACGCTGGCGCAGTCCAGCCCGCGCACCCACTACAGCGTCACGGTCGTCGGCGTGAAGCGGCAGGGCGAGGACTTCACCTATGCGCGACCGGAGACAATGGTTCACCGGCATGACCAGCTGATCGTCTCGGGACCGACTCAGAAGGTGGAGAGGTTCTGCAGCCTGCAGTGACGTACGCCCCGCCACCGCTTACTAGTACCAGTCCGACAAGAACCCCTTCAGGAGTCTCGATGCGTCATAGGACACGACTCGCCATCGGTGCCACGGCGATTGCCGTCACCGCTGCGCTCCCCTCACCGGCCGTGGGCAACGGCCCCCCAGGAACCGTTCACCGGGTGTCCGTCAGCAACGACGACCGTCAGGCCCGACTAGGCGAGAAGTTCCCCGAGCGGGTATCGATCTCGGCGGGGGGACGCTACGTAGCATTTGTCTCCACGTCTCCGGACCTCGTGCCCAATGACACCAACGACACCTGGGACGTCTTCGTACGCAACCGGAGCACCGATGCGACTCGGCGGGTGTCGATCGGCACAGGTGGGCGGCAGGTGGTCGACGGCGTGGGCCATGCGATGATCTCGGGTAACGGACGCCGGGTCGTTTTCACCACGCCTTCACAGCTGGTTGCCGCGGACACCAACGACACGGTCGACGTCTATGCACGAGATCGCTGGTCAGCTCGCACGACGCTGGTGTCCCAGCGGCCGGACGGCCGGTCCGGCAACGGGCCGAGCTTCCTCGCGCACCTGTCTCGCACCGGTCGGTACGTCGCCTTTCAATCGTCAGCGACGGACCTGGTGAACAGGGACCGCAACCGCGTGGAGGATGTGTACCTGCGGGACCTGCGCACCGGCCAGACCGAACGAGTGTCGGTGGTTCCCGCGGGGTACGGTGGACAGGCTGCGGGCACGGAGCCGTATGTCTCCCCCGACGGCAGTCGAGTGCTCTTCAGCTCCGTCAACGCCGACGAGGGCTCGACTGTGTGGGTACGCAACCGCCAGCTCGACAAGACCTTCCGCGTCGAGACGGGCCTCGAGGGCCACGCCGCTCTCGGCTCGGTGAGCATGTCCGCCGGAGCGCGCTATGTCGCCTTCATGACCGACCAGGCATTGCTTCCGGCGGACACCGATGCCGAGAACGACATCTACCGGCTCGACCGCCGGACAGGGCGACGCATTCTGCTCGCGGTCGACCCCTCGGGGCGGCCAGGCAACGGCAATAGCGAGACGGTCCAGCTGTCGGCCAACGGCAGGTTCGCCGCCTTCTCCTCCGACTCGTCGAACCTGGTTCCCGGTGACACCAACGGAGTGGTCGACGTCTTCCGCAGCGACATCGCCGCGGGTACGACTCACCGTGTGTCCGTGAGCTCGACCGGGGCACAAGGCAACGCTGAGTCCGGCTACTCCAGGGACGTCGCGATCTCAGCGAACGGTAAGCATGTTGCCTTCGCCTCCTTCGCCAGCAACCTGGTTCCTCGCGACACGAACAACGAGCCAGATGTGTTCGTGTGGGACCGGGTCGAGGTGCGCTAGCCGCAGCCCACGTCGGCGGGTCATGTCCGCGCCAGATCGATGGGGGTCACCGCGTCGATGTGGCGAGTCGGGTCCGTCCCGCGAGGTCGCTCGCTACCAGAATCGAGTACCGGGGTCACCCTTGAAGGGCCCGACGACCCACGAGGTGATCCAGCCGCCGTAGAAGTCACCGGGCTGCGAGACCACGGCCTCACCGTCAACGGTGCAGGCTTCCATCGCCCAGCTGTAGAGCGCAACGTGGTCGACCAGCTTCTTGTAGGGCGACGTCGGGCGCGGATACCCCCAGGCCGCGCGTCGTGCTACAACGTCGCCTGCCGACACGTCGAAGTACGAGGCGTGACCCTTCCACTCGCAGAATGAGGTCCCCCCCGCGGGTTTCAGGCAGTCGGGTGCGAAGGCATCCATGGGAAGGTAGTACGTAGGCGGATGGCTGGTCTCCAGCACCCGCAGCGCTCGGTCGGTCCGCGCAATGCAGATCCCCGCGAGCGTCACCTCGATGAGGGATGACGACGCCTCGAGCCTCGGTGGCCGGGGGTAGTCCCATACCGACTCCTGCCCGGGGCCGGGCTCGAGGCGTCGGGGAGCTGCCATGGATGTCACCTTGCTCACTCGTGGGGTCTGCACTGGGGATTCGTCGCCCGCCCAGATCTGGATGGCGGGCCAGAAAGCAGGTCTACTCAGGTCCTGTGTGCGACGGTCGCGAGCGGGTACGGGAGCGCTTCGGATCCGAGAACGAGGAGCGCGCCGTGACCAGACCAGTCGCAGAGCAAGTCGTTGTGATCACCGGTGCCTCGAGCGGGATAGGACGGGCGGCGGCGCTGGAGTTCGCTCGCGCGGGCGCGAAGGTCGCCTGCGCAGCCCGCACCGTACCCGCCCTTGGCACGTTGGTCGAGGAGATCGTCGCCTCGGGTGGAGACGCCATCGCCGTGCCCACGGACGTGGCCGATCCCAAGGCGGTCTACGCGCTGGCCGAGACGGTCGAGTCGCGCTTCGGGAGGATCGACACGTGGGTGAACAACGCCGCGGTTGCCGTCTGGGGCCGGGTCGAGGACATCACGGACGACGAGTTCGACCGGGTGATGCGCGTCAACTTCCTCGGCCACGTCTACGGGGTGCACGCGTGCCTGGAGCCGATGCGTCGGGCGGGCGGTGGCGTCATCATCGGCGTCTCCTCGCTGGAGGGTGTGCGAGCGGTGCCGCTGCATGCGCCGTACACAGCCAGCAAGTGGGCGCTGCGCGGGTTCTACGACGCGCTGCGCATGGAGCTCATGGAGTCGAAGGACCCCATCGCCGTGACGACGATTCTCCCAGGGCCGATCGCCACTCCCTTCTTCGAGCACGCCCGCAGCAAGGTGGGCGCCATGCCCAAGCCACCACCGCCTACGTACGCCCCCGAAGTCGTCGCCCGAGCCATCGTCCGCGCCTCGGTGAAGCCGACCCGGGAGGTTCCGGTGGGAGGTACGGCCATCAGCTTCTTCATGGGGCAGCGACTGTCGCCCGCCCTCAGTGACGCGGTCATGTCGCTGCGTCGAGTGGGCGTCGACTCTCAGCGAGCGGACCGTCCCGATACGGGCACCGACAACGTGGACCGTCCCCTCCAGGAAGCAGGCCGCGTCCGGGGGGCGTTCACGGGCAAGGTGCTCGAGTCCAGCGCGTTCACCACGCTGGTCGGCCAGCGCAAACGCCCTACGGAGGTACTCGCGGCGTTGCGGTCGCGAGCCCGGCAGCGACCTCCCGAGGGCGAGTGACCGTCTGGGGCTAGGTCCACCTCGCCAGCGCCACCAAACCGGCCGCGATGAGCGCCGCTCCGACCGCCATGGCTACCACGACGCGTAGTCGGCTGTGCAAGGGGCGATACGGCGTACTCAGGCTGGCGCGCCGACGCTGGTATCGATCCACCACGAGCGTGACGCCACCCATCAGCACACCGAGCGCGAGCAGACCGATCCCCACCGCGGTCAGCGTGGTGCGATAGACCGTGTCGGAGCGCCCGTGGGAGTCCTCCCCGATCGAGCTGAACAGGTACAGACCCCCTGAAGCGAGCACCAGGTAGGTGAGGGCGGCGAGAACCTGCACGCGCCGCAAGCGGAGTTCGTTGCGTACGTCGTCCAGCACCTCCCGCACCGGACTCGTGCTGGCCAACGACGTCACCTCCCGCGCACCGACACCTAGGGGGCATTCTCCCAGACAGCCCGGCGGTCGGTCGAGCCGTGTGGTGCCATGACCGGCAGGCATGCAGGAGGACCAGTCATCGCCCAGCATGTGTGTGTGGGGCTAGGGCGTTGTCGGGGTGGGGTGCAAGGGTGTGCTGATGGAGCACTATGACCCCAAGGCAAAACTCCACGAGTATCTGCAGACCGCCCGCGAGGCCCTGCTGTGGAAGCTCGACGGACTCGCGGAGTACGACATCCGTCGCCCGATGACGCCGACGGGCACCAACCTCTTGGGTTTGGTCAAGCACGTGGCCAGCGTCGAGATCGGGTACTTCGGCGACACGTTCGGTCGACCCTTCACAGAGCCGCTGCCCTGGATGGATGAGCAGGTGACTGACCCCAACGCCGACATGTGGGCGACTCCCGACGAGAGCCGGGAACAGATCACGTCCCTCTATCACCGAAGCTGGGTGCACGCCGACGCTACGATCACCCACCTCGGCCTGGATGCCGTGGGCCACGTGCCATGGTGGCCTCACGGTCGCGATGAGGTGACCCTGCACCAGATTCTGATCCACATGATTTCAGAGACGCACCGGCACGCGGGACAGGCCGACATCGTCCGCGAGCTGATCGACGGGGCCGCGGGGCTGCGCGAAGGCAACGACAATCTGGCCCCAGGTGACTCCACCTGGTGGAAGCAGTACCGCGATCGGCTCGCGAGTGCAGCGGAGCAGTTCCGTTCTGGGTGACTCGAATCCGACGGGGTGGCTTCTCGCGGCGGCGAACTCGGCCGCTAATTGGGTTGCGCCCATACCGGCGCGGGTTCACTGTATGTGGTGCCCATGCCGACTGACCCTGCGAACTGCGCCGATGCCTACTTCGTCTGCGCCACTCCTCGGACGGGCAGCTCCTTGCTCCTCGGCCTGCTGGAGTCGACCGGTGTCGCGGGCCAACCCGAGGCGTACTTTCGACAGCCTGACGAGCAGTTGTGGGCCGACCGTTGGGGGCTCACCCCGACCGTCGATGGCCGTCTGGACTATGCCGACTTCGTTGAGGCCGCGGTCGCCGCAGGCCGAACTGAGAACGGTGTCTTCGGCGCGAAGCTCATGTGGGGAACGCTCGACGAGGTCGTCGCCAAGCTCGCGACGGTCTACCCCGATGATGCTGGCCCGGGCGCCGACCTCGGCCTGCTGACCCGCGCCTTCGGCGGAGTCCGCTTCGTGTACCTGCGTCGCGATGACGTGGTGGCGCAGGCGGTTTCCTGGCTGCGCGCGGAGCAGACCGGCACGTGGTACATCGGTGACTCGACGCCGGGAGCGGGCGCTGTGGAGCCGAGATTCGATGCGGTCGGCATCAGGAAGTATGCGGGCTGCATCGCGCACCACAACGAGGCGTGGGAGCAGTGGTTCTCGTCGTTCGCCATAGAGCCGCACGTCATCTGCTACGAGGACCTGTGCACCGACATGGTCGGTGTCACTCGCGGCGTCCTTGACTTCCTTCAGCTCGACCTGCCTGCCGGTCGCGACATCGTTGCTCGGCATCAGCGCCAGAGCGACGCGCTCAGCGCCGAATGGATCGAGCGGTACAACGCTGCACATGCCTCATGACCAGAGGTCTGACGTGAACCCTGTCGAATCGTCCAGCCGCCCCACGTTGTACGTCATGATCGGTCTGCCGGCCGCAGGCAAGACCACTGCGGCCCGCCAGCTCGAGGACGAGCATCGAGCGTTGCGGCTGACTCCTGACGAGTGGATGATTCCTCTCTTCGGCGAGTCCGAAGCGGGCGGAAAGCGCGACGTCCTCGAGGGCCGTTTCGTGTGGCTCGCGACCCGGGCATTGCGGTTCGGCGTCAGCGTTGTCCTCGACTTCGGCGTCTGGGGCAAGGACGAGCGCTCGGCCTTGCGCTGCCTCGCGGAGGAGGTCGGAGCGGACTGCCGCCTGGTGTACCTCCCCGTCGACGAGACCGAACAGCAGGTCCGCATCCTCGGCAGAATGACCGCCGACCCGGAGTCCACATTTCCTGTCGATTCCGACGACCTGCACCGGTTCCGGCGCAGTTTCCAGGTCCCGGACGACTCCGAGCTCACCGGTTCCGCGATCGAAGCCCCACCGGCGGGGTATGACAGCTGGCGTTCATGGGCCGCGGAACGGTGGCCTTCGTCGATGTCTGGATAGGCCACCCAGTCATAGGGTCACCCTGTGAGTCGACTCATCCACATCAACGGCCCGCCAGGTATCGGCAAGTCGACGCTGGCCCAGCGTTACGTCAGTGAGCACCCTGGCGTTCTCAACTGCGACATCGACGTACTTCGCACGCTGATCGGGGGGTGGCAGCACGACTTCGATGCGGCCGGCGCACTCATCAGGCCAGTCGCCCTGGGCATGATCTCGACGTACCTGCGCAACGGGCACGATGTCGTGCTGCCACAGCTCCTGGTTGCGCCGCCTGAGCTCGAGAAGTTCGAAGCCGCTGCCCGCGACGCAGGCTCCGCATTCATCGAGTGCGTGCTCATGGACGACGTCGAGTCCTCACTCTCCCGCTTTCACCGCCGAGGTGGGAAGGGAGCCGACTCAGCCTGGCACGCCCAGGTCACAGCAGTCGTGGCGGCCAACGGCGGTGACGATCTCCTCATCGGCCTTCACAGAAGCCTCTGCGAGCTGATGGCCCACCGTCCCAACTGCTTCGTCATTCGCAGCGTCGAGGGTCAGGTCGACGACACCTACCGTTCGCTCGTCAACGCCCTCCACTCGTGACAGGCCAACGTGGCACAAAACGCAAAGCCCGCCCGCTCATAGACCCGGCTTGCGCCGGTGTCCGACACGGTCAGGATCGCCGTTGTCACACCCCGCCGCCGCGCGCTCAGCACCATGTGTGAGACAAGCGCACCGCCGAAGCCCTGGCGGCGGTACGCGGACAGAGTGCTGATGCCCGTGAACTCCGCTGCTGACGCGAAGGGCTGGGTGTACATCCCTGACGCGACAACGACGCCACCGCTTCGCGCGGTGAAGGCACATGCCTCACCCATCCCCGCCCGGAATGCCTCGGCGTCTGTCGCGGTCGGCGAGGGGGCGTCGTCGTCGAAACCGCGTTCGTTCGCTTCCAGCGTGACTCGAACGGCTTCCAGGTCGCTTCGAGCATCGACCTCCTCGACGTCGAGTGCAACCGTCGAACGGGCCAACCCTTGGGCTGGATGGCAAACCAGCACGTCCTCCATTGCGGTCAGACCGAAACCCGCCCTGACCAAGTGACTGTTCAGATCTGGGACGGTTTCGACGACATGCTCGACTCGCATCTGCGATCCCCGGCTCTCCGCGTGGTCCTTCAGGCGACGGACAGCGGCAATCGGGTCTTCGCGAAAGGGCGGTGCCAGCGTCACGAGTACGTCGTGCGAGTCGGTCGCCGCCAGCCCATGGTGAACGTCGAAAGCGCCGACCCGCTGGGACTGGCGGGCCCGGTGGCGCGCCCTGTCCTGCCTCCAGCGCGCGACACCTTGTGCATCTAGCATCGCGGCATCCTTCCTCGGCGGCTGACGGCCGGCTGGCGAGAAGTGGTATGAACGATCGAACAGCAGGCTCGCATGCAGGTCGCCCAGGTGCACGCCATTTGTCAGTGCGGGGCGGCTACCCGTGTGGGGACGTCGGTCGGGGGCTGGCCCTCCTGCATCGCTGAAGGGAGACTCTGACGTGTGGATCTGTCACACCTGTGCCGTCGAACATGCCGAGGCGCTGGATGTGTGCGCCATCTGTGCCGACGAGCGGCAATGGGTGCCCAGCTCGGGCCAACAGTGGACCACCCTCGACGAGCTCGCGAGCTCCGGGACCCGGACGCACCTACGTGAGCTGGAGCCGAATCTCTACGGGCTGACCGTAGAGCCGAAGGTCGGTATTGGCCAGCAGGCGCACCTGGTCGTGACAAACCACGGCAGTCTGCTGTGGGACCCTCCTGGCTATCTCGACGACGCAGCCGTTGACCGGATCCTGGCGCATGGTGACGTGGCAGCCATTGCTTCGAGCCACCCGCACATGTTCGGTGTCCAGGTGGAATGGAGCCGGGCTCTCGGGGACGTACCCGTGTTGGTCTCTGAGCCTGACCTGAAGTGGGTGGCGCGTCCTGATTCGGCGATCCGTACCTGGACCGGTCCACTCGAAGTGGTGCCAGGAATCACGCTGCACCGGACGGGCGGTCACTTCCCCGGCAGCGCGGTGGCGCACTGGGCTTCAGGGGCCGATGGCAAGGGCGTGCTCCTCAGTGGCGACACCATCGCGACGAATCCTGACCGGACATCAACGACGCTCATGCGGAGCTTCCCGAACCGGATCCCGCTGTCGGCCGCCGTGGTCGAGCGGGTCACGCGTGCGGTGGAGGGCTTGGCCTTCGACCGCCTGTACGACAACTTCGGTCACGCCATCGTCGCGGACGCGCGTACCGTCGTGCGTCGCTCGTCCGACCGATACATCGGCTGGCTACGGGGGGACTTCGACCACCTCACCTGAGTGTCCTAGTACGAGAGGCCAATAGTCACGTGCACACTTGTGCGGGACGGTGAAGGTACGCGATCGGATACTCACCACTGGGGGAACCATGGCCTCGTCAACCTCGCGCTGGAACGTCTGGCTGCCGGCAGGCAGGGCCGGTCACTCCGCTCGGACCGCTGACCATCGTGAGAACGCCGACTGGCTGGCGGCGGCCGTGTGGGTTGTTCTGGTCGTGGCCACAGCACTGTTCTGGTGTGCCGTTGCTGCGGGGGTCCTCGCCATGGCCAAGACCTGAGGGTGATGCCGCACGACGAGTCACGGCCGACCACGACGAGCGCCCACCGAGACCGCCCCGGCGAGCTAGCACCCAACGACCAGGTACTACAGCTCGCAAGCCACGCCGTCGCCGTCGGCATCTAGATCCGTGCTGTAGCCCGGGTCAGCGCGGCGGATGGGGGCGGCACCGGCGGCGGCAACCGCGGTGCAGTTCTCGTAGTACACCGACCGCGGTTTCGGATTGTTCGCAGGTTGCGTCGGCGTCGGCGTCGGGTCAGGCGCGGGTGCTCTGCACCGGTTGGCGTCTCGCGACGTGGCATCGGCACGGATGTACCGCTTCTCGCGTGGATGGGGGCCGTAGCCGTCGCGCGAGTCGTACCGGGCGATCGCCTGGCCGGCTTGGATCTGCCGGAGACCGGCATCCAGGTGACGCGTCAGGACGTACCTAAGAAGCCGGTCGTAGCGATCGGTGTTCTCGGTTGCCCGGACGAGTCGCACCCGGTGACCCAGGACGAGCCGCTCCAGATGCCGCGTAGCAGCGTCGTACCCGCACTCCCCTTCCTCAGGAGTGTCGATACCGAGTAGCCGGACGCCGCGGCCGTTGCGCAACTCGACCGTGTCTCCGTCGATCACTCGCGTCACTCTGCTCCGCGGCCCACTGTTGTCTGTGCGGCGAGGCGGGGCGTCTCGATGGGTCGTCGTCGAGGGTGCGGGCTGCCTCGGTGGTGGGGTCTGCGATGCAGGCTCGTTCGGCGTCGCTTCATCCTCGCTCGGGTCCGACGGCTTCGTCCTCACGTCCACAGCGTTCGTCCGGGGAGACGACGTCTGCGCTCCCACAGACGTGCGGCTGTCCGTCGCAGCCACGTCTGATGTCGGCGCGGCTTGGCATCCGCCGAGCACGCTGGCAAGGGCGGCTACGAGGACGACGGTCGCGGGCGTCTGCGGGGATCGAGGGAGAACCACGCGAGCAAGCATCGGACGGAAGAGGCGTCCGCCGCAGCGGAACAGGAGAACTCACGCTGCCATCGCAGCGTGGAACCCGCTGCTCCTACCAGAGCATCACATTCTGCTGTGATCCACTGTGGTGGCGTCGGACTCGACGTCCACGACCTCGCGGGCGAGGGTTTCCTCCACGTGAAGAGACTCGGTGATGGTGTTGACGTGAACCCTCACGCGCTCGCGCGGCACTACGCGAGTGACGACCTCGACCTCTTCCTCCGAGAGCCATATCTCGGCCACAGGAGCCTTATCGGCATCGGTATGCAGCGAGCCATCGCTGGAGTGCTCGGAGACCAGTGATCCCTGCCGGTTCACGTCGGTGGAGGTGGGCTCGACGACAAGCTCTTCGCGTCGGAGGGTGACCCTGATCACACGCTCCTCGGTGATCACCCGCTTAGCGATACGAACTCGGCCGATCTCCTCGGATCGGTAGGTGACGCTCAGTTGCTCCTCCGACCTGACAACCTCGGGCGAGGCGCCTACTGGAGTGCCGCTCGAACCATTGGTCACGTCATCCATCATGCTGGGATCTCCGTCTGTGGTCGTGAAGCCGCCGGGCGGCCGCCATGCCATCCGAGCGAGGCACTGTCGTCATCATCGCACCCTGATGGGCGCCGGCAAGTCGAGCAGGCGCCGTCGGGAGCAGGCATCGCGCGTTTCCTTACGTCCGCGGGTTTCGCGGCACTTACCTGACCGTGTCGCCGCGGGGCGATGGGCCTGTGCTGTGTCCGGCGAGCCGACGCCAGACGGCACTCGAGGCGACGAACCGATCGCCGATCACATACGCGGCAGTCGGCAAGTCCACCAGGGTGGAGTCGAGAGCCTGTCGGGCCTCGTATCCGCCCGCCAGGAGAAGGTCATCGTCGGCGTGGAGCAGGTAGTCGTCATCGGGGGTGAGTACCACGTCGTCGTCGCGGAGCACAGCCAAGGTGACGAGGTCAAGCGAGCGCTCCCGACCTTTGGGGTTGCGGAGCAGATCTCCAAGTCGTACTTCCCCCTCGGCCAGCCAGTCGGTCAGCGCCGGCGCCTCGTCGTCCGACAGCCGGAGCCGCCCGAGGGTGGGAGTGCACGCTCCGCAACGACGCACCAGGCGCTCGACCACGTGCGCAGCCCACTCGTCGCTTTGATGCGGCACCAGAGGGAGGAATCGCATCAGCATCGGGTTGGCGAGCCTCGCCAGCACCTCATGCTCGATCACTTCTGCCGGGACCATGCCGAAGTCAACGCCGACCTCACGGAACAGCGAAGCGTTCCCGGCTCGGTTTTGAAGGGCCACTCGGTAGGCGTCTGGGTTGGCGCACCTGGCTACCTGCAGTAGCCACAGGTTGGTCGTGTCACTCTCGGTCGCCGCCACGACGGCAGCCGCATGCTCGAGGTCAGCGGCCCCGAGGAGCGCCTCAGTGACCGCCTCGGGGTGGATCTGACCGCATGACTCGTCCAACGGATTGGAGCCCTCGACGACGGTCACCTCGATTTCTTCGGCGCGCAGGTCCGCGGTTAGCTCTCGGCCGAACCTGCCATACCCGCAGACCACCCACCGTCCACGGGGCAACGGATCACGACGTGGTGGAAGCGATGCTCCCGGGGTGCTGGTCAGCCACATCATCAGCTGGTAGGCAGCTGGTGACCGAATGAGGATCCGCAGGTGGTTGCCGAATCGATCCAAAGGGTTGATGATCTCTGGCTCACCGAACGCCTGCATCTGCTTGGCGATCTCCTGCGAGTGGGTCCGGGCGATAACCCTCAAGTCGGGCCTCAGTAGGGCCGACGTCATAGCAACGTCGAGATTGACGTCGTCGTCTCCTGCGAGGGCGACGACGCCTTCGCAGTTGGGATGCCCAAGGCCCGCCAGCGCCAGGTTCGCGGTGTCGCGGGCCTCGGCCAGAAGTGCTGGCGTATCGGCGCGGTAGGAGTCAAGCTCGATGGACACCACGCGCGTCTCCTCTCTGTCCAGCAACACGAAGCGGCGGCCCATCTCGTCGAGCGAGCGCGCGAGCCGCTTGGCCGCGTCGCCATAGCCAACGAGAAGGAGGAAGGGCTCTGCCAGCTTGGCCACCTTGCGAGCGAAGTGTCGCCGTGCCAGCTCGCGGCGGAAGGCCTGGTCGTGCATGAGAGCCAGCACGGATCCGACGGCATAGGCCCACCCGATCACGGACAAGAAGATGGTGAAGGTCACCCACATCCGCTGTGCGGGCGTGAATGGATAAGGAAGCTCTCCGAAGCCGATCGTGCTGGCTGTATAGCTCATGAAGTAGAAGGCCTCGAAGATGCTCAGTCTCGTTGGCTGGCCTTGTGCGTCTTCGCCCGGAATCAGCGTCAACCCGAGCACGCTCACCGCGAAGATCACGATCAGCACGATCAGCGGGATGCGCATTCGGCGAAGTACCAGGAAAACGCCCCCTGATCCCAGCGTTCCCGCAGCGTCGGGCACCGCATCAGTGGCGACGGATTTCTTCGTGTCGTTGCGACCTCGCTCCGAGTCGCCAAAGAGCCGGTACACCAGATCCAGCAGCGGGTTTGCCACGGTGCCCCTCGCGCCCTACCGGCGCTGGAAAGAAACGGTCTCGACTACAAGCAGGACCACTGAGACGATGTTGGCGAACAACGCCCCACCGGACAAAGAGACCACGCTGGCGGTCATCTCCCTGGACAAGTCATCGGTCGCGACGCTGGTTGCATAAGCCCAGACACCGGCCGCCGCCATGAGTTGAAGACTGGCTACGAGGCTGGTGGCCAGATGTACAGCACCCAACTGTGTTCGGTCTCCGAACTTCAACACCGTCGCAATCAGATTCACGACGACGGCCGCGAACAACTCGTAGACGTTGTGAAGCTCCGGGTCCCCCAAGTCGCCGTAGAAGAACCCGAAGTTGAGTGTCGCGGCGAGCAGCACGAAGAAGCCGAAGATCACCTTCTCGAGGTTCAAGCCACCTCCTGCTGGTTGAGGTCTTGGCATGATAGCGGCAGTGTCAGCCGCCCTTCAGCCCGTGGGCGTTCAGCACGGCTGTCAGCGTCGTATAGATTCCTTGTCGGTGATGGACCTTCATCGTGTCGCAGCTCTTTTTCTTGTTGCCTTCGCCGTTATCGCCGTGCCGGGCCCTAGTGTCCTATTCGTCGTCAGCCGCGGAGTAGCGCTGGGTCGCCGCGCCGCGATGGCTACGGTCGTCGGCAACGAAGTGGGTCTGCTGCTCCAGGTCATCACTGTCGCAATCGGCCTCGGAACGGTGGTGGAACGTTCGATCGTCGTCTACACGGCGATCAAGCTCCTCGGCGCCGCCTACCTGATCTATCTCGGTGTGCATGCCTTTTGTCACCGAGGGGAGCTGGTGTCGGCACTCGACCGGCCCAGCCCGGCGCTCTCCACCGGACGCATCGTCCGACAAGGCGTTTTGGTGGGCGTCAGCAACCCGAAGGGATTCCTGCTGTTCGCCGCCATCCTTCCGCAGTTCACGGATCCGAGCCGCGGCTGGGTACCTCTGCAGATGGTGTTACTCGGGTTGGTGTGCGTCGTGATCGCCCTCGTCTGCGACAGCATCTGGGCCCTGGTGTCGGGAGGAGTTCAGAGCTGGCTGGCGTGCCGCCCGCGACGGCTGGAGCTCATCGGCGGCGGCAGCGGAGCCGTCATGGTCGCAGTTGGCGTCCATGTCGCCGTCACCGGCCGCCGGGCCTGACTCGGCCCCACCAAGCGGGGGTGACGCGTCGACCGGAGTACGGTGCGACGCGTCGCCCACTCCTCCTAGGCGGTCACGGCGTGGGCCGCATCATCGGCGAAGGGCGGAAAGCGTGAGCTGCGACGTACGCGGCTGTTCTTTGGCCGAGTTGGTTGGCATCGACCATGCCCGTACGGAAGTGCAACCCGAGCCATATCCTCGCGTTCATCGACTGCTTGTTGAGCGCATGCGCTCCTTGATAGTGGCGAGTCGTCCCAGTGACAGCTGACTCCACCTCCAAGTTGATCCTGGCCTGTCCGAACAGGTGGCTCAGCCCTCGAGTCACCGAGCCCGTGATGCACGCGTGCCCACTTGGGTACTCCGGATAGGGAGGGGTGGGGGCCAATGGGGTCCACGTGGGGTCGGGGCTCGTGGCAGCGTTACCGTCGTGCGCGGCGCGGCGGATCGCTGTGATCGGTCGCCAGTACGCGTGGTCGTACTTCGCCTTCCAGCAGGCGATCAGGGCGTCCGCCGTGGCGGTGTTCACTAAGGCGAACATGCGTGTTCGCGCCAGCATCGAGAGGTCTCTGTTCACGGCAGCCCGGCGCATGGCTGCTTGGTACTGCGCGACAGAGTTGTCAGTGAAGAACAATGCGGTCTCGGTCTGGGCCGGGGTCCGAGCCGTGCTGTTGGCGGCACCCATGGTCCTCACCTCCCGGAGCTCGCGAGCGTAGGCGGCACTGCGAAGCTTTCGCGGACCCTCGGGGGTGACCTGCGCCGGGGAGTCGAGCACCATGGGGCGAACGAACCCGAGCCACGGCACCAACATGTCCGCGTGGTCGGGCGGGGTGGGCCGCCACCCTCCCGGTCGCAGTAGTGGGTCGAGCGTGATTCGGTCGTCATCGCGCCCATCGTTACTGCGTAACCGGATCACGGCGCGCGCGGCCGCCTCACCTACGGTGATTCCGAGTTCCTCCCGGGGACCGTCGGGTATCCGGGTCAGCGCTGCGGCATAGTTTGCGTCCAGGTTGTCGGCCGAGGCCGGGAAGTAGTGCCGAAGTACGCGATACGCCGCGGTGGCGACGGCGGCCGGACCTGAGGCGTCTCGAGCGTTGGGAGGACGCCGGTGCAGCGCATACGGCTCGAACCCGCCTTTGACCGAGACCACCGCGTCATACATCGCGACGGAGGTAAAGCTCAGATACAGGGGCACCACCGGGATCGGGGTGAGGTTCTCGATGACGACTGTGCGTTCAGCGATCTTGTCCCACTGGGCGACGACGCCCAGGGCATGAGGCGACGAGGCCGGCGTGGGCGGTTCCTTGTGGTGGATGACAGGGCTGACGAGCGCAAGCCCGGCCACTGAGGCGACCAGCGCGTGTGC
This sequence comes from Nocardioidaceae bacterium, assembly GCA_035633755.1. Taxonomy (GTDB): domain Bacteria; phylum Actinomycetota; class Actinomycetes; order Propionibacteriales; family Nocardioidaceae; genus DASQEH01. Next base: position 39,284 of record DASQEH010000011.1, on the reverse strand, counting down.
CCGCGCCTTTGTGGGCAAAGCCATGGTAGTGATCCATTCGCTCCGGGATGTGAGGTGGGCGACGGTCCGTTGACGACGCATCTATGACCAAGACGCCCGACGTCACCCATGCGTTGCATCCAATTCCGCTATTTCATGCAACCGATCGCCGGCGCCGGAGGTCTTGCTACTGAATCAGCGAGACGTGACGCTGAATCGGGGAGGCTTTCATGAAGGATGCACAGTTCCTGAGTGAGGTGTACGCAGCGTCATACCGGCGTCTGGTGACGGGCATGTGCGCGCTCTGCGGTGACAAGGGGGCAGCTGAGGAGATCGTGCAGGAGGCGTTCGTGCGAGCCCTTGCGGCCCGCACGGACTTTCGCCGCGTCGACAATCCGGAGGCTTGGTTGCGCCGTGTTGCGATCAACATCCATCACAGCCGGTGGCGGCGGATGCAGAAGTTGGCAAGCCTCTACCGTAAAGGTGCCCGCGCCGCCGAAGTGGCCAGCCAGATCCCCGAGACCGACACGGACCATGTGATGCTTGTGGAAGCCCTTCGGCGTCTTCCCACCTCGCAACGCGAAGCGATCGCACTTCACCACTTCATGGACCTATCGGTCAGCGAGACCGCTGCGACCCTGGGAGTTCCGGAGGGCACGGTGAAAGCCCGGCTGGCCCGCGGACGAGCCGCATTGGCCGAACGCCTGCAGGACATAGAGGAGGTGCGCCATGCACAACGCTGACCTGGATGCAGCGCGCGACCACATTGCGGGTCGAGTGGACGCTCCCATGTTCGACGACCTCGTCGCCCGAGGTGCACGTTTGCGCCGCTTCCGCCTCGGTGTGACAGCAGCGGCCATCACTGTGCTCGTCGGTGGCGCGGTCGTCGGCGTCGGTCAGCCTTGGCTCACGAGCGAAGGTGCTGGACCGACGCAACCTGACCCCGTAGCGGAGCTCCGGCCGACGGCCGAACAGATCGTGGACGACCCGGCGTCACACCTCACCGACTTCTTCATGTCAGAGCAAGGCATCACCTACTCCTTCTGGACCGATGACTGCAAGGAGCCACCGTGCGCAGTGGCTTTGGCCATCTCCAGCGACGGCTGGCGAACACGGACGACGCAACTACTCCCCCGCGAAGCCGACTGGGGACTTCACTCAGACGCCGTCTTGATCGTGCCGCCGAACAATGTCCCTTATCTCGTCGACGCCGCCGGCCAGCGCACCAACGTCATCGCCTCCAGCGGAACACTTGCCAGCGCCGAGAACGCGATACTGCACTCGGATTCGGCCTCCGGCACATGGTCCGTCATCGACCCCGAGTCGGGACGCGGCATCCGGGTACCCGAACCTCCAGGTGTTGCCGTCCGTCAGATGCACTTGTCGCCGGAAGGCGATCTGACCGCCCTGGGATTGTCCGGCGATGAGATGGTGCTGGCGCAGTCGACCGACACAGGTGACACCTGGTCTCGCCAGCCCGTGCCGCCCTCGAATAACGGCACCTCTTACCTGCTCCGCGCTGGCCCGCGTATCGTCATCGTCGAGATGGTGGCAACCGGGTCGCGGTTGCTCGTGTCGTCCGACTCCGGGGCTACCTGGGACGTCTCGGAGCACCCGCCGTTCGGGCACGTGGGATGTGCCGCCGCAACGGCTGGCCCCCTACTCGTCGTCACTCTCGGCGAGCTGTGGACCTCGACGGACGACGCGTGGCTTCGTTTCGCCCGCGTCGAGGGTGCGCCAGCCCTCGAATGCATCATCAGCGACGGGCGCACCATGACAGGGATGGGACCCGACAAGGCAACGGCATACGTGTCCCACGACTTCGGCACCACGTGGCAGAGGACACGTGTGCGCTGATGCGCCTGTCTGCCTCCGACGACTGTCGGCAACGCCCCACGTCGGGGCTCGTCAGCGACGGTAGGTGAAGTTGTTGGGGGAAGATCGGAAGCTGACGTGGACGTGGTCCTTATGGTTCGCGGTCGGGCTTCCTGCATCTGCCATGAGTCGCCAGCCCTCGCGAGCCCGCTCGACGGACCAGATTCGCTGGTTCCAGATCACGTAGGAGACGTTGAGCTGCCGACGGTGCTTTCGCGCGAACCTGGCGGCCTTGTAACCCTTGGCCGCTTTGGAGTGCACCATGAAGTCGGCAGCTAGATGCTGTCCGTGATCTCCCGACGAGGCCCGATACCCTCCGACCGTCGCGACACGGTAGCGCTGCTTGATCACTCGTGTGGACCAGGCCGAGTGCTTGCGCAGGCCCCAGTTACGAGTTCCGGCCCCATCTCTGTAGGTGAGCCCGCCGACGGAGATGGGGGCACGGCCTGCGAGAGGGGCACGATCTGTGACCGATGCGGGGCTTGAGGTGGCGGCGGGGATGGCAGCCGTCACTGGGGGGGTTACCGCGGCGAGGAGCGGGAGAGCCAATACAGCGGCGGCGAGTCGAGAGGCGGTGCGGGACGGGATGGGTCGACAGCGTCGACCAATGCCTGCAGACATGGAGAGAACCCTTCCGGCGCCTGCGAGGTTAACTGTCGGGTTCGGGCTGAAAGGTGCCCGGCCACGTCCTGCTGGTGTGGCTACACCCCGAGATCGAAGCGGCTGCTCCGACCGAGAGACCTGGGTCCCCCGCTCCTGCCCCAACGTTGTGGTTGGAGGACACCCAGGATCAAGTCGGGGGGCAGGACTCGGCGTTCCGACCGGGGCGCATATGGACGCTGGGCAGACGTGCTCAACGCTGGGCAGACCCTAGCAGGGTGCGGGCGAATGCTTGGAGGCCGGACCAAGGCTGGATGCGTGACTCGGGGCTGCGGCTACCAAGCCGGCTGCAGTCCATGGTCAAACACAGGAGGCGCTCCCCCTGTCGAGCTCGGTCCCCGCCTCGTCAACAAAGGCCCACTCATAAGAGCTCGCGCGCAACGTCATCTTCAGCACCCCGAACGTCTGGTCGTCGGACCACATCAGGTTCGGGAGCGACTGATCAACAGGGTAGAGGCTCCTTCCACCAGTGCCCACGACGAACTCGCTGATCCCTCCCTGGGGGTCGGCCGCCCCCGAGGGCGTCTGCGGCGCGAAGCGCTGGTAGGCGTGGTCATGTCCATTCAGCACCACGTCGGCACCCGCGGCGTACAGGTCCGCCCAGAAGGCGGTGGTGGAAGTCTTCACTCCCGGGTAGTAGCTGCCCGCCGAGAAACGGGGATGATGCCAGTAGGCGAGTACACACTGGTTGGAGTGTCGAGCGAGATCATCCTTCAGCCACTGTTCTTGCGCGCTGCCACTCTTTGTCGGCACCAACGACGGTGCTCCAGTGTTCAAGGCGATGAGGTGCCAGGCGCCCACGTTGTAGGAGTAGTACCCCTTCCCAGGATCGCCCGCCATCCCGCCGAAGTAGTCGAAGTAGCCCGCAGCACTGGGGGTGCGGTACTCGTGGTTGCCTGGAACCGGGTGTGTTCTGGCCTTGTGCTTGCCCCACGTTGCGTCATACGCCCCGGCACCCAAGAACTGCGGGAGCGTTCCCTCGTCGTACTGGGCGTCACCCAGGACTAGTACATGATCAGCGCCGGCCAGTAGCTTCGCGGTATAGGGGTGTCGGCACGACGTGGCAGTACTCGAGCTGCCGGGGGCGCAGGCGATATCGCCAGCAGCCATGATGATCTGATCGCCTGCAGGTCCCGTTGAGGTCGTCGGTGGCGACGTCGGTTCTGTCGTCGGCGGGGTTGACGTCGTCGGTTCTGTCGTCGACGTCGGTTCGGTCGTCGGTGTCGACGTCGTCGGCTCTGTCGTCGATGTCGGTTCGGCCGTCGGCGTTGACGTGCTCGGTTCTGTCGGCGGGGTCGACGTGGTCGGTTCTGTCGTCGGCGGAGGCGGTGTCGATGGAGGTGTGGGCCCGGTCAACCACGAATCAGCGATGGACACGTGGTCGATCAGTATGGGTCCACTGACACTGCGCAGGCCCGTCCTCAGCGAAGTCGGTACTCCTGCCGTTGTCGAGATCGGTCCGAGGCTGTCTACGAGCGTGCCGGCGGACGAGAACAGCCGCACCTGGACAGCTCCAGAGGAGAACTTGGCTTCCAGGTGATACCAGGTGTTGACATCGAGCGGCAAGGGGCTCGTTCCTCGCAGCTTGCCGGTTCCGTCGCGAACGGCGACCATGCCCTTGGGGGAAACCTCGACGCTGGCCAGAGACTTCGACCCCGCCCGAGCCAAGAGAAACTTGTCGTACGTCTTGGCTGGAGGAAGGCTCGGTAGCTGAATCGGAGCCGACCACACAAGGTCGCCGGTGGCGGTCGCATCCAAGAACCTATCCTCGAAGTAGGCCGCCGACGTGCCGGAGAAGCGGATCGACGTCTGTCCGACTCGCGCCGTGGTGGTATAGGCAAGTGCCGTCCCGGTCAACGACCCATAACCTTCGAGCTCGGGACGGGGACGCATCCCGCTTTCTCCCTCATGCGGATGTGACCGGAGCGCGACAGCACTGGTCTGCGCGGCTGGAGTAACGGCGGTTCCAGCAACGACCGTTACAGCCAGCACTGCCAGAGCCGCTGCGCATGCGCCGCCAACGAGAGTCCTCAATGTAACCATCCGCTACCCCTGTTGCGTTCAGCAGTCACAACGGCCGAGGCGAAACACTCACCGAGGTGACTTCATGACTCACCGTCAGCGTAGCCGTGTGTAGCGTCGCGTGTACAGAGGTGTTATCGCGCCAGAGGGGGTCGACAAAGGGTTGACGGCGATTGGTGTGGGCGGTACAAGTCGTCAACCACCATGTCGAACGAAGGAGCACCCGTGAAGACAGCCCGAGACATCATGTCCACGAATGTGGAGTGCGCATCCGTGAACGACACGCTCGCGGATGCGGCGCGGAAGATGCGGGACCTCGATGTCGGAGCACTTCCGATCTGTGGCGATGACAACCGCCTCAAGGGGATGCTGACTGACCGTGACATCACGGTCCGCGCCGTCGCCGAGGGCATGGACCCGAGCACCGTGAAGGTCTCCGAGCTGGCCGAGGGCAAGCCGGTGACGATCGGTGCGGACGACTCCCTCGAGGAGGCGATGCGCACCATGACCGAGCACGACGTACGCCGCCTGCCGGTCATCGACGGCCATGACCTCGTCGGGATGATCAGCCAGGCTGACATCGCGCAGAACCTGTCTGGCAGCGAGACCGGCAGTCTGGTTGCGGACATCTCGTCTGCTCCGTCGAACAACTGACCTGACGGCGCAGGGGCTCGCTGTTCGGTCACGTCAGCAGCTGGTGGGTGCCTGATGCACCCATCAGCTGCCGTGCTGGAATCACTGCCCGGCCAACGGAATGCCCCCGCCGTGCTGAGTAGTGAGTGCTTGGCGGATCAGCCATGAAGGCAGGGTCGAGCTCGAACGATTCCCGGCCGACGTCTCCTGCGCCGTCAGGCTCTGGATAGAAGCGGCAACAGGATTGGCCAGCACCCGGTGCATTCTGAGTTCACAGCGTTGCCCGCCTGCACTGGCGACCGTCATGCGCGCTCGCGGGTTCACCTGGTCAGCGAAGACGCTCTTGCCGAGAGCGAAACCACGCGCATTGGCAGTCTTTCGCGTGACGACGCGATCACCCGCAACTGGGCCGCTGGCCGCGAGCACGGCGACCTTCCACACCGACCCCGGTCGGGCGCCGAAGAAGCCCCACCTCACGATGAATCCGACACCGTCGCGATACGACGCGACCATCGCTACAGAGACGGACTTTCGGCATTCAGCTACGCCAGTCAAAGGCGCCGGTCGGGCCAAGATGACGCACATTCTCCCTTTGTCGAGGTCAACCCTTCCCGGACCTAAGGCGATACCTACGAAATAGGGGTCCTGCAGCGCTGGAACGGTATACGAGAGGCTCCAACCACCGTCAGAAACGACTGCAGTGGCGTTGGTCCCTTCGGTGGCGTTGTCGTCCACGCCGGAGTTCTCGCTCAGTACCAATCGCCAGCGGCTGCCTTCGGGAAGCCCGTGTGCGGTCATCGTCATGGCGTAGACGCCCGGCTGCTTCTCGACCCGCAGCACCATGCCACCTCCGCCCTGACAGTCGCCTCGCACTACCGTCTCGACGACTGGGCCAAGCCGGGCCGCCGCAGGAGTCGGCGACTGTGCGACCGCCGTCATGGTCAGGGGCATCATGAGCGTCACGAGAGCTGTCAAGCCACTCACGGCATAGCGAACTGCAGACCCCGTCATCGCGTCTCCCCTAGTCGGCGGCGGGCCGGTATAGCCGGCTGTCCGAACACGGTGACATACCCAGTGGAGTCGCTGTGCGGTTATCGCCTATTCGGCGCAAGCCTCACCAGACCTACCGACGGTCGTGAGCACAGCCGTTAGCAGTGGCTGCTGGGTTCCTGCCGCGGCACCGGTCACACCACACGCACACAAACAACACGACTATCGCCCTACGGCCACCAAAGGACGGCTGTGAGCGTTTTGGTACCAGTCGAGAGTCTGCCGAATGCCGTCCTCGTACGCGGTTACCTTTCCCGGGCCGAACACGCTGCGATATCGGCTGGCGTCCACACTGTGCGGCTGGCGGAACTGGTAGAGCATCTCGGCTCCCTCGCGCAGGACCGGCCATCCGATACCGAGGACGCGAGCGGAGCGCGCCCCCAGCCGGGCCACCTTGGCGGGCCTCTGTACCTGACTGAACAGCGTCTCGATGAATGCCCGTGCTGTGGTCGGGGCAGGGGTCGGCAGATGCCACGCCTTGCCCAGGGCCGCCTCGTGCTCCCCGAGCTCGACCAGCCCGTGAGCGAAGTCGTCGATGAACATGGGGGCCAGCGGCTCGTCCATCTCCCCTACCCAGAGCACCCTCCCCCGCTGCAACGCGAACCGGAACAGGTTGCTACCGAGGACTGACTCCACGCTCGGGCCGTACAACTCTGGCGCCCGTCCGATCACCGTCCGGACGTGGCCGTTCGCGTGCGCCGCGAGCACCCTCTCTGCGAGCCAGGCACGCAGTACCCCCTTGTTGCTGACGGGTCGGTAAGGCAAGTCCTCGCTCATCGGGCCGCTGACCCGTCCGTACATCCAGGTGTCATCGACGAAGACCATCCGAGCGTCCGCCGCGCGCGCACCGGCCAGCACGCCGTCGATCGCAGCTGGGAAGCTCTCTCGCCACTGCATGAAGGGGACGTTCACCGCGTTGTACACAACGCCTGCTCCGCGGCAGACCTCCTGCATCCGCTCAGCGTCGGTCGCGTCACCCGCCATCACCTCCACCCCTTCGGGCACGGCCAACCGGCCGCTGCGGTTGACGGCCCTCACCCTTCGCCCACGGTTGACCAATTCACGGACAAGCGCGCTCCCGGTACCACCGCTTGCACCGACCACCACGTGCATCGTGTCTGCTTCACTCACCACCAAGCCTCCTGTCACTTTGGATACGTTTCCGTATCCTCTTTGGCTGGAGATTAGTGCGACCCTGGAAGATACGCAAGAGTGTCTTGTACAGTCCCAGCATGTCCGACCAGACAGGTGCACTTGCAGCTCCCGATGACATCCGTCCGAGCGCTGCAGGCAGGTCGCGCCGACGAGGTTCCGCCCTCGAATCCGCAATCCAAACGGCCGTGCTGGACCTCCTGATCGAGCAAGGAGTGGGCGGGGTGACGATGGAGGCGGTGGCAACCCGGGCCCGGACGAGCAAGCCTGTGCTGTACCGGCGTTGGCCTGACCGAGCCGCACTGCTTCGGGATACCTTGGTCCCGCTCGCCATGGCGGCCATTCCGCACACGGACACCGGCAGCTACCGCGGCGACATGCTCTCGGTTCTGCGCGGATGGGCCGGCTTCTTCGCGAGTCCCCAGGGCGCCATCGGGCCAGCCATCGTGGGAGCGATGCCGCACGACGGTGAGCTTGCTGACGCGTTCCGCCAGGGGGTTATCGGCTGGCGCAAGGAGGCCATGACTGCCATCATCCGGCGCGGAGTCAAGCGCGGCGAGGTTCGTGCGGACGTTCGTGTGGACGTGGCCCGTGAACTCGGGCAGGCGATGCTCTGGCACCGCTTCCTCGTCACGGGCGACGAGATCACCGAGGACCTGATCGTCCACATCGTCGACGACATCCTCGTGCCCTATACCGCCCCCAGGTGAGCGGGCGCGACGCAAGCCATACCGTTGCGAGCTGACCTCTGACCGGGGCAGAGTTCAGGTTCTGACCCCGGGTCGATGTGCAGCTCCGGTGTTCCGCGCAGCATTGCCGTATGACCTTCGGCTGCCGACGGCCACGGGCAAGCAAGGCTGGCACACACCTCGTGCGCAATCCTGCCAGGGCGATTGCAAGAAGGTCGTCAAGACTTCGATGCGCTGGAACGCCGCAGGTAGGCGCTTGCGAGGCGCGCCACGAGCCTGTTGTGGTCCGCCAGCTCCAGGGCTCTGACCTTTGACTGGTGGCTCAGGCTTCTGGTGAAGCTCGACATCCTGCTCCCCAGGCTGGTCACGGCCGGTCGCGATGATCCCCGACGCTGCGCCGTCGACCGCGTGGCGGCGTAATGCTCCAGGGTCGCGGCGAGCAACGTCATCGCAGTGGCGGCGACGGCGGCGTCGGCCACGTCGTCCGGGTTCTCGCCCTCGATGACCTCGGCCTGCGATCGCAGGTCATCGACGTCACCCACCACGTGATAGGGCTTCCCCTGGACGACCTGGACGACGTCCTCGCAGCGCCGCATCAACCATTCGCGGTGGTCCGGCGGGAACGCGATGCCGCTGCCATCGGTGCTGCCGCGCAACGAGGGCCGCAACACGTTTGACATCATGAAGAGGTAGTCCTGTTCGCTGAGTCGGCCTCCGAGGCGTGAGTTCAGTCGCCGGAGAGTCTCGGCCTGGACCGCATCGACGGCGGGATGCACAGTCGAATCGACGGCTCGTAGTGCACCGGCGTCCATGCCCGTGGCCGAGCAGAATCGAGCCCACAGCACTTCAGGGCCGGTCCCCGCCGGAGGGACGGTGACGATGTGGATGCGTTCGGGGGGCACTGCGACACCCCAGGTGTCGAGCACGCGGGCGAGGTCATACCGTAGCCAGAACGCGACCCCTGACGTCGCTGGACCGTGCTCGGGATCACGAACGGCCGAGACGAACTCGCTCCACCGCACGGTGCGTGCCTTGGCCGTGTTCTGCTGCCACATCGACGACATCACCCGACCGAGGTCCCGGACGGTGACCACGACGTGGAGCTCGCGAGGCGACAGCGCTCGGGTGACCCGGCGGACGTGCGCCGGTCGCGCATGCACCAGGAACTCCTCAGACACAATGCAGTGCTCGGCCGGGGACGAGGCAATCTCGTCCACCAACCGCTGCCATGCTCCAGCGACCTGCCGCTGCGCCGAACCCTGGATTCGCCGGCCGAGCAGGTCCCACACTGCGTGACGTTGGTCGCGGGAGCGGTGGCCGGGCAGATGCCAGCCGATAGCGGTGAGATCGTCTCGATTGTGCCGCAGGCACTGCTGCAGATAGCTCGTCCCAGTCTTGGGAAGGCCGATGTGAACGTAGACGGTCCTGGTCATCAGCTCGGCTCCGGCATGTCGCCCGCGCCGGCCGCGGCCATGGTCGCGCAGCAGATCCCGGACGCGGTGCTTGTGCTCATCGAGCCATCCTCTCGTGAGCCGTTGCCTTGGCACCATTGGCGGTAGCTCAGCCGAACGTGGGTACGGGGGTTGCCGGCGAGGTGCCGTGCCGGCTGACGATCGCAACCTCGTGGCCGAGGCGCGCTGCCGCGACGTAGCGCCGGGAAGGAGTGTGCCATGACGCGCGATCGAGTTCTGTTGACCGGGGCCGCCGGCCGGGTGGCGCAGCAGCTGATCCCGGGGCTTGTGTCGCACTTTGATCTGCGCCTGTTCGACCGCGTCGGCGCAGATATCAACGGCAGGGACATACCACTCGTCATCGGCGAGCTGACCGACCGTGCGGCGCTGGGCGAGGCTCTTGACGGCGTTGACAGCGTTGTCCACCTCGCGGGTAACCCGGATCCCGATGGGTCCTGGCACGAGCTGCTGAAGCCCAATGTCGAGGGCTTCGTGACCCTCCTCGCGACGGCTCGCGAGCACGGCGTGCGCCGCGTGGTGTTCGCCAGCTCCATTCACGCGATGGGAGCTCATGAAGGGACCGGTCGGTGGCCGATCGATCCAGCCTGGCCACCGGCTCCCTGTTGCGCCTACGGCGCCACGAAGGTCTTCGACGAGGCCATGGCACGGGTGTACGCCTACCAATCGGACCTGGCTCTCGTCGGCCTGAGACTCGGCCTCTGCACGCCGCACGCCAGCCCGGCAGAGGCCGCGGCCGGATGGCTCAGCCCGACCGACCTGCAGCGGATCGTGGTCGGGGCCCTCACATCCGACGTTCGGTTCGGCATCTACCACGCCCTGTCCGCGACGAGCCGGAGGCGCTGGATGATCGAGGCGACGATCGCCGAACTGGGCTACGAACCCGAAGGCGACGATGCAGATGCGCCCCAGCCGGAGCAGGGGTCATCGCGGCATGCCGAACACCTGAGTACGTGCAGCCCGCGTCAACCGGGCTCCGCGTAGCCTGCCCGGAAGGTAGAGCCGCCGCTGTCCACAACTCGAACGAGGAGGGCGACATGGACCTTGAGCTGCAAGGACGCACTGTTGCCGTGATCGGAGGATCCAGTGGCATCGGTGCCGATGTGGCACGAGTGTTCGCCGAGGAGGGCTGCGACGTAGCGGTCACCTACCGCAGCTCGCCGCAAGGGGCCGAAGGGACAGCTGCCGACGTACGCAGCCACGGCCGACAGGCCTGGGTCGCTCCGCTTGACCTCAGTACACCCGAAGCTGCCACTCGCGACTGTCTGGCCCTGCTCGCTGACGTCCCAGGACTCGACGCCCTCGTACTGTGCGCCGGCCACAATGTGGTGACGCCGTACGAGCAGATCGACGCAGCAGAATGGGGACGGGTCGTGAACGCCAACCTCACCGGCGCGTTCTTCGCCCTCCAGTCGCTTACCCCCGCCATCCGCCCGGGCGGCAGTGTCGTCACGGTGGCGAGTGTCGCCGCGCACACCGGAGCCCCGCACCACATGCATTACGCGGCCGCCAAGGCTGGCCTCGTGAACCTCACCAAGTCACTCGCGCGCGAGCTGGCTCCAGGGGTGCGAGTCAATTGTGTAGCCCCGGGGATCACCCTCACCCCGATGGGCCAAGAGGCCATCGAGAATCTGCCAGATGACTACGCACAGCGGAGCCTGCTGCTCCAGCGCTATGCCACCAGCCGCCGGGTCGCTCAGTTGGTCGCTGTGATCGCGAGTCCCGTCAGCGAGTACATGACCGGATCGACGATCGACGTCAACAGCGGCCGCTACCTCCGCTGACCAACGACTGAGCCGGGAGCGCCCTGCAGGAGATGAGCTTCGCATGGGCTACGCCATGGCGGACGCCAGAGCCTGAGGGCGCGGCTCACCGCCGTCGGAGCGAGTGCGGCATGGGTGCAGCAGGTCGCAGGACCAGCCCGGAGGCGGTTGGCGGCACCGTCGCCTCGGCGGCAGGAACCATGGCGAAGTGCGTGAGGAGATGGGCAAGCGCGACGGTGAGCTCAGCCGCCGCCAGCTGAGCGCCGACGCAGACATGAGCTCCGGCGCCGAACGGCAACCACGCCATCCGGTGTCGGCTCGCAACCTCGGCCGGGTCGAACCGCTCCGGGTGGAACCGTAGCGGGTTGGGCCACACCTGGGCCGAGCGATGCAACGCGAAGGTCGCCACGAAAACGTTGGATCGCGGCGGGATCACCGTGTCAGCCACGACGTCCCCGTGAGCTGTGTAGCGACTGATCGCGTACGCCGGCGGATACAGTCGGAGCGCCTCCTTGAGCACCTGCTGCGTGTAGGGCGTGGCACGGACCACGTCACCCGCGGGTCGTCCGTCGGGCCATACCGCGCTGACCTCGTCCTGAACACGAGCCTGGACCTGCGGGTGCCTGGCCAGCAGCTGCACGGTGAATGCCAAGGCGGTCGCTGTCGTCTCGTGCCCTGCCAGCAGGAAGATCAGGGCCTGGTCGCGTACCTCGTCGGCGCTCAGCGGCTCCCCCGTCTCGGGATCGGATTCTGCGAGAAGCCGCCCGAGGAGATCCCCGCCTTCCCCCGCGCTGGCCCGACGTTGTGCTATGAGCTCGTCCACGATGGCGTAGAGGTCGCGTCGCGCGGCCTTGCCGACGCGATTGGTGGGCGTCGGCCACGTCCGGGGAACCAGGGAGGCCGTGGTGACTCGCGCGTTGAGGTAGCCGTTGGCGCGAGCGAAGACCGGCCCCAGCCGGGGGAGCACGTCCTCCAGCTCGGTGCCGAACAAGAGGCGACCGATCGCCCGCAATGTGTAGGCGACGCTGAGCGCATGCACGTCGGCGGTCGCCTCGGGAGAGGCTCGCCAGTCCTCCCGCATCCGCGCCGCCTCCTCCACCAGGATCGGCACGTACTCGCTTTCGAGTCGGCGCGGGCTGAACAGCGGCGCGACGAACCGGCGCTGCCGGCGCCACACTTCGTCCTGGCTTGTCAGCAACCCGTTGCCGAAGAACGCCCTTGTCTCGACGTAGGGGCGGCTGTCCTTGCGGTAGTCACCCGGGCCGGCTAGCACCTGGGCTGCTCCTTCTGGTGAGAACACCCCGAAGGAGCGGATCGGCACCCCCGCCGCAATGCGGAACCGCACGACCGGCTCAGCACCTTCTGCGCGCACAAGCGTGCAGAGCAAGTAATAGCGCAAGTCAGCGAGAGCACCGAGGACCGGGGCTCCCCGGTACACCGGCGCCGCGCGTGCAGCGTTCAGGGAGGGCGCATCGACCCGATCCCGCACCCCGTCACGGGGCCTACTCGTCACATGTCCAAGTCTGCCGCGTTCCTAGGGCTCGAGCGAACCTGGATCTGCCGGGACGTCGACAGCGTGCCGTTGGAGTGCTTCAAGCTCGACGATCGACAACACCGCCTCGTTCGTCGAGGCCAGGACAACCGGTGCGGCTACCCCGTCGTCGAGGGCTCGTGCCCAGTTCACGGCGGTCACGCACCAGCGGTCGCCCGGAACCAGCCCTGGGAAGCGGTACTGGGGCAGCGGCGTGGACAGGTCGTTGCCGATACTGCGCTGATGGTCGAGGAACTCGGCCGTGACGACGGCACAGATGGTGTGGCTACCCAGGTCCTCGGGTCCGGTGCTGCAGCAGCCGTCGCGGAAGAATCCGGTCAGCGGCTGGGTGCCACAGGGCTCGAGCTCGTTGCCAAGCACGTTGCGTTCGGTCACAAGCCCAGCATTGCCTACTGACGCACTCGTGGCGACTCGTGGCGTGCGGCGCTAGGCAACCCGCGTGATGTCGTGGCACCATCGCGCAGGTGACCAGCAGACCCGCCGCCACGCAGCACCTGCGCGACCTCGCGTTGCTTCGCCGCGTCCGTGACCGGATCGACCGAGAGTATGCACAGCCGCTGGACGTCGAGGCGCTCGCCCGCGGCGTCAACATGTCAGCAGGGCATCTCAGCCGCCAGTTCCGGCTCGCCTATGGAGAGTCGCCCTACGCCTATCTGATGACGCGGCGCATCGAGCGGGCGATGACGCTGTTGCGCTGTGGCGAGCTCAGCGTCACCGAGGTGTGTTTCACCGTCGGCTGCGCCTCCCTGGGTACCTTCAGCACTCGCTTCACCGAGCTTGTCGGCGTGCCCCCCAGCACCTACCGACGGAACGCAGCCAAGGCGACGGCGGGCATGCCGCCGTGCGTAGCGAAGCAGGTGACTCGACCGGTCAGGATTCGAGAAGCACCGGTCACGGAGCCGCAGCTAACCTGACGCCATGGAACCCACCGGGCGCGCCTCCGCGACCCTGCCGCAAGCAACCTGATCCGTATCCAGAAGCTGCGGTGAGCCGCGGCAGAGGGGAGTCACGATGAGCAAGGCCGCAAGGTCCGACGCGCAGTCGTCCACGCTGCATGCCGCCGATAGCCACGACCACATCCGCGTGCAAGGCGCCCGCGTGAACAACCTGAAGGACATCAATGTCGAGATCTCGAAGCGCCGGCTGACGGTGTTCACCGGCGTCTCCGGCTCGGGCAAGAGCTCCCTTGTCTTCGACACCATCGCCGCGGAGTCGCAGCGGATGATCAACGAGACCTACAGCGCCTTCGTTCAGGGCTTCATGCCCAACCTGGCCAGACCCGAGGTCGACGTCCTCGAGGGCCTGACGACGGCGATCATCGTCGACCAGGAGCGTCTTGGCGCCAACCCACGCTCCACGGTCGGCACCGCCACCGACGCGAACGCGATGCTGAGGATCCTCTTCAGCCGGCTCGGCGAACCGTACGTCGGGCCGCAGACGGCCTTCTCGTTCAACGTGCCCACGCGAAAGGCGAGCGGCGTCATGGCCACCGACAAGGGCGGCCGTGTCGAGAAGAGCGTCGTCAGAGACGCCGTCTACCTCGGCGGCATGTGCCCGCGGTGTGAGGGCATGGGCAACGTCAGCGACATCGACCTCACAGCCCTGTACGACGAGAACAAGTCGCTCAGCGAAGGCGCACTGACGGTCCCGGGGTACTCGATGGACGGGTGGTACGGCCGGCTGTTCGAGGGCGTTGGACTGCCGATGGACACGCCGATCGCGAAGTTCACCAAGAAGCAGCTCGAGACGATGCTGTACGCCGAGCCGACCAAGATCAAGGTCGAAGGAATCAACCTCACCTTCGACGGGCTCATCCCCAAGATCCAGAAGTCAATCCTGTCCAAGGATCCCGAGGCCATGCAGCCGCACGTGCGGCGGTTCGTCGAACGGGCGGTGACCTTCCAGACCTGCCCCGAGTGCGCCGGCACCCGCCTGACCAAGGAGGCGCTGTCGTCGAAGATCAACGGCAAGAACATCGCCGACCTGTGCATGATGCAGATCAGTGACCTGGCCGACTGGGTCCGCGACCTCGACGAGCCATCGGTAGCGCCACTGGTCACCGGGCTGCAGCACCTCCTCGACTCCTTCGCCGAGATCGGATTGGGATACCTCTCGCTCGACCGTCCCGCCAGCACCCTGTCCGGCGGTGAAGCGCAGCGCACGAAGATGATCCGGCACCTCGGTTCGTCGCTGACCGACGTGACCTACGTGTTCGACGAACCTACGATCGGCCTCCATCCGCACGACATCGAGCGGATGAACCATCTGCTGCTCCAGCTCCGAGACAAGGGCAACACGGTGCTGGTCGTCGAGCACAAGCCCGAGACGATCGCTATCGCCGACTACATCGTCGACCTCGGTCCCGGGGCGGGCACCGGAGGCGGCACCGTTTGTTTCGAGGGCACCCTGGACGGCCTGCGACGCAGTGACACCATCACCGGGCGGCACCTCGACGACCGGGCAACGCTCAAAGAGTCGGTACGTGCACCGTCGGGCATGCTGGAAGTGCGGGGCGCGTCGACCCACAACCTGCAGGACGTGGACGTCGACATCCCCCTCGGTGTGCTCTGTGTCCTGACCGGTGTCGCCGGCTCCGGCAAGAGCTCGCTCGTGACCGGCTCGGTCCTTCGTGAGGACGGCGTCGTGTCGATCGACCAGGGTGCGATCCGCGGCTCCCGGCGGAGCAACCCCGCGACGTACACCGGCCTGCTCGAGCCGATCCGCAAGGCCTTCGCCAAGGCCAATGGGGTGAAGCCGGCGCTGTTCAGCTCCAACTCCGAAGGAGCCTGCTCCACTTGCAACGGAGCAGGCGTGATCTTCACCGAGCTCGGTGTGATGGCCACCGTCGAGTCGCCCTGTGAGGAGTGCGAGGGGCGACGCTTCCAGGCGTCGGTGCTGGAGTACACCCTTGGCGGAAAGGACATCAGCCAGGTGCTGGCCATGCCCGTCAGCGAGGCCACTGAGTTCTTCGCAGACGGGGACGCCAAGGTGCCGGCCGCTCACAAGATATTGGACCGGCTCTCCGACGTCGGGCTCGGTTACCTCAGCCTCGGCCAGCCGCTGACCACGCTCTCCGGTGGTGAGCGGCAGCGGCTCAAGCTGGCCACCCAGATGGCCGAGAGAGGCGATGTGTACGTCCTCGACGAGCCGACCACTGGCCTCCATCTCGCCGACGTCGAGCAACTGCTGGGCATGCTCGACCGGCTCGTCGACTCCGGCAAGTCGGTGATCGTCATCGAGCACCATCAGGCGGTCATGGCGCACGCCGACTGGATCATCGACCTCGGTCCGGGCGCCGGCCACGAAGGCGGCCGTATCGTCTTCGAGGGCACACCGGCCGACCTCGTCACCGACCGTTCGACCCTCACCGGCGAGCACCTCGCCATGTATGTCGGCACCTGAGCGAGCCCTCGTACAGCGGGGGGAGCAGAGGGGGTGGTGGTCGCTGTCCCGCCACGGTCAGTGCTCCGCCGCTCAGCGGTCTGGAACCAGCTTCTCGAGCGTCCGGCGGGCGCCGTCGTTGTGCAGCGACTGGAGGGTTGCGAGGTAGGCCGATGTGAACCGCTCGTCGTCAACGAGGTCGCCGAACAGCGCCCGGTCACGAAGGAACGCCAGGGGGTCCGAGCGCTGCTGGCGCGCCGCAGCCATGACCGTGTCCCGACGGGGGTCCACCACCTCGATCGGCTCGCCGTGCTCGTCGACTCCTTCGGCGTAGCGAGCCCACGCCGCTACCACCGCTGCCGACAGGGTCACCTCGCCGCCGTGTTCGAGATTGTGCTTGACGACGGGCAGCAGCCACTTCGGGATCCGATCCGAGCTGTCGGCACACAGTCGCGCCACCGTGTCACGGACCTGCGAGTTGGAGAACCTGCGGATGAGCTCGGCCTTGTACTGGTCCAGGTCGATTCCTGGGACCGGCTCAAGCGATGGGGTGGCCTCGGAATCCATGTAAGCACGCAGGAAGTCCGCGAAGAGTGGCTCCTGGCATACCTCGTGCACCAGCCGGTACCCCGCCAGGTAGCCGAAGTAGCACAGCGCCTGGTGGCTGGCGTTGAGCAGTCGTAACTTCATGAGCTCGTACGGCTCCACGTCCTCGACCATCTGGACGCCCGCATCCTCCAACGGCGGCCGAGTGTCGAACAGGTCCTCGAGCACCCACTGTGTGAACGGCTCGCACACCACCGGCCATCGGTCCTCGACGCCGAAGCGGCGGCTCACCTCCGCACGGTCCTCATCGGTGGTCACCGGGGTGATGCGGTCGACCATGCAGTTGGGGAACCGCACCTCGCGCTCGACCCAGGCCCCCAATGCCGGATCGCGCAGGCGAGCGAAGGCGGCGAGACTGCGGCGTGCGACGTCCCCGTTGCCCGGGATGTTGTCGCACGACAGCACCGTGAACGGTGGCAGGGCACGCTCGCGCCGACGCGCCAGAGCCTCGGTCAGGAGCCCGAAGCTGGTCGCCGGCACGGCGCCCGGCTGGAGGTCTCGCTGGATGGCCGTGGCCGTCCCGTCGAACTCGCCGGTCACCGCGTGGATGTTGTAACCACCCTCCGTCACGGTCAGCGAGACGATGCGGGTGGAAGGGTCCGCCATCCGCTCGATGACGGCATCCGGGTCGGCCGGGGCGAACATGTAGTCCACGATCGACCCGATGACCCGCGGCTCGAACCGCCCGTCCGGGTGCTTCACAACGAGCGTGTACAACCCGTCCTGGGCCCGCATCGCGTCGGCCATCCGGCTGTCCATGGACAACACGCCGACTCCGCAGATGCCCCAGTCCAGAGCCTTGCCGTCGTTCATCAACCGGTCGAGGTACATCGCCTGATGCGCCCGGTGGAACCCACCCACACCGAGGTGGACCATGCCCACCGTCACGTCGTCACGGTTGTAGCTGGGCCGGGCCACGTCACGGGGAATCCGGGGCAAGGTTTCCCTGGAGAGCTGCATGGTCGTCCTTTCCAACGGTCAGTATCGTCCGCCGGAGGGGCGAGCTCGCGGTGGGGTGGTCGAGTCACGTGGCCGAGCCCCGACCGTGCCCCTCAAGACGAGCGGGCGTCAAGGACGCCGAAGTCGCGTTCGACGTACAGGCGGTGCTCCCACTCCTCGCTGAGGATGGCTTGGAGACATCGGCGGACGGGGAAGCTCTCAGACTCCGGGTAGCCCGGTTCGAGGACAGGGTCTGTCATGCCCGCCAGCCGCTCGTCGGTGAGGTCGGCGATCACCGAGCGAACCGTGGCCATGCGATCCGCGCGCAGGGCCAGCACCTCGTCCAGCGACGGCCGAGCGCCGCGGTCACGGGGAACGCCGGGCTGGTCGGGCATCTCGTCGTGGGGCAGGTCGAGGGCATCCCAGGGCGACGCGTCCCCGAGGATCGCACGCCTCACCCAGGCGTCGGTGGCGAAGACGAGATGGCGAAGCGTCTCGATGAAGGACCACTCACCCTCCACCTGCTCGTGGAGCGACTCTGGCGGCATCCGCTGTGCGCGATCCACCGTCTGCTGCCACAACCGCTCGAGGACTTCCCAGGCTTCGCTGAAACCCGCCGCATCCCTTGGCCGCATCTTTGCCCGGTCCGGGTAACGACGGTCGAGCTCTGCCTCGACCAGCGGCACGACGTCGACACCGTTGACCTGCACGTTGTCGATCTCGCCGCTGATGTCGACGTTGATGAGCGCCGCGCCACGGATCCTGACCCCCGTCAGGTCGACGATGTGGAAGCGTGCATTGATGAAGGTAACCTCGCGAAACTCAGCGTCGGTCAGGTACACGTCCTGGAAGCGGGAGCCGGACAGGTCCTCCCTGAAGAAGTCAGTCACGCGTGCAGCCTTGCACCGACCGAGGACAGTTTCGAGCCGGACGCCTGGGGCCGCCCGAGCCTGAGAAGTCACCCGCCGGGTTGGATGAGTTTCGAGCTGGTGCGCGGTCTACCTACCTGAGCCCCGACAACGAGGAGTCGCGCATGCGCAAGGTAGTCCTGTACGAGCTGATGTCGGTCGACGGAGTCGCGGAGGATCCCGACAGCTGGTTGTTCGACGTCGATGAGGAACTCATCGACAACCTCGCAACCGTCATCGAGCTACAAGACGACGTCCTCCTTGGCCGTAGAACGTACGACGAGTGGGCCGACTACTGGCCCAGCTCGGACTTCGCGCTTTTTGCCGACTTCATCAACAACGCACCAAAGCACGTCTTCACGTCCACCCAGCCCACCAGCAGCTGGCAGAACTCGGTCTTCCCCGGGGCACCCGTCATCGACTACGTGGAGACCCTGCGGGAGCAGGAGGGCCGGGACATCGGCGTACACGCGAGCCTGACTCTGGCTCAGAGCCTGATGGCCGCGGGGCTCGTGGACGAGCTTCGTTTGGTCGTCGCCCCGACGATCGCGCAGGAGGGCCGCAAGCTCTTCGAGGGCTCCTCCGACCAGCGCCGGCTGGAGCTGCTCGAGGCGGACCAGACCTCAGCAGGGAACCTTCTCCTGCACTACCGGCTCAGCACAGGCACCTAGCGCGTCGCCCGGCCCAGCTCGCTGAGGATGGCGTCCCAGTTGTGGATGAGGGTGGTCAGGTGTGCGGAGCGGCTGTCCACGACGAGCCTCGCTCCTGCGACCCGCTCGGCGAGCCATTCGCCGTGCCGGACCGGCGCGTTGGCGTCTCGTGCCCCGTACCACAGCCAGGTCGGACAGCGCACCTGCTCGGGTCGCACCTGCCAGCTGCCAAACATTGCCGCGGTGTCGCGCAGGTACCCGTCCACGCCCAGCAGGGCTTCGCGAGCGTTCTCGGCCACGTCCGCCGGTGGAAGCGCCTCCAGGAGCGTCATGTCCTGAGGGTGCAGGCCCTGCATCCACCGCCTTGCCACAGCCACATCATCGGCGTCGTCCGGTTGGATTCGCGCCACGTAAGCCTCGAAGTCCGGTCGAAGGAGCTCGACCACCTCGACGGCTGTCTTGCCGGACAGCTCACGGATGGACTGCTGCCGGTCGGACGAGAGATCGTCGCGGTGCCAGGGAGGATGCATCTCGGGGATGATCCCCGGTGAGGCAACCAGGCCGGTTGCCGTGACACGGTCCGGATGAAGCGCTGCACACGCGAGTGCGTAGATGCCGCCTACGGACATCCCCAGCACCGCGAACTGCTCGATACCCAAGACGTCGGCGACGGCGAGAGTGTCGTGAGCCACCGAGACCTGGCCCGACTCGTGCGCGTCGGAGCGCCCATAGCCCGGCCGGTTCACCGCCACCAGCCGAACACCGGTGCGTCTCGCCGCGTCCTCCCCTGTGCGCGCCGCGAGGCGACAGTCCGGACACCCATGCATGAAGAAGACAGTGGCTCCCGCCGAAGCGCCACCCTGCCACAACTGAGCGCGACGTCCGTCCGGAAGAGTCACGCGGTCAGACACCGTCTTGGTTCCGTCCGCTCGTCATGAGGCATCGTCCCGCACGACTCTTGCCGGCTGCTGGCGGGCTGACGTGATGTCGGCCATCGTAGGGTCATGCGTACCGCCCACACGTCCGCGCTGGACGTTGCAACGCTCGATGCAGCCCGAGATCTCCTCTACGTGGTGTTCGACGACATGACGGACCACGACTGGGAGCACGCGTTGGGCGGGATACACGCGTTGGTCTGGGATGGGGCCGAGCTGGTCGGGCACGCCAGCCTCATCCAGCGACGACTGCTCCATGGAGGGCGGGCGCTACGCGCTGGCTACGTCGAGGCGGTCGCCGTACGTGCGGACCGGCGTCGACAGGGTCACGGAGCAGCAATGATGCAGGCGCTGGAAGCGATCGCACGACGTGCCTACGACGTGGCTGCCCTCGGCGCCACCGACGAGGCGGCTCAGTTCTACGCCGGACGCGGGTGGCAGTTGTGGCTCGGGGCGACGTCAGCCCTTACGCCACGTGGTATCCAACGCACGCCGGACGACGATGGAGCCGTCTACGTGCTGCCTATCAGCACGCCACTGGACATCCATGGCGAACTCACGTGCGATTGGCGTGACGGCGATGTCTGGTAGCGGAGGCTGCGGACAGGACCGGAGCCCGCCTCGGCTGCCGCCTGGGCGTAGACCCAGCGACGTGCCTCGAACCGCTGCGGCAGGTTTGGTCATCGTCGACCGTGACGATCACGGCTGCGCGCGTGAGCCGTGCCCAGCCCCTAGGCCCAGGCGACCGGCATCTCCGCGCTGCGCGCCCCCGTGACCCGCGTGCTCATGTGCGGCGCGATACTTCGTGCCGTGGCAGACAACGACGAGCTGTCGGGACGAGTCCGAAGCGTGGTGGTGGGCGTGCCGGGCTTGACGGAGAAGCGCATGTTCGGTGGTCTCGCGTTCCTCATCGACGGCAACCTCGCCGTCAGCGCGAGCAGCAAGGGCGGCTTGCTGGTGCGCGTCGATCCTGTCGAGACCGAGTCGCTCGTCAGCGAGCCACTCGTGGAACCGTTCCAGATGCGCGGGCGGGCCATGTCGGGCTGGCTGCGGGTCACCTCTGACGCCGTCGAGACGGACGATGATCTAGAGCGCTGGGTGCGACGCGGCGTCGCCTACGCCAGGTCACTCGGTCCCAAGTGACGCACGACGTTAGCCCGTTCGGGCACAAGCGGCCGACTGAAGGTTCCATCGCTGCGGCTGGAGGACCCTGATATCGGGGAAGCAAAGTAACGGCGCGTATAAGTTCTCATACTTTGTGTATGCACCGCCCCATTCGTTCGTGGTACTTCGTCGTGATGGTGCTGCTCGCCGGGTTGTACTTCACCATCCCGGCCCCACCACGCTACTTGTGGACGTTGATCGGGTGCACGAGCGTGGCGGCCATCGTGGCGGGTCTTTATGTGCACCGGCCGCGCAACGCGCTGCCATGGTGGCTGTTCGCGGCGGGCACCGCGACCTTCATCGCGGGGGACTCCACATACGACCTCCTTGTCAGCCTCGGCCACGACAATCTGTTCCCCTCCGTGGCAGACGTGCTCTACCTGTGCACCTATCCCTTGTTCGCGGGTGGATTGCTCCTCGTTGTCCGAGCTCGCTGGGAAGACAGGGATCGAGCCGCGCTACTCGATGCGCTGATTGTCACCATCGGCGCGGGGTTGCTGGTCTGGGTATTCCTCGCCGCGCCCTACACACACGACGGCACCATGACAGTGCTCGAGAAGAGTGTCTCCATCGCCTACCCACTCGGCGACGTGTTGCTGCTAGCTGTCCTGGCTCGGCTGCTCATCGGGCGAGGCGTTCGGTCCTGGTCGCTGCGGTGGCTCACGCTCGGCACCATCGGCCTGTTGACGGCTGACGTCTTCTATGGCCTGATCCAGCTGAACGGCACCTGGGAGACCGGTGGACCAGTAGACATAGGTTGGATCTGCTTCTACGTCGCCTGGGGAGCCGCTGCCTTGGAGCCCGACATGGTGGACCTTGCCGAGCCGGTTCGACTCAGGCCGCTTGTGATGTCCCCCGCTCGGCTCTTCCTCCTCGGCTCGGTGTCCTTGTTGCCGCCTACCGTGCTCATCTACGAGGGCGTTACCTACGGCGCGGGTGACGTTGTGGTGAATGCGCTGGCGTGCGCCGCGTTGTTCCTCCTCGTGACTGTCCGGCTGAGCGGCGTGGTCGATGTTGCTCGACAGTCCACCGAGCGGGAAAGCGTCCTGAGACGCACCGGTGAGTCGTTGGTAGGAGCGTCGAGCAAAACGGAGATCTATGCCGCCGGAGCGCGAGCGGTGGCGGCCATGACCGGCGAAGCCGAGGGCCATCGAGTTCTGATCGCCATTGAATCAGGCACCCGCACCGAACTGGTGTATGACTCAGGCGCTCCTCAGTCACCCAGCGACCCGACAGCTGCGTCAGAAGCAGATGTGACCGATCTCCTCGAGCGGCACGCTCCGCAGTTGCAAGCGCACTCCTACGTGCTCACGAACTCCAGTCGGTCAGGTGCTTTCCTTCGGGAGCGACTCGGACCCGATGTACCGGTGTTGCTCGCCGGGCTCGGGGGGTCGGGCACGGTGACTGGCGTGGTTGCGGTAGCCGGACACGAGATTGAGCAGACGGACATCATCGACGCCGTCTGTGCCATGAGTGCTCAGTTGGCGCTCGCCTTGGATAGCGCCGACCTGACCGAGGAGATGTCGCAGCGCAAGAACGAAGCACACTTTCGCTCGTTGATTCAGAACACCTCCGACATCATTCTGGTCGTTGATGCAGACCTGATGATCACCTACGGGACGCCATCCGTGCAGAGTGTCCTCGGGCACGAAGCAAGCCACGTCCTGAACCACCCCTTCATGGGTCTCGTGAGCAAGCAAGACGCCGCCAAGGCGACCCTGTTCCTGCGGCGCATCCAGCTGGCGGGGTCCAACCCGGTTGAGCCCGCTCATGTCAGGCCTGACGACGAATGGCACCTGCTCGGCGTAGGGGGCACCACCCGGACGTTCGAGGTGACGTGCAGCAACTTGCTGCACGATCCCGTCGTGCAAGGCCTTGTCCTCACGTTGCACGACACGACCGAGCGTCAAGCGTTAGAGGAGGAGCTGAAGCACTTGGCCTTCCACGACGCCTTGACTCATCTGCCCAATCGCACGCTTTTCCTGGACCGAGTAGAGCACGCCCTCTCACGGCAGGGACGCCACCGCGAACGGCTAGCGGTGATGCTGATCGACCTCGATGACTTCAAGATGGTCAACGACACCCGAGGACACGCGGCCGGTGACGCCCTGCTCGTTGCGGTCAGTGAGCGCCTGCAGGGCGCGGTAAGGCCCGAGGACACCTGCGCGCGGCTCGGAGGTGACGAGTTCGCCGTCCTGGTGGAAGGGCTCATCGGCGACGAGGAAGCTGAGCAGCTGGCCGATCGGATACTCGCAGCGTTGCGGCCGCCGTTCGGGGTGGGCGACGATGAGGTGTCGGTACGGGCCAGCATCGGCATGTCCACCAGCGACTATGGCGCGCATGCCCCGGAGCTGCTCATCCAGGCAGATCTCGCCATGTACGCGGCCAAGGACGCCGGCAAGAGCCAGCACAAGTTGTATCGTCCCTCGCTGCAGCATGTCATGCAGTCGCGTCTCAGCATGGTTCGCGACCTCCAACGGGCGCTTGATGAGGGGCAGTTCGTTCTCCACTACCAGCCGGTCCTGAACCTGGGTAGTGGGCACGTGGTGGGCACTGAAGCACTGCTGCGGTGGCAGCACCCAGTCCGGGGACTTGTATTTCCCGGGGAGTTCATCGACGCGGTAGAAGGAGGGGACTTAGCCGTTCCGGTGGGCACCTGGGTGCTCGAGACAGCTATTGCACAGGCGGTCTCGTGGCAGCCATTGGCCGGCGGGGGCACGGGCGTACGCATGAGCGTCAATGTCGCGCCCCGTCAGCTGGCGGACCCGGCCTTCGTTGACATTGTCACGCGTGCTCTCGTCCGCCACGGGCTTCCTTCCAGCGCGTTGACCGTCGAAATCACCGAGCGGACCCTGACAGCGGAGAATCCACAGATCGTGTCGGCGATGGAGCAGCTCAAGGGCTTGGGTGTCGGACTCGCCATTGACGACTTCGGGACGGGCTATGCGGCACTGGGATACCTGCGCCGATTCCCGGTCACCACATTGAAGATCGACCAGTCCTTCGTCAACGGCGTGGACAAGTCGACGAATGAGCGCTCCTTGGTCGAGGCGATCATTCGGCTGGGCGAAACCTTCGGACTCGACCTTGTGGCGGAGGGGATCGAGACGCCGAGTCAGCGCGATGCGCTCCGCGCCATGGGGTGCGAGCAGGGGCAGGGCTTCCTGTACGCCCGGGGTCTGTCCGTGCCTGAGATCGCGGCGTACATCCAACTGCAGTCTGGTTCCAGCATTAAGCCCGTTGGCCTGAGTCCCAGCCCCTAAGAGATTGGGGACTCTCTCTGGGCCGCCGCAGGCCGACGACCATAAGCCGGAACCTCATGGCAATACGGCTCGGGACGGCGGCTGCGCACGAGGCCCACGCGCTCCAAGGATGGCACTGGCGGAGCCACGCTGATAGCCACGGCACGTCAGCGGCCGGGTGGAGCGGTGCGTCACTGTTGAGGGGTGTCCGGAGGGGAGTTCGTGCTCGTCAGCAGGCAGCCCTGAGGGCAACGGTGCAGGACCGGCTGCCATGTCGAGGGCTCGGCCTGGTCAGAGCGTCGAACTCCTCGCTCGATCACTTCCAGCGGCCCTCCGCATCGCGGGCACCGTTTCTCAGGCACCTGCCGGACCCTTCCCGGAGTGAAAGCCATGGCGTGCAACATACTGCATAGATTCGAGACTTGACAGTTGAGCGACGTCGTTGGACCCGCGAAACCTAGGGGGTGACCTCGCCGCTGTACATACGAGCGATCAGCGACACGAAGTGGTACACGCCATCCTCGGCCGGGGCGAGTGGTCCTGGCACGTACCGAGGGGCCTGGATGCCGCGCTGAACGGACTCGCAGGCCGACCAGTCCTGGCGGTTGGTGAGATCCCAGAAGTCCACGGCGTACGACGGGTCGAAGCTCTCGGCCTCCATGGCGTGCGGCGGGAAGGCCCACGAGCAGGTGATCCGCGTGCGGTCGGGCGTGATCGGAGTCAGCAGGTGGCTCATCACGTAGTCGGGGTGCAGGCTGATGAGCAGATTGGGCAACATGGCGACGTACATGACGGTGTGCTGTTCGGTCTCGTCGAGGCGAGCCATCATGGCGCCGCTGCTCTGGCCGTCCAGCGACATGGTGACGGCGCCGTCGCGCAGGTCCATCCAACCACCGACCCAGTTGCCCTTGCTCGAGATGTTCTCTCCACTCGTCGGCGGGCTCACCTTGCAGAGCTCGGGGTGGATCATCGAGCAGTGGTAGCACTCCTGGTAGTTCTCGACGATCACCTTCCAGTTCGCCGCCACGTCGTAGGTGTGGGTCACTGGCGTCTTGAGGGTCTCTGCGTCGTACCGGGCCACGATGTCCTCGAGCTCGCCCACGTGGTCGGCCAACGAGCCGGCCCGGCCCGACGGGTCGACGAACAGCCAGCCGTGCCAGTCCTCCACCGGCATCGCGAACAGACCAAGCTCGGAACGGTCGAAGTCTCCATGGTTCTTGAAGCCTGGAGCGCCACGAAGCGAGCCGTCCAACTCGTAGGTCCAGGCGTGGTACGGACACACGATGGACCTCGACTCAGCGACCCCGTTGCAGGGCAGCAGCTCATGACCGCGATGACGGCAGGCGTTCTCGAAAGCCCGTAGGCGACCGTCGTCCCCGCGGGCCACGAGCACGCTGGACCGGCCGAGGTCGAAGGACTTCATGCTGCGCCTCTCGGGCACCTCCGACGAACGTCCGATACAGACCCACCTGGAGAAGATGTGCTTTCTCTCCCACTCCAGCACAGCTGGCTCGAC
The DNA here is from genome assembly GCA_035633755.1 of Nocardioidaceae bacterium. Classification (GTDB taxonomy): domain Bacteria; phylum Actinomycetota; class Actinomycetes; order Propionibacteriales; family Nocardioidaceae; genus DASQEH01. Next base: position 13,099 of record DASQEH010000011.1, on the reverse strand, counting down.
GTACGCCGCCTTCGGCAGCATCCGGCTTGATCCGAACGGTTTCAGCGCCAGCGTGAGGTCGTCGGGATCGATCGGGGCGGCGGGATGAGTCGTTTGATTGAACACACAGTCAGGATAGGGGTCCGGCGTTCCTCGCGTAAACCGTTTGCTCGTCTCGTGGGCTACCGCTCGCCGGCGAAGGCATCGATGCCGCGTGCCGCCTTCTCACCACGGGTGAACCACCGGTAGAGCAGGTAGCCGATGACGACCGAGAGCAGCGACGCCAGCAACAGCAACGTGGTCAGCGCGTTGAGCGCTGGTGTCGGAGCGGCCCGCGCGGTGTTGTAAACCTTGACGGAAACGGGCTCCGTGGAGGAGTCGCCGGACAGGTAGCGCACGATGATGAAGTCGTCGATGACGTCGGCGAAGACGAGGACCGTACTCGCGAAGATCGCTGGCAGCAGCATCTTGAGCAGGACCCTACGCAGCGCTCCGAGCGGCGAGGCGCCCAGATCGATGGCTGCCTCCTCGTAGTCGCGCCCGATCGTCAGCAGGCGGCTCCGGACGATGACGACCGGGTACGACAGCTGGTAGGTGACCAGCCCGACGACCTGACCCCACGTCCCGACGTGCAGCGGCGTGGCCAGCACCGTGGCGACGAACAGCAGCGCGACCGCGAGCAGGATCTCCGGCAGCACGAACGATACGAGCACCGCGAGGTTGGCACCCGCCGGAAGGCGGCCGCGCCAGCGGTCGAGCCCCAGGGCCATCGCGACGCCGAGAGGAATCGTGATGGCGGTGGCGAGTACGCCCAGCTGCAACGTATGGGTCAGAGCCGTATGCAGGCTTTCGTCGTTCCACACGGCCCGGAGGTCGTCGCCGTAGTACCAACGAGTCGAGAACCCCTGCCAGGTCGTGCGCGACCGCCCGGCGTTGAAGGAGAACATGACCGCGATCAGGACAGGGGCAAGCGACCAGGCGACGTACAGCAAGGTGATGAGAAGCAGGCCCCGCGGCTTGCGCCAGGGGTCGCGCCACCAGGCCACCGGCCCCCGTCGCTTGCTCGTCATCCCGGCCACGGAGACGTCGGTCGCGGTCACGATTGCACGTCCGCTCCGCTGCGCCCGGCGCGCACGTAGATCACCATCGGCACAATCGACACCAGCAGGATCAGCACGACGAAGGCGCCTGCCTGCCCGGTCTGCCCGGGCGTGAGTACGGAGTTGTTGATGAGGTTGCCCACCATCGAGGTCTCCGGCGAGCCGGAGAGCAGGTCATTGGTGAAGTAGTCGCCGAGCATGGGCAAGGTCGTGACGAGGACGGACACGACGACAGCCTGGCGGCTGAGCGGCCAGGTGACGCGGCGGAAGGTCTCGAAGCGGCTGGCGCCGAGGTCCCGAGCGGCCTCCAGGGTGGCGGCGGGAATGCGGTCAAGGCCCGCGAAGAGCGGCAGGATCATGTACGGCACATAGCCGTAGACGAGGCCCAGGATCACCGTGGACGGCCGGCCCGAGAGCCAGGAGGGCTGCACGTCGAAGAGTCCTCCGACGCTCAGCGTGCGGTTGACGAGGCCGTCGGTCTGCAGCAGGTTCACCCACGCCAGCATCCGCATCATGTAGCTGATCCAGAACGGCGCGATGAGCGCTGCCAGGAGCAGGCCCCGCCACCGGCCCGCGAAGCGTGCGGTGTAGTACGCGACCGGGTACGCGATGAGCAGGCACAGCACGCTCGCCACCGCGACGTAGCCCACCGTCCGCAGCAGAGCCGGGCCGAAGAACCCGTCCGCGCCGGTGATGTGTTCGAGGACGTAGCGGAACTGCGACACGTCCCAGCTGACCGGGTTCCACACCGGGATGGGCCGCCTGAGGATCGGGTCGACCGTCCCGAAGAGGATGGCGAGCACGACGTACATCGGCGCCACGAAGAACACGGCCAACCACGCGGTGCCGGGCAGGGCGAGCAATGGCCACAGCCACCGAGTGGCGTGGGCCGGCGCCCGGTCAGCCACCAGCTTTGAACTCCTGCCAGACCTGGTGGTACTGGTTGTCCGTCTCGGCCGGCAGCTGGAGCAACCGAACACTGTTGTCGAAGTACCGCTGCTGCACGACGGCGCTGGCAAGGTTGTCCGGCACGTAGCCGTCCTTGACCAGCAACGCGGGCTTGAGCGCCTTCTGCGGTGGCTGGTAACCGGTCCAGCCGAAGTTCTTGGCCGACACCTTCGCGTCCAGGAGGTAGTTGATGTAGTGGTGCGCCGCCACGGGGTTCTCGCCCTGCGCCAGGACGACCATCAGGTCGTTGTCAAGCATGCCGCCACCATCCGGCGGGAACCAGTAGCGAAGCACCTCAGGGGACGCGTCCTTCTCGAGGTAGTACTGAGCGTTGACCACGTCGCCGGACCACATCTGGCACAACCCGTACTGCCCGGCCGGCATGTCGTTGTACATCGCGATCGTGACCCGAGGGCTGGTCTTGTCACGCAGATCGAGCAGCTCTTTGCGCATCAGGGCTATGTCGTCAGGATTCGTCGTGTTGACGTCCTTGATGCCGTTCTTCAGCAGTACCATCCCCATCGCCGAACGGAGGTCGTCCAGGATCGCCAGCTTGCCCTTGTATTGCGGGTCCCAGAAGACGTCGTAGGGGTTCTCGCGAGCGCCGATGTCTTCGGAGACCATGTCCGTTCGCCAGCCGATGCCGGTCGAGTAGACCGTGTACGGGACGGAGTACTGCCACCCCTGGTCGTACCAGGGGTTGAGGAACTCCGGCCACAGGTTCTTCACGTTGGGGATGTACTCCTGGTTGAGCGGGCGCAGCAGGTCCGCCTGGACAAGCCGTCCGACCGATTCGTAGCTGGGCAGAAAGATGTCGAACTTGAGATCTCCCGACGCGACTTTGGTCAGTGCCTCGTCGCCGTCGTTGAACGTCGACAGGCGGATCTTGACGTCGTACTCCTCCTCGAACGCCTTCATCACCGCCGGAGCCATGTAGTCGGCGTAGTTGTAGATGCGAAGGGTGCTTCCCGGCTCGGGCTTCAGACCAGACTCGATCGGCGGGTTCTTCTCGCTGATCGGCCACTTCACCGGCTTGTCTGGGGAGGCCAGCGTCTCGCTGGCACCGGTCGGGCTTCCGCTGCTCCCCTCTGAGCCGCCGCAGGCCGAGAGCACCGCGGCAAGAGAGGGGCCCGACACTCCGGCCAGAAGTGCGGCTTTGAGGAGGGAGCGTCGACTGACATCGTTCGACATCGGTCCGAAGGGGCTCCCGGCCGGTGACCGGGTAGGGCGGCGTGCTGGCGCCATGGCGACCCTCCTCAACTGGCCAGACGTTGTCCGTCGCGAACACGGTGGCATAGGCTGAACGTTCAGTCAATGACGCCCGTCAGTTGGCGTGAGGGAGTTCGGGATGACCGCGACACACGTCCATTCCACATCGCAAGGCTTGGACTCGCTGATCGCCGACGAAGTCGAGACGTTCCTGTCGCGGCAGGGCGACAGCCGGCGCCTGACCGAGCGAGCCCGCCACTCCCTCGCCGGAGGCGCGACCTCGAACTGGCAGATTGCGGAGCCGCATTCGGTGTGGATGAGCTCGGGGCGTGCCTCGACGATCTACGACGTGGACGGCAACGAGTACAGCGACTTCCATGGCGGCTACGGCGTCAACCTGGTGGGGCATGCGCACCCCGCGATTGTCGAAGCAGTCAGCCGTCGGGTTCGTCAGGGGACGCACTTCGCCCAGCCCACCGACGACGCCGTCGTCGTGGCCGAGAACCTCGCGTCGCGCTTCGGTCTGCCGTTGTGGCGTTTCGCCAACTCCGGCACCGAGGCCACGATGGACGCCGTCCACCTGATGCGAGCCTCCACCGGCCGCGACCTCATCATCAAGGTCGAGGGGTGCTACCACGGCCACCATGACTCGGTCCAGGTCTCTGTGCTGCCCGGAGCGGACGAGGTCGGTCCCGTCGACGCACCGCGAGCCGTCGCCGGCAACACGGGCATTCCGACCGGGATTCGCGACCTCGTGCGCGTGGTCGGGTTCAATGACCTGGATGCCGTCGACCGCGTCCTCGAGGCGCACCCCGGTCAGGTCGCCGGCATGATCATCGAGCCGATCATGATGAACGCAGGGATCATCCATCCCGATGCCGGATACCTCGCCGGGCTGCGTGACCGGCTGCACGCCCATGGCGCCCTGCTCACCTTCGACGAGGTCAAGACGGGACTCACCGTGGGACCGGGCGGGGTCACCCGGATGCACGATGTGCAGCCTGACCTCATCTGCCTGGCCAAGGCGCTGGGTGGCGGCGTGTCTGTGGCCGCCATCGGTGGCATCCCCGACGTCATGGGCCTCATCGCGGATGGCCGCTACGAGCAGGTCGGCACGTTCAACGGCAACCCTTTGGCGATGGCCGCCGCCCGCGCCACGCTCGTCGACATCATGGACGACGCGGCGTACGCGCACATCGCCACGCATCGCGAGCGCATGACTGTGGGCATCGAGGGGGTCATCGACCGGTACTCGCTGCCCTGGCACGTGACCACCGCCGGCGCCAAGGGCTGCATCACATTCCTGCCCGAGCCCACCCGATCGCTTCGCGACTTCCTGCGTATCGACGACCGGTACGGCGAAGCCCATTGGCTGGTGCAGCACAACAGAGGCGTCTTCCTGCCGCCATGGGGGAAGATCGAGCAATGGTTGATCTCCGTGCAGCACACGACGCACGATGTCAACCGTTTCGTTCGCAACGTGGAGACGCTGTGCGAAGCCCTGGTGAGTCGATCACAGGGACTCTGACGCGGTGACGGAGCGCAGGCACCTCAGTCTTCAGGACGTCGTCAAGAGCTTCGACGGCACGGTGGCCGTCGACCACCTGGGGCTCGACATCCAGGCAGGCGAGTTCTTCTCGCTGCTCGGTGCATCCGGCTGCGGCAAGACCACCACACTGCGCATGGTCGCCGGTTTCGAGCGACCCGACGCCGGCCACATCTACCTGGACGGCGTCGACCTGATCCAGATCCCACCCCACAAGCGTCCGGTCAACACCGTCTTCCAGTCGTACGCGCTGTTTCCGTTCCTGTCCGTCTCCGACAACGTCGGGTTCGGCCTGCGCTACCACGGCGTCGGCAAGGCTGAGGCTCAGCAGCGGATCGGCAAGGCACTGGACCTGGTCGAGATGTCGACGTACGCCAAACGCAAGCCGCACCAGCTGTCCGGAGGCCAGCAGCAGCGAGTCGCCTTGGCGCGCGCGCTCATCCTCGAGCCCACCGTCTTGCTGCTCGACGAGCCGCTTGGCGCGCTCGACGCCAAGCTGCGCAAGCAGCTCCAGTTCGAGCTGCGGCAGCTCCAGCGTCGGGTGCAGACCACCTTCGTCTACGTCACGCACGACCAGGAAGAGGCGCTCACCATGTCGGACCGCGTCGCGGTCATGCGTGCCGGACAGGTGGAGCAGGTCGGGACACCGACGCAGGTGTACTCGCAACCAGCGACGGCGTACGTCGCCGGTTTCCTGGGAACCGCGAACCTGTACGAGGCGACGGTCAGCGCGGTCGATGGCGGAACCGCGGTGTGCCGTGTCGACGGTGTCGAGGTCCGATCCGTCACCCAACCGGTGGTGGCCGCTGGACATCGGATGAGCCTCGTCGTGCGTCCGGAACGGGTGGAGATCAGTCCGCCCGCACAGGTCGAGCCGGGACCTGACGCGAACGTCTATCGCGGAAAGGTCGAGCGGCTGGTGTTCATGGGCTCGCACACCCATGTCGACGTACGAATCGGTTCGTGGGCTCTGGTGGCCGAGCTGACGAACGTCCACGGTGAGCTTCCCGGCTGGCTCGTCGAGGGAAGTGATGTCACCGTGCGGATCGCCACCTCGGCGGTGCGACTGCTTCCGAGCACGGCACAGTCCGAACCTGCGGAGCTCTAGGCCCGTCGTCGCTAGCTGCCGTTGCGTGGGTGGGAGGACTTCTCTGGCGGTTGGCGCCGCGGGTGCGCCGGAGGCAGCCCTAGCGCCTGCTCGGCGAAGCTCATGGCGATGTCCACAGCCCGCTCGGGGGTGACGACGGGGTCCTCGAGTGCCACTTGGATGGCGAGGCCGTCGAGAAGCGCCGCCCAGGCCAGAGCGAACGCTTCGGCGTCCACCTTGCTGATCTCGTTGGCAGCGACACCGTCGACCACGACGCTCGCGATCGTCGAGCGCCACCGTCGGTCAAGATCGATGCGGTCCTTGGCGACCAGAGGGTGCCGGAATGCCTGCGCCCAGAGGTCGAACCATAACCCCCATGCCCCCGCCTGTTCGTCGACTGCGCCCGGTACGCACGTGAGCGTGACGAACCGCTCGATGCGCTGTCGGATGTCGGGGGTGCTGGCCAGCATGTCGGCGCAGGCGAGGTAGAAGGCGTCCTCGGAGTAGCGCAGCGCCTCCGTGAGCAGCTTGTCCTTGGTGCCGAAGTAGTAGATCACCAAGGACGGCGAGGCGCCCGCTCGCTTTGCCACATCAGTGATGCGTGTGTCGGAGAACCCGCGTTCTGCGATGAGTTCGGCCGCCGACGCCAGCATCGTCTCACGGCGTTGGTCGACGATGTTCGGCGATGTCGTGACGCCTCCCTGGTTGCCGGCCATCACGTCTCCTCGGTCGGTCCCGCCCCTCTTGTGGACGACGCTATCACCTCCATAGACTGAACAGTCAGTCAACTTCGGTGCCAACTCCAAGGCGGCTCTCATCGCCAGTGACGTCGTCGAACCACCCCTGCCACGTCGTCTGCAGCGTCTCCTCGAGCCGCGTTCGATCGCGATCGTCGGTGCGAGCCAGCGTGAGGGCTCCTTCGGGCACCGCATGACGAGTCAGATCCTCGCTAGCCCGTCGAGTCCACGCTTCCACCTCGTCCACCCGTCCTACCCGACCGTCCTCGGTGAGCCCTGCTCGGACAGTCTGCGTGCCATCGAGGGCACCGTCGACCTGGTCGTTCTCGGCGTGCCGGACCACGCGCTGGCCGGCCAGCTCAAGATGGCTGCGAGCCGCGGGGACGGGGCGGCTCTGGTCTTCGGCACGGCACATGGGGTCGGGAGCGAGCTGGCCTCGATCGCGACGGAAGCCGGACTGCTGATGTGTGGCGGTGGTTCGATGGGCTACCTCAACGTCGCGCGCGGGATCCGGGCGATCGGCTACGCCGAGCGGTCTCCCCTGACACCGGGCGGTATCGCCCTCCTCACGCAGTCCGGCTCGATGTTCTCCGCTTTGCTGCGCACTCACCGCCGCCTGGAGTTCTCGGTGATCGTCTCCTGCGGCCAGGAGCTCGTGACGACCATGGCGGACTACCTCGACTATGCGCTCACACTGCCCGAGACACGTGTCGTCGGCATCATCGCCGAGACTCTGCGCAGCGCCGATGCGATGCAGGCGGCGCTGGCGCGCGCTGCGGCTCAGGACGTGCCGGTGGTGGCGCTCACCGTTGGGAGCTCCCCCACCGGTCGCGCTTTCGTCGCCGCACACTCCGGGGCGATAGCAGGTGAGGACGCCGCCTGGGAGGCGCTGTTCTCGGCATACGGCGTTCACCGAGTCGACAGCCTCGACGCTCTGGTCGACACGTTGGAGGTCTTCGCGGTCGGCCGACGTGTCCGACGAGGCTCGACGGGAGGTCTGGCGTCCGTGCACGACTCTGGCGGTGAGCGAGCCCTCGTGGCCGACCGCGCCGACGCACTCGGTGTCGTCTTCGCCGACCTGTCCCCCACCACTCGGGAGCGACTCGCGTCGCACCTCGACCCCGGGCTGGAGCCGAGCAATCCCCTCGACGTGTGGGGTCGCGGCGCCGACACGGAGACGCTCTTCACCGCGTGTCTGGAAGCGCTCGCCGCCGACGCCGATGTCGCTGTGGTGGCGGCCGGCTTGGACCTCGTGGAGGAGTACGACGGAGACGACTCCTACCCACGCGCCATCCGGAGCGTGTACGAGCGCACCAACAAGCCCGTCGTCGTCCTCAGCAACAGCGCCGCAGCGGTCGACCAGAGCCAGGCGGCTCCCCTGCGCAGGCTTGGTGTCCCCGTCCTGGAAGGTACGGACTCCGGTCTGTTGGCGCTGCGCCATCTCCTCGACGCCGCAAAGCGGCAACCGGTCGCCCCTGCACCGGTCGTGAACGAGAACCGCGCTGCTCAGTGGCGCGGCAGGCTCGCGGCTGGCCGTCTCGACGCACTGGGCTCTATGGCCTTGCTGCGTGACTACGGCATCGACTGCGCCCCCACGCTCGAGGTGCTGACGACGGCGAAGGCAGTCTCGGCGGCGGACCACATCGGGTACCCGGTGGTGTTGAAGACCTCCAACTCCGGTGTCCCGCACAAGACCGACGTCGGTGGAGTGCAGATCGGTCTCCGCGACGCGACGGCCGTCCGGAGCGCCTATCGGGACCTCGCCACCCGCTTCGGTCCCCGCGTCATCATCCAGCCCCATGTGCGAGGTGAGGTGGAGGTGTCCCTCGGCATTGTGCGTGACCCACTCGTCGGACCCCTGGTGGTGGTTGCTGCCGGAGGCACGCTGGTCGAGGTTCTGCACGAGCGCGTCGTTGCGCTGCCACGCCTTGCGAAGGCGTCAGCCGGTTCCATGCTGGCTCAGCTCCCGAGGCTGTCGTCGGTGCTGGCCGGTGTCCGCGGTGCGGGGGCAGCCGACGTCGCGGCCCTGACGGCGGCGATCGCGGCGACGGCCCAGCTGGCGTTCGAGCTCGCAGACCATCTCGAGGCGCTCGACATCAACCCGGTGGTGTGCGGTCACCAGGGCGCTGTCGCCGTGGACGCGCTGGTGATCCCGCGGATGAGGATCTGAAAGTCAGCGAAGTGTCGGTTCCTCCACCGCCTCGGGGAACGGCAAGGCGATCGGGTCTGAGGCCTGAGTGCTGCGGCCGAACTCGTCGAACCGGTCCAGCCCCAGGCCTGAGGTGTCGAGCACGTCCGTCGAGCCTCGCAGGGCCAGGTCGGCTGCCGCTCGGCTGACTCCGGGCCCCCACATCATCCCGTGGCCTCCCGCCGACGCCACGACGGTCCCTGCGATGGGTCCGGTCTCGGTGATGGCCGGACCCAGGATGGGAAGGTGGTCAGGCGTGTAGTCGATCGTGGCAGCCCAGAGCTTGCGTACGCCAAGCTGCGCGGTGATCGGTACCAGCGTGGCCATCCGCTTGCGCGCGACCTCGTAGTACGCCCAGTCGAAGGCATGGGCGACCCCGGGTGACTCAACCGGGTTGCTCATGCCCCAGAGCATGCCGCCCTCCTCAGGCCTCCAGTAGATCCCGAAGGCCAGGTCGAAGACCATTGGCAGCCGTTGCGAAGCCAGGTCGGGGTGGTCCTCGGTTACGACGACCTGATGACGCGCGCCCCCTGCTGGAATGCGTACTCCCGCACTGCGCCCGACCGAGGCAAGCGTGGGTCCGCCGGTCAGCACCACTGTCTCGGTGGCGATCTCGCCCACCGAGGTGTTCACTCCGACCACTTGTGAGCCTCGGGTGACCAGCCCGGTGAACGCCGTGTGCTCCACGATCGTCACATCGGCCGCCACGAGAGCGGCCGTGTACGCGAGGACGTTGCGCGGCGGATCGATGTAGCCGTCACCGGCGGCGTACGAGGCACCTCGCGTCAGCCCCGGCTGGAGGACCGGGTTCAACGCGTCGACCTCGTCCCCGTCAACCCAGCGAACATCGAGCCCCAGCCCTCGCTGCATGGCGATCCGCGCCTTGGCGTCCGAGACCTCGCCATCGCTGAAGCAGGGCATGAAGTAGCCCTGCTCGACGAAGCCGGAGTCCACGCCCACGATGTCCCGTTGGGACGCGTAGAACTCCCGCGAGTACATCCCGAGCCGCACCGCCGCCTCAGTGCCGCCCTGAGCGCGCACCATGCCGGCGGCTCGCGAGCTGGCGCCTTTGCCGAGGGAGGCTGACTCGACCAGCACCACGTCGAGACCCTCGCGCCGGAGGAACCAGGCGCACCAAGCACCGATGGTGCCGCCGCCAATGACGACGGCATCAGCAGTCCTCGGGAGGGTTCGAGCACTACTGGTCATGTGCCACACGCTGGCATAGACTGAACAGTCAGTCAACACTCGTGGATTCCGCTTCCTACTGCCGCTCGTCGCCCTCGGCGACCGCCAGCAGCGAGAGTTTGCCGATCGAATGGAGACGCCATGTACGGGTTGTCTGACGCTGACCTCGCGCTGCAGGCAACCGCGCGCGCCTTCACCGACGAGCTCATCCCGCTCGAGGTCGAGGCCGAGATGAATGAGGGAGAGCTGCCCGCTGATGTGGTGGCGAAGCAGCGAGCGCGTGCCATCAGCCTCGGCTTGTTCGCCACCAACATCCCGTCGGCCTCCGGAGGTCGCGGATGTTCCACCTTGCAGCAGGTGCTGGTGCAAGAACAGGCCGGCCGGGTCACCAACGCGCTGGGGTGGGTGCTGGCCACTCCCCCAGGGTGGTGGGTCGAGGTCGCCACGGACTTCCAGCGGGAGCGATGGCTGCTCCCGACAGTGCGGGGCGAGATGGCCGAGTGCTACGCGATCACCGAGGCTGGCGCTGGGTCCGATGTGGCCGCCTTGGCAGCCACCGCAGCCCGTGACGGCGACGACTACCTCTTGAACGGGGAGAAGTGGCACGTCACGTCCTACAACGACGCGAGCTACGTCTTCTTCCAGGCCGTGCTGACAACCGGAGACCATGCCGGCGAACACGGCTTGTTCGTCGTGGATGTGCCGACAGAAGGGATGCGCGTGGTGAGGACTCCCCCGTACTCCCACACGATCTCGCACCACCACCCGATCGTGGCGTTCGACAACGTTCGCGTTCCGGCGTCGCATCTGGTCGGCCAGGAGGGCGACGGCATGTCGTTCGCTCACGAGTGGTTTCGATTCGAACGCCTCATGGTCGCCACCCGCTGCCTGGGTGCGGCGGAGCGGCTCATCGACGAGACGACCGACTTCGCTCGGGAGCGGATCGTGGGCGGGGAGCCGTTGCTCAGCCGACAGCTTGTCCAGGGCATGCTCGCCGACAGTCTGACCGAGCTGTTCGCCGCTCGCTCCATGGTCTACGAGACCGCTCGGTCGATCGACGACAACATCGACCGCAAGGCGGCGCATGGCCGCTGCTCCATGGTGAAGCTGTACGCGTCCGAGATGGCGGGGCGCGTCGCCGACCGGGCGGTCCAGATCTACGGCGGCCGGGGCTACATGCGTGAGAACGTGGCGGAGCGCTTCACCCGCGAGTTGAGAGTCGAGCGGATCTGGGAGGGCGCCAGCGAGATCCAGCGTGTCATCATCGCCGACCAGCTCGCCAAGCGCGGACGGGCGGCGCTCGTCTAGGGCGCCAGTGGAAACGGCCACCGCAGGCCGGCCAACGCCCTCATCGGGTGAGGCTCGTGCACACGCAAGCCCTGTTTCCCTCAGGGTCGGCCAGCACGACGAACGCCGGGGCGTTCTCCTCGTCGACCACGTGGCCGCCCGCAGCGACGGCGGCAGCGATGCGCTCGCCGGCGACGTCGGAGGGTACCCACACGTCCAGATGGAAGCGCTGTCTCGGGGTCTGGTGTGCATCCGTGTGTTGGAACCACAGCAAGGGCACGCGACCGAAAGGATCGACCACGTCGTTGTCGCTGAGTGCCGCGGGACTGCCGGTGAGAAGCGCGGCCCAGAAGGGGCCGACGGCAGCGAGGTCGGCGGTGTCCAGGGCTAGTTCGACTTCCGCCAGCACCGTCGGCTTCGCGGATATCCCCTGCTCCCGGGCGATGTCGCTGATCCGTCGGGCCAGGTTGATGTCGCGCTCGGTGATCGCGGAGACGTCGTGGCTGATCAACTTCATGTCCACGAATGGATACGTCAGCGTCACGTCGGGATGGTGGTCGGCCCGCTCTGCAGCTTCCGTGACGGCCGAGACGAACCTGAAACCGGTGGAGAAGTCGCCGGTGAGGAACCGCGCATGCAGGCTCTGAGCGAGCAGGCGCCAATCGTCCAGGCGGGCATCCGAGATCTCGCGGCTGGTGAGCTTGACCATGCCGTCAGTATGTCGCAGGAGGTCGTGCCCGCGTGACCGAGTATGGAGACGACGTGGTGAGCGCGAACTTGCTTCGACATACCCCATGCACCGGGTGGCTAATTCCTTCGGAACATGCGGGGGTAATGACCGGATGCCAGTTCTTCTGTGGCCGCCTCGCTCGCCGCGGCCTGAGAGCAGTCGGCGGTGTTCGGGTGATGTGAGTCACATCCGCGTCATGGATCTCGCTGACGGCGTCTATGCCATATGGACGCACTCCGAAAAGGGCTAAGTGAGTGATTCTTCAACGCTACTGCCTGTTAATGAGTAGTAGCCCGATCCGCCTGTTATTTGTGAATTTTGGTGGGTATTCTTTTACCTACGTAACGTTGTAAGCCTATGGTTTTCAGATCGGGGAAAGATATGTCGGTAGGTAGTACGAGCAGGCGCTTGTCGGTCGCCAGGGTGGTCGCGGGCATCACCGCAGCAACCTCCCTGATGGCCGTCACCGGGGTGTCGGCAAGCGCCGCGCCGGTGACGAAGCTCCAACAGAGTTGGGGCACCAATGGGCGCGTGCTCTCGATCCTCGCCGACGGCGGCAAGGTGTACGTAGCCGGCAACTTCACCTCCGTGACGAGCGCAGACGGATCGAGCACGCTGCCGATCGAGAATGTGGCGAGGTTCGACGTCGCCACCAAGACCTTTGACTCCAGCTGGAGACCGAACCCCAACGGTGTCGTCACCTCACTGGCACTGTCAGGCGGGGACGTCTATCTGGGCGGCGACTTCAGCTCGGTCGCCGGTACACCTCGCACAGACCTGGCCGCTGTCGACGCCACCACTGGCGCTGTGGAGTCGTGGGCGCCTAAAGCCACCGGTGGCCTGGTGCAGGCGATCGGTGTCGGTGGTAACCACGTGTATGTCGGTGGCAACTTCACCAGTCTTGGCGGCGGAGCTCGGTCGTACTTGGGTCGCGTCGAGCTGAGCAATGGACAACTTGATACTGGTTGGACTCCCACCCCCAGCGCTCGGGTTCGTACGCTGGTTGTCGCTGGAACGCGCGTGTACGTGGGAGGAGACTTCGCCACCGTCAACGGCAGCAGCGCCGGCAAGAGCATCGCAAGCATCAGCACCGGGGCTTC
>DASQEH010000010.1:0-20649 GCA_035633755.1 Nocardioidaceae bacterium | reverse complement strand
GAGCCAGGAGCCATTCACCTCTTCCTTGGGCCCTCCAGCCGAGATGCGCGGCTGGAGGCTGCAGTACGCCTCACCGGGCCTGTTCGCGCAGTAGGGCACGAGCGCGTTCTCGATACCCCCGATGTCGTCGAGCTCCTCTAGCGTCGCAGACGCGCGCGAAGCAGGTACACCCCCTCGACGAGAACCACTCCCATGGGCGGAACCGTCACCCATCCTGCAAGGGAGTGGGTCGTCCAGTCGTACCGTTGGAACTGGGCGGGTTGGCCCGAGCGCAGCGGCCGAAGGAGCCGCTCCTCGAGTCTTCGATGGTCGAAATGGCGCTTGTAGCCCTGCTGGGGAGTCCACGATCGCCAATCGCCTCCTTCGGGCCCGTAGAAGTCATCGCCATGCACGACAGTGAGCTCACCTGGAGCGAGACGCGCGACGGCCTCGACCAGGGTCGACTTGCCGGAGCCGCCCATCCCGTCCACGCAGGCCGACACCAGGGCGCCGGCCGCCGGGAAAGGTAGTCGCCCCACGACTCGGGCGGCGGCGACCTCGACGTCCACCAGTCCATGGTTGCAGCCTGCCGTGGGGACTCCGCGGTGACCTGCGGCGACGCCAGCTCCGTTCGCCGGGACGACTGACCCACAGACGTCGGGGTCGGTTCCCGGAACCTCCGTGGCACCCGAGTCGGTTGCGCTGTCCTAGGCTGACGTCATGTCCAGCAACACCGACGGCCAGCTCGTCGAGGGGCCTGAGCCGGCTCCCGCCGCCGGTCCCGGTGTTATCGCCGGTGGGATCGAGCTCCCCCCTCGCCGCATGGTGCTCGTCGTCGGCTCCGGACGCAGCGGCACCAGCACGATGAGTGGCACGTTGCAGAGGCTGGGCCTGCACGTTCCTCAGCCCGAGGTCGGCGCCAACAAGAACAACCCCAAGGGCTTCGGGGAACCGCGCTGGGTGGTCGACCTGCACAAGTCGCTGCTCAGGCGGGCCAACGTGATGAACTCCGACGCGCGGCCGTCGGCGTGGCCCGATGCTGGCCGGATCTCCAGCGCCCAGCCGCTGCAGAGGCGTGTGCACACCTGGCTGGAGCAGCAGTTCGTCGAGGGTGGTGATGAGCTCGTCATCAAGGATCCGAGACTCGGGTGGTTCGTCGGTCTGTGGAGGGCCGCCGCGCTGCGGTCGGGAGCCGCCGCTGCGTTCGTCACCATGCTGCGTCCGGTGACCGAGGTGGTTGGAAGCAAAGCCACGCACTACAAGCCTCGTTTCGGTGACGTGCATGCCGTTGCGGCCTGGGTCAACGTGATGTTGTCCACGGAGCTTTCGACCCGCGGCTCGGCCAGGGCCTTTGTGCGCTACGACGACATGCTGACGGATTGGACCATCCCGCTGTTCCGGATCGCAGAGCGATTCAACCTCACGGCGGTCAAGTCGGCGACGGATCACGACGTGCGCGCAGTCCATGACTTCATCGATCCGAGCCTGCGCCGAGTTCACACGACATGGCTAGACGTCCAGGCGCCGCCGCGGCTTCGCGAGATTGCCGACGAGAGCTGGCAAGCCCTCGACAAGCTGGCCGACCCCGAGGGGGACGTCGCTGAGACGCACTCGCGGCTCGACGAGGTTCGGTCTGCCTACGCCGATTTGTATGCGGAGTCAGAGGCCATCGCGCAGTCCAGCATTGCCGCTGCTCGGGGGCGCAGACGGACGCCCGAAGAGCCGCCGAAGCCACCCAAGGGGCGCTCGAAGGCGAGGGCGGAGTCATCCCCCTGACGGCACAGATGCCGGGTTGCCCCCGCTGATGCGGCCGAGCTAGTCACGGGTTAGGTTGCCACGCGGCAAGGTGCCGGGTGTGCCGCTAGGGGTGCGCCAGCGTTGACTTCCCTGGGGGTTGGAGCATGTTCCGTTTCCTCGCATTGGCCGTACTCAGTGGCATCGTGGCAGCCTTTGCGGTGCCGGCCGATGCGTCCCTCGTTGCCTCTGCTACGTCCCCCGTTGCCTCCGCCGCCCGCAGGTCGGTGCACATCGACTTCGTCCGCTACAACCCGGCAGGCCCGGACACCGGCGACAACAAGCATGTCAACAAGGAAGTCGTGGTCATCACGAACGGGACGCGAAAGGCACGGTCGTTGACCGACTGGACGTTGTGGGATCGGCAGTCCTATGTCTACCGATTCCGCCCCACCGTGCTGCGGCCCGGGCGCTCAGTCACTGTGCACACCGGCAACTTCAAGATCAGCCCCGGTCATCGCTACTGGGGCAACGACTTCTACGTCTGGGACAACCGGGGTGACGCAGCTATCCTCCGCACGCGGGCGGGCGGTGTTGTCGACGTCTGCAGGTGGGGCGAAGGGGATGGCCGGCGGGACTGCTGAGGCACCGCGCTCCATCAGCCCGGACGACGGTCCCGACCCGCTCGCTACCGACCTCACGCCAACTCTCGCCAGCACGCGATCGGACGCTTCAAGGTCGACTGCGCCCTCGGTGGGGTGGCTCCAGGGTGGGTCGACTGCTCAGCGTGTGCGACCGGTAACGGATCCGGCGTAGCCCAACTGGTCGAGCCGGTGCACACTGGAGGAGTACGGCCGGTGTTGCGTTCGGCCGACGGGAAGGTGTCCTCAGGGGAGGCACCCCATACCCGGTCCCCGGTGTGTAGGCCCGCCCCCCTTGGGCCTCCACCGGGGGCTGCCCCCGCTCTGGGCTATCTGCGGCGGAACGTCAGGAATCCCCGTGCGGACGCCCCACGCACGGTGGCTTTGACGGTGACCTTCTCCCCGGCCCGCGGCCGGTCGTCGTCGAACTCGGCGGAGCAGAAGCCCCGGGGGCCCGTCCGGCAGGGATTCTGTCGAAGCCGGAAGTTGGCGTCCCCTCGGTCGGAGTCCGTCCACCGCACCCATACCCCCGCGACCGGCTTGCCGCGGCCGTTGCGGACACGTGCCGTGTACGTCTGGGTGCCGTCGGGGAGATAGTTCATGCAGTGGTTGGGAGCGAGTTGGCGTTCTGGCTGCGACCTGGGCACGTCGCATCTCACACGGACCCGGTAAGTCGTCGCCTCAACGATGGAAGAAGGCTTTGCTGCGTTCGGCGACTCACCGCTGGCGGCCGCAGTGGGCACGATGAGGCTGGCGAAGCTGGCGAGCACGCAAAGAGCCAAGCGTCCTTTCCCCATGAATCCGAGACTACGCATAATCCCCATAGCGTGCCAAGTCGTTCTGTGACGCCACCATGGGCGAGGCCACGTGCCTGGTAGGCGCTCACGGCACACCTGCGGGGTACCGCCGTGCAGCACCGAGGCTACGTGCTCAGCTATACGGTCTGCGCGATGTACGTGACAGCCAAGCCGACGGCCAGTCCACCCAGCAGGACCCTCAAGGCGTGCTCCGGCAGGTGAGGCTGCAAGCGAGCGCCTAGGTAGCCGCCGACCAATCCTCCCAGTCCGCAGGCGATGCCGAGCGTCCAGTCAGGCGCGATGTTTCCCTCGGCTGACAAGGCGATGACGGCGTACGCGACCGCTCCGACGACCGAGGTGAGGAAGGTGCTGGCCAGGGCTGCGGGTGCCACAGACACGAGTGGGTAGCCAGCGCCTACCAGGATCGGCCCCAGTATGGAGCCGCCTCCGATGCCGTAGACACCACCCACGACACCAGTCGCGAGGGCGAGTGCGGTGAGCCGACTACCCAAGAGCCATCGATGCTGAGGAACACCGCTGTCAGCGCCGCCTACCGGTCTGTTCCGTCGCACAAGGATGAAGAGACCGATGGGTAACAGCAGCGCAGCCGCGAGGAGCCGGAAGAGGTCAGCGCCAGGCACCAGGTAGACGCGGACCAGGGCCCCCACAACCACGCCCGGCAGCGTGCCGACGAGCAACGCGCGGGTAAGCGGACCGGCCAACTGTCGTTGACGGCGATACCGCGTCAGCGCCCCAGGCACCGACACGACGTTATAGAGGAGGTTTGTCGGCGTGACCTGTGGGTTCGGCACCTTCAGTACATCGAGCTGGACTGGGAGCAGGAACACTGCTCCGGAGATCCCGACCGGTGCGGTGACAACGGAAACGAGCACTCCGGCGACGAAGCCGAGTAGATGCTGCCAGTCACCCATGTCGCCGCCACGTTAGCCATATGGATCGGGTCGTCACCGAGCCGGTCGCACACGCTCGGAGGGAGACAGTTGAGGTTTCCAACCGCACGGCCGCCTACGCGAACTCAAGTAAGTCTACTGGTATACAGTAATAAAAGTTTGAAGCAAGGGAAAGCGAGGCCAAGGGCATGAACGACCAGGAATTGTGTCTCAGGGTGCTGTGGATCGGCTCCGTCACCTCGTGTCTCGCGACTGTCATCCAGCACATCATGCGCTAGGGCCGGAGGGGGTTGGACCAGATCCGCTGACCGCGCGTATCACGCGGCGCCGCAACCGGGGTCCGAGTGCTCAACCGAGCCCGCCTCCTCCGGCCTCGGGTAGACCGCCGGTCCGACCCTCACCTCGGACATCCTCAACGCCGCAGTGGAGACACGCGCGGTAAGGCTGATTGTCTTCGGTTCGCTGTTGCACCCACTCGTGTCTACCCAGTCGGCAGCGAAGTCGCTTTCCCATTCGCCTCGCCTCCCTTCGGTTCCATCCAGCCTGGCACCGGATTCGCACCGATGGCAACCACCGAGAAAGGCGTCCGTCATGCCGGTCTGCTCGCCACTATTACTCTCGATCGGAGTCGATCAACAGAGCCGGACAGTTGGACTAGCCCGCCCACGAGATGCATCGAACGGCTCGCAGAACCGGCGAGCAGATCACAACTGTTGAAATGTGACGCAGGCGTGTGAAGGTCGACTTGAGCAGCACGAACCTACCTTCATGCTCGCGCCAAATGCTTCGCCGACGATGGACATGAGCCAGTCCGTCGGCGTTGCGCGTGATGCGGAATAGGTCGGTGCGAGTGTCCACGCGGTGACGTACACCAGTCGGGTGACGGCGTGCGCTCGGTCCGGTTCGATGAAAACCTTCAATGCCATCCCGTACACCACGCGGGCCGTTGCGTCGTAGAAGCTGCCGAAGGCGTCTCGGTCGCCGTGAGACATCCGCTCGAGCAACAGCGGCAGGCGTTCGGATCGCGGCAGCAGCGATGTGTCCCGCACAACGCCTGGCGTGTCGTAAACCGTACTCACTCAAGAACGGTAAACGGCGCGCCGCCATACTGCGTCAGTTCTGCTTGGCTCACCCGCCGTGCATAACTTCGGGGGCTGACAGCGCAGCGCAGGCGATCAACGCGCCGGCGAGCAGCATCCCGGTATCGAGGAACAGGAACAGGCTGCTGCTCGGGTGCGTTCGGCGTGCTCCTGGAGTCCATCGGCGAAGCTGACCGAGATCGTTGCCTTGACCGGCGGAATACAGCACCGAGGCACCGTCAAGCATGACGCGAAGGCAGAACGTCAAGCATCAACCGAAGTCCCACATCCTGGTAGCCGCGATCGAACTCCCTGGTAGTAGGGCGGGTGGGGCTCGAACCCACGACCCAAGGATTATGAGTCCTTTGCTCTAACCAGCTGAGCTACCGCCCCATGGACTCGGCGTACCTCGGCCCGTGGAGGGCGTCGGGGTCGGCGGAGTCTCGTCGGAGATCATGTCATGTGCAACCGTAGGTCGTGGCCCCGCGGCCAACACACACCGGACTGACACGATGCCCGTGACCCGGCTAATTCCTCGGTGGCCGTGGCAAGGGCAAGAAGGGGTGGCATGAAGATCGCGTTGTATGGGGCAACCGGCTTTGTGGGTTCACGCATAGTCCTGGAAGCATTGTCGCGCGACCACCTCGTCACCGCGATCAGCCGGAGGCTGGACAGAAGCAGCCCTGCAGGGTCCGCTGTCGGCCCGGCGACGCCGAGTTTCGAGTCGTCGCCAGCCTCTGCCGTGACGGGCGCCTCGGGGGCGACGCCGGGCTCGGAGTCCATGCCCACGTTCCCGCCACTCGGCGCACCGCCTGGTCCAACCGCCGCGCCGACGCCGGCGGGGTTGCGAGTCCGCCGCGGGGACGCGGCAGAGCCGATCGATGTGGCCCGGGTGGCAGCTGAGCATGACGTCGTCGTCTCGGCGATTTCCCCCAGCCGCACGGGGCAACGGCACCAGATCTTCTTGCATGCGCTGTCGGTGCTCGCTGAGAACGTAGGAACGCGACGCCTGGTCGTGGTGGGCGGCTCCGGCAGCCTGCAGGTCGCCCCGGGCCTGCGGTTGATGGACATGCCCGGATTCTCGCCGCGAAATCTGCCGGAGGCCATCACCCACGTGGCGGCGCTGGAACTGCTGCGTGACACCGGGGCACTCGTGGACTGGCTCTATGTCTCGCCCGCGCCGGCCATCGGACCGGGCGAGCGGACCGGGAGGTACCGCATCGGTAAGGACGAGGTGGTCGGGGACTGGGTCAGCGTCGAGGACTTCGCGGTGGCGATCGTAGATGAGCTCGAAGTACCCCGGTATCGCCGCACACGCATCCATGTCGCCCACTAGCTGCTCGGCCTAGGATCAGCTCGTGAAGGTGCGCTCTCTCGGCTATCAGACCGACCTGGCTTTGCTTCGACTGGGCGGCAGCGAGGTGCTTGACCAGGGCGATCATCTCGTCATCAGGACCCCTGACAACCCGACGTACTGGTGGGGCAACTTCCTCCTGCTTGACGCTCCGCCGCCGGTCGAGGAAACCGACCAGTGGCTCGAGACGTTCGCACTCCAGTTTCCTGACGCGAGGCATGTCGCCCTCGGCTTCGACGGCACCGAGGGCAGTGTCGAGGACCTGTCGGGATTCACGGCCGCCGGGCTGAAGGCCGAGGGTGCGGGCGTCATGACCGCGCGACAGGTGCATGCCCCGCCGAGGCCGAACGAGCAGGCGATGTACCGGCCGCTGGAGAGCGACGATGACTGGCTGCAGCAGGTCGAGCTGCGGCTTGCGTGCGACGCCGCCGACCCCGCCTCGCGAGCCGACCGCGCATTCGTCGAAACGAAGGCCAACACCATGCGTGCCCTCACCGACGCGGGACACGGGCGCTGGTTCGGCGCCTTCCTGGACGGTCAGCTGGCATCCTCGATGGGCCTGTTCACCACGACGAGCGGCCTAGCGCGCTTCCAGTCCGTCGAGACACACCCCGACACCAGAGGGCAGGGACTTGCCGGCACGCTGGTGCACTTCGTCAGCCAGTTTGGCTTCGAGCAGCTGGGCGCCCACACGCTCGTCATGGTGGCAGATCGTGACTACCTGGCCATCCGCATCTACCGCTCCGTAGGGTTCGCGGACACCGAGACGCAGTTGCAGGTCGAGCGGCCACCTGAAGCCGGCGACTCATCGGAGGACGATCCTCGCGAGTGACGGTACTGGGTCAGCGATCGCCCACTGGCGTTTTCAAGCCTCGGCGAAGGGACCGCTCCCGCGATCGCGAGGCAGGATCAGGTAGGCAGTCGTCGGACATTGCCGCGCAGCGATACCCAGCGCGCGAACAGCGGGTCGATGAACCGCCAGTCGCCAGCGGGCGCTCCCGGCTCGGCGACGACGACTCTGCTCACGTGCTGGCCCTCGCGCCCAAGCTCTCGCAGCGCCGACTGGAGTGTCGCACGGGCGAGCCCGGAGCGTTCAGTGGCGCGCGACCCGGTCGGGCGTACCCCGTCGGCGAGCGACGCTAGGACGGCCTTCTTGCCGGCGCTCAGCGAGTCCCAGATGGCCTGGTGCGCTTCGGTGGTCTGTGCCAGTGCCAGCGCGAAGATCTGGTCGGCCAGAGCCAACCCTTCCGCCCGCCCTCCGTCGGGCAAGGTGGTCGCCCCCGACGCACGCATCCCAAGTTCTCGGTGCAGCAGGTGCGCGAGCAGCATCGTGCGCTGGGGGTGGCCACCCGCTGACGTCACCAGCGGGGCCAAGGCCTCGCCCGGGTCCTCGTCGAGGGACGCGAACCGGTCGCCCAGCTCTACCAGCACCTCGCCGATCGGGAGCGGGCCGAGCTCGACCGGCTCGGCCTGTCCGTACAGGGGGCGTTCCCGGTCGGTGAACAGGCGTCGCATCAGCGATGGTTGCGAGCCGGCGTAAATGTAGGTGGCGGCGTCCTCGTGGTACTGGACATGGGATCGCAACAGCCCGTCGAGCGTGGGCCCTGCGCTCAAGAGGTCCTGAAACTCGTCGAACACCACGAGCGTCGGTCGCCGATCGCGGTCGAACAGACGCAACGGCAGATCAAGAAGCTCGCCGGCGGCTGTGAGAACGGAGTCCTGGCTCGGGTCGGATTGTCGAGGGCTCAGCGATATCCCGACGCCCGACGTCGTCAGGGAGAGTCCAAGGCGTGCTCCAAGGGACTCCAGGTGGGACTGGATGTGATGATCGGGTACGCGACCGTAAGCCGTGGCAATGCGAGCGCAAACCTCGGCCAACGAGGTGACGCCGTAGAAGTCGACATGGATGGTGTGCCAGCCCGTCGCGGCCAACCGCGCCGCGTGCGCCAGCAGCAGTGAGGTCTTGCCGTATCGGCGTGGCCCGGCGAGCCGCACGTGCGCCCCGTCGGCGGCGGCGAGATGGAGCTGATGGAGCTCCGCGTGTCGATCGATAAGGGCGTCACTCGCGACGGGGGACTCGAAAGTAAAAACGCGGGGCATTCGCCAAGACTACAGCGTGAGTATGGGAAGGTACATACAATTATGTATGACATTGGCCATACGACTATACGATCGGCGGAGGAGCGCCTGTTCCGGGCAGCGTGCCGCTCGGCCTCGGTCCTGGGGTGTCTATCGACGGCCCGGGCGTCGAGGGTTGTGACGGACTCGGCAGTGTCATCGGTGGAGGAGGCGGCACGTTGCGGGTGACGGGGGGAGGCGGCGGAGGCGGCTGGTCCTCAAAGATGCGGGTCACGATCCACAACGCCAAGGCAGCGATCGCCACCATCAACGCGAAGGAGGCGATGAAGGTCCAACGTCCGGCGGTGGTCAGCGTCGCCGGCCAGGGGAGGGGCCACAGACGCCACCGGCCAACACCGTTGCGCCGGTACCAGTGTGGTCGAAAGCTCGGCCCCACCTGCTGACCGACGGGACGGACGTCTTGGAGCGTGACGGCAGCCAGCAGTGCGGTTGAAGTGGCGAGCGGTCTCGACCACCGGTCACCCTGCGGCTCCCGGGAGGCCAGCGCGACCCACGGCGCCACCTCGAGCTCTCGATCGGACGCGACGATCTCGTCACCCCTGCCGGCGGCGGCCAACGCTCCGACCGCCTTGTCGAACCGGGCCCGGGCGTACGAGTCCGTCTCCGCACCCTCCGAGAGCATCACCACGGTCACCGGCTGGTCGACGAGCTGGCCGGCGAAGACCACTCCGGCATCAGAATCAGCGAGCCTGCCCTCGAGCATGACATCGCCGAGCATCGGAGGATCGCGACGCTCGAGCGGTCGCAGCTGAGGTCGTGGACGCTGGTCCATGTCCCCCTCCGCTCACTGCCCGGTCGTGCCCATAAGCCCAACCCGGTTGGGCCGGTCTGTAACACTTACGACGACGCACACGAGCGTACGGCGTCGCGCGGCCGCGAAGAGGAGTTCGAGATGGTGAGCGAGACGAGTGCCGCGCCGCAGGCGACGCCCGAAGCGCGTCTTGCCGAGCTGGCCCAGCGCGCCGTCCGAGAGGTGCAGCGGGTCATCGTCGGCCAGGAGCACATGGTCGAGCAGCTCATGGTCTCGCTCATCGCTCGCGGACACTGCCTGCTCGAGGGAGTACCGGGTGTGGCGAAGACGCTAGCCGTGCGCACCTTCGCCGATGTTGTGGGCGGAAGCTTCGCGCGAGTCCAGTTCACTCCCGACCTCGTACCCTCCGACATCGTCGGGACCCGGATCTACCGCAGCAGCAGCGAGAGCTTCGATGTCGAGCTCGGGCCGGTGTTCGTCAACTTCGTCATCGCCGACGAGATCAACCGGGCGCCGGCCAAGGTGCAGTCGGCGATGCTGGAGCTGATGGGGGAGCGGCAGGTAACCATCGGCGGGCACACCTACCCGCTGTCGGACCCCTTCATCGTCATCGCGACACAGAACCCCATCGAGTCTGAAGGGGTGTATCCGCTCCCCGAGGCGCAACGCGACCGGTTCCTGCTCCAGGTCAACGTCGTACACCCACGCGGCCACGAGGAGTTCGAGATCCTGCGGCGGATGAGCGTCGACCCTCCTCATGCGTCGCGCATCCTGTCGCCCGAGCTGGTCAGGTCGCTGCAGGGCGCTGCCGACAAGGTGTTCATGCACAACCTCGTGGCCGAGTACATCGTGCGGATCGTTCTCGCGACGCGCTCACCCGCGGAGTTCCACCTGCCGGAGCTCGCCGGCGTCATCGAAGTAGGCGCCAGCCCGCGGGCGACGCTCGGCCTGGCAGCGGCAGCCCGGGCGGTCGCGTTGATGCAGGGCCGCCCCTATGTGCTGCCCACCGATGTGGCCCGAGTAGCCAGTGACGTCATGGCGCACCGGCTGCTCCTCAGCTTCGATGCGGTGGCGGACGGCGTTGACCCCCGCATCGTCGTACAGCGGGTGGTGAGTGCCATCCCGGCCCCGCAGCCCGTCTGGGGCGGGGCGGGACAGCCGGAGTTCCACTGACGTGCCGAGGCAGCTGCAGCGATCATCCACGGTCCCGTCACGCTTCGCCTCAGAGCAGGCACTGCGTCGCCTCGAGCTGCACATCGTCCGTAGGCTCGATGGCTTCCTGCACGGGGAGCACCTCGGGCTGCTACCCGGACCGGGCACCGATCTGGCCGAGGCCCGGCCGTACGTGCCCGGCGAGGACGACGTACGTCGGATGGACTGGTCGGTCACGGCCCGTACCACGATCCCGCATGTTCGCGACCTGATCGCCGATCGGGAGCTGGAGACGTGGGCGGTCGTGGACCTGTCTGCCTCGATGCACTTCGGGACCGCCGCCATGGAGAAGCGTGACCTCGCGATCTCCGCCGTGGCGACGCTCGGACTGCTCACGTTCAAAGCCGGTGACCGCTTCGGCGGGTACGTGCTGGACGAGCATCACCTCAGACGCTGGCCTGCACGCTCCGGGCGACTCGCCTTGTTCGCGCTGCTGCGTTCGCTCACCCGAGACCAGGCCACGGCGAGCATCGTTGACCGCCCGCGGACCCTCGCCGAGACGCTCACCACGGTGGCGCGAGGGCAACGCCGTCGCGGGCTGCGACTTGTCGTATCGGACTTCCTCGACGTCGACGACGGCTTCGCCGATCCCGATGTGGCCCCAGGGTGGGAAGCCGGCATGCGCGAACTCTCGTTGCGGCACCAGGTCATCGCCGTGGAGATCCTCGACCCACGTGAGCTCGACATCCCGAACGTCGGGACGGTCCTCATGCAAGATCCCGAGACGGGGCAGGTGCGTGAGCTCAACACGTCAAGCCGCAAGGTCAGGACCAGATACGCAGCCGCCGCACGTGCGCAGCGTCAGCGCTCCGCCAAGGCACTGCGCCGTGCAGGAGTGGGGCATCTGGTTCTTCGTACGGACCGGGACTGGGTCGCCGACATCGCCAGGTTCGCTCTCAACCACCGACGCACCGCGGCACGGCTGCACAATCCCCGCTGGGGTACCGCTGGGACGACACGATGAGCTTCCTGGAACCAGGTCGGCTCTGGCTGCTTCTCGTCATCCCGGTCCTCGTCGGCGCCTATGCCCTGCTGCAACGCCGGAAGAGCTCGTACGCGGTGCGCTTCACCAACATGGCGCTGCTGGACACCGTCGCTCCCCGAAGGATGAACTGGCGGCAGCACTGCGCGGTGGGGCTGGCCTTGCTGACCCTGGCGTTCGGCATCATGCTGCTCGCCCAACCCAGCAAGGTGGTCAGGGTCCCCGCCAGTGTCGTGTCGAGCTTCACCGTCGTGTTGGTCCTCGACGTGTCGCTGTCCATGGCAGCGACTGACGTCGCTCCCAGCCGTATCGTCGCCGCGGAGGAGGCGGCGAAGGACTTCTTGGCGCAGCTGCCCTCCAACTTCAAGGCTGCTCTGGTCCAGTTCGCCGGTGAGGCATCCCTCGTTGTTCCGCCCACCACCGAGCATGCTGAGGTCGCCGCCGCCCTCGACGGCCTGGAGCTCGGTGAGCGCACCGCAACAGGGGAGGGCATCTATGCCTCGCTCGACGTCATCCAGCACGAGCTCGGAGCCGTCGAGAAGGACGCCAGTGGGCACGTTCCCGGCCTGGTCGTGATGCTGAGCGACGGTTACCGGACCGCAGGACGCAACCAGAACGAAGCCGCCCGATCGGCCAAGGAGCAAGGCGTCCGTATCCACACCGTCGCGGTCGGCACACCGAGCGGCGTGGTGAGCGCTCAGGGAGACATGATCAGGGTCCCGGTCAAGACCGACGAGCTGGAGGAGATCTCCCGGATCTCAGGAGGGGAGGCCTACGTCGCTTCCACCCCGGACGACCTGCTCGAGGCGTACGAGGCGGTCGGCAACCAGCTCGTCTACACCACCGAACGCCGCGACGCCACGGCCGACTACCTACCTTGGCTGGTGCTGATGTCGGTGCTGTCGACGATTGCCGGACTCTTCGTGGCGTCTCGCTGGCCATGACGGCGGCCCTCGTCGGGGAAGTGGTGGTGCCGCGATGTCTGATGGGGCACAATATGGCGTAGTTCCCGACTCGACTCGACACGCAGTGCGCTGGGGAAGGCGACCCTGCAGCCTCGAGGAGGATCGGTGAACCGCATCACCAGCACATATGGCACGTCCGCGCCAACACGCGGCGTGCTCTTCATCCATGCCTCGCCATCGGCGTTGTGCCCTCACATCGAGTGGGCCGCGGGCGGGGTCTTCGGTGTACCCACGTCGATGTCGTGGACCCCGCAACCGGCACGGCCGGGCACGTACCGGGCGGAGCTCTCCTGGCGCGGCTCCGTGGGAACCGCGGCACAGCTCACGACCGCCTTGCGCGGGTGGCAGCAGTTGCTGTTCGAGGTCACTGAAGAACCCACAGTCACTAGTGAGGGTGAGCGCTATTCCTACACCCCGGACCTGGGGATTTTCCACGCCTGCACAGGTATGCATGGTGACGTTATGATCCCCGAGGACCGGCTCAAAGCGGCCGTGGCCAAGGCCGCGGCTGGTGACGTCACCCTGGTCGACGAGGTCGAAAGGTTGCTGGGCAAGGACTGGGACGACGCACTGGAGCCGTTCCGCCACGCTGGGGAAGGGGCTCCCATCCGCTGGCTGCACCACGTCGTTTGAGCCAAGCCCCCCCCGAGAGGTTGTCAGATGGCCACTACCACCGACACAGCGGACAAGACGTCGAAGAAGGAAAAGAAGAAGGACAAGAAGGAGCGCAAGGCTCAGGAGGCGGTCTACGAGAAGGAGCTGAAGCGGCTCCAGCGCGAGCTCGTCAAGCTGCAGGAGTGGGTGGCTCACGAGAAGCTCAAGCTCTGCGTCATCTTCGAGGGCAGAGATGCGGCCGGCAAGGGCGGCACCATCAAGCGCATCATCGACCAGACCAACCCTCGCGTCGTCCGGGTCGTCGCCCTGCCAGCCCCCACGGAGCGCGAGCGGTCACAGTGGTACTTCCAGCGGTACGTGCAAGAGCTTCCCGCCGGCGGAGAGATCGTCTTGTTCGACCGCAGCTGGTACAACCGTGCCGGTGTCGAGAAGGTAATGGGATTCTGCACTGAGGCCGAGTACCAGGAGTTCCTGCGCAGCGTTCCGGAGTTCGAGAACATGCTGATCCGGTCAGGCATCGTCCTGGTGAAGTATTGGTTCTCCGTGAGCGACGATGAGCAGGAACGTCGCTTCCAGGACCGGATCAACAACCCGCGCAAACGGTGGAAGCTCAGCCCGATGGACCTGGAATCCCGCGCGCGCTGGGTTGACTACTCGCGTGCCAAGGACGTCATGTTCGAGCACGCAGACACCGACACGTCGCCGTGGTGGGTCGTCCAGGCGGACGAGAAGGAGCGCGCTCGCCTCAACTGCATCTCCCACCTGCTCAGCCAGATCGAGTACGAGGACCTCACCTCGGACGCCCTCGAGCTGCCGCCCCGCCAGCAAGACGAGTACATCCGTCCCCCCGAGAGCAAGCAGCGGCTCGTGCCGCAGGTCTACTGACGGCCGACCTCAGACGGGTTCAGCAACCGGCCCGGGGCTAGAGCGGGATGTTCCCGTGCTGGCCCCGGGTGCCGGTGTCCGCAGCCGAGAGCGCTCTGGCGATCGACGAACGAGTGGCCGTTGGTTCGACCACCTCGTCGACGACACCGATCTCGACGGCTCGGTCCACTCCGCCGGCGATCTTCTCGTGCTCTGCGGCGAGGTCGGCTTCGACCGTGGTCCTGAGGTCCGGGGCCACCGCGGCGATCTTGCGACGGTGCAGAATGCGCACTGCGGCCACCGCGCCCATCACTGCCACCTCGGCACCCGGCCACGCGAATACGCGCGTCGCGCCCAGAGAGCGGGCGTTCATGGCGATGTACGCGCCGCCGTACGCCTTGCGCGTCACCAACGTCACGCGAGGGACACCGGCCTCTCCGAACGCGTGCAACAGCTTCGCCCCACGGCGAACGACTCCGTCCCACTCCTGGCCGACACCGGGCAGGTATCCCGGGACGTCGACGACCACGATGAGCGGGACGCCGTAGGCGTCGCACATCCGCACGAATCGTGCCGCCTTCTCGGCCGACAGCGAGTCCAGGCACCCGCCGAGGCGCAACGGGTTGTTGGCTATCACGCCGACAGAGCGGCCACCGAAGCGGCCGAGCGCCGTCACGATGTTCGGCGCCCAGCGTTGATGAAGCTCGAGCATCGTGCCTGGGTCGAGCAGCGTGTCCACGAACGGGTGAACATCGTAGGCACGCTTCTTGGACTCGGGCATCTGCTCCGACAGGTCGACATCGGTGACGGACTCCACGTCGATCGTCCGCTGGTCGCCGAGGAGCGACACCAGCCGGCGCGCCGAGTTGAGCGCCTCCGCCTCAGACTCTGCGAGCACGTGCACGACACCGGAGCGCCGGCCATGGGGCTCAGGCCCGCCCAGCCGCAGCATGTCGACGTCCTCGCCGGTCACCGATCGGACGACGTCGGGCCCCGTCACGAAGATTCGGCCCTCTGGGCCGAGAACCACGACATCGGTCAAGGCGGGTCCGTACGCGGCGCCGCCCGCTGCCGGTCCGAGGACCACCGACACCTGCGGGATCTTCCCCGACGCCTGTGTCATGGCTAGGAAGATCAGGCCAACCGCGTGGAGGGACAGCACTCCTTCGGCCAGCCTCGCGCCGCCGGAGTGCCACAGCCCGACGATCGGAGCCCGGTCGGCCATGGCGCGGGTGTAGGCGTTCACGACGACCTTGCAGCCCTCGTGGCCCATGGCGCCGCCCATCACGGTGGCGTCGGAGCAGAAAGCGACGGTGTGAACCCCGTCGACGGTTCCGACGGCGGCCAGCATGCCGCTGTCGTCATCGTCGCTGATCAGCTCAAGGCTGCCCTCGTCGAAGAACGCCGCGAGGCGCTTGTTGGGGTTACGCGGGTCCTGCTCACGCGGCAGCTTCGGTGGCCGAGCCGCTGGGGTGGTGTCCACGGCGGCCGGTAAGGGTGCGTCAGAGGCGCTCGCCGGGGGAGGGATGCTGGAGGACTGGACTGTCATGGCGACCTCAGACTGAGCGAAAGGCGATCGCGACGTTGTGGCCGCCGAAACCGAAGGAGTTGTTCAGGGCTGCGACGTCACCGGACGGCAGCGTGCGCTGCTCGGTGGCGATGTCGAGCTTGACGGCCGGATCGAGGTCGTCGAGGTTGATGGTGGGAGGAACAACGCGGTCCTGCAGCGCCATGATCGTCGCGATCGACTCCAGGGCGCCGGCCCCGCCCAGCAGGTGGCCGGTCATTGACTTGGTGGACGTCAGGATGACGTGGTCGACCTCGCCCCCGAGCGCGTTGGTGATGGCCATGCACTCGGCCACATCGCCTTGCGGCGTCGAGGTTGCGTGCGCGTTGATGTGGACGATGTCTCGCGGCTCGAGGCCGGACTCGGTGAAGGCATGCTTCATGGCGCGCGTCGCACCCGCGCCCTCAGGGTCGGGTTGGGCGATGTCGTGAGCGTCCGCGGTGATCCCGGCGCCGGCCACCTCGGCGTACACCCTCGCGCCACGGTTGGCGGCGTGCTCGGCGCTCTCGATCACGAGTACGGCGGCGCCTTCCCCCAGAACGAAGCCATCTCGACCTGAGTCCCACGGCCGGGAAGCCCCCTGCGGGTCGTCGTGCCGCTTGGACAGGGCCATCATCTGGGCGAAGGCCGCGAGGGGAAGCGGATGGATCGCGGCCTCGGTGCCTCCGACGATGGCCACGTCGGCTCGACCGAGCCGGATCATGTCGATCCCGTGAGCGATCGCCTCGTTGCCGGACGCACACGCCGACACCGGGGTGTGAACGCCTGCCTTCGCGCCGAACGTCATGCCGACGTTGGCGGCCGGGCTGTTCGGCATCAGCATCGGGATGGACAGCGGGGACACCCGACGCGGTCCCTTGTCCCGCAGGGCGTCGTAGCTGTTGAGCAACGTGGTGACCCCACCGATACCCGAGGCGATGGCGACGCCGAGGCGTTCGGGATCGACGGAATCCTCAGACAGCCCACTGTCCTCCCACGCCTCCTGTGAGGCAATGAGCGCGAACTGTCCAGACCGGTCGAGCCGTCGCGCCTTGACACGGTCGAGCACCTCGAGCGGCTCGACGGCGATACGAGCGGCGATCCGCACCGGCAGCTCGGCCGCCCAGTCCTCGGTGAGGAGGTTCACGCCCGACTTGCCGGCCAGCATCGCGGCCCACGTGGATGCCACATTGCCACCGACCGGTGATGTCGCCCCGAGGCCGGTGACGACGATGCGTTGCGAACTCATCGCGGATTACACCTCGTATGTCGTTGGGAGTCGGACCGATCGAAGCCCGGATCGGTCCGCGTGCGGGGACGGCGGTCCCGCACGGTTCGGGTCAGGAACTCTGGTTGGTCTCGATGAAGGCGACAGCGTCGCCGACGGTCTTGAGGTTCTTCACCTCGTCGTCGGGGATCTTGACGCCGAAGGTCTCCTCGGCCGCCACGACCACTTCGACCATGGAGAGGGAGTCGACGTCGAGGTCATCGGTGAACGACTTGTCGAGCTGGACGTCGTCCGCGGGGATACCGGCGACCTCGTTGACGATGTCGGCGAGTCCGGAACGGATCTCCTCAGTGCTAGCCATGTCAGGGGCTCCTTTGAATGACGAAACGGGTTGAACGTGCCCCACAGGGGAGGGCGGCTCCGCAGATCGGCTGCGAAAACTGGGGAGTGGTCACGGCAGGGTGACCACCTGGGCGGCGTACGCAAGTCCGGCGCCGAAGCCGATAAGCAGAGCGGTCTGGCCGGACTTGGCCTCACCCGACTCGAGCAAGGCCCACGCGGCAAGGGGGACGGAGGCGGCCGACGTATTGCCCTGGTAGGCGATGTCGCGGGCGATCACCACATGCTCCGGCAGCTTGAGCGCCTTGGCCATGGCGTCGGTGATCCGCATGTTGGCCTGGTGCGGAACGAACACGTCGATGTCGTCGACGGTCATGCCGGCCCGGTCAATCGCCTCGCGCGCGACCTTCGCCATCTCGTAGGACGCCCAGCGGAAGACGGGATTGCCTTCGACCCGCAGCGTGGGCAGCTCGGGCTGTTCTGCTTCCAACGCGTCGTCCCACGGCTGGATCTGACGGATGAAGTCGCCCTTCGACCCGTCGGACCCCCACACCATCGGGCCGATGCCCTCGACGTCGGCGGGTCCGATCACGGCGGCGCCAGCCCCATCGGAGAAGATGAAGGCCGTGCCTCGGTCGGTGGGGTCGGTGATGACGGACAAACGCTCGACCCCGATGACCAAGACATACTTCGCCGTGCCGGTTCGCACCATGTCCGACGCCAGCCCTACGCCGTGGCAGAAGCCGGCGCAGGCGGCCGACAGGTCGAAAGCCGCCGCGGGTGTGGCGCCCAGCTCGTCCGCGACCAGGGTGGCCACGGCGGGGGTCTGGAGCAGGTGCGACACCGTTGCGACGACGACACAGTCAAGCTGGGCGGGGGAGATGTCCGCCTTGGCCAACGCCTCCCGGCCGGCTTCCACGCTCATCATCTGCACCGTCTCGTGCGGAAGGGAGAAGCGGCGCTCGATGATGCCTGAGCGGGTCCGGATCCATTCGTCGCTCGAGTCGATGTTCTCGCAGATCTCGGCGTTGGTAACCACCCGGCTGGGTCGATACCCCGCGATGCTGTAAAGACGCGTGTGGGCGGCGCCGGTGGCCGTGGAGATGGGGGCGGTCATGTCATTCGCTTTCCGGATGCAGGCGGACGAGAGGCTGTCCCGGGGACACCAGGTCGCCGTCCTCGACGATCCACTCGACGATCGTGCCGCCGTGCGGGGCGAGTACGGAGATCGACCCGCGTAGGTTCGCCACCTCCCCGACGGCTCCACCGGGCGTGAGCTGCACTCCTTGCGGCAGGTCGTGGGCTCGGCTGAACGTGCCCTTCGCCGGCGAGACGAGCATCCGCCAGGTGGGACTGGAGTCGATCGGCGAGGAGTCCCCGTGCCGTTCCACGAACGCCCGGGCGTCGTCAACCTGGTCCGGCGTCTTGAGGGCGAACGTCTCCACACCCTTCAGCTGGCGCTTCGCGATGCCCGTCAACGTGCCCGCGGGGGGCATCTCGAGCAGGCCGGTCACGCCGAGGTCGGCCATGGTCTGCATGCACAGGTCCCACCGCACCGGGGTGCTGACCTGCTGGACAAGACGCCGGAGCACGTCGGGACCGCTGTGCACCACTTGGCCGTCACGGTTGGAGATGAGCCTCGTCCGGGTGTCTCGGGTCGACATGGCGCGCGCCAGCCGGGCGAGAACCTCGACCGCAGGCTGCATGTGCTCGGTGTGGAAGGCGCCGGCCACGCTCAACGGCACCAGGCGTGCCTTGGCCGGGGGATCCTCGCTCAGCTGGTGGAGCTGCTCCATCGTCCCCGCGGCCACGATCTGCCCGGCGCCGTTGTCGTTGGCGGCGGTGAGTCCGTGGCGCTTGAGGCTCAGCAAGACGTCGTCGCGGTCGCCACCGAGGACGGCGGTCATCCCGGTGGGC
This sequence comes from Nocardioidaceae bacterium, assembly GCA_035633755.1. GTDB lineage: Bacteria > Actinomycetota > Actinomycetes > Propionibacteriales > Nocardioidaceae > DASQEH01. The sequence continues at coordinate 1,596 of DASQEH010000010.1, read as the reverse complement.
AGCACGGCTGAGGCGCTGGCCATGGCTCGTCCACGTTCACGTACGAACACCATGGCTTGCTCTGCGCTGATGACACCTGCACCGGCGGCTGCGGCGATCTCACCGACGCTGTGGCCGGCCACGGCGCCGATACGCCCGAACGCGTCCGCAGGGTGCGGGAAGAGCGAAAGCGCCGCCAGCATGCCGGAGGCTACGAGCAGCGGCTGAGCCACAGCGGTGTCTCGGATCGTCTCGGCGTCGGCCGCTGTCCCGAAGTGAGCGAGGTCCAGTCCGGCGACCGCTGACAGCCAGTTGAGACGGTCGGCGAAGTGGGCATCCTCCAGCCACGGACTGAGGAACCCCGGAGCCTGAGCTCCTTGGCCGGGGGCGGCAATGACAAGCACGGCTTCCATCATCCGGCACTTCGAGCGATCATGCCGAGCGCGCAGAGACGAAAGTCCGCCAGGTGTCTTTGGAGGTTTCCTACAAAACGAGGAGGCGACCCAGGGTCAAAGCGATACGCAGCGTGTAGGCGTCGCGCGCCTCGGCGGGTGACAGGCCGGTGACCTCCGCGATACGTCTGAGGCGATATCGGACGGTATTGGGATGGATGAACAGGAGGCGTCCGGTGGCCTCGATCGAGCCGCTCACATCGAGATAGGCGGTCAGCGTCTCGAGCAGGCCCGAGCCCGCAGCAACCAGAGGCTGGTACACCGAGGCGACAAGCTGCCGGCGGGCGTGCCCGTCCCCGGCAAGGGAACGTTCGGGCAGCAGATCGTCACTGGACACTGGCCGCGGCGCCTCAGGCCAGGCGACTGCAGCACGCAGCCCGGCGACGGCCGAGCGCGCCGAGATGCTGGCGCCGAGGAGGTCATCCACGACTGCCCCGGTGACGATGGGACCCGTGCCGAAGTGCTCGGCGATCGCGCTGGCGGCCTTGTCGGCGTCCGTGACGCCGCCCAGGACAACCACGAACCGGTCGCCCTGCACCGCGCAGAGGGCATCCAAGCGAGCGGCCCGAGCGGACCGCTTGAGCGCGTCCACGGCCTTGGCGGAGTCCCCTTGCGGCGTGAAGCCGAGCACGACACAGACGCCGTTGGTCGCTGCCCAGCCCAGTGCCGTGGCTCGTGACCGTACCGATTCGTCGGCCTCACCACGCAGAACCGAGTCGACCACGAGTGCTTCCAGGCGAGCGTCCCAGGCGCCGCGCTGTTCGGCGGCGCGGGCGTAGACGGCTGCCGCCGCGAACGCCACCTCGCGCGAGTACAGCATCACGGACTCGCGCACCGTGGGCGCGTCACGCGAGCCGACCACGCTCTCCACCTGGGCCTCGACCACACCGATCGTGGTGCGTACCATCTCGACCGTCTGTTGGAAGGTCACAACGCCGGTCAGCTCGCGGGGAGCGGAGCCGAAGACGTCGGCCGTGACGGCATTGGTCGACGACGGGTCGCGGAACCATTCCACGAACGACGAGATCCCCGCCCCGGCGGTGAGGCCGATCCAGGACCTGTTCTCGGCGCTCAGCGCTCGAAACCACGGCAGCTGGTCATGCATCTCGGCAATGGCCGTCTGGGTCAGGCTGCCGACAGACGCTTCGAGCCGACTGATCGCTCG
>DASQEH010000009.1:0-27686 GCA_035633755.1 Nocardioidaceae bacterium | reverse complement strand
GTCAGTGCGCTGGAGCGGGCTACGGCTACCGCACCGACCAGGCGGAAGTCATCGCTTGGATCCTGGCCCACGCTGGCGATGAGGCGGACGAGATCCGGGTCGTCACGGTTTAAGCGTCATCAACGACATCAGTGCGAGGTGCCCTCCGCCTTTAGGCCGGGGGCACTCTCGTTCTCGGCCACGCTGGATTGTTGTCCGTCACGCTCGATCCGTTCCCGGGCGGCACAGCACTCCCCTGCCCCGATCTGTCAGGTGCGCCCCACTGCTTCAACGAGGCCGGCCCACAGCTGGTCGGCGCCGGCGCGAAGCAGGGTGGTGTCCTGCCCAGCGGTGAGCATCCGGGCCCCTCGACCAGCCCAGTGCACGGCCATCTCGAGGTCCGAGCAATGCAAACCGGCTACGACGTCGGCGTCGCGGCAGGTGTCCACGATGTGCTGGATGAGATCGTCGACGTCGGTCGAGTCCCGGTAGGTCGCGCGTCCGTGACCGCAGCTGAGCGCGAGGTCGTTCGGGCCGACGTACACGCCGTCCACTCCTGGCACCTGGACGATCTCCTCGAGTGCGTCAAGCCCCCGCCTGGTCTCCACCATCACGAAGCACATCACGGTGGCGTCCTGGTCCTGCGGTGGTAGCGCGCCGTCTTCACGGACATCGCCCCACATCGGCCCCCAGCTGCGCTCACCCGTGGGCGGATAACGGCACGCCCGGGCAGCGTGGTCGGCATCCTCGGCACTGTTCACCATGGGCACCACGACCCCGCAGGCGCCGACATCAAGGGCGCGCATGATCGACGAGGGCTCGTTCCACGAGACTCGCACGATCGGGGCGTGACCGGCTGCGCGCATGCCATGCAGCATGGCAGGAAGATCGGTAAACGTTGGGTGTCCGTGCTGCAGGTCGATGCATATGTAGTCGAAGGACGTCGCACCGAGGAGCTCGGCAACTGCCGGGTCGGCCAGGTGACCCCACAGCCCGAAGGCCGGCGAGTCCTGCTTCCACAGCCCTCGCAGATGGTTGGCGCTACGCGCGATGACGCCTTCACCGGACATGGCAGGCTCCTCTCCTCGGCGGTGGCGATGCACCACTGTAGGGGCAGGCCATCGGCTGCGCCCGCGTCGTGTTGCCGGCATTGAGAAGGGCGCACAGACTGCATACCGTTCCCTCGAACGCTTTGGTCTCTCGTGGAGGCGGTCCCTCATGTCCAGTGACTTACGCAGCGCCCAGTGGTACGCGGGCAACGACCGGAATGCGTACCTGCATCGTGCCTGGATGCGCCGCGGGCTGCCGAACAGCGCCTTTCAGGGTCGCCCGCAGATCGCCATCGCGAACACGGCGTCGGACCTCGTCCCGTGCAACGTCCACCTGAACGAGGTCGCCGCATCGGTCCGTGACGGGATCCTCGAGGCCGGCGGTGTCCCGCTGAACCTTCCCGTGGTCTCCCTGGGCGAGACGCAGGTGCGACCCACAGCGATGCTGTGGCGCAACATGGCTGCGATGGCCACCGAGGAGATGCTCCGGTCCAACCCCATCGACGGTGTCGTACTGCTGGGGGGCTGCGACAAGACGATCCCGTCCCTGCTGATGGCAGCAGCCTCGGTCGACCTGCCTGCGATCGTGGTGCCCGGTGGCCCCATGCTCACCGGGACGTTCCGCGGGCAGGCTCTCGGCTGCGGCACCGATGTGTGGAGGCTGAGCGAGGAGGTCCGAGGCGGCGAGCTGTCCGAGGAGCAATTCCTTCGCTCCGAGTCGGCGATGATCCGCAGCAAGGGCCACTGCAACACGATGGGGACGGCCTCCACAATGGCCGTGATGGCCGAGGCCCTGGGAACCACCCTCCCGGGGATCGCCGGAACTCCCGCGCCGGACAGCCGACTGCTGGAGGGCGCGCACGAGACGGGCCGGCTTGTCGTCGAGATGATCCAAGCGGATCGCCGGCCGAGCACCTTCATGACCCGAGGCTCGTTCCACAATGCCGTCGTGGCATTGGCCGCCGTCGGTGGCTCGACCAACGCCGTCGTCCACCTCTTGGCGATCGCGGGCCGTTTGGGCGTGAAGCTCTCCATTGACGACTTCGACCGCATCGGGTCGCACGTCCCCCTGCTGGTGAACCTGCAACCGGCAGGCAGCTTTCTGATGGAGGACTTCCACCGTGCGGGCGGCCTCCTCGCGGTGCTGCGCGAGGTGGAGGAGCTGCTCGACAAGACGGCAGTGACGGTGACGGGCAAGGCTCTGGTCGACTACCTCGGGGACGCGCAGATCTGGGACCGCGATGTCATCTCCGTGCGCTCGGCGCCTCTGCAGCCGGACGCGGGGATAGCGGTACTTCGGGGCAACCTGGCTCCCGGCGGCGCCTTGATCAAGCCGGCCGCAGCCTCAGCGCACCTGCTGCAGCACCGGGGACGCGCTGTCGTCTTCGACAGCATCGAGGACTTCCACGCCCGCATCGACGATCCCGACCTCGACGTGGATGCCGACTCGGTGCTGGTCCTTCGCGGCTGCGGACCCAAGGGATATCCCGGCATGCCCGAGGTCTCCAACATGCCGTTGCCGAAGAAGCTCCTCGAGCAAGGCGTGCGCGACATGATCCGCGTCTGCGACGGCCGCATGAGCGGAACGGCGTACGGGACAGTCGTGCTGCACGTGACCCCCGAAGCGGCCGTCGGAGGACCCCTGGCCATCGTCGAGACAGGTGACTACATCTCGCTGGACGTTCCAGCAAGGACGCTGGCTCTCGACATACCGGCGCATGAGATGGAAGCCCGAACTCCGAACGAAGCCACCACAACGGGTTTCGCTCATCCGCATCGTGGGTGGGAGAAGCTGTACGTCGACCACGTCCAGCAGGCCGACACTGGGGCCGACCTGGACTTCCTGATCGGATCCAGCGGTTCCGCCGTCAGCCGCGAATCGCACTAGGACCGGACCGATGACCATGACGACCCGACCTGAGCTCATCGGAAGCTTCGGCATGGTGGCAAGTACGCACTGGCTGGCCTCCGCCTCTGGGATGAGCGTGCTGGAGCGGGGGGGCAACGCCTTCGACGCGGCGGTGGCGGCCGGGTTCGTGCTGCAAGTGGTGGAGCCGCACCAGAACGGGCCGGCGGGGGATCTGTCAGCACTCGCCTGGAGCGCTGCTGACGAAGCAGCCAGCGTGGTGTGCGGGCAGGGGGTGTCTCCGGCTGCGAGCTCAATCGAGCACTTCACCGATCTCGGCCTCAACCTCGTGCCGGGCAGTGGACTTCTCGCGGCGACAGTGCCGGGCTCGTTCGGGGCATGGATGACGATGCTCGAGCGCTGGGGCACGTGGGAGATCAACGACGTACTGGCCTATGCCCTCCACTATGCGGAGTCCGGATTCCCAGTCCGCCCCGACTTGAGCGCGACTATCAGCGCTGTCTCTGACTTGTTCGCGCACCACTGGACGCCATCGGGCGAGGTGTGGCTGGATGGGCCCTCCGCTCCACGGGCTGGGTCCCAATGGACGCTCCCAGCGACCGCTGCCACGTACCGACGACTGCTGAGTGAGGCGGTGGGGACGTCTCGTGAAGCACGCATCGAGGCTGTCCGTCGTGCCTACTACTCGGGCTTCGTCGCCGAAGCAATTGACCGATTCAGCCGGATGTCGTGGCGCGACGCCTCGGGAGTCGACCACGCCGGCTTGCTGACCGGCGAAGACCTCGCCGGCTGGAAACCGCCTGTTGAGCCGCCGGTGACGGCTCAGTTCGCCGGGCGATACGAGCTGCTCAAGACGGGTCCCTGGGGGCAAGGCCCGGTTCTCTTGCAGCAGCTTGGGCTGCTGGATGCTGTGCGGCTCCTGGAGACGGACCTGCATTCAGTGGAGTGGGTGCATCTCATCACCGAAGTGGCCAAGCTCGCCTTCGCCGACCGGGAAGCCTGGTACGGCGACCCCGTCGACTCCGATGTACCACTCCAGAAACTGCTGTCCGCCGAGTACTGCGCTGAACGCGCCCACCTGATCGACGCGAGTGCGAACCGCGACCTGCGTCCGGGTTCGCCTGACGACCGCATACCGGTCCTACCCACGCTGCCTGAGCCCCGCTTCGACGAGATACCCGATGCGACCAGCGGGGAGCCGACCATGCGGGCGGCCGGGCCAGCGTCTGGTGACACGGTCCACGTCGACGTCGTGGACCGGTGGGGAAATCTGGTGTCGGCCACTCCCAGTGGTGGCTGGCTGCAGAGCTCGCCGGTCATTCCCGAACTGGGCTTCCCCCTGGGGACGCGAGGGCAGATGTTCTATCTGCATCCGGGCTTGCCGAACTCGCTACGACCGGGTGTCCGGCCACGCACCACGTTGACGCCGAGCATCGCGCTGCGGGAAGGAGAACCGTGGCTCGCATTCGGGTCGCCCGGCGGTGACCAGCAGGACCAGTGGCAGACAGCTTTCTTCGCCCACCTCATCCACGCGGATCTCCGAGGTAAGGCGAACCTGCAAGCGTCTATCGACGCGCCGATGTTCCACACCACCCACTTCCCGTCATCGTTCTACCCGCGCGACGCCCATCCCGGTGAGATCCATGTCGAGGATCGGCTGCCACCGTCCGTCGTCGCCGGGTTGCGAGCGAGGGGGCATGACGTGATTGTCACCGGACCGTGGCAGCTGGGGCGGCTCAGCGTTGTCGCCAAGGACGGCGACCGTCTGCTTGCCGCCGCCAACCCTCGTGGAGCACAGGGCTACGCGGTAGGTCGCTGAACCTCCGGGCCGCGTCACCCGTCGCCTTGGGTATCGGCTGCTCGTGGAGGTCGGTGAGGGTCTAGGCCACTACTGTGTCCTGCCTGTTGTCGGCTTTCCCTTCACCATCGTCGGAACCCACCCTCGGAATCGATCACCTGGCCAACCACCCAGCGGCCTTCGTCGCTGACGAGCCAAGCAATCAGCCGGGCTGGGTCATCCGGCTCACCGAACCGCCCGGACGGGAAGTGCTCCAGGAGCTTCGGGTGGTCTTCCTGGAGAACGTCCTCGTCGAGATAGCCGGTGTTGACCGGGCCGGGGTTGACGGTGTTGAGCACGATTCCTCGTTCGATCAGGCCGTCCGCCACGGACGCCGTCAAGCCGGCCAGCGCAGCCTTCGACGCCACATACGCGATCTCGGACGTCATCGCGCCCTTGGCCTGTCCGGAGGTCATCCACACCACCCGACCACCCTCGCGACCGTCGTGCTGCTCGGCGAACGCTCGGGTGGCCAGCACGGTCGAGCGGGCATTCACCTGCCAGTGCCTGTCCAACATCTCCCCCGTGACGTCAGACAATGCGCCATCGCGACCGCTCTGGGCGTGATTGCACACCAGGATGTCGAGGTGGCCGAAAGCGGCTACTGCCGCTTCGATGAGCTGGTCCGGCGCGTCGGGACGGCTCAAGTCGAGGCTCAGCTCGTGCAGGCTCGACCCCGAGGTGAGCTTGGCCCGCAGCTTGGCGACCAGGTCGTCAATCGCGTCAGCACCCCACGGCTGGTCTTCGTCATGAGGGCGGTAGTGGTGGATGAACAGGCTCGTGCCCATGGACGCGAGACGCGACGCAACCGCGAACCCGATCCCTCGGCGGCGGCTGACTCCCGTGACGACCGCAACACGTCCAGCGAGCGGCAACGAGGACATCGCTGAAGCATAGGGGCGGGTGATGCAAGACCGGCTACGTGACAGGCATCTCGTATGTGATCCAGTGCGTGCGGGTGGCGTACTTGTCGTACTTGGCCCGGCCCCGGTAGTTGTCGTCGGCGGTGAGCCAGGTCACGACGCTCCAGCCGTTCGCGGCGGCCTCGGTTCGAAGTTCGGTCAGGAGGGCGTCGGCAGCACCGGAGCCCCGCGACGCCGGGTCGACGAAGAGGTCGTCGAGGAAGCAGTCCGTGCCGGCCGTCAGCGGGTTCGCGTAGGGACGGTAGTGGGCGAGGCCGACGACGTGGCCGCCTGCATCCTCGGCGAGTAGGCAGCGCAGCTCATGGTCCGGGTCCATCAGCCAACCCCACACGATGTCGGCTGCGGCGTCGGTCTGGTCGACCTTGTAGAACTCCGCGTAGCCGCGGTAGAGCACTCCCCACCGTTCTCGGTCACTGCTGGTGGGCGGGCGTAACCGCCACCGACGCTGATCTGTGCTCGAGGTCGTCACGAAAGGCAACATACAAGGCGGGCCACGGCTGAACATAGGCATGACGTCAAGGAGCGAGGCGGCTGAGGAGCAGCGCGAGCGGTGGCCAGCCCGTGCGGCCACGGCGAGTACGAGCGGACGCGCGGAGCAGGACGTCCGGCTCTGTCAGCGCGATCAGCGCAACGCCTTCGCGAGGTGCTCGCTCCGGCGAGCGGTGGGGGTACCTCGCGCTAACGGCGGGGAGCAGCCCGACCCCCATCTCGGCCACGATGAGGTCCTCGACGAGATCGAGGCTGTCGCATTGGTGGGTCATGCGCGGCTCGAAACCTGCCAGAGATGCGATGATCCGGAGCACATCCTCATCCGCGCTGTTGCGCGAGTTGCCGATCCAGTCGTGGTCCCGGAAAGCCGCGAAGACATCGGGCGAGCCACCGTGTACTCCCTCAGCGGCGTGGCTGGGGACGCCCAGACTCCATGGGGTTGACCACAGCGGGACTGTGACCAGCGATGCATCGATCATCGCCGGCGCGAGGTTGTAGTCGTACGTGAGGGCGAGGTCGACCTCGTCTGCGGCGAGGAGCTCGACGGCCTCGGCGGGCTCGTGTTCGTTCAGGACCACCGTGACGTCGGGGTGGCTGCCAGCGAGCTCGGCGACCACCGGCAGGAGACTGCGGCGGATTGCGGTGGCGAATCCGGACACCCGAACGATGCCGGCAGGATGGGCGTCCGGACCGAAGTCGACATGGGCCGCCTCCACCGCGCTGAGGATGGTGGCCGCGTGCTCGGCAAGGCGGCGCCCAGCGGGGGTCAGCCGGACCCGACGGCCAACCGGCTCGACGAGGGGCGTCCCGATCTCGTGCGCAAGCTTGGCGATCTGCTGGGACACCGTCGACGTCGTCGTCCCGAGATGTTCCGCGACCGCTCTCATTGAGCCGAGTCTCGACAACTCGAGCAACACCTGAAGCCGGCGAGTCTCCATGGTGATCTATTGTGCACGATCTCTGAACGTACCGTTTGAGATTGTCACGTGGACGCGGACAACGGGTCCGCGATGTACTCCTCACATGAGCACTTCACAGCGCGGTTCCACGGCTCGAGCGGGAACGTCGATGGCCATCGCGGCCATGTGTCTCGTGCAGGTGGGTCTGGCCGTCTCTGTCGGCCTGTCCGAGCAGATCGGCTCCGAGGGTGTGGCGTGGCTGCGGTTGGCATGGGCGGGCCTGATCCTCCTGATCGTTGCCAGGCCGTGGCGTACGACATTCAGCCGGTCGGCACTGCTGACTTGCGTCTTGCTCGGGGTCGTCACCGCCGGGGTGACCATGCTGTTCATGGCGGCCATCGTGCGTATCCCACTGGGGACCGCGAGCGCGTTGGAGTTCCTCGGGCCGCTGGGAGTCGCCATAGCGCGAGGCCGAGGAGCAGGTCGAGTGTGGGCATTCGTCGCCGCTGCGGGAGTAGTGGCCTTGACCGAGCCCTGGCACGGTGGCACCGACCGCCTTGGGATCGGTCTGGCCCTCGCCGCTGCTGCATGCTGGGCGGCCTACATCGTGCTGACGCAGCGGGCCGGCGATGAAGTGACAGGTCTCCGGGCCCTGGGAGTATCGCTGCCCGTCGCCGCTGTCGTCGCGACGATCACTGTCGGCCCGTCGGTCATCTCTTCTATCAGCCTCGAACTTCTGCTGGTGGGCTTCGGGTTGGCGCTTCTGCTGCCGGTCATCCCGTTCGCACTGGAACTACTCGCGCTTCGTCGCCTCACCACGGCCGCCTTCGGAACCCTGATGAGCCTGGAGCCGGCTATCGCCTTGCTGATCGGACTTGCCTTTCTCGGCCAAATACCCCGCCTCAGCGCCATCGTGGGCATAGGCCTTGTGGTGGTGGCCGGAGTCGGTGCCGAACGCACTGGGGCCCGCTCGCCGAGCCTGCCTCCTGACGTGGCTGTCGAGCACGGTGTACGCGAGGGCAGGATGTGAGAGTCACGGCAGCCGTCTGTGCAGGCATCCTTGCCCTGACAGCGGCCGCCCGGGGAGAGTCGGTAGGTGTCAGTAGCGTACGGGCGTGACGAACCCGGCCCCTGACCATGAGGTGACTGGCAGCGGGCGCTTGCGACTTCGTCGGCCCACCGAACACGACCTCGACGTTGTCTTCGAGATTCACAGCGACCCGCGGACCAACGTCCACAATCCCGCTGGGCCTGACCCTGACCGCGCCGCAAGCCGTCGCCGGCTCGACGAGTGGCTGCGGCATTGGGAGCACCACGGCTTCGGGTACTGGGTGGTTGAGACGACTGATCCGAGCGCCGACCCGGGCACCGCCGTCATCGGCTTCTCGGGACTGCGCAACGAGGTATGGCTCGAGCAACCGGTGCTCAACCTCTACTACCGTCTGGCGGCACAGCACTGGGGTCAGGGGTATGCCCGCGAGGTCGCGCGCCACGCGGTCGGCTGGGCGAGGAATCGTCATCCGGACCTCCCAGTGCTGGCCCGGACGACGCTGGACAACCTCGGTTCCCAGCGGACCGCAGCCGCCGCAGGGCTGGTGCGACGTCAGGACCTCGAGCGGGTTGACCCTAATGGTGTCTACGAGGTCATCTTCGTCAGCCACTGGGCGCCATGCTGAGCTGCACTGCTCAGGCGCTCGTGACCTCGAGGCCGAGCCACGCAGCGAGATCCTCTATCTCGGCGCGCACGGCAGCCGCCATGGCGTTGGTGAATGTGACGTCCTGGTGGATCGCGTTGACGACCAATCTGCCGGCTTTGCGGTCGGCGGTCGCGTCAAGCTTGCCAACGAGCCGGTCGTGGTGAAGGACGGGAAGAGCGAAGTACCCCCAACGGCGCTTGTCCTTGGGCTTGTACATCTCGAGGATGTACTCGAACTCGAAGATCTGCGTGGCACGCACCCGGTCATGGATCAGCCGATCGAAGGGTGACAGCAGCGCCGTGCGTCCCGTGAACGACAGCCCGACGTACTCCGGATGGACGCGCCAGGTCCCCGGCGTTTCCTCGACGACGGCCTCTTCACCGGCGTCGCCAACGTAGGGCGGCTCGCCGGGTATCTGTGGTCCGGTGGAGCGGGCGATGCCGAGCGCGGCCAGCCGCCGCTCGTTGCGATGGCGGAGGGCGGTGTCCAGGTCGAGGGTGGGCAGTTCGGCCGGATAGACGCGCTCGGGAAGATCCCAGTAGCGCTGTCGCCCCTTTCGACCCGAGATTGCCACCTGCCCACGCAGGGCGAGCAGCTCCAGCATCCTCGTGATGTTGCGGTTGTTGGTCCACCCGGAGGACGGCCACGGTACGACGCTCGTGTCGGGGATGTCGCGAGACAGCAGCGGACCCTCTCTCGCAAGTCGCGCGAGTATGTCGCGTTGGAAGGGCTCATTCGCCTCGAGCCATCCTTCGGTGGAGAAGTACGTCTCCGCATCACGCACCTCGGCGATCACCGCAGGCAGGTCGCGTGGCGACCGGATGTAGGCGACCGTCTCGACCAGGGTGCGGTCGTGCTCGATGGCCTTCGTGAGGTCAGCCGGGACGTAGGAGGCGCCAAGCCGGCTCCAGAGGACGAGATCGGCGCTCGGCGCGAGTGCTGCCGTGGGATCGATCTGCAGGATCGTGAGGCGATCGACCACATCGACCAGGTCGGTCGGACGCGGCTCGTCGAGCAGCTGCGCATGGATCGCGATCCGACGAGCCTCCTCTTTGCTCAGACGATGGACGACCATGGCGCGACCTTAGCGCCCGACATGGATGCCGCTGCCGGGGTCAGGTAGGTACGTCGACAGTCGTTGCAGTAACCGCTGTGGTGTCGCGAGGGTGCCATGGACGCCACAAGGCCGACTCGGGTGACGCTGACGACCCGCGGTCAGGCAACGCAGAACTCGTTGCCTTCCGGGTCGAGCATGACGACATGACCGAGTTCGTGACCGTAGGACTCCTCGCGCACAGTGGTCGCGCCAGCAGCCACCAGCTCGGCTGCCTTGGCACGGATGAGCTGTTCGCGGTCGGCCATGTCCCATGGCGGCTCGCCCGCCACACGGATGTCGATATGCATCCTGTTCTTTGCTGTCTTGCCCTCAGGTACCCGCAGGAAGCTGATGGCCGGTCCGACGCCATCCGGATCGAGGAGAGAGGCTCCGTGCGGGTCGTCATACCCCGGCTCGGCCACGTACCCGAGAGCGGATGCCCAGAAGGCAGCAATCCGATGCGGGTCGGCCGCGTCGCAGCCAAGAGTCCAATGTGTCGCCATGCCTGTTTACTCCAACCACTCGGTGACGAAGCGTGGAGAGGCGTGGACGTGCACGCCCTCGTACCCGCCGGGCCCAGTCGAGAACTTGTGCGGGGTCCCAAGCGGAACTACCAAGATCTGCCCGGCGTGCCCGACTACCTGTTGGGTGCCGATGGTGAACGTTGCGGACCCTCGACGAATGATGAAGGTCTCGGCGTATGGGTGCGTGTGCAGCCGAGGACCGACGCCGCTCTTCGTCGTTGATTGGACGATGATCGAGACGCCAGCGCCTCCAGGTAGCTCGTCATAGCTCTCGGTCCAGTGCTCGCCGTCGTCTCGACCATCGGCGCGATCGACTACCAGAGTGTCCACCGCACGACGCTAGCAGCGGCCTCTTCGACGACAACAGCGCTAAAGCGGTTGTGACTTCGGCCTGCTAGCGATTGGCTGTGGGAATGAGCGAGAACTCGGTTCGCGTGGGACGTGCGGGCGACGCTGATCGCTTCCTCGCCACCGATCACACCGCCTGGTTCGCCGAGGTTCCGGCCGCACCAACCGAGCAGCAGTTGATCGGCCTCTCGCACGCACAGCGCTTCGCCGCAGAGGTGAACGGCTCAGAATCGGTGACGTATGCAGGGATCTACGGAGTGTTTCCGCTGACCTTGTGCATCCCCGGTCCGGACGCGTCCGCTCGGCAGGTGCCGTGCGCGGGGGTCACATGGGTCAGTGTTCATCCCGACCATCGTCGCAAGGGCGTTCTCACCGCGATGATGAGGCACCATCTCGAACAGGTCCGCGAGGACAAGGACACGCATGTCTCGGCGCTGCATGCCAGTGAACCGGCAATATACGGCCGATACGGCTACGGGCTGGCCTCGCTGGAGCTGGAGGTGGTCCTGGGTAGGGGAACGGCGCTGAGCTCGCCGCACCTCGAGGAAGCCTCTGCGGAGATCACAACAGAGCTGGCGACGGTGTCCGACGCCGGTATGCCGAATCGGATGCGCGAGTGCCATCTCCGAACCGCCGACGTCGGATCGGTGGTCGGTGCAACCGGCTACTACGACAGGATCTGCTCACAGCTCCCCGAGCACCTGCGCGACAAGGAGCCTTGGCGGGTGCTGTTTGCCCGCCGCGATGGCGTGGACGCCGGGTGGGCGATGTTTCGCCGCACACACAAGTGGGAGCGGGCCCGTCCGTCAGGCGAGCTCACGGTGTGGACGGTCGTCGGCGATCCAGCCGCACGGCTCGCGCTGCTGCGCCGGCTCGTCGACTTCGACCTGATCGGGACAGTCAAGGTCCCCACCGTCGGCGTCGACGATCCGCTGCTGCTGTGGGCAGGAGGCCCTCGGGCAGCGTCGGACGTGGCGACCTACGACAGCTTGTGGTTGCGACTGGTGGATCTTCCCGAGGCCCTGCAGGCGAGGACGTGGAACCGGCCCTGTGACGTGGTGGTCGAGGTCGCTGACAGCTTCGCACCCTGGAACGAAGGCCGGTGGCACATCCGCGCCGACGAAGCCGGCGAGGCCACGGTGCAGAAGACGACGGCCGACTCTGACGTGTCGTTGCCCGCTGCTGCACTCGCGGGGGCGTACCTGGGAGGCGGCAATCTCGTCGCGCTGCAGCGGGGCGGGCTCGTCTCGGAGCGTCGCAGTGGCGCGGTAGCAGAGCTGTGGCGGGCCATGCGCACCGACGTCGCCCCGACAGCCGCCGTTGGTTTCTGACCTGGCGACGGGTTCGTGAGTCGTGAGGTGTCGGGGCGGCTAGGGCGAACCGGATACCTTCAGGATCGGTGTGACCGCACACCCGTTCTGCCCGACCGTGAGGACGCGGGGTAGTCACAACGGCCCGAATGCCCCATTCTCCGCGAGGCGCGACCCGGATCTCTCGTCGTCCAAGCCGAGACAACGCCAAGCCCGATGCATCGAAACACGTTCGACTCCCCCACGTCCGGCACCTACCCTCGACATGCGATGCAAAACTTTCCCCCCACGGTCAGCGTCTTCCATGAGCTGCCCGGAGAAACCCCCACGTCGGCGCCGGACCTCAGGTCCCCGTCGCGGTTCTTGCTGTGGCATCTGCGACAACAGGCATCAGTCATCGCCACCGCGACCCTCGTCGGGATCTTGTGGCAGTTGCCGTTGACGGTGGGACCGTGGCTGGTTGGGCGGGCCGTGGACGAGGGCATTCTCGCCGAGTCGACCGGAGCAACGCTGCAGTGGACCGGACTGCTGCTCCTGGTGACGATCATCGGCGCTTTCTTCGGCATCGCGATGCACACGATGGTGGTACGCAGCTGGTTGATCGCGCTGTACGGCACGACGTTGATGGTCACCCGCAAGGCCGTGCAGCTGGGCCACGTTCTCCCCCGGCGCGCACCCACCGGTGAGGTGCTCAGCGTGGCCTCCAGCGACGCGGACGAGTTCGGGGCGCTCACGGAGATCACGGCACGCGGCCTGTCTCAGTTCGTCGCCTATCTGGCCGTCGCGACGATCGTGCTGGTGACATCGCCAACACTCGGTCTGATGGTCCTGGCAGCCGCACCGGTCCTGGTCGGCGTGGCGCTGCCACTGCTGCGACCGCTGCACCGTCGCCAGCAGGAGGAGCGCACGCGCAACTCGACCTTGACGTCCATGGCCACCGACATCGTCGCCGGCCTGCGTATCCTCCGCGGGATCGGCGGTGAGAGCACCTTCGGCCGCAACTACGCCCGCCAGTCCCAGCTCACCCGACAGGCTGGGGTGTCCGCCGGCGTCTGGCAGGCCGCGATCGAGGCAGTCGGCGTCTTCATGTCGGGCTGCTTCCTCGTGCTCCTCATGTACACCGGCACGCGGGCTGTCGACTCCGGCGAGCTCACCGTCGGGGAGCTGGTGAGCTTCCTCGGCTACGGATTGTTCATGGTCGGCCCGATCCGGACCTTCTTCGAGTTCGCGCAGAAGCTGACCCGCGCCTCAGTCTCGGCGAAGAAGGCCATTGCGGTACTCGAGCTCACGCCACCTTGGCGGGAGCCGGCCTCGCCCATGGCCCTGCCGGACAACGGTGACCTGGTTGACGAGGCGAGCGGCTTCATCGCACGCCCGGGGCAGCTCACCGTCGTCGTGAGCTCGGTACCGGAGTCCTCGGCGGCCCTCGCCGACCGGCTAGGACGGTGGTTCACCGTCGAGGAGGAACCGCCTCCACTGCTGGAGTCGACCGGCCGCCAATGGGGACGCCGTGCCCGCGCGGAGCGCCGGACCCACCGCGACATGGTGGCTGCCCGGGATGCAGCTCGCGCCGCGCAGCCCTGGGGTGTCACGTACGGCGGGGTCGACCTCGGTCGCGTACCGCTCGACGAGCTGCGACCCGTCATCCTCGTGAGCGACGCGAACAGCCAGCTCTTCGCCGGAACGCTCCAAGCCGCCGTGGATCCGCATGATCTGCTGACGCGGGAACAGGCTGAGGAAGCACTGCGCACAGCGGCTGCCGAGGATGTCTACGATGCACTGCCGGGCGGCTGGGCCGGTGAGCTCGACGAGCGGGGCCGTGGACTGTCCGGAGGCCAGCGCCAGCGCATCGTGCTGGCCCGAGCGCTGGCCTCCGACCCACGGGTCCTCGTGCTGGTCGAGCCGACCTCAGCTGTGGACGCGCACACCGAGGCACGGATCGCCGAGCGTCTTGCCGAACACCGCCGCGGCAAGACCACTGTGGTCACCACGGTGTCCCCGCTCTGGCTGCACCACGCCGATCACGTCGTGCTCCTGTCGGACGGCCGCATCGTGGCCGAGGGCACCCACGAGGACCTGTTGGTCAGCGAACCGGACTACCGAGACGTCGTGCTCCGCACCATGGAGGACAGCAATGTCTGACCTTCTGTCGACCTCGGTGTCGACGTGGCGGGACAGCGCCCTCGATCCTCCTGTCTTGCCGCCGGAGCTGACAACGCCTCCGAGCGACACCTCGGTGATCGGACGCATTCGGGCGATGCACGGTCGCCACACCTTGCGCCGAGAACGAGCCGAGAAGGTCTATGCGGACTCCCGGAGCCCGGCGAGGGGATGGCCGGTCGCAGATGAGCGGGCCGTTGTGCGGTTCGTCGCGCAGATGATCCGTCGGCGCGGCTGGTCGTTCACTGCCCTCGTGGTGCTCAACGCCTTGGCAGCGGGTACCGCCCTGGTGGTACCGGCGCTCCTAGGGGAGCTCATCGACCGCGTCACCGCGCCGGGCCCCGCTGCGAACCTGGGGTCGCTCGCGATGGTCATCGTGGCAGTTGTGGCGGCACAGGCGGCGTTCACCTTCGCTGGCCAGCTCACCTCCACGCTGTTCGGTCAGAACCTGCTGGCCTCGATGCGTGAGTACGTCGTGGAGACGATCCTGCGGCTGCCGCTGAGCCGTGTCGAGGGCGCCAGCACCGGCGACCTCGTCACGCGCGTCACACGGGACGTGGGAACGATGAGCCGAGCGGTCCAGCACGGACTGCCCATGGCCGTCATCACTTTGCTCACCGTCGTGCTCTCGGTGGGCGCGATGCTGCTCAACTCCGTCCTGCTGGCGCTGCCTGCGCTGCTCATCATCGCGGCGTCCGTGGTGCAGGTGCGGCGGTACCTGCAGCGAGCCTCGGTGTGCTACATCGCGGAGGGAGCGTCGTACTCGCGCATCAACACGACGCTCACCGAGACGGTGGAAGGCACTCGCTCCGTCGAGGCGCTCGGATTGGCCAAGCGTCGGGTGCGGGCCGAGGAGGACGACGTCGCCGTTTCGGCGCAGGCCGAGCGCTACGGGATGACGCTCCGCAACCTGCTCTTCGCCGTGATCGACATCGCCTTCAACGCGCCACGGGTGATCACGGTGCTCATCGGTTCCTGGGGCTACTGGAACGGCTACGTGTCCCTCGGCCAGATCACCGCCGCGGTGCTCTACGTCGAGGCGATCTCCGGGCCGCTCGACCGGCTCGTCAGCGAGGTCGACCGCCTGCAGGTCGGTGCCGCGTCCACAGCGCGGCTGCTCGGCATCGCCACCGTTCCGCCAGACCGAGAGCCCGGTACGGCAGTCCCGAGCGGACCGGACCTCGTCGGCGAGGACCTTCGATTCGCCTATCGTCCGGGGCATGACGTCCTCCACGGCGTCGACTTCAAGCCACACGTCGGTGAGCGGATCGCCATCGTGGGGCCCAGCGGTTCCGGGAAGTCGACGCTCGGCCGGCTGCTCGCCGGGATCAACGGGCCGCGTACCGGCTACGTCCGGATCGGCGGAGTCGATCTGATCACGCTCCCGCTCGAAGACCTGCGCGAGGAGGTCGCGCTGGTCACCCAGGAGCACCATGTGTTCGTGGGATCCGTGCGCGACAACATCGTGCTCGGTCGCGAGGCAGCGAACGACGATGCGGTATGGGCGGCGCTCGACGCAGTCGGCTCGGCGGACTGGGTTCGCCGACTGCCCGAGGGACTGGATACGCAGGTGGGCTCCGGCAACCAGGCGCTCACGCCCGCCCAGGCTCAGCAGGTCGCGATGGCACGACTGGTCATCGCTGACCCGCATACCCTCGTGCTCGACGAGGCGACATCGCTGATCGACCCACGTACCGCACGCACGCTCGAGGGCTCGGTACACGCGCTCCTGGTGGGGCGCACGGTTATCGCCATCGCGCACCGGCTGCACACCGCTCACGACGCCGACCGGGTCGCGGTGGTGATCGACGGGCGGATCGTCGAGTTCGGCAGCCACGACGAACTGGTCGCGCGCGACGGTGAGTACGCCCGCCTGTGGCATGCCTGGACCAGTTGAGATGTCAATGAGGCTTCCCTGACACCGTAAGGCCGCAGGGGCGGTCTCGATGCACGTCGAAGCAGACTCCCGGACCCCAGCAGGGGTGCCGGAGGCGACAGGTCGCCGACAGAAGGTTCTTGTCGGCGGCGCGGGGACGGGCGTAGGTTCGGCAACTAACAGAACCGCTCCGGACTATTGGAGGCCACCATGGATTCTCCGTATCAGGGCGCGCCCGACGTACATGTCCTTCCTGCGAACCTGCCCCTCCCTGGGGTTGGGGTTCTGCCTGTCAACGCCTACTTGTTGATGTCCGAGGAACCGGTGTTGATCGATGCGGGCATCGGGATGGACAGTGATGACTTCGTCGCGGCGTTGAGCTCCTTCCTTGACCTCAAGGACCTCAAGTGGATCTGGCTGACTCACGATGACGCCGACCACACCGGCAGTATCCAGCGGGTCATGGAGCTGGCACCCAACGCCAAACTCGTGACGCACGGGTTCAGTGCATTCCGGATGGCCACGTGGTGGCCGGTCCCCATGGACCGCGTCCATGCCATCCGCTTCGGCGATGAGATCCACGTCGGGGACCGCACATTGACGGCTGTCGCGCCGCCACTGTTCGACAACCCCATGTCGACTGGATTCCTCGATCGGTCCACAGGTGCACTGTTCACCGTGGACGCTTTCGGCGCGATCCTGCCTGAGCCGACGCAGAATGCCGACGAGGTGCCGCGGGAGGTGCTCGCCGGTGGCATGCTCGGCTGGGCCACGTCGGACTCGCCGTGGGTCCACGTCGCGGATCGTGACATCTTCGGTCAGGTGTTGGAGCGCGTCCGACACTTGCAGCCCAGCCAGATCTTCTCCTCGCACTTGCCGGCCGCCAGCGGTACGTCGCTCGAGGAGTTCCTCAAGGTGCTCGCGACTGTCCCGGACGCGGAACCGTTCATGCCGCCGGATGCAGGACAGTTCGTGCAGATGATCGAGGCGATGGCACAGACGCAGCACGCTACGGCATCAGCCTCGCCCTAGCGGACCAGCGAGGGGTTACCTCCCCTGCACCCCGCGATTGCCCGCGCGGCCTCGACTACCCCGACCGTGATGCCTTCACGGCATCGGCGTAGTCGAGCGCGCTTGGGTGTGCCGGGTCCACGTCGCGGGGGGTTTCACACCGCCGGCGTCGACGTCGAGCCTTGGTCGGCCGCAATCGGCGTCCGGTCCAGGCTGCGCACCGAACGCGATAGCAGCGTGACCAGCGAAATGGCCGTCACAGCGATGCCGCTCACCACCAGGACCGCACGGAAACCGAACGCATCGCCCAGCGGACCGAACATCAGCTGGCCGACCGGGATCGCGACGAAGGATCCCAACGCGTCGTAGGAGTAGGCGCGCGACAACATGTCGTCCTCGATGTGTTCCTGCATGGCGAGGTTCCATCCCATGTTGAACACCTCGACGCCGGCTCCTGCAACGAACGCCAGAATGACGAGGAGCCACAGGTCCGGCTGCACACCAAGAGCGATCACCGGAGCGCCGAAGAACGCGCAGCCGATCATGCCGAGGAGAAGCGGGCGTTCGAGTCGAACCCGGAGCAGGACGAGCGTCATGACGAGCAGACCGGCCGACTGCGCCGACAGGACGTACCCCCAGCCCTGTTCGCCGATCGTGTCCTTGGCACGCGCTGGTCCCAGGGTTTGGAAGGCGCCAGTCTGGATGGCGTTGAAGAACGTGAAGGCCAGCACGACGACCCACAGCCAGGTGGTGGCACGAAAGAAGCTCCAGCCTTCGCGAAGGTCTTGGAGCGTGCTGGTCTGCTCCGCCTTGGGCGGCTTGGGCGGGATCTTCACCCCTACCAGGAGCGCGGTGGAGACCAGCCACGCCGTCGCGTTGACGGCGAGGCCCCAACCAGGCCCGACCGTCACGACGAGGAGCGCGCTGAGGGACGGGCCGATGATCGTCAGGCTGCCACGAGTGAGCGACAGCAGTGCGTTCGCAGGCTGAAGCTGGTGGCGCGGCACCAGCTGGGGGACCATACCGGCCATGGCAGGGAAGTTGGCGGCGTCGGCGAGCCCGTTGACCGCGGTGAGAACGAGGAACATCCACAGCTCTGCCTGCCCGCTGATCACCAAGAACGCGAGGGTGCCCTGCGACGCCGCAGCGACCAGGTTCGAGGACTGGAGGACGAGCGTGCGTGGGAACCGGTCGGCCAGGACTCCGCCGTACAGCATGAAGACGACCATGGGGATCCAGTGGGCCGCGAGCACTTGACCCAAGGCCGTGGCAGAGTCGGTGAACTCGAGCACCGCAAAGGCAAGCGCCACCGAGGCCATCATCGTGCCGAGGGTGTCGGTGAACCGCGACGCGAAGTACCACGCGAAGTTGCGGTTGCGCAGCGGCGCGAACGAGTCCGCCCAGGTCATACGTCTTCCTCCGTCGTAGCGGCGTCCCGATCGGTCATCCGAAAGGCTGCGGTCGTGAGGTTGACATGGATCGTCCCGGGCGAGCGAGGTGGCTGCGCTTCGCGGTGTACCAGGTGCGACGCCTGGGTGACCAGCGCAACCACTTCATCCCAGATCTCCGGCGCCACCCACAAAGCGGCGTCGGACGTGATGGCCGACGTGCCAGGCTGCTTGAGCGTGTAGCGGCGGACCAGCTCCGCCGCGACCGCGGCGACATAGGCTTCATTCTCCTCGCGGGTCGACCGAGAGCTGGAGACGCTGGCCGCATCCCAGGGGTGGCGGTAACGCTTCGCGACTCCTCCACGGATCTTCTCCTCACCGGCCTCGACGACGAGGCCCGCTGTAGCGAGCAAGCGGAGGTGGTACGAGGCGTTGGCATGGGTGATGCCCAGCTCGCGGGCTACCTCGGCGGCGCTCAGCTGCGTACCAGTCAGCAGCGATAGCATCTGCAGCCGCACCGGGTGGGCTGTTGCGCGCATCTCCGAGACCCGAGCTGTGGTGTCATCGTGCATCGACCGCTCCTCCCGATCACTGTCCAACGTGTCTTGGGTAGTTATACGCAAAGGCGGCTCGAACTGTCAAGCACCTATTTGGGAGTTAGAGCGCCAGGCCCGAACGGTCCGGTGACGAGCGGCGCGCGAGGCCCCAGGGTTAACGCGAGTGGCGGACGTCGGTGTCAGTAGCTGCGTAGTGGTCCGGGAGGGATGGCCAGCGCTTCGAGGCCCACTGCGACCATGTCGCATACTCTGGTGGGACGGGTGGAACCTGCGAACCACGCAGTTCCTCTTCGTCCGGCGCCTGGAACTGCGCCCGCCACTGGACCAGTTCACTGTCGCTCATGTGGAACGCTTGATCAGGCGCAGCTGCGAACCGATCGGTCACCCGCCTGCGTTGCTCCTCGGGGGCAATCGGCAGGTAGACGACGTGGCTACGCGCGCCGACGGCACCAGCGATCCAGCGAAGCGCTGATCGTTCGTCCCTCCCCCAGAACCCGAAGTCGAAGACGACATTCGTGCCCAGCTCCGCTGCCCGCATGCCGAGCTGGATCAACTTGCCACCGATGAGGTGTTGCTTGTCTGGTGGGTTCTGGTCGCCGAACAGCATGATCTGCCACTCGTCCTGCGTGAGCCGCAGGGCCGACTCGCTGACCTCCAGCTCCTTCGCGTAGGTCGTTTTTCCGGCGCCGGGAAGACCGACGATCAGGTAGACGACGGCAGGTCCGACGCGCGGATCGGTCCGGTTGGGGTGCTTGTGCGCATCCATGCGGTTGCTCCTAGAAATAGCGGGGACGAGGTCATCGCCCGCGAGCGCCCGCGGCGAGCACCTTGCGTAGCGCTCTGGCCAGGACGTCGGCCTCGCCCGCGGTGAGGTGGTCGGCGAACTCACGCCGCACCGCGGCGAGGTATGTCGGCGCAGCCTCTCGGAGCGTGACCCGCCCTGCGGGGGTCAAGGCCGCGAACGCCGACCGACCGTCGTCCGGGTTGGGCTCCCGTACAACCAGCCCAGCCCGCACCAGCTCGTCGACGACCCGGCTGACCCGTGTTCGGCTCACGGAGGCCACCGTGCCGAGCTGACCCATGGTGAGGCGCCGGTCGGGCGCAGCGTTGAGCTCGAGCAAGACGTCGTACCACGTCAGCGGCAGGCCGTGCGTCTCCTGCAGCTCGCGATCGAGGCGAGGCACCAGCGCGGCGTGCACCTTGAGCAGCGCACCCCACGTGTCGGTTACGTCCTTCGGCATGACTGCATACTATCAACCTTGTGCGTGCGCACACACTTTGCTAACCTACGTGCGTTCGCACATAACTTCTTTACGAAAGGGAACTCCCATGACCACCCTGCTGCACATCTCCGCCTCTCCCCGCGGCCAGCGCTCCGAGTCCCTCGCCATCGCGGCGACCTTCCTCGACGAGCTGCGCGCGACCTACCCCGACGTCACAGTCGCGCACTGGGACCTCTGGGACGGCACCCTGCCCGAGTTCGGTCCGCCCGCCGCCGCTGCCAAGATGGCGATCTTCGGCGGCGCCGACCCCGAGGGCGAGGAGGCCACCGCATGGCGCGCCGCGCGCGATACGTTCGAGCGCTTCGACTCGGCCGACTACTACCTGTTCACCGTCCCGATGTGGAACGCATCGGTGCCGTACATCCTCAAGCAGCTCATCGACGTCATCAGCCAGCCCGGCATGGTATTCAGCTTCGACCCCGTCACTGGTTACACCGGCCTGCTGCAGGACAAGCGCGTCGCCGTCGTCTACACCGGGGCAGTCTACGGCCCCGACCGTGGTCCAGGCTTCGGCAGCGACTTCCAGCAGCCGTACTTCGAGGACTGGCTGCGCTGGGCGGGCGTCGACGACATTCGCAGCATCGCGTTCCGCCCCAACCTGGCAACGGCCGACCCCGAGAGCGGACGCCGCGCCGCACACGCCCGCGCCACCGAGCTCGCCCGAGGGTTCCTGTCCTCCGTCGAGTCCGCCGTGCTGGTGGGGTGACGTTCGTTCGGCCAGCCCGCGACGAGATCTCCGGCTGCTATGCGCCCCGACCAGGGCGCACCAGCACTGTCGCCTCGCGGCGCGGGAGAACCGCGGCGCAGGCAAGGCTGGCGAGCAAGGTCAGGGCGAAGACGGCCAGGACGACGCGGTGCTCAGCGAGTACCTGTGCTGCGGTTCCTTCGAGGTCCAGCACCCGACCGAGCAGGGCGATTCCAGCGACCGCACCCAGGTAGCGCATCGTCGATCCCACTCCGGCTGCCATCCCGCTCTGAGCAGCACCGACGCTGGACAGGGAGGCGCTTTGCGCCGCAGGCGAGGAGAGCCCGAGGCCCGCACCGAGAAGCGCCAGCGGGAGCCGCACGTCACCGGGAGCGGATAGGCCGGAGCGGTCCAGAACCACCAGACCCACCAGGCAGATGAGTGCGCCAGTGATGGCGACCGGGCGCGGACCGAACCGGTCCGAGAGCCTGCCGGCAACAAGGGACATCCCGACCATCGCCACCATGAGAAAGATCAGCAATTCTCCGGTTGCTCGGGAGGTCAGGTGGAACACATCGTCAAGAACCAGCGGGAGCTCGAACAGCACGCCGTACATGACCAGGTTCTGAAGGCCGATCAGCAACGACCCGGCCGTGAAGGCAACCGACCGGAAGAGCGTGAAGTCGATCACCGGGTCCTCGGTGTGCGCCTCCCACCAACCGAACGGGATGAGCACCGCCAGGCCCAAGGCGAGGACCAGCAGGGACGACGCCTGCTCCCCCTGCGCCCCCACGACCACGAGCACCAGCGCGACGGTGAGCAGCGAGGATCCTCCCCAATCGAAGCGCGTCGTGGGCGACGGCGTCACGACCCGGGGGACACTCGCGCCCACCAGGACCGACACCGCGAGGACCGGTACGTTCGCAAGGAACACCGCCTCCCAGGAGAACTCGTCAACGAGCACGCCGCCGATCAGTGGGCCGACCGCCGCCGCCAGGGCCATCACCGCGCCGAAGGTGCCGAAGGCCCTCCCACGGCGCTCGGGTGGCAGCTCGATACGCATGAGGGCTAACGTGGCCGGCACCACCAGTGCCCCGCCGCAGGCCATCAGCATCCGGGCCACGGTGAGCGCGGCGAGATTGGGAGCAAAGAACCCCAGGAATGCTCCGGCCGCGATAGCGATCTGCCCCAAAGCCAGTACACGCCACTGACCGAGCCGATCCCCCAGCTTCCCTCCCGGACTCTGCAGGGCGATCGCTGTGATGAGGTACGTCGCCACGAGAGCCTGAGTCACCGTGGTGGCGGAGTGTCCGAGCTCCTCGGCGATGTCGGAGATGGCAACCGCGATCATCGTGGAGTTCAGGGGCATCAGGCTCGCAGTCAGCCCCGCCGCGAACAGACCGCGTAACACCCCGTGGTCGAGGTCAGACATGCGTGATTGGTCGTCGCTGCAGCAAGTAGAGGACTTCACCGGCGAAGGCGAACTCGATGTCATGCGCAGTGTCGGCGTAAGCCGTGTCGCAAGCCCGCACGAGCGCGTGAAGCGCGCGCACCTTGTCATCGCCGAGGCAGAGGCGCTTGGCCATGTCCGGCGGCACAGCGGTCTCCTCCGTGCTTCCGTCGGCCATCAGACGGATGGCGATGTCCTTCTCGCCGACGACGCGTTCCAAGATCCGCCCGCTGGGGTCGACCCGCAGGTGATCAGGCGTCACGAGGCCGGATACGACCGCTTCGCCCAGTCCCCAGCTGGCCTCGATGATCAGCTCGTCCGCGCCTGTGACCGGGTTGCGGGTGAACAGGACTCCCGCCACGTCAGCGTCAACGATGTGCTGGATGACGACACCCATGCGGATCGCACCGTCGACACTGAGCCTGTTCCGGTAGGCGAGGGCGGCGGGATCCACCGCCGAGGCGTGGACCCGTCGGACTGCGTCCACCACCGCATCCCCGCCGACGAGCCCCAGCACCGTGAGGTGGGCGCCGGCGAAGGACGCCTCCTGGGAGTCCTCGCCGATGGCACTCGAGCGCACCGCGACGGGACCGCTGCTCGACACCGCCGCGTGGACGGCTGCGGCAACCTCCAGCGCCGAGGTCTCTTGGAGCGCGAGCGCCTCGACGTCGGCCCAGCTCAAGGCCCACCCGTCCGGGACCGGCAAGCCGGCTGACCACGCTGCGGCCAGTTGAGCAGCCTTGCCTCCGAAACGTTGCGAGTCACCAGCCGCCGCGAGCGGCGTCAGTAGACACGCGGCGCTCACTCGAGGAGCCGCACTTCGCCTGTCGCGCCGTTGACCCGGACCCGCGCCCCATCGGCGATCTTGGCCGTTGCCTCTCGTGTGCCCACGATCCCGGGAATGCCGTACTCACGCGCGACGATCGCCGCGTGGCTCAGTTGCCCACCGCGGTCGGTGACGATCGCGCCCAGCAGCGGGAGCACCACGTTGAAGTACGGCGAGGTCATGCGTGTGACGAGTATGTCGCCTGGCTGGATCCGCTCGAACTCCGCGGCGGAGTTCACAACGCGAGCGGTCCCTTCGTAGACGCCAGTGTTGACCGGGAGGCCGCTCAGCACGGTGTCTGTGTTCGTGGTGTCGGGCACGCTGAACAGATTGTCCAGAACAATGTTCATGGCATGAGCGCTGCGCTGTGCGCGCTTCGGCAGCCACTCCACGGGCGGCGGTGGCGCAGGCATCGCGCGGAGGAACGGCGGCGCGTCGGCAATGGTGTGGGACTGCCGCCATTCATCTCGCTCGGCGACCTCGTCCGCGCTGGGTCCCGGCTGTCCGGCGAGGAGGGCGGCCGCCTGATCGGCGGTCAGCTCGACGGCGTGCTGCGCGTCGTGCAGGCGGCCCGACGTCACCAGTCTGCGACCTGCTTCCAGCAGCGCCCGACGTGCCAAGCCGGTCGCCCAGCCGTCGGAGTACACAGTGCGCTCATCGCGCAGCCGATAGATGAGGCGGACCTCGTCCAAGCGGGAGTCGAAGTCCGCCCGGTGCTGCTCGGGGACGTGGTCGCGGATGGTGGCCAGCCACGTGTCCTCCTGCGGCGGGTTGCTGAGCCCGCCCACGGCAGCCCGGAGGGCAGCCACCAGCATGTCGGGCATCTCGCCGGCCGCCTCGTCCGCAACGTCGTACCCGACGCTGCGCCAGCGGACGGCGTCCAGGTAGTCCGACACGGCCGGCCCGGCGCCGGGGTCGGCGGCGAGCGCGTCGAGACTCTCGCGGCCCGTGCGCGGACCGCTCAGTATCTCGCGGGCGGAGTCAGAGGACGAGATGGCCTTGCCAGCGTCCTCAAGCTCCACCGCCGCGAAACCCTTGGAGATGGCGGAGGACCCACGAAGCAGGCCGAGCAGCTCGCCGCTCGTCCGGCCGGTCCAGGTCGTCGCGCCCGCCAAGAAGTCCCCGACTGGCAGGCTGGACGGGACGGTGTACTTATGGTGCAGGTAGAGGCTGTCAGCCACGTGTTGCGCGCAGGCAATCAGGTGCTGCCCGAGATCCGAGTCAGACAGCCCCGTCACGTCGACGGCCTGGATGGCCCGATGCTTTGCGATCGCAGCGGGTTTGTCGACCTCGTCCCACCGTTTCAGGTCCTCACGCCACAGCTTGTTCTCGATGGCGCGCGCCGACGTGGCGATACGCTTCCGCATCCCTGGGTGGAGCCGGGTCAGCAGCATCAGCACCGGCTTCGGGGGCGGACCCATGGCCCCTTTCGGCGCCCCGAACGCGACTGGCTGTACGTACATGAACGATCGGGCGAACCCCGGCTGCAGGTGGTCAAGCAGGAGTCCGTATCGCGATGTGCTTTCCGCGAACCCCTTGACGAACCCTTCGACGAACGCAGCCTGGACGAAGGCCGTGACAGGACGCGGGAAGTGAGTGCTCTCGAGTTCCCATGGCCCTTTGCCCGGCGCCTCAAAACCGGCTTCAGCGGACCCACTGACTGCTGACATGGCGACCCCTTTGGCATTCGAGGGGCCGGTTCCCGGCCCGACAGCGGGAGCCTAGTTCACCTGTTGTTCACCGGGTACAGCAGGAGCCGCACCTCGAGGGCCGCTCGCACGCGTCCGTCGACGGTCACCTCCGTCTGCTCGGTCGACGCGCTACCAGCCGATGCTCGCGAAGATCGCCCGAGTGATGGGCCCGGGTACTCGGATCGTCTCGCCGGCGTTGAGGATGGGCGTCATCAGCGAGTTGCGTGTGCCGGGTCGGTAGGTCGCCTCATTCAGGTGGACGTAGCTGCTTCCCGGCTGCCACAGCGGTGGCGCGTAGAGCCGGGCGGGCATGCCGGCGTTCGCCTTGCGCACTGCCGGGCTGTCGAAGAAGACGTTGTTCCCCCGCAACTGTGTGGCTAGCTGGGCGGAGCGATCGGGAAACGTGAGCAGAGCCCTACCGAGGCCGTTCTCCGTGAAGCGGTCGTAGGACATCGGAGCCGGCGGGCTCGTTGCGAACCGTACGGAACCGAGACCTTCGCGAACCGATCCGGCTCCGAAGAAGCCAAGGCCGTGACCGAGTTCATGCAGAACCACGGCGGTGAAGTCGATCCTGTCCACCGGGGTCGGACCGACACCGAACCACCACCGTGTGAAGCCGCTGTTGAAACGGGCGCCGATGTCAGCGGCGGGGGCCAGCTGGCGTCCCGCGCGCTTGTTCGCGATGGCGTCGGGGTACCAGGTGTTCGGCTGTGGTGCACCGGCGAAGTTGCGCCACATCGCGTATGGGCCGGCCGAGCCCAGCACGTTCGGACCCAACGGGGTGAAGCTCGCGTTGACGGTGATGGGCACGCTGGAGGTGACAAGCGGGGCCCAGATGTTGACGGCTCGCTGGAAGGCCGCTCGGGCGGCCGGGCCGAACCCGGTGTACCTGACCTGGAACGTCGCGCTCCGGCGGGCGGCGACCCGGGCGGGCGTCGCGTTGGCGACGACGGTCGCCGGGGCAACGACGGCCCCGGTGTTGGCGGCACCGAGAAGAAGTGCTGTCTGGGTCCCAGGACGAGAGGTGCCTGCCGCCGACCCGGATCGCACATGCGCGCCGGGCGCTGATGGGCCAGCTGCGACGGTGGCAGCCATCGAGAGCGAGACAACGACCGCGGTGGCCACGTTGCGTCCTACGGACTTGCCGCTGTTTCCAAACCTGTGCACTGAAGCGATACTCCCTCTGATGTCCCAGACGACCATTCCGACGAGCGACCGTCTGTCTACAATACGTGTTCGTTGCGCTACTGATGGTAGCCGACCGCGTCGACCAGGGTGGTTAGCAGGAACGCGCTGGGTGGCGCTGGCACTGTCTTTGAGCGCCGTCGTATTCGGATGTACCTCGGAGAGCCCGACGCAGGACAAGCGGCCGACACCCGTGTCCTGGCAGCGGCTATTGCTGCCGGGCGGTTTGACGCCGGTGACGCTCACCCCCATGCCCAACAGCATCCTGGTGGGTGCCCGGCACGAAACCGCCCGGCTCGCGCCGAGGCTGCTGGTCCTTCGCGGCGAGAGTTGGTCTGAAGTGCCACTCCGGCCGGAGTCTTTCTACGCCGATCGAGCTCGGTGGCGGTCGGTCGTCACCGACGGGGAACGCGTGTTCGCCTTCGGTGACGCACCTGGCGGAGCCCACTCGAACCCTCGCTGGACGACCTGGGCGGGAACTCTGAGCGGTGTCCGCGAGTACCCCCAGTTCTTTGACACCTTCGGCGGCTGGGGTGCGGGAGGGCTCACAGGCATGACGCTGTATCGCGGGCAGCCGCTCATCTTCGGCTCATGGACCAGCGAAAGCTCGGGTCTCGACATCGCCGTGTGGGTGAGCGAGGGCAACGACTGGGTACGCCGCAGCTCTGCGGGAAGCGCGCTCGAGGCCAGCCGACGCAAGCTGACGGTCATTCGCTCCGTAGGAACAGACCCATCCAGGCTGGCGGTCTCAGGGGCGGTCGTGGAGCTGGACGACGGAGAGGTCCACCTGAGGCCCGCGATGTGGCGAGGGGAGCTGGCCCGCTCGTCATGGGTTCGCACCGACCTGCCGGCGACCGGTGCTGGTGAGGCGACCGGAGTGCGATGTGGAGCCGACGAATGCCTCGCAGCCGGCTACGTCGACGAAGAGCTCGCCGTGTGGTCGGTCAAGGGTGAGCTCGCAGAGCTCGCCGACGTGCCGGACGTATCGGTGACCGCCGAGTCCATGGCCCTCGTGGGGCCTCCTGGCTCCGACGCTTCCGCCGTTCTGGCGTCCTCATCCGGGCGGTCGGTGATCGTGGCCAACGACTCCGATGACTGGAGTTTGACTCGCGGACCGGTCGGCACCGCTACCGCATGGGCCTTCGCCGAGGGCCGCACCTATGTCATCACCACGAGGGACGGACGATCCGCCCTCTGGGCTGCGGACCTCTTCTGACCACCCGCGGACTGCGGCAAGGTGGTCACCGTCTGCCGCCGTCGGTGAGGGGTGCCAGTTCCTCGTCCACGAAGGGGTCCTGCTCGCCGCTCGCGACGAGATCAGCCTTCAGCGCAGTCTGCAGCTCCAGCGCTTCGTCCATGCCGTCTTGCGGCTTCACGCCCGGCTGAGTGTAGGCCGCCGCTTGCCCCACTGCGCCGCGTGCACCTGCCGTCAGACGGCAGGTGCACACGGCGCCGGAGCTGCCTCATCTATCTCATCGAGTCGTCCAAGGCATCACGTGGCTGGAACGGTCTCTCGAGACTGGGCGGCGGGTTGGTGGACAGCGGGGAGGTACACC
>DASQEH010000008.1:0-29901 GCA_035633755.1 Nocardioidaceae bacterium | reverse complement strand
CATCGCCGAAGTCGGTGCGCAGCTGCTCCAGCGTGTAGGACGTGTCCTCGACGGTGTCGTGCAGCAGCGAGGCGCACAACGTCGGGGTCGTCATGCCGAGCTCGGCCAGAATCGTGGTCACCGCGAGCGGATGCGTGATGTACGGATCGCCGCTGTTGCGCTGCTGCCCACGGTGCAGCCGCTCGGCGGTGAGGTAGGCCCGCTCGAGCACGCCCACGTCGGCCTTGGGGTGGTTGGCCCGGACGATGGCGATCATCGGCTCCAGAACCGGGTTCACCGCGCCGGGGCGGCTGCCCAATCTGGCCGCCAGCCGCATCCGCATCCCGACTGCCGACGGCGGTGCCGCCGCCACCGCGGGCCGCTCCACAGGCGTCACCGGGGGCAGGTCAGCGGGCGCGACCGACGTCGTCGACGTGGCAACGTCGACGTCGACGATCGGGTCCTCCGACACGCGCACCTCCCAGGCAGTCCCAGTCTAAGCGAGGACATCCCGGGCGGGAGCGACTCAGACGACGCGAATCGCCCCCAGCTCCAGGCCGCCGAGCCGGCCGCGGCCATTGAGGAATGCCAGCTCCAGCAGGACCGCCGCCCCGCAGATATGGGCCCCGCACTGCCGGACGAGCTCGGCTGTCGCCTCGACCGTCCCGCCTGTCGCGAAGACGTCGTCGACGATGAGGACGCGCTGTCCGGCGCGCAGCGCGTCCTGGTGGATCTGCAGCGTCTCCTCCCCGTACTCCAGGGAGTAGGAGACGTCATAGGTCTGCCCGGGCAGCTTCCCTACCTTGCGGACCGGCACGAACCCCGACCCCAGCGCCAGCGCCACGGGAGCAGCCAGGATGAAGCCGCGAGCCTCCACGCCGATGACGGCGTCCACACCGTCGGGCGCCATCCGGCGAGCGAGATCGGCCAGTGCCGCCACCATGGTGGCGAACCCTTCGGGATCGGCGAGCAGCGGGGTGATGTCCTTGAACACCACGCCGGGGCTCGGGAAGTCCTCGACGTCGCGCACGAGGCGATCGAGCGCCGCATCGACTGGAGTGCTCATCGGTTGCTCCCTCGGCCTGAGGACCCGCGCTGCGAACGCGGCTTCCGCTGCGGCTGCTTGCGAGTCGCGGAGGTGGAACCACTCGGTCGGGGCGCTCGCGTGGGGCGCTGGGTCGCCGCGGTTGCGCCGGAGCCGACCGGCTGCGCATCCGGCGCCGTCCCCGCGGTCTGTCCGGGCAACGCGGGCGCGCCGCTGTCGGTCGCTTCGCGGGCGCGGCGGGCGGCGACCCGGGCGGCCTGTGCTTGGACGGCCGGCTCACGCTCCTTGAGCTGCACCGCGAGTGGGGTGGCGATGAAGATGGAGGAGTAGGCCCCGGCAGCCATCCCGACGAACAAGGCCAGCGCCAGGTCCTTCAACGGTCCGGTCCCCAGCACCACAGTGCCCACGATCAGCAGGGCCAGCACCGGCAGCAGGGCCGTGACCGTCGTGTTGATCGACCGCACGAGCGTCTGGTTGACCGCGAGGTTCGCCTGCTCGGCGTAGGTGCGCGACAGGTTCGTGGCGTACGAGCGGGTGTTCTCTCGCACCTTGTCGAAGACCACGACGGTGTCGTACAGCGAGTATCCGAGGATGGTGAGGAAGCCAGTGATCGTCGCGGGAGTGACCTCGAAGCCGGTGAGGGCGTAGACGCCGACGGTGATCACAAGGTCATGCGCGAGGGCCACGATGGCGGCGACGGACATCCGCCACTCACGGAAGTAGGCCCAGATGAACACCACGACGAGCAGCACGAAGACGGCGAGCCCGGTGAGCGCACGGTTGGCGATCGCAGCCCCCCACGTGGGCCCGATGGTTGCCGAACTGACCTCCGAGGCCCCGGTGCTCTGGATCGCCGTCTGCACCACGGCCGTCTCGTCCAGCGTCAAGGTCTCTGTCTGGACGCGCACGGCGTCGGTGCCCGACGACACCACGACCGGGTTCGCGGCCGCCTCGATGCCCGTGTCGACCACGGCATCGGTCACCTTCTCGATGTTGGCCGAGGGGTTGGCGACCTGGGCGTTGAACTCCACTCCACCACGGAACTCGATGCCGAAGTTGAGGCCTCGCAGCAGCAGGCCTCCCAGCGCGATCAAGACGATGACGAGCGACAGCAGGTACCAGGTGTTGCGGCGCCCGACGAAGTCGATCGAGACGTGTCCCTGGTAGAGACGCGCGCCGAGGTTGCCGAGCTTCGACATCAGGCGTCACCGCCCACGGGACGAGGTGTGCGGGGAGTCCCCGCCAGAGCGGGCATGCCCAGATGCTGCCGGTCAAGGCCGGACCACTTGTGTCCCTGGCCGAAGAACGTGGTGCGCGACAAGAGCGTGACCATGGGCTTGGTGAAGAAGAACACGACGAAGACGTCGATGAAGGTGGTCAGGCCCAGCGCGAAGGCGAAGCCCTTGACCACCCCGATAGCGAAGATGAACAGGACCACCGCAGCCAGCATGGAGACCGCGTCCGCGGCGAGGATGGTCGAGCGGGCTCGCACCCATCCCGTCTCCACCGAGGACCGTAAGGTCCGCCCCTCGCGTACCTCGTCGCGCAGACGCTCGAAGTAGACGATGAAGGAGTCAGCTGTGATGCCGACGGCCACGATGAGCCCGGCGATGCCCGGTAGCGTCAACGTGAACCCGTACGCCTCGCCAAGCAGAAGCACGCTCGCGTAGGTGATCGCACCGGCGATCAGCAGCGACGCGATGACGACCAGCCCCAGCCCGCGGTAGTAGGCCAGGCAGTACAGCACCACCAGGAGGAGTCCGACGATGCCCGCCACCACGCCGGCGTTGAGCTGGTTGCTGGCAAGCTGCGGGCCTTCCGTCGTGGCTTGCACGATGGAGAAGCTCAGAGGCAGGGCTCCGTACTTCAACGAGTTGGCCAGGCTTTGCGCCTGCTCCTGAGTGAAGGGGTCGGCGGAGCTGCCGCTGATCTCGGCCGAGCCACCGGTGATCGGCTGCGAGTTGACGGGAGCGGACAGGACCTCCCCGTCCAGCACAATTGCGAGCTGGGACCCGGCGAGGCTGGGGTCAGGGCTGTTCTCGGCGATGCGGGTGGTGATCTCACCGAAGGTCCTGCCCCCCTCACCGTTGAACTCAACGTTCACCGCGTAGTTGAGCTGGCCCTGCGGGATGCCGGCGCTGGCGTCGGTGACCTTCGTGCCGTCCAGCTGGGAGGGGCCCAGCAGATAGCGGAATCCCTGGTTGTCGCAGGCGAGCAACGGCTGGCTGGGGATGTCGACCTCACCGGGCGAGGTTCCGTCGGGCTTGCAGTCGAAGGCTTGAAGTCGCTGCAACCAGACGCTCGACCCAGCGCCGCCGCGGAAGGCGGCGACCCAGGCGTACGGGTCAGGGATGTCCTCGAGCTCCGGAGGAAGCAGCGCCGGGGGCGGACCGCCGGTCGGGGCGGGCGCCTCTCCGCTGGTCCCCGTGCCGGTCGGCTCGGGGTCGGCGAGAGCCGACGTCGGCGGCGGGGTCGTCGCGGGGACAGATGCGCTCGAGCCCTGGGTCCCTGGCGACGACACGGGAGGCGCTGTGGTCGGGGCCGCGGCGTCATCCAGCAACCAGCTTCCCGCCCCGCGCCCACGCCCTGCACCCTTGTCCGACGACGGTGAATCCGACGGCGGCGCGCTCTGGCTGTCAGGAGGGCTGCTGCCCGGCGTCTGTCCCGACGGCGGCTCTGCGCTGCTGCTCGGCGATGCCGGCGGCTGCGACGGGGCATCGGTGCCCGAAGGACCGGAGCTCCCGGTAGCGGGGGGAGACGTCGGCGGGCTCGTGGGAGCCGGTTCCACCGGATTTACCTGCTGAGCGACCAGGCGGAAGCGCAGCTGGGCCGTCGCGTCGAGCGAGCGCTTGAGGTTCTTGTCGGGCTTGCCGGGGATCTCGACGATGATGATGTCACTGCCCTGCGTGCTGACGTCGGACTCGCTGATGCCGGCTCCGTTGACCCGCGAGGAGATGATGTCAGCGGCCTCTGTGAGCTTGCTTTCATCGATGGAGCTGCCGCCGGCACCTTGTGCCTGCAGGACGATCCGCTCTCCTCCCTGCAGGTCCAGGCCAAGCTTTGGCTTCCAGTTGCCGAGGGCGGCCACCGAGGCGAACATCGCGATGACGACCGCCAAGAAGATGACCAGTGTGCGGCCCGGGTGCGAGGTACGAGTCGCCACGTCAGACGGCTCCCCGAGCATCTCCGCGATCGGTGCGGCCGTCACCGATGGTGCCGTCTCGATCGTCGTCGTTCGGGGCGGGGGCGGCGTAGCCGCGGGGGACGTCGTGGTCGCCCGGCACGTCGCCCGCGCCGGCCGGGGGGGCGTCATGCCCGATGGAGGAGTCCGCGATGGAGGAGTCCTCGGGCGGCGATGCGTCGGCGATGATCTTGGCGATGGCGCCGCGATGGACGGTCACGACGACGCCCGGCGACAGCTCCACCTTGACCTTGCCGCCGCCGGTACTCAGGTCGTCGTCAGGAACGATCTCGTCGACTCGGCCGAAGATCCCGCTCGTCAGCATGATCGAGTCGCCCTTTGACAGCGCGGCCTGCAGCGCCGCAGTCTCCTGGGTGCGCTTGCGCGCGGGCCGGACGATCAAGAGGTAGGCGAACACCAGCAGCAACAGGATCGGCAAAAATCCCCCGACAGCTTCCACCGAGAACTCCTTGAATTCGACCTCTATCGCCTCGAGCGAGAAGCCGGTTGAGGACACGACACGTGATGCCGTCGCACGAGACGGCCAAGAGCGGAGTCTAACTTGCAGAAGCCCGAATCCAGATCTCCTTGGGCTGCGGTGTCGCTACTGTCTCGACCTACTCGTCCTCGAAGAGCAGCGTCTGGCCGGGGAAGGGCGCGTTCACCGGGACGGGGAGCCCGAGGTGACGCCACGCCGCGGGCGTGGCGATTCGCCCACGCGAGGTGCGGGCGAGGTAACCCGAGCGCACCAGGAACGGCTCTGCCATCTCTTCGACGGTCTCCCGCTCCTCGCCGACCGCGACCGCGAGTGTGCCCAGCCCTACCGGGCCGCCTCCGAAGCGACGGCACAACGCCGTCAGTACGCCTCGGTCGAGCCGGTCCAGCCCCATCTGGTCGACCTCGAACAGGGCTAGGGCATCCGAGGCCAGCGCCTTGGTCACGACTCCGTCGGCGCGCACTTGGGCGAAGTCGCGGACCCGGCGCAGTAGCCGGTTGGCGATGCGCGGAGTGCCTCGCGATCGTGAGGCGATCTCCTCGGAGCCGTCCTGCTCGATGCGGACGTCGAGCAGCCGCGCCGACCGCGTGACGATGCGCTGAAGGTCGGCTGTCTCGTAGAACTCCAGGTGCCCGGTGAAACCGAATCGATCGCGCAGCGGACCCGGGAGCAGACCCGCTCGTGTGGTGGCACCGACCAGCGTGAACGGGGGGATGTCGAGGCCGATGGCCGTGGCACCGGGACCCTTTCCGACGATGATGTCGACTCGGAAGTCCTCCATCGCGAGATACAGCATCTCCTCGGCAGGACGTGACATGCGGTGGATCTCGTCGAGGAAGAGCACATCCCCCTCATTCAGGCCGGACAAGATGGCGGCCAGATCTCCGGCGTGCTGAATGGCCGGGCCGCTCGTGATCCGCAGCGGCGTGCCCATCTCTGCGGCGATGATCATGGCCATCGTCGTCTTGCCGAGCCCCGGCGGACCTGACAGCAGGACGTGGTCCGGCGCCAGCCCACGACCCTTGGCCGCGGCCAGCACGAGTCCGAGCTGCTCGCGGACGCGTTCCTGCCCGATGACCTCCTCCAGAGTCTTGGGGCGAAGCGCAGCCTCGACGGCCCGCTCGTCGCTGTCGGCGTCCGCCGCGATCAGAGCCCGGCCGTCACTGTCGTACGACTCCATGGCTCATGCCCTCGATAGGGATCGAAGCGCCGCACGGAGCAGCTCAGCGACGGGAACCGGCTCACCGTCGGCCACCGCCTGGTCGGCCAGCGCCGCTACGTTGTCCAGTGCGGACTCCGCCTCACGGGTCGACCAACCGAGGCCGATCAGACCTGCTCGCACCTGGTCGCGCCAGCTCGCGGGCGAATTTGAGGGGACCCCCGGCGTCCGGATCGTGGCACCGGCGCCCTGAGGGACGCCGATCCGGTCCTTGAGCTCGAGAACGACGCGCTGAGCGCCCTTCCTGCCGATGCCGGGAACCTTGCACAAGGCCGTAAGGTCCTCGGTCGTCACCGCTCGGCGCAACTCGTCGGGCCCGTGCACGGCCAGCATGGCCTGAGCCAGCTTCGGCCCGACCCCACTGGCTGTCTGAAGCAGTTCGAACAGGCTGCGCTCGTCGTAGTTCGCGAAGCCGAACAGCGTCAGCGAGTCCTCGCGCACCACCATCGCCGTGGCCAGAGTGGCCACCTCACCCACCTGGAGTCCCGCGAGGGTCGACGGGGTGCACATCACCTGCATCCCGACCCCTCCGACGTCGACGACAGCCGAGTCGACGAACACCGACGAGACCGGCCCCCGCACGAACGCGATCATGACGACACCACTGAGTCCCCTGACCTGGCGATCGCTGCGCCGATCCTGGCGGTGGCACCGCCTCGCCACAGGTGGCACATCGCAAGGGCGAGGGCGTCAGTGGCGTCGGCGGGGGTCGGGGTCTCGGTCAGCCTGAGCAGCCGCACCACCATCGTGCTCACTTGCGCCTTGTCGGCCCGGCCGTTGCCGGTCACCGCCGCCTTGACCTCGCTCGGCGTGTGCAGAGCCACCGGCAGCCCCACCCGGGCGGCAGCGAGGATCGCGAGGGCCGAGACCTGGGCCGTGCCCATCACCGTGCGCACGTTGTGCTGGGCGAAGACCCGCTCGACCGCGACCGCGTCTGGCTGGAACTGCTCGATCCATCGTTCCAGCGCAGCGCTGATGAACAGCAGGCGGTCACCGAGCGGCGACGCGGAGGGCGTACGGACGACGTCGACCGCCACCGCGCTCAGACGTCCAGCACCGGACCCTTCCACGACCGCGACCCCGCAGCGTGTCAGCCCAGGATCCACACCGAGCACCCGCACGCGAGCTCCTTCGGGCTGGCAGTCAGCCCGCGGACGGCGAGCTGGGCGAACACCTGTTCGACTAGCCCAACCTAACCTTCGACGGTGACACAACCGGATGCGACGCGCCCGAAGTACCCTTTCAGTCGATCTCGGCCAGCACGTCATCGGGTACGTCGAAGTTGCCGAAGACGTTCTGTACGTCGTCGGAGTCCTCGAGCGCCTCGATCAGGCGAAAGATCCGGGTGGCGCCCGACTTGTCCACCCCCACGGTCATGCTGGGGACGAATGATGCCTCGGCCGACTCGTAGTCGAGCCCGGCTGCCTGGAGGGCAGTCCGCACAGCCACCAGGTCGGTCGGCTCCGAGATGACCTCGTATGCCTCGCCGATGTCGTTCACGTCCTCCGCACCGGCATCGAGGACGGCATCCAGTACGTCGTCCTCAGCCACCTCCTTGGCGGCTTGCGCCTTCGGGACGATGACCACGCCCTTGCGCGCGAACATGTAAGACACAGAACCCGCATCGGCCATGGATCCCCCGTTGCGCGTCATTGCGGTGCGCACCTCGCCGGCGGCCCGGTTGCGGTTGTCGGTGAGGCACTCGATCAGGAGAGCGACACCTCCGGGGGCGTAGCCCTCGTACATGATCGTCTGGTAGTCGGCGCCGCCACCCTCGAGTCCCGAGCCACGCTTGACGGCGCGGTCGATGTTGTCGTTCGGCACGGACGACTTCTTCGCCTTCTGGATCGCGTCATACAAGGTCGGGTTGCCGGTCGTGTCCCCACCGCCGGTGCGTGCAGCCACCTCGATGTTCTTGATGAGCTTCGCGAACAGCTTGCCCCGCCGGGCATCGACGACAGCCTTCTTGTGCTTCGTAGTCGCCCATTTGGAGTGGCCGGACATCGATAGAGCTCCTCAGCTGTTCGTGACCAGCCCGACGAAGTAGCGGTGTACGCGGTCGTCGGAGGTGATCTCGGGATGGAACGAGGTGGCCATGACGTGACCCTGGCGCACGGCGACGATCCTACCGACGGCCGGGCCGCTGGCTACGGTCGCGAGCAGCTCGACGTCCGCGCCGACCTTCTCGACCCACGGCGCCCGGATGAAGACGGCGTGGAAGGGACGGTCGAAGGCGGTGAAGTCCACGTCTGTCTCGAAGGAGTCGACCTGGCGGCCGAAGGCATTGCGGCGGACGACGACATCCAGCCCTCCGAGCGTCTGCTGCCCCTCGATGCCTCCCTCGATCGTGTCGGCCAGCATGATCATCCCGGCGCAGGTGCCGAGCGTCGGCATGCCGGCGGAGATCCGGTCCCGCAGGGGTTCGAAGAGGTCGAAGATCTGCGCCAGCTTGTACATCGTCGTCGACTCGCCGCCCGGGATGACGATGGCGTCGATGCTCGCGAGCTCGTGCGGACGCCGTACCGCCAGCGCCCGGGCGCCAGCGCCCTCGAGCATGCTCAGGTGCTCCCGGACGTCGCCTTGCAGCGCGAACACACCAATGGTCGGCCTCGTCGTCACGCCTCCATGGTAGGAGTCGCCGGGACGCTCAGCGCTGGCTCGGGACCGACGCGTGCTGCGGGGTCCCCGGTCGCCGTTGCCAGGCGACGCCGACTTCGATGCGCCCCTCGTCGAACACCGATGTGATGCCGTGGGCTTCAAGGGTGCGCTGGAAGAAGTCGAGGAGATCGTCGCCTTCGGCGACGTTCGCGCTGGAGCCGTGCCACAGGTTGACCTCGAGCATGTCGTGCTCGACGGCATGCCAGACGTCGGAGAGGGTGAAGTAGGCGATGCCCCAAGGAGTTCTGCCTTGCGAGGAGCGCTGCCGCAACAGCTCGTTGGCCGACCAGTGATCCTCACAGGCCTGCAGGACGACCACGTCGGACGCCTCGA
This sequence comes from Nocardioidaceae bacterium, assembly GCA_035633755.1. Taxonomy (GTDB): domain Bacteria; phylum Actinomycetota; class Actinomycetes; order Propionibacteriales; family Nocardioidaceae; genus DASQEH01. The sequence goes on along the minus strand of DASQEH010000008.1, from coordinate 20,990 downwards.
TCTCGGCGAAGGCTGACTGGAGCCGGTCGAACTGGGTGACGTCCGGCCAGCCTCGAGCGGCCTCCTCGAGCGCGGCCGACGCTTCGGCGATCAGCTGTGCGGTCAGGGTCGCTGCCCTGTCGGCGTCACGAACCTCGTCGAGCACAGCGTCGTGCACCTCGGCCCGGACCTCGCCGGACGGGCGGAAGCCAGCCCAGACCTGAACCTTGGCATAGGTACGGAGCTGGTCCAGCCGAGCAGCCTTGTCGGGACTGCCGATGGCCACCGGCTACCAGCCTCGCTCGGCCAAACGGTGTGGCTGCGGAATGTCGTCGACGTTGATGCCGACCATCGCCTCGCCGAGCCCGCGGGAGACCTTGGCGATGACATCGGGGTCGTCGTAGAACGTCGTGGCCTTGACGATGGCGGCGGCGCGTTGGGCCGGGTTGCCAGACTTGAAGATGCCCGATCCGACGAACACACCTTCGGCGCCCAGCTGCATCATCATTGCCGCGTCCGCGGGCGTCGCGATACCTCCCGCCGTGAACAGCACGACAGGGAGCTTGCCCGCCTCAGCCACATCGCGGACCAGGTCGTACGGAGCCTGCAGCTCCTTGGCGGCGACGTACAGCTCGTCCTCGCTCATGGACTGCAGACGGCGCAGCTCGCCGCGGATCTGGCGCATGTGTGTGGTGGCATTCGACACGTCGCCGGTGCCGGCCTCGCCCTTGGACCGGATCATGGCGGCGCCTTCGGTGAGCCGCCGCAGCGCCTCGCCCAGGTTCGTCGCCCCACACACGAAGGGAACCGTGAACTGCCACTTGTCGATGTGGTTGGCGTAGTCGGCGGGGGTGAGTACCTCGGACTCGTCGATGTAGTCGACGCCGAGGCTCTGCAGGACCTGAGCCTCGACGAAGTGACCGATGCGAGCCTTGGCCATGACGGGGATGGACACTGCGCCGATGATCGCGTCGATCATGTCGGGGTCACTCATCCGGGAGACACCGCCCTGGGCCCGGATGTCGGCAGGGACGCGCTCCAGCGCCATCACGGCCACCGCCCCGGCGTCCTCGGCGATCTTGGCCTGCTCGACCGTGACGACGTCCATGATGACGCCACCCTTGAGCATCTCGGCCATGCCGCGCTTCACTCGGGCGGTGCCCTTCTGTGCGGCGGTGTCCTCGGAGCTGGACGGGTCTGTTGCTGGGTGGGTCACGGGAAACCTTCGATAGCAGAGTCGTACTGGCCTCTCCATGGTACGGCTCGCTACCCCGCCTTTTCCACCAGCGAGGCACCTGCCACAGCACCGTTGACCACGGTCTCGTACATCGCCTCGATCCGGGGGGCTACGACCGCCCAGTCGTATCCCTGAGCGCCGATCCGCGCCGCGGCACGGACGCTGTCTCGGTGCCCGGCATCATCCAGCATGGCGAGAATGCTGGTGGCGGCCGCGGCTGCGTCACCGACCGGGAACAGCGCGCCCAACCGCCCTTCGTCGAGGACAGCTCGGAAGGCCGGAAGGTCGCTGGCGACAACGGCCGCACCGGCCGCCATTGCCTCGACGAGCACCACACCGAAGCTCTCACCGCCCACATGTGGCGCCACATAAACCGTGGCCGAGGCGAGCAGCCGAGCCTTCTCGGTGTCGCTGACCATCCCGAGATAGGCGATTCGGCTCCGACCTTTCCCGGCGGAAGATGCGGGGCGCGCTCCCCGGCCGGCGATCAGCAGCCGCACGGTCGGGTGGACCGCGGCCACCTGCGCGAAGGCCGCGAGGAGTACCGCCAGACCCTTTCGTGGCTCGTCGGTGCGCCCGACGAAGACGATCGTCGGCCCGTCGTCCCCGTACTCGGGTCGGGCTTCGGCGCTGGCGAAGTCCTTGCAGAAGATGCCGTTGGGAATCACTACCGGTTCGACGCCCATGTGCTCGACGAGCGTCCCGCGCGCGGCGTCCGACACCGCCACCCGCACGGAGATCTTGTCCGTGGAGCGGCGAAGCAGACGGGCCGCCAGTGACAGGGCACGGGAGTCCGGGTTGGCCGTGTGGAACGTCGCCACGACGGCTGCGTCGCTCGCCCACAGCGCGAGCACCGACACGCTGGGGGTGAGCGGCTCATGGACGTGCACGATGTCGAACCGGCCCTCCCGCAGCCAGCGCCGGGTCCGGGCGAAGGCGTACGGACCGAACGCCACGCGCGCCACCGACCCGTTGAACCGGATGGGCACCGAACGGCCGACAGTCACCAGGTGGCCGTCTCGCAGTGACGACTGCACGCCCGGAGCCAGGACCTGGACCGAGTGGCCTCGGGTCCGCAGCGCCTGGGCCAGGCCCTGAGCGTGGTTCTGCACCCCACCCGGCACGTCCAGGGAATAGGGGCACACGATTCCTATCCGCATCAGCCGGCGCCTCCGACGGCTGGGTGCAGGTCCGACATGAAGACCGGCTGCATCATGTGCCAGTCGGCCGGCGTCCGCGCAATGCCGGCGCTGAACCACTCGGCGACGTCGGAGGTCGTCTGCACCAGCCCGACCCGCCCTGATCGAGCGGAGATCGGCGAGCTGAAGTCCAGCTGCAGCAAGGGTCCCCGATAGTGCAGGGTCAGGGCGAACAGCGGGGCGCCGGTGATGCGGGACAGGGCTGCCGGTCCCACCGGCATCCGAGCGTCCTCGCCGAGCAGCGGAACCTCCACCCCGGCACCAGTGAGGTCACGGTCGGCCAGCAGGCAGATCAGCCGACCCTCGTCCAGTGACGCCTTCAGAGCCAGCGTCGGGTTCCCCGCGCCACTCAGTGCGATCACCTCCATGCCGAGCTGCTCGCGGTAGCTCACGAACCGGTCGAACAGCGATTCCGGGCGCAGTCGCTCCGCGACAGTCGACACGGGCATCCCGGTGCGGGATGCCCAGGCACCCGCGTGGTCCCAGTTCGCCATGTGGGGCAGCGCGATGATGGCGCCGCGCCCACGGCCGAACGCTTCCCGCAGACCCTCCTCACCGGTCGTCACGACGGAGTCGACGGTGCGCTCCGGTGACCACGAAGGAAGCCGGAAGACCTCGTGCCAGTAACGGAAGTACGACCGCAGCGCAGCCCGCGAGAGGTCCGCCAACTCGGCTGCGTCCAGCGTCGGTGCCGCCCGGCGGAGGTTGTTCTCCAGCTGCCGCACTCCCGACCCCCGTGACTTCCACACCCGGTCCGCCACACCTTCGAGCACCCTGGTGCCGACCGGCTCGGGGGTGCGGCGTGTGGTGGCCCACGCCATGCGGAAGGCGTAGTCGACCAGCCTCTCCCGGGGCCGCGCTGACGATGTCAAGAGGGCAACGCTGGGTCAGCCAAGGCCTGACGACGCACCAGCAGCATCCGCTGGAACACGGTGATGGTGCTGGCGACCGCCACCGCCCAGAGCACCAGTGTCAGCAGGATCGGGAGGTCGAAGATCGCGGACAGGCCCGTCATCACCAACACCGCGACGAGCCGATCCGCCCGCTCGGCGATGCCTCCCTTCGCCTGCATGCCCAGGCTCTCGGCTTTGGCGCGTGCGTAGGACGTCACCGACCCCATCACCAGCGCCCAGAGCGCGACGTAGCCGAGCAGGTCGTCGTCTCCGCCGCCAAGGAACCAAACCGCGAGGCCGGTGAAGACGGCCGCGTCCCCGAGTCGGTCGAGCGTCGAGTCGAGGAACGAGCCCCATCGAGACGACGAACCGAGAGTTCGAGCCATGTAGCCGTCAATCAGGTCGGAGAACACGAACACGGTGATGACCAGGACGCCGGTCAGCAGGTGTCCGCGCGGGAAGAAAGCCAGCGCTCCCGAGACGACACCGATGGTGCCGACGATGGTGACGGCGTCGGGTGACACTCCCAACTTGATCAGCAGGTGAGCGACCGGCTTGAAGAAGTTAGTCCAGAACTGGCGGAACCGCTCGAGCATCAGCGCTGACGTGACTTCCTTGGATAGACGGTGGCCGGACGTCGATGCTACCGGCAACGCGTCCGTGCAGACTCCTTGTGCTGCACGCGGCGGCAGGAAAGGGTATGCCTAAGCCGACATACCCCTTCCGCGGCGTCAGGAGGCCACCATGGCAGGCAGGCAAGCTGGAAGCGGATCTCCCGTGGGGACCGCACTTCGACCCGGTAGTCCAGACGCGATCCGCAACGTGGTGCTGGTCGGTCCTTCAGGGTCTGGCAAGACGACGCTGGTGGAGGCGCTGCTCGCAGCGACGGGGGTGATCAACCGCGCCGGGCGGGTCGAGGACGGGACGACGACGAGCGACTACGACGAGGCCGAGATCCGTCAGCAGCGCTCGGTCGGGCTGAGCCTCGCTCCCCTGGTTGTCGACGGCATCAAGATCAACCTGCTGGACACCCCCGGGTACGCCGACTTCGTCGGCGAGGTGCGAGCAGGCCTGCGGGCTGCTGACTGTGCCCTGTTCGTCATCTCCGCAACGGATGGCATCGACGCGGCGACGCGAGCGCTGTGGCTGGAGTGCGAAGCGGTCAAGATGCCCCGCTGCGTTGTGGTCAGCAAGGTCAACCACCCACGCGGGGACTACTCCGCGGTCCTGGCGCAGGCGCAGACGGCGCTCGGCAACGCCGTGCCGCTGTACGTGCCCGTACGCCATCCGGGCGAGGAGACCGACGACCTCGTCGCCTTGCTGTCGCAGACAGTGTCGGACTACTCCGGCACCTCCGGGCGCCTCGTGCGCTCCCCGAATGACGACGAGGCCGACCTGATCGCGCAGCACCGCGAGCCACTCATCGAGAGCCTGATCGAGGAGTCGGAGGACGAGGGTCTGATGGACCGCTACATGGCCGGCGACGACCTGGATGTCACCCAGTTGATCGACGACCTCGAGACGGCCGTTGCCCGTGCCTCCTTCTTCCCGGTCATTCCGGTCGCCTCTCTGCACGGTCTCGGTCTCGAGGAGCTCCTCGAGATCATGTCCAAGGCGTTCCCGCCTCCCTCCGAGCACCCGTTCCCGGCGACGTACACGACGGCCGGCAAGCGGGTCGACGGGCTGAGCTGTGACCCGGCGGGTGACCTCCTGGCCGAGGTGGTCAAGACGACGTCCGACCCGTACGTGGGACGCATCAGCCTGGTCCGCGTCTTCTCGGGAACGCTGCGACCCGACGCCATGGTCCACGTGTCGGGGCACCAGTCGGACTTCGTGGGAGAGCGGCACGGACACCAGGACCACGACGAGGACGATCGGATCGGCGCCCTCTCCTCGCCGCTCGGCAAGCTGCAACGGCCGCTCGCAGCGGCGGTGGCCGGCGATGTCTGCGCGGTCGCGAAGCTGTCCCGCGCAGAGACCGGCGACACCCTCAGCGACAAGACCAAGCCGCTGGTGATGGAGCCGTGGCAGATGCCCGAACCGCTGTTGCCGATCGCCGTCGTTGCGCACACCAAGGCCGATGAGGACAAGCTCGGTCCCGCCCTGCAGCGACTGGCGGCCGAGGACCCGTCGGTGGCCATCGAGCACCATCCGGAGACGTTGCAGCTGGTGCTGTGGTGCCTCGGCGAGGCCCATGCCGACGTCCTCCTCGACCGGCTCGAGCGGCGCTACGGCGTACGGGTGGACCAGGTGGAGGTGCGAGTCCCCCTTCGAGAGAAGTTCGCCGCCCCGTCACAGGGGCGCGGACGCCATGTCAAGCAGAGCGGAGGACACGGACAGTTCGCTGTCTGCGAGGTGGAGGTCGAGCCACTGCCACCGGGAGCCGGCTTCGAGTTCGTCGACAAGGTGGTGGGCGGATCCGTGCCTCGGCAGTTCATCCCGAGCGTCGAGAAGGGAGTGCGGACCCAGCTCGACAAGGGCCTCGCCGCCGGCTACCCCGTCGTCGACACGCGCGTCACCTTGCGCGACGGCAAGGCTCACAGCGTCGACTCGAGCGACCTCGCTTTCCAGACCGCAGGCGCGCTGGCGCTGCGCGAGGCCGCTACGTCCGGCGACGTCCAGCTGCTGGAGCCGATCGACACCGTGGAGGTCGTGATCGACGACGACTTCGTCGGTGCCGTCATGGGCGACCTGTCCACCCGCCGGGCGCACGTGCTCGGGACCGAGCCCGTCGGCACCGGGCGAACGGTCGTGCGTGCCGAAGTACCGCAGTTGGCGTTGGTCCGGTATGCCGTCGACCTGCGGTCGATCAGCCATGGCAGCGGGTCCTTCACCCGGCGCTTCTCCCGCTATGACGTGATGCCCGCACACGTCGCCACGCGGGTCGCCGGGGTGACCTCGGCCGTCGGTTAGGACTCTTCGCCGCTGGGGTCGGGAGCGTCCCAGGAGTCCGCAAGGATCTGCCGCGTGTCTCGGAGCAACTGCGGCAAGACCTTGGTGTGGCCGACGACGGGCATGAAGTTCGTGTCCCCACCCCAACGGGGCACCACATGTTGGTGCAGATGGGCTGCGATGCCCGCTCCGGCCACGGCACCTTGGTTCATGCCGATGTTGAAGCCGTCGGCGCCGCTCGCCGACCGGATGGCTCGCATGGCACCGGCTGTCAGCGACGCCAGGTCGCTCGTCTCGTCGGGCGTGAGCTCGGTGTAGTCGGCGACGTGGCGGTAGGGGCACACCATGAGGTGTCCGGGATTGTAGGGATACAGGTTCAGCACCGCGAAGGCAGCTTCGCCGCGCCTCACGATGAGGGCTTCCTCGTCGCTCAGTGCAGGAATGGCGCAGAAGGGGCAGGTCCCATGGTCGGACTCGGGCTTGTTCTCCCCCTTGATGTAGGCCATCCGGTGCGGGGTCCAGAGTCGGAAGAACGCGTCGGACTCCCCCGCTCCCCGCTGCGGTTCGTACGTCGTCATACCTGCACTCGTCGCTCCACTGCCTCGACGATCCTCGCAACGGCCTCCGCGGCGGGTACGCCGTTGTCCTGGTGCCCGTCGCGGTAGCGGAAGGAGACCGCGTTGTCGTCGACGTCGCGATCCCCGGCGATCAGCACGAACGGCACCTTCTGAAGCGAGGCGTTCCGGATCTTCTTCTGCATGCGGTCGTCGGAGCGGTCGACGTCGACCCGGATCCCTCGGGTCGCCAAGTCGGCCGCCACCTTCGCCAGATAGGACTCGTGCCGCTCGGCTATCGGGATGGCGGTCACCTGAACCGGGGCCAGCCACGGCGGGAACGCGCCGGCATAGTGCTCGGTGAGAACCCCGATGAAGCGCTCGATGGAGCCGAACAAGGCGCGGTGGATCATGTAGGGCTCGCGCCGGGACCCGTCGGAGGACGTGTACTCCAGCCCGAATCGCTGCGGGCTCTGGAAGTCAACCTGGATCGTCGACATCTGCCAGGTGCGCCCGATGGCGTCGCGGGCTTGCACGGAGATCTTCGGGGCGTAGAACGCCGCCCCTCCGGGATCGAGGACCAGATCGAGGCCGGAGGCCTCCGCAGCTTGGCGTAGGGCGTCCGTCGCCTGCTCCCATTGCTCGTCGGTGCCTACGTACTTCTCGTCGTTGCGGGTGGACAGCTCCAGGTAGAACTCGTCGAGCCCGTAGTCCTTGAGCAGCCCAAGGACGAACGTGAGCAGCGACCTGATCTCGTCCTGCAGCTGGTCCTCGGTGCAATAGATGTGCGAGTCGTCCTGGGTCATCCCTCGCACGCGGGTAAGCCCGTGGATCACACCCGACTTCTCGTACCGGTAGACGGAGCCGAACTCGAACATCCGGAGGGGCAGCTCACGGTAGGACCGGCCGCGCGAGCGGTAGAGCAGGCAATGGAACGGACAGTTCATCGGCTTCAGGTAGTAGTCCTGGCCGGCTCGTGTCACCTTTCCCTCGCCGTCACGCTCCTCGTCGACGTGCATCGGCGGATACATGCCGTCGGCGTACCACTGCAGGTGCCCCGACGTCTCGAACAGCGAGCCCTTGGTGATGTGTGGAGTGTTGACGAACTCGTACCCAGCCTCGACATGGCGCTGGCGTGAGTAGTCCTCCATCACCTTGCGCAGCACTCCACCCTTGGGGTGGAAGATCGCCAGGCCGGAGCCGATCTCGTCGGGAAAGCTGAACAGGTCGAGCTCGACTCCGAGTCGCCGGTGGTCGCGGCGCGCCGCCTGCTCGAGCCTCTCGAGGTAGGCATCTTGCGCTTCCTTGCTCTCCCAGGCGGTGCCGTAGATGCGCTGGAGCTGCTTGTTCTTCTCGCTGCCCCGCCAGTACGCCGCCGCGGAGCGCGTCAAGGTGAAGGCGGGGATCCGCTTGGTGGTGGGCAGGTGCGGCCCCCGGCACAGGTCCTTCCACGCCAGCGAGCCGTCTCGCTTGAGGTTGTCGTAGATCGTGAGCCCGTCGGCTCCGACCTCGACGGCCGCACCTTCGGCGGCGTCCGAGCTCCCGGCGCCTTTGAGCCCGATGAGCTCCAGCTTGTAGGGCTCCTCGGCCAGCTCCGCTCGAGCCTCATCATCGCTGACCGACCGGCGGGAGAAGCGCTGGCCTTCCTTGATGATCTTGCGCATCCGGGTCTCGATGCGCGCGAGGTCGTCTGGCTTGAACGGCTGCGACACGTCGAAGTCGTAGTAGAAGCCGTCAGCGATGGGAGGCCCGATCCCGAGCCTGGCGTCGGGGAACAGCTCTTGGACGGCCTGGGCCAAGACGTGGGCGGTGGAGTGCCGCAAGATGTCACGTCCTGCATCGGAGCCGATGTCGATGCCTTCCACCCGAGCCTTGTCGCTCAAGGTGCAGGACAGGTCGCGGGGTTCGCCATCCACGTACGCGGCGATGACGTCCGGTTGGTCGGCGAACAGCTCCCAAGCTTTCGTGCCGCTCGACACACTGCGCTCGACGGGTTGGCCGGTGGTGACGACAGTGACGCTCACATCAGACACGCCAGGCTCCTCGAGACGATGGTCGTCGCGGCGATCGGTTGACCCCGTGACAGTGACCTGATCGTATCGAGGAGCTCGCGGCGCGTCGCGGACGTTTCCGGCGGCTGGTCAGCGCCGCAGGGAACGGCAGTACTTAGATGTTGGACAACGGGGACGAGCTGGACAGTGGGTCGGTCCGGTCGTCATCGAGGCTGCTCGAGGGTGCGGGTGCTGACGAGAGCGGGTCCGCCAGCGGGTCCACCAGCGGGTCGGTTGCGTCGACGACCGGGGTCACGATGACCGGTGGCGGCGTCGATTCCTGCGACGAACCCTTGACCTTCGAGGTCAGCATCTCCCCGACGACGGGAGCCTTCTCCTTGGCCTTGTCCTGCGCGGTTCGGGTGGCCTGCTGCACCTTCGGGTTCGACCAGACACGCTGCGCCTGGTCGACGATCTGCTCGTAGCGCTGGCGCCCGGCTCTCGCGCCGAGAACGTAACCCGCCGCGCCGGCGATCGCCATTGAGAACTTGCTCATGTGTCTGCCTTCCTTGCATTCGTGACGCGTCACCGTGCGTCGTCGGCTTTGCTGACCACAGCGTAGAGGCATCGCTGCAGCCCTGCAGACGGAGTCCGCGGACCGCCTCCGGGTAGTCGACGCCGATCGGGGGTACCGGGACCAGGTGAGTGTTGACAAGGACGATCTCGTCTCCTCCCCCGGGGACCGCGACGAGCCGGAGATCGAGGACGCGTTCGACCGCTTGGTGGAGGAGGGGGCGGACCGGCTCAATCGACCTCTGCTGCCCCTCGCCGCGACGGGCTTCCTCGGAGGCGTCGATGTCGCTCTCGGCGTCTTGATGTATCTCGTCGTCAAGCATGAGACCGGCAACAGCCTGCTCGCAGCGCTGGCCTTCACGATCGGCTTCGTCGCCTTGCTGATGGCCCGTAGCGAGCTGTTCACGGAGAACTTTCTCGTACCAGTCACTGCCGTGGTCGCTGGAGAGGGCTCGGTGGCACTGCTGCTGAGGCTCTGGCTGGTCACGCTGGTGATGAACTTGGTCAGCGGCTTCATGATGGCCGCGATGATTGTCATCGCCCTGCCGGATCTTCACTCGACCGCGGTGGAGGCGGGGACGCATTTCGCCGAGCTGGGGGTGAACTGGCGGTCCTTCTTTCTGGCCGTGCTGGGCGGCACCGTCATCACGCTGCTGACGCGCATGCAGCACGCCACCGACTCGATGGGTGTCAAAATCGTCCCCGCGGTGCTGATGTCGTTCATCTTGGTCGGGGCGGAGCTCTTCCACTCCATCCTTGACTCCATCCTGATGTTTGCGGGGCTGCTCACCGGAGATGCCGGGTACGGCTGGGGAGACTGGGGCGTCGCGCTGGGATGGTCGTCCTTCGGCAACCTCGTGGGCGGCCTGGTCCTGGTGACGTCGCTGCGACTGCTGCGGGTCCCACACCGGGTGCAGGAGCACCGCGCCGGCGAAGCCGGGACATGATCGCGCGAGGAGAGGGACGTTCACATGGCCAATATCGTCGTTGAGGGCGTGGTCGCCGGTCTCGCCGGAGCACTGGTGATGACGATCGGTGAGAAGGTCGAGCAGCGATTCACGGGGCGACCCAGCTCCTACGTGCCGGCCCTGACTCTCGGCCGAATGGTTGGGATCGCGGACCGACGCGCGGAGAAGTCGACCGCCCTGAACCTCGGAATGCACTTCGGACAGGCGGCCGCCCTCGGTGTGGTACGAGCCCTGATGGCTGAGGGTGGCCTACGCGGCGTACGCGCGTCGACGGCCTTCACTGGCCTGCGCCTGGTGAACGACCAGACGCTCGAGAACTACACGGGTGCCGGGGCTCCCCCCTCCACCTGGCCTCGGGACGAGCTGCTGGTCGATGTGATGCACAAAGCGGTCTACGGGTTGGTCACTGGGCTCGTCGCCGACCGGTTGGCCGCGCGGCGAGGTCCGGGGCGCGGAGCCGAGCACGCTGCCAAGAAGTCGGGCAGGCACGCTGATGTAGGCCCACCGCCGGCGAGCTAGTCGGCAGGCCAGCCGACGACGGCGGGCGAAGGACGCCTACCGCGGTGGAGGATGAGGAACACTCAGCGCCTCTTTCGAGTGAACCCAGCGCTCAACGTGACAGCAGCAAGATGAGCACGACGGTGACGACGAGGGACAGCATCAACGAGCCGAGACACCCCAGACGGTTGCTGAAGAAGAAGAACATGGGTGAGTCAGCCTCCGACGTTGTGGGCTTGGCCTGACGATCGTACGCCTGTTATATGCCCGGCTGCCCGGCTTTCACCGGACGCCTGGCGCGAACCGCGTCGCAGGTCAGGCTCGGGCGAGCGCGCCTGGGTCACGCGGAGGCGATTTGAGCCCGTGCGAACTGCAGCAGCATCTCCCGCTGGGCGATGCGTGCTCGGTCTCGCCCTTGCGAGCGACCAAGCTCGGTTTCGGCCACGTCGATGGCGTTCCAGCCGTCCCAGGTGACAGCCAACACGCCCCGCTGCGCCAGCAGCTGCGTCACCGCCTCCGGATCGCGATTGACCTCGGGACCGCCCGGAGCGTCCTCGATCAGGGACGTGACCGTCTCGTAGGCGTCTCGCCGGTTGGTGCCGATGACGCCGGTCGGGCCGCGCTTGATCCACCCAGCCACGTACCACCGTGGCAGCTGGGTGCCGTCCTCGAGAAGCACTCTCCCCCTGTCGTTCGGCACCACTGCAGCGTCGTGGTCGAAGGGCAGGCCGGGCAGGGATGTTCCCCGGTAACCGATCGAGCGCAGCACCATGTCGGCGTCTATCGGCCACGTGTCGCCGGTGCCTGCGGCGCCGCCGGTTTCTGTGGCCTGAGTCCGCTCAACCAGGAGGCCGCTCACCCGGTCCTCTCCGAGCACCGCTAGCGGCCGCAGCCAGAATCTCAGATGCAGTCGTCGAGGGCGGCCTTGCAGGGGGCGTTGGGACCACTCCTGCAAGGCCTCGAGGTTTCGCCGGGCGGCGGGCGACGTGGCTAGTGCCAGCTCGCTCGCAGCGTCTGGCACGAGCTCTGCCGGGTCGACGACCACGTCCGCGTGGTGGAGCTCGCCGAGCTCACGTAGCTCCTTCGTCGTGAACTTGGCTTGCACGGGTCCTCGGCGCCCGATCATGTGGATGTCGGTGATCGAACTGCGCTCCAAGACCTCGAGGACGTGATGAGGCAGGTCGGTCCCGCGGAGGTCGTCGGCGGACTTCGCCAGTATCCGCGCGACGTCAACGGCCACATTGCCCATGCCGACGACGACTGCGGTGCGTGCATCCAAGGTGAACTGGTCGAGGGGAGAGTCCGGGTGGCCGTTGTACCAGGCGACGAAGTCGGTAGCCGAGAAACTGCCCGGCAGGTCCTCGCCCGGTATCCCCATTCGGCGGCCCAGCGCCGCTCCGCTTGCCACGATCGTCGCGTCGAAATGCCGGTCTAGATCCTCAATGCTCAGGTCCTTGCCCACCTGCACGTTGCCGACGAATCGGACCTGAGGATGCTCGAGAACCGTTCGCAGGGTGGCGACGATGGAGCGGATCTTGGGATGGTCAGGTGCGACGCCGTAGCGAACGAGACCGTACGGGCATGGCAGAGCGTCGAACACGTCGACACTGACATCGCCGGTGCGGGTGAGCGCCTCAGTGGCGTAGATCCCCGCTGGGCCGGAGCCGATGATCGCGATCCGGAGCACGTGCCCACTGTGCCACTTCCAGGTGCCTTGCGGTGAGACGACAGTGCTCCGGCAACGTCAGTTCTTGCCGCGACCCCGCTCGTTACCAGTTGAGACGATCTCCTCAGCGACGGCTCGAAGCTTGACGTTGCCCGTCTGAGACACCCGGACCAAGAACTCGAAAGCACGGTCCTCGTCCAGCTCGTAGCGCTCCATGATGATGCCGATGGCGGCACCGATGACCTTCCGCGTGGCGAGCGCCTTCTTCAGCGAGTCGATCTCGCGGGCATGGCCCATGACCAGCGCCGCGTGCATCGCGAACAGCTCGGCGATGTCAGCAGAGTCGGTCGTGATCGACCCGGGCCGTCCGTAGTACAGGTTGAGACCACCGTAGGAGTGGTTCTCGTCATACAGGTGCAGCGCCAGCTGGGCGCCGACGCCCATGTCGGCCGCCTTGGGCGAATAGTTCGGCCAGCGGACCTCTTGGCGCATGTCATCGCTGCGTACTACCGGCTCGCCCAGGGCGGCATCCAGACACGGGCCCTCGCCCAAGGCGCATTGCAGCTTGTCCGCCTCGGCCACGAACTCGTCGGTAGGAATGAGTGTCGTGAGTTGCTTGTCGCTGTCGACGATGGAGACGCTCGCATGCTCCACGCCTGGCACGGCGTCCGCAGCTGCAGAAGCGATGGACGCCAGGGTCTCGGCGACGTCGCGTGGTGACCCTATCGACCGAGCGACCCCATTCATGGTTTTGACGAGATCGAAGCTGGTCGCAGTCACGACGACACCGGACCTTCCACAGAGGTGGCCGGCTTACCCGTCCGGCGAGATCCCACCGTAACACTGTAAGACGGGTGTCCTGCCTCACTTGGCCCCCCACATTGCGCGCCAGGGCCCTTGCTCGTCTGGTAGCTGGCTGGCGGAGCGCACTGCTCACTGGCCGAGCACCGACGGTTGGGGCGACCCGATGTCTGAGCCGCACGGCGCTCAGGAGCGACGATGCGAGGCACGCCGTCGACAGTCACTTCCGCCAAGCCAGCATTGCGACGGCGGCAACCGCTGCTACCCCGACAGCGGCCACGATGATGTCCGTGCGGTGGATGCCGTGTCCCTCACCCATCTGCACGATCACCGGACCTGAGAACCGGTTCGACCCAGCCACCGCGAGCACCACGAGCATGGCGATGGCCAGGGCGGCTACAACAGATGCGCCGAATCGCATCTCGCGATGCTACGCCAGTCGTGGCCCCCAACTGGAGCTTCTGCCAGACCGCCTTGCGCACGGAGCACACGCAGCAGTCAAAGCGCTTCGTGAGTATTCGCTAACGATTTGTAATCGCAGCGAAGAATGCCCCCTGGGGCGAATCGGACTATTCGCTCAAGGCTTCCACGTCGAATAGAACCTCAGAGCTCGCGGTTCAGGTGACTAAAGCATCGGTCGAACGGCTACAACACGTTCAGTAACACCGCATGCCCTTGGAGTAACCTGCGGCTCAAGAAGCCGCCCCGCTAGGTCTCGAGAGGCCCGACTACCCTCGGCTCGGTTGGTGGAGTGACTGCTGAATCCGCCCCTGACCTGGGGATATGCGGTGGGCGATACTGGGTTCGAACCAGTGACCTCTTCGGTGTGAACGAAGCGCGCTACCACTGCGCCAATCGCCCCGCGGCTGCTGCCGGACAGCCCCGACAGGCTAGCGCAGCGACGGAGTCAACCGAAACGCCACGCGTATCGCCTGTCCGCTTTAGCGTTACTTCGACACGTTCACAAAGCACGATATCCACTTCCTGCGGTTTCTTCGTCGATTGACCGTCACGAGTCGGCGTCTGCTTCGTTTACCCAGTGACAGACTGACAGAAGGGTCCGACTTTCATGGATACTGTGCCGGCTAGCATCACCCGAGTACTAACGCTCGAGCTGATCGACGCCAATGGGACGTCGACCCCGCTCGCGGCAGAGGTGTGCTACGACCCCAGCGATCCGTACGCCGTCGCGGCACACTTCCGGGCCGGCGACTCCGAGGTCCAGTGGGTCTTCGCGCGTGATCTGCTCATCGAAGGCATCGACGCTCCGACCGGCGACGGCGACGTCCACATCTGGCCCTGTTTGGACGCTTCGGGACGCGCCGCGACCATCATCGAGCTGTCATCCCCTGACGGCCAAGCTGTGATCCAGGCACGCGCGGTCGAGCTCCGCGAGTTCCTCAACCAGTCCGAGGCCTTGGTGCCATGCGGAACCGAGTCGTCCCACGTCGACGTCGACACCACGCTGGCCCAGTTGCTCGCGCCGCGCCTGGCTGAGTAGCCGAGGGCTTCTGCCGGCTCGTTGTCTACGCTGGGCACGTGATGTTCAGCCACGACACCCGCCTGTCGCTTCATGCGGTTGTCGATCTGACTAACACCGCTCCCAGCGCTGGGCGAACCGAGGGACTGCCGGATGCTGAGAGCCTGCGTAAATTCGTCATCGCGCATGACATCTCGGGGGTGCGCGACAGCGACTACGCCGAGGTGGCACCGATCCATCAAGTGCGCGAACGCTTTCGCGCCGTCTTCGAGGTCACCGACACAGCCGCTGTCTCAGCGCTCGTCAACACCCTCCTGGCCGAGGCGCCGCTGTGCCCTCGCCTCACCGACCATGACGGTCATGACTGGCACATGCACTACTCAGCGCCGAGCGCCACGCTGGCCGAGCACATTGCGGTCGACGGCGGCATGGCGCTAGCCCACGTTGTGGCTGCCGGCGAAATCGAGCGCCTGCGGGTATGCGAGGCTCCGGATTGTGTGTCTGTCCTCGTGGACATGTCCCGCAACCGTTCGAAGAGGTACTGCGACGCCCGAACCTGCGGCAACCGTCTCAACGTTGCCGCCTACCGAGCTCGCAAGCGGCACGGCGTTCTGGCAGCGGGCAGTACGCAGTCGTGACGACCTTCGTCGTGGAACGGTCCAGCAACTGGTCAGCGGAGCGGGCCTGGGCGCGTCTGACCGACTGGGTCGCGCATGGAGAGCTGGTCCCATTCACAACGGTCACGTATGCAACGCCCACTCGGGTGGGGGTCGGAACTCAGTTCGTGGCTCGAACGTCTGTGGGCCCGGTCGGGTTTGACGATCCCATGGAGGTCACCTACTGGCAGCCTCCCCTTGCCGACACCTCGGGGCGCTGCCGGATGGTGAAACGCGGACGGCTGGTCCGAGGGTGGGCCGTACTCACCGTCACACCGACTCCAGAGGGTTGCCTGGTGACGTGGACGGAGGACATCCGGATCCGCTTCGTAGGCCCTCTCCTGTCGGTGCCTGTCGGCATCGTCGCCCCACGTGTCTTCGGGCGGCTGGTGGACGGGCTCCTGGCCACGTAGGAGCTCTGCTGAGCTGCCCCTACGGGTCCACGTCGAGCGGCTCGCGTTCCGTCCACGCCCGCGCGATCGCCGCCGTGACGGGCTGCTCGGCCGCGAACCCCCGGTCGTCGAGCCGGTGGAGTCCCTGTACGTCGCGCGTTGTCGACGTCAAGAACACCTCGTCAGCGGATGCGAGATCTGCCAGCGGTATGTCCCGCTCTTCTACTTCGCACCACTCGACCACCAAGTCTCGAGTAACACCCGCGAGGCATCCTGCGCTCAGCGGCGGAGTCACCACCGTGTCACCGAAAACGCAGAAGACGTTCGTGCCGGTGCCCTCACAGAGGTTCCCGACTGTATTGGCGAAGATGGCCTCGGAGGCGTCGCGCGCCTCCGCGTAGGCGAGTGCCACCACGTTCTCTGCGTACGAGGTCGTCTTGAGCCCGGCCAGGGCACCGCGTTCGTTGCGTGGCCAAGGAACCACGACCGCCGCCGTTGTTGCGGGATAGGGCTTGGCCTCGGTAGCGACCACCACCAACGTGGGCGCGACGGTGGCTCGACCGGATCCGAGGGGCGAGTTGCCTGCCGTGTAGGTCATCCGTATTCGACCGTAGGCGAGGTCCTGACCGCGCAGGACGTCCGCTATGGCTTGCCGGAGCATGCTCGCGTCGGGGATCGGAAGCCCGAGCCCCGCCGCTGAGCGCCCCAGCCTGTCGAGGTGCCTCGTGAGGGCGAAGGGAACGCCGTCCACCACTTTGATGGCCTCGAAGACTCCGTCACCGACGGTGAAGCCATGATCGAGAACGGCAATCGCCGGAGCGTCTGCAGGTATCAGGGATCCGTTACACCAGGCGCGCATGAGCACACCCTAACGATGGCCGACGACGACTACCCAGGGTCCGCCGGCGGGTCATCCTCCTCCGGTTCGAACGATGACCCAGCGTCCGCACCGATGCCGACCCCGTCTTCAGGGTTCGGCACGTCATCGTGTGTCTCGTCCGGCTCAGTCTCAGGCCGCCCAGTCGAGCTCTCCTCGTGTTGACCCGTCATGTCACCAGCATGAGCCGATGGGAACATGCGCGCATCTCGCCGTGCCGTTGCGCCCCCAGAATTTGTCCCGAGGCACCGATCGGCTATGGTTTCCTCTCGCACTAACACAGCCCGGGGCTGGACAAGTCGTGCAGGCGGACGTAGCTCAGCTGGTAGAGCGCAACCTTGCCAAGGTTGAGGTCGCGAGTTCGAACCTCGTCGTCCGCTCGGAGAGGGTCAGGGCTTACCCATCCAATGGTGGAGTGGCCGAGAGGCGAGGCAACGGACTGCAAATCCGTCTACGAGGGTTCAAATCCCTTCTCCACCTCGAAACGATCCACCCAGAAGGGCGATTGGCGCAGCGGGAGCGCGCTTCCCTGACACGGAAGAGGTCACTGGTTCGATCCCAGTATCGCCCACAACAAAATGCCTGGTCACAGGCCTTTGACCGGCAAATATTTGGCTCTATGCCAGATGCGCGCCAGATCAGGAACCGTTACGGGTCACGTGGTTGGTCTCGTTACCAGTCACGTGACCGGTCTCGTTTCGGGTCACGTGACTGGTCCCGTTACCGGTAACGCCACCGGCTCTAGCCGCCGGTGGACCCGGCCACGGCTTGCCGGAGCCGCGCCGCCGGTAGCCACTCCAGATAACGCATGCCAGGTGCCACGCCGTAGAGGACGAAGCCGTGCCACCCGTCGCTCCACCGTTGCCACGCGGTGAGTTCTCCCCGGTGCCATGCGCCGTCGCGCTCCACCGCCACAAGCTTGCGTGGCCGGACCGGGACATGCCGCATGTGGTCACGGTAGGTGGAGCCTCGGACATGTGGCTTGTGTTGCCACCGGTCCGTCACGCCACGACAATCGTCGACGTTGCCGTCCAACTAAGGGAGACCACCCACATGTCGCTCGCACGCACCGGTGCCGCCACTCTCGCCACCGCCATGGCGTCCACCATCCTCGTGGCGTTGTCGCCAGCACCCGCACATGCAGACACACCGCTCTGCGTCACCCGCGCCGAATTCCGCCAAATCACCAAAGGAATGACAAAACTACGGGTGCACCGCATATTCGACAGAAGAGGGAAGCAAGTTTCCATTTTCACCGGTAGCGGCGTCACGTATGAAACACGGCAATACCGTCCATGTCTGCGCTTCAGCGCTATCCAAATCAATTACGAAAACCGCAAGGTGTCCGGCAAGTTCGCTTATTGGGGGTAACCCAAACGGCAAACAACCACAACACCCACCGGCGGCTATCACCAGTAGACCGGTACGTGTTGCGTGCTTGTGCTGGCGCTGAACGGATCACCGGAACCCGAAAGGTGGACAAAAGCGGTCCTAGCCGGCCATGCAACGGGTGTAGTTCCTCAATCGAATGCGCACCAAACCGGTGCGTCACAAGTGAATGGTGGTTTGCGTCCACCGGGTCCGGAGCTGCATCGCGCTACGACGGACAACCGAATGAAGCAAAGGTGGAACGTTGCGGGTATCGCCCACAAGAATACTGGTTTGCGGTGTCAGCGTCGCGCCGAAACTACGCACCGTAACCATCTTACTGCCATGCGGTGCGTAACCACCGCTTGTTGGCTCGCTTGCAGCAATCAACCGCAAGGTCGGCTCCAGCCGGCACCTTTCGGGTCTCGACAACCTCGCAGATCGGGAGCACACTGCTAACAAGAGGCAGGACGCACCCATAGAGGGGGCCGTTATGGCCAAGAGACTGCGCTGCTACGTCAACAAGCACCGTTGGGTGAGGGAGACCGCCGAAGGTCAGCCCTACGCAGTATGCAGAGACTGCAACGAGACAGACTGGGACCACTACCAGACATGGAACGGGTCGCGTCCCAGCGGTGGACAAGCTGGGACAGCCGCCGGGTACGGCATGGCGCCGGGCGGCGGCGGCGGCGGATAGTCGTTCCGTCAGTAAGGAGGCCGTCATGGCCAAGAGACTGCGCTGCTACCTCGGACGACACCGCTGGGTGAAGCACACCGACGAGGGACATCCCTACGCCGTATGCAAAGACTGCAATAAGAGGGATTGGCACCACTACCCGCCGCCCGGGAGCGACACGGGGCGCCGCTTCTTCTGGGCAATGGGCGGTGGCGGTGGCGGCGGATAGTCGTTCCGCCAGTAAGGAGGCCGTCATGGCCAAGAAGCTGCGCTGCTACCTCGGCCAACACCGCTGGTTGATGGAGACCTTCGAGGAGCGGCCCTACGCAGTCTGCAGCGATTGCAGCAAGGAAGATTGGGACCACTACCAGCCAAGGAAGGGGTCACGTCGCTCCGGGACCGACACCGGAAACGGCTTGGGCACCGGAGTTCCGCCAGGGTTCGGCGGCGGCTAGTCAATCCACGAGAGACGACCAGGCGGTTGTCATGGCCAAACACGTGCTGTGCTACTTGCGCTGACACAAGTGGATTGCAGCAACAAATCCCGATGGTGAATCCTATCAACGCTGCTCACGGTGCGACGGGGACCGGTACAAGCCAATCGTCACGAAAAGCTCGCTTCCCCAATGGAAGCCATGAAGCGCGAAGCTCCATCAACAGTGTGACCTGTGACCGTATACCTGACTCGGCCTAGGAAACTGCCAGCTACCGAAAGCGGCTGGCTAGGTCGTCCGGCTGGAGGGGTTGTAACCCTCACGCAATAACAGTGGAGTTGGCAAGCGGCGCGGCGGACATTCCACGTTTGGCCGGCGAGTTGGTCTGTGACTTGTGTGCGTTGGTCACTTGGACCGTTCGGGAGCGCGTCGAATGCGGCTATTCCCTCGTCGGTTACGTCGCATTGGGGTGTTGTGGCCGTGGCTGTCGAATGCCCATAGGTTCGGCGTCGCGTTAGGGTCGCGGCTTTGTGTGTGCGGGTCCGGGTTTCCAAGTGCGGCGCGTTCCGCGTCGCTGATCCTAAAGTGAAGCGTGGCCTTACCATACACCGGCGGCTCCACGTCTATCTCGTCACCGGTCTCCGCGTGGTGCACCAACGCGGCGTATCTATGCAAGTCCACGGTGGTCAAGTGCAAACCGTCCAGCACCTCCACCGTTTTTCGACGGTTGGCGTCGCACCGGCTTGCGCAGTGCGCGCTAGCTCCGCAACCGCTTGGTCTATTGCGGCTTTCAATCCGTCGTCATTCATGTGGTCTGTCAGACCACTCCAGTGGCCTTACGAAGACGTGACGCATAGGCGAAGGGTCAGCGAGCAGGCGGCGACTTCTTGCGACCCGGAAAGACCATGCGAGCTACGTCTATAGCGCCCTCGCGCTCAAGATTGAAACTGCCTTCAGCGCCGGTTACGCGGGGGTCGATTGTGTACGTCCCCCGATCAACGTGACATCGCACGCAACGGTCATATTCACCACCGTCAGCGTTCTCCAACGTCTCC
The DNA here is from genome assembly GCA_035633755.1 of Nocardioidaceae bacterium. Taxonomy (GTDB): domain Bacteria; phylum Actinomycetota; class Actinomycetes; order Propionibacteriales; family Nocardioidaceae; genus DASQEH01. The sequence goes on along the minus strand of DASQEH010000008.1, from coordinate 801 downwards.
CAGCGGTGCCAGTGCAGCCGACAGCGCAGTGCCTTACTCATAGTCCATACCTCCAACCTTCACGGCTGAGGCGTCCAGCGACGGCCGAGTCACCCATCGGCGGGCGTCTCCTGCAGTCGAACGCTACTCGGATCGCAGCAGAAGGGGGAAGGGTTTACCTAGCCTGCCAACCATCGGCCCAGTCTTACTGACGCCCCATACCGCCAAGTATGGGCATCGACACTTCCGACATGGGCAACAATGAGCCCAGGCCCTTCGTTGTCAAGATCGCTGCTGTCGTGTTGGACAGCTAGCCGAGAGGACGCGGACAATGTGCGCCTGCACTCGCGGAGGGGAGCCTCAGTGTCTGACTCGATCGGACTTGGGCTGGAGCGCTGGCTCAATGCACCCCGCTTGACCAGGATCGGTTCGCTGCTCCTCATGCTCGGCTCCTGGTATTCCTACCTGCGGGGAAATGACCAGGAAGCAGTGGCGATCCTGCGAGCTGGTGGAGACGCCGGGCTATGGGTCCTGGGAAGCTTCCTGGTAACCGCGGCACTAGTACCGGGCTTCGCCTTGATGTTGCTGTCGCTCATCAGGCCCTGGACGAGGTTCAGCGCTGTCACGGCTATCACCGCCGGCTGCTTGTCCCTCCTCGTCACAGCGTGGATCGGCCCGTCTCTGTACCCCCCGGACAAGGTGACGCCCGAGGGCTTTGTGCTCAATGCTGATCGGTGGGAGCAGGCTGCCCGGTCGTACTTGGCGTTCCTCGTCCTGCTCGGCGTCGCAGGCTTGCTGGCCCTCGTCGGTGGGTTCACCACA
>DASQEH010000007.1:0-2328 GCA_035633755.1 Nocardioidaceae bacterium | reverse complement strand
GGGCGAGGTCGCGTTCCGGACGCTGCTCGCCCGCTTCCCCGACCTGGACCTGGCCGTGGACCCCGACGAGCTGACCTGGCGGCAGAGCATCCTGATGCGCGGCCTGACCCGCCTGCCGGTGCGGCTCCGCTGACGGTGCGGTCACCGGGCACGCATCCTGGCCGGTCGACCGCCGATGACGACGCAGTGGTCCGCGCCCACGTCTGCGGCCGTTGACCGTCGCGGGTGGAGCGAGGAACGTTCACGGAGCCGGACACCCGCGCCCGACGCGGCAGAGGAATCCCGTTCGGTTGCGCTGCGCGGGGCGCGGCCCGGTCATCTCCACTCCTCGAAGTCAGCAGGAGGCGACCAGCGATGGCCAGCATCGAGACGAAGAGCATGGACCGCCCCGACGAGTCGCGGACCCCGGACAAGACGAACGTGGGCGTCGTCCACCTGGGCGACGCCACCGTGGGTCGCTTCACCCTCCAGCCGGGATGGAGGTGGTCGGACTGCATCAAGCCGGTGGCCGGTACGGACAGTTGTCAGGCGGCGCACCTCGGGTACGTCGTCTCCGGCACGATCCACATCGCCGCGAACGACGGCGCCGAGGCCGACCTCGGCGCGGGTGACGCCTACCGCCTCGAACCGGGCCACGACGCCTGGGTCGTGGGCGATGAACCGTTCGTGGCGCTGGAGTTCGAGAGCAAGACGGCCGAGACCTACGCCAAGGGCTGACCTGACGGCGCGGGCGATCAGCGCGCTCCGATCCGCACCGGAGCGGGTCCACCGCCCACGACCTCGATGAGGGGAGGTGGGCCGCTCCGGCGCCTCGGTCATCGCCCCGTGTGGACGATCGCAGCCGGCTCGCCCGCCTCGTCGAGCGCGAACTCCTCTCGGCCGCCCCGGCTCGTCCGCCTGTGTGCACCGGCGGCCTGGTGGAGTCCGGCTCTGAGCTGTAGCGCCTCCCTCAGTTGCGGGCCCGACATGGGACGCGCAGCTTGCCGCACAGACCGACAGATGGCTGAGGAGACCTGTCATGGGAGAAGCGCGAGCGATCACGGACCGCATCATGGACGCCTACATCGCCGGGGACCGCGATGCTCTCGTGCGGCTGTATGCAACGGACGCCGTCGCCGAGACCCCCGACGCACCTCGCATCGAGGGCGGTACGGCGATCGCCGACTACCTCATGTCGATCAAGCGCGCGTTCCCCGATGTCTGCCGGGAGTCCACGACCAGGTACGAGAGCGGCGACACCGCGATCGACGAGGGCTTCTTCGTCGGCACCCACACCGAGGCCCTGATCACAGCTGAGGGCCTCGACGTGCCACCTACGGGCAGGAGCCTCCGTCTACGCGAATGCAACATCGTGACCGTCGAGGACGGTGTGGCCGTCTCCCACCGTCAGTACTTCGATCAACTGGACCTCATGTCCCAGCTGGGACTGATGGAGTCCGGAGGGGACACGGGTTCGTCACGAGACGTTCCATCGACGGTCACGTCACGTTGACAGCCGACTGTTCGCGGCTGGAGCCGGGACCCGTCAGTGGCAGCTCTACGGGTGTCTCACAGTGGGCGGCGAATTCAAGCGGTCGTCGCAACGACTGGCTTGTCAGGATTGGACAGTAAGCGCTGCATGGCCTCGGCTGGGGTGATGAAGCCGAGCGTCTTGCGTGGCCTGCCGTTGAGTTCGGCAGCGACGGCGTCGAGATGCTCAACGCCGTGCACCGATAGGTCCGTGCCCTTGGGAAAGTACTGGCGCAGCAGGCCGTTGGTGTTCTCGTTGCTGCCGCGCTGCCAGGGCGAACGTGGATCGCAGAAGTAGATCGCCATGTCGGTCGCGAAGGTGATCGCCTGGTGCTGGGCCAGCTCGGTGCCCTGATCCCAGGTCAGCGAGCGGCGGAGCTGCTCGGGCAGGGTCTGGATGGCCGCGACAAGCCGGTCGCGGACCACTTCGGCGCCGTGCCCCTCGGGCAGGTGCACCAACAGGCAGAAACGGGTTTGGCGTTCGACCAGGGTGCCGATCGCCGACCGACAGTTCTTACCCATGATCAAGTCGCCTTCCCAGTGGCCAGGAACCGCTCGGTCGGCGGCTTCAGCCGGCCGCTCGCTGACTGAGACCATGCCGGGGATCTTGAACTTGTTCGCGCCGGAGAGCCCGCGTGGACGGCGCCAGGCCCGCCCAGTGCGCAGATGTCGGTGCAGCTCGGTGCGCAGCTGGCCACGCCCCTGCACGAACAACGCCTGGTAGATGGTCTCGTGGCTCACCCGCATCGCCGCCTCGTCGCCATGCTCACCGGCCAGGTGCGCACTGATCTGGGCCGGGCTCCACTTCAGACACAACTT
>DASQEH010000006.1:0-66229 GCA_035633755.1 Nocardioidaceae bacterium | reverse complement strand
CGGAGCGTGGCCGACGAGATCATCCAGAAGGTCCGCGGCGAGTAGCATCGCCCGGCGTACAGCAACGAACCCAAACTCGATCTAGGAGGAAGTCCAAGTGGCGAAGGCCAAATTCGAGCGGACCAAACCGCACGTCAACATCGGCACCATCGGCCACATCGACCACGGGAAGACCACTCTGACCGCGGCGATCTCGAAGGTGCTGCACGACAAGTTCCCCGACCTCAACCCTCAGTGGGCCTTCGATGACATCGACAAGGCTCCCGAGGAGAAGCAGCGCGGCATCACGATCTCGATCGCCCACATCGAGTACCAGACCGAGAAGCGTCACTACGCTCACGTCGACTGCCCGGGCCACGCCGACTACATCAAGAACATGATCACCGGCGCAGCCCAGATGGACGGCGCCATCCTGGTCGTCGCCGCGACTGACGGTCCGATGCCGCAGACCCGCGAGCACGTGCTGCTCGCCCGCCAGGTGGGCGTTCCCGCCATCGTCGTGGCGCTCAACAAGTGCGACATGGTGGACGACGAAGAGCTCATCGAGCTTGTCGAGCTCGAGGTCCGCGACCTGCTGTCGGAGTACGAGTTCCCCGGGGACGACACCCCCGTGGTCCGCGTCGCCGCAGCGCCTGCGCTCAACGGTGACGACAAGTGGGGCGCGTCGATCGGCGAGCTGATGGAGGCCGTCGACGAGTTCATCCCGCAGCCGGTCCGCGACACCGAGAAGCCGTTCCTGATGCCGGTCGAGGACGTGTTCACGATCACCGGCCGCGGCACTGTCATCACGGGCCGCATCGAGCGCGGTGTCGTCAAGATCAACGAGACCGTCGACATCATCGGTATCCGCGAGCAGAAGCAGACCACCACGGTCACGGGCATCGAGATGTTCCGCAAGCTCCTCGACACCGGTGAGGCCGGCGAGAACGTCGGGCTGCTGCTGCGCGGTACCAAGCGTGAGGACGTCGAGCGCGGAATGGTCGTGATCAAGCCTGGCTCGACCACTCCGCACACCAACTTCGACGCGAACGTCTACATCTTGTCGAAGGAAGAGGGCGGGCGTCACACCCCCTTCTTCAACAACTACCGCCCGCAGTTCTACTTCCGCACCACCGACGTGACCGGCGTCGTCACGCTGCCGGAGGGGACCGAGATGGTCATGCCCGGCGACAACACCGAGATGGCCGTCGAGCTGATCCAGCCGATCGCCATGGAGGACGGCCTGCGCTTCGCCATCCGTGAGGGTGGCCGCACGGTCGGTGCTGGACGCGTCACCAAGATCAACAAGTGAACTGAGAGCAACACCAGTACGGGGCCTGTGCCGACGTGGTCGGCGCAGGCCCCTTCTGCGCGTGGTCGACATCTGCGGTCGGGAAGCCTGTGAGCGCCGTATGCAGCCTTACTGTCCCCAAGCGGTGCTCAGACGTCCAGCGGCTCCAAGAACTCCAAGCGGTTGCCATGCGGGTCAGCGGAGTAGAAGCGCCGCATGCCGGGGAAATCCTCGTCGTAGTCAACGGCATGGCCGGCCGCTCGTAACCGGTCGGCGACCACCTCCAGATCCCGCACCAGGATCCCGGGATGCGCCTTGCGGGCAGGGCTGAACGGTTCCTCGACGCCCAGATGAAGCTCCACGCCTGACAAGGACGTGGGGGTTCCCCGGAACCAGCAGCCACCACGCGCCGCCAGCGGCGGCGGTTTGGCGACCTCGACCATCCCCAGCACGTCGCCGTAGAAGGCGCGCAACGTCTCCTCACTGCCGCGGGGGCAAGCCAGCTGTACGTGGTGGATCATGCGTCCTCCGGGTCCTCGCAGAGCTCAGTATCCCCGACCCGGCCGTGGACGCGTGCGCGCGATTGATCGAAGTCGGTGATGCGTAGAGTCAGGCGATGCCCACTCCTCGGTTCATCCTTGACATCCGCGCACGTGTCGGCCACGACCTGCTGTGGTTGTCCGGGGTCAGCGGTGTCGTCTTCCGCGAGGACGGAGACGTCCTGCTCACTCGGCGAGCAGACTCCGGTCTGTGGTCGGTCGTGAGCGGCATCATCGAACCCGGCGAACAGCCCGCGCAGACGCTGCGACGTGAGATCGTCGAGGAGACCGGCGTGGACGTGCGAGTGGAACGGTTGGTCTCAGTGATCTCGCTCGAGCCCAAGACGTACCCCAACGGCGACCTGGTGCAGTTCCTCGACCTCACGTTCGCCTGCAGCTACCGGTCGGGGGTCGCCCACGTCGCCGACGAGGAGAACACCGACGTGGGATGGTTCAGCCTGGCGGCGCTTCCCGAGATCAGCGACAACTCGCGCGAGCGCCTCAGCCGAGCAGGTGACGACAGCTCCAGCCCCCACTTCCTGCGCTGACTGCCGTACTCCGAGGCGCCGCGCGACCGTCGCGTCGGGTCTCCTGCCAACCCGGGCGGGATTTGGCAGGACTGGCAACGTCTGGCAGACTATCGGGGTTGCTCAGGCGGGCTTGCCGGGGCGAGCCGAGTACCATCTCCACCGTCGGGCAACGCGTCCCGGCGACCTGAGACGGTCGGTTTCGCCGAACCGGAGGGACTGCCGACCCGATGCCGTACGCGGCGGTCGGGAGCGACATCCAACTCCTATCAACGACTGATGATCGGTGTGCTGCGGCTGCGAGGCCCGACACACCCGACCTCGGGGGTCGGCGGTGGAGGCGGGTCTGGGCCCTCCCACTGAGGGCGTGGAAACCATTCGGCAGTTCGAGGATAAGGACGAAGCGAGAGCATGGCGGGACAAAAGATCCGCATCCGGCTCAAGGCCTACGACCATGAGGTCATCGACTCGTCGGCGCGCAAGATCGTCGACACGGTGACGCGTACTGGTGCGAAGGTCGCGGGCCCGGTGCCCCTTCCCACTGAGAAGAACGTATTCGTCGTGATCCGTTCGCCGCACAAGTACAAGGACAGCCGCGAGCACTTCGAGATGCGCACACACAAGCGTCTCATCGACATCATTGACCCGACGCCCAAGACGGTCGACTCGCTGATGCGACTCGAGCTGCCAGCCGGTGTCGACATCGAGATCAAGCTCTGAGGACACCGACACCCATGAGCACTACGCGAAACGTCCGAGGCCTGCTCGGCACCAAGATCGGCATGACCCAGATGTGGGACGACAACAACCGGGTCATCCCCGTCACCGTTATCTCAGCGGGCTCCAACGTCGTCGTCCAGGTGCGCGCCGCTGACACTGACGGGTACTCCGCGGTACAGCTGGGGTTCGGCGAGGTGAAAGCCTCGAGGATCACCAAGCCGCTCGCGGGTCACTTCGAGAAGGCCGGCGTCACGCCGCGGCGGCACCTCGTAGAGATCCGTACCGGTGACGCTGCCACCTACGCACCCGGCCAGGAGCTCAGCGCCGACATCTTCACGGCCGGCGAGACCATCGACGTCACCGGCACCAGCAAGGGCAAGGGCTTCGCCGGTGTCATGAAGCGACACGGCTTCCACGGGGTGAGCGCTTCGCACGGTGCGCACCGCAACCACCGCAAGCCGGGCTCCATCGGTGGCTGCTCCACGCCCGGCCGCGTCTTCAAGGGCATGCGGATGCCCGGCCGGATGGGTGGGGAGACCGTCACCACCCAGAACCTCACCGTGCACGACGTCGACACGGACAAGGGGCTGCTGCTGGTCAAGGGCGCCGTACCCGGCCCGCGGGGCACGCTCGTGATCGTGCGCAGCGCGGCCAAGGCGAAGGGAGCCGACCAGTGACCACGATCGACGTCCTCGACGCTTCGGGTAAGAAGTCCGGAACCGTCGAGCTGCCAGCCGCCATCTTCGACGTGCAGGTCAACATCCCGTTGATCCACCAGGTCGTCGTGGCGCAGCAGGCAGCCGCTCGTCAGGGAACCCACTCCACCAAGACTCGTGGCGAGGTGGCCGGCGGTGGCCGCAAGCCTTACCGCCAGAAGGGCACCGGTCGGGCCCGTCAGGGCTCTATCCGAGCGCCGCAGTTCGCTGGTGGTGGCATCGTCCATGGCCCCACGCCTCACGACTACGTCCAGCGCACGCCCAAGAAGATGAAGGCAGCAGCCCTGCGAGGCGCCTTGTCCGACCGGGCTCGCGACGGGCGCGTCCATGTCGTCGAAGGTCTCGTCGACGGCGCCAAGGCCTCGACGAAGGCTGCGCTCGCTGCGCTGGCCAACATCACCTCCAGGCCGCGAGCCCTCGTGGTCCTCGAGCGTGGCGACGACGTGACCTGGCTCAGCTTGCGCAACGTCGACACGATCCACCTGCTGCACGTCGACCAGCTCAACACCTACGACGTCCTGCTCAGTGACGACGTGGTGTTCCTGCGGTCGGCCTACGAGACCTTGGTCGCGACCCCTGCGCTCAACAGGTCCAGCAAGGCCGCCTCCGCCACGGGCAGCGTGGCCGACTCCCAGGCGACCGCGGCTCCGGCCGGCGCCCCGGCCACGCCCGACGCGACAGCAGCCCCCACCAGCACCGTGGCCACCCCCGTAGAGACCGTGGCCGCAGGCAGCACCGTGGCCGGCTCCAAGGACGACGCGGCGCCGTCCAGCGCCGTGGTCACGCCTGAGGAGACCGCAGCCCCGGCCACCTCCGTGACCGCGCCCGAGGTGAGCGAGCCGCAGGCCGCCCCCGACCCGGGCGGCGCCCCCGATGGGGAGGGCTCGGCTCAGCCGCTCGAAGGCGGCGTCGCGCCGACCGGATATGCAGTCACGGGCAACTCGACGTCGAAGAAGTACCACCTGCCCGAGGGCCAGTGGTACGAGCAGACAGAAGCCGATGTCTGGTTCGACAGCGCCGAGCACGCCGAGGCTGCCGGCTTCGTCGAGGCGGGCTCTGCCGCGTCGATCGAGGCCAATGAAGCCACCGACGAGGAGGGCGAGTGAGCAACATCTACAAGGACCACCGCGACGTGCTGGTTGCCCCGGTCGTCAGCGAGAAGTCCTACGCGCTGCTCGACCAGAACAAGTACACGTTCCTGGTGCGCCCCGACTCGAACAAGACCGAGATCAAGATCGCGGTCGAGAAGGTGTTCAACGTCAAGGTCACCAGCGTCAACACCATCAACCGTCCTGGCAAGCGCCGTCGTACCCGGTTCGGCTGGGGTAGCCGTCCCGATACCAAGCGCGCCATCGTGAGCGTCGCCGAAGGGCAGCGCATCGACATCTTCGGAGGTCCGGTCTCCTGACCGGGCGGAACGACGAGGACTGAGAACTCATGGGTATTCGCAAGTACAAGCCGACCACTCCGGGCCGTCGCGGCTCGAGTGTCGCCGACTTCGTCGAGGTCACACGCTCGACTCCCGAGAAGTCTCTGGTGGTGCCGCTGCCCAAGAACGGGGGCCGCAACAACCAGGGCCGGATCACCACCCGGCACCAAGGTGGTGGACACAAGCGCGCCTACCGCATCATCGACTTCCGTCGCTACGACAAGGACGGCGTGCCCGCCAAGGTCGCCGAGATCGAGTACGACCCCAACCGAACCGCTCGCATCGCGCTGCTCCACTACGCCGACGGCGAGAAGCGCTACATCATCGCCCCGAACGGTCTGCGGCAGGGCATGCAGGTCGAGAACGGCCCCAGCGCCGACATCAAGCCCGGCAACAACCTGCCGCTGCGCAACATCCCCGTCGGAACGACCGTGCACGCCATCGAGCTGCGTCCCGGTGGGGGCGCCAAGATCGCCCGCTCGGCCGGTGCCTCGGTCCAGCTGGTCGCCCGTGAGGGTACCCGCGCGCAGCTGCGGATGCCGTCGGGCGAGGTTCGCTACGTCGACGTGCGCTGCCGCGCGTCGATCGGGTCGGTGGGCAACGCCGAGCAGTCGAACATCAACTGGGGCAAGGCCGGACGGATGCGGTGGAAGGGCAAGCGCCCAACCGTGCGTGGTGTGGCCATGAACCCGATCGACCACCCGCACGGTGGTGGCGAGGGCAAGACCTCCGGTGGCCGGCACCCGGTGTCGCCGTGGGGGCAGCCTGAAGGCAGGACGCGCAAGCGTAAGGCCAGTGACCAGATGATCGTCCGTCGCCGCAAGTCCGGCAAGCGTAGATAAGGCCTGGAGACCGATGCCACGAAGCCTCAAGAAGGGCCCCTTCGTCGACGACCACCTGCAGAAGAAGGTCGACGTCCAGAACGACAAGGGCACCAAGAACGTCATCAAGACGTGGTCGCGCCGTTCGATGATCGTCCCCACGATGATCGGGCACACGATCGCCGTTCACGACGGACGCAAGCATGTCCCGGTCTTCGTGACCGACTCCATGGTCGGCCACAAGCTGGGCGAGTTCGCCCCGACCCGAACCTTCCGTGGACACGAGAAGGACGACCGCAAGAGCCGCCGCCGCTGATGCGGCCGACACTCCCCGAAGAGAAGTGAGAACCGATGCCCGTCACTGAGCGCAGGCGCATGAGTGCCCGCCGCGAGAGCCTGCTGGGAGACCAGCCAGGCTCGTTCGCCGTCGCGCGCTTCGTCCGGATCACGCCCATGAAGGCACGCCGCGTCGTCGACATGGTGCGCGGCGCCCCGGTCGACGATGCGCTGGCCACGCTGCGGTTCGCTCCGCAGGCTGCCAGCGAGACGGTCTACAAGGTGCTCGAGAGCGCAGTCTCCAACGCCACGACCACCGAGGGCCTCGAGCGAAGCGGCCTTGTCGTGAGCAAGGCGCTCGTCGACGAGGGACCGACGCTCAAGCGGTTCCGCCCCCGTGCCCAGGGCCGCGCCACCCGCATCCTCAAGCGCACCAGTCACATCACTCTGGTCGTCCAGCCGGCGGAGATCACCTCCTCCGATGCCTCCACGACCGCAGCCACGAAGAGAAGCAGAGGAGCCCGCTGATGGGCCAGAAGGTCAACCCGAACGGCTTCCGCCTCGGCATCTCGACGGACCACAAGACCCGGTGGTACGCCGACAAGCTCTACAAGTCCTACGTCGGCGAGGACGTCGCCATCCGCAAGCTGCTGACCAAGGGCATGGACCGCGCCGGCATCAGCCGCGTCGAGATCGAGCGGACCCGCGACCGTGTCTCCGTCACGATCTACACCGCGCGGCCCGGCATCGTGATCGGGCGACGGGGCGCCGAAGCCGACCGCATCCGCGAGAACCTCGAGAAGCTGAGCGGCAAGCAGGTCAAGCTCAACATCCGTGAGGTCCTCAACCCCGAGATCGACGCTCAGCTGGTCGCGCAGGGCGTCGCCGAGCAGCTGTCCAGCCGCGTCGCGTACCGGCGGGCCATGCGCAAGGCCATCCAGACCGCCATGCGGTCCGGAGCCAAGGGAATCCGGATCCAGTGCTCCGGTCGCCTCGGTGGCGCCGAGATGTCGCGTTCGGACTTCTACCGTGAGGGCCGGGTTCCGCTGCACACGCTGCGGGCCGACATCGACTACGGCTTCTACGAGGCCAAGACGACATTCGGCCGGATCGGCGTGAAGGTGTGGATCTACAAGGGGGAGGTCGCCGGTACCCGAGCCGAGCGCGAGGCCCAGGCCGCCGTGCTCGCCCAGGCCGGCAACCGCAACCGACCGACCACGCGGGGCCGCCGCACCGAGCGCCCCGACCGTCGCCCGGACTCGCCGGCTCCCGAGGGCGTCAGCGTCGACACCACCGCGGCACCAGCAGAAGCCGCGACCGCGCCGGTCGAGGTGGCTGCCGCTACACCCGCCGCTGTCGTCACCGAGACCACTGGACAGGAGGCCTGAGCATGCTCATCCCCCGCCGTGTGAAGCACCGCAAGCAGCACCACCCCAAGCGCACCGGCGCTGCCACGGGAGGCACTGCCCTCAACTTCGGTGACTTCGGCATCCAGGCTCTCGAGCCGGCCTATGTGACCAACCGACAGATCGAGTCCGCTCGAATCGCGATGACGCGCCACATCAAGCGTGGTGGGAAGGTGTGGATCAACATCTACCCCGACCGCCCCTTGACCAAGAAGCCCGCCGAGACCCGGATGGGCTCCGGCAAGGGATCGCCGGAGTGGTGGGTGGCCAACGTCAAGCCAGGTCGCGTCATGTTCGAGCTGTCCGGCGTCCCCGAGAGCGTGGCCCGCGAGGCGATGCGGCTGGCGATCCACAAGCTGCCGATGAAGTGCAAGTTCGTCAGCCGTGAGTCGGGAGGCTTCTGATGAGCGACGTCTCTACCGCCGCGGAGCTGCGCCACCTCGATGCCGACGTGCTCGAGGAGCGGTTGCGCGAGCACAAGGAGGAGCTGTTCAACCTGCGGTTCCAGTCGGCGACGGGTCAGCTCGAGTCGCACGGCCGGCTGCGTGCCGTCCGACGCGACATCGCACGGATCTACACCATTCTTCGCGAGCGTGAGCTGGGCATCACCCAGGTCCCGACCGCAGATGACGAGGAGACGGCATGACCGAGACCACAGCATCGAGCGAGCCGACCGTGGAAGAGAGCCCCACCGTTGCCGGCCCGCAGAGCAGTGAGCGCAGCACGCGCAAGACCCGCGAGGGTCTCATCGTGAGCGACAAGATGAACAAGACCGTCGTGGTGTCCGTCGAGGACAGGGTCAAGCACGCCCTGTACGGCAAGGTGCTGCGGCGTACGAGCAAGCTCAAGGCACACGACGAGCAGAACCAGTGCGGCATCGGTGACCGGGTGCTCATCATGGAGACCCGTCCGCTGTCGGCCACCAAGCGCTGGCGCGTCGTGCAGGTGCTCGAGAAGGCCAAGTGACGTCCGAACCGACATACCAGCAGTACCCGCTCGGCAGTGCAAGCGATAGCCGGGCGGACACGCCGTCCGACCGAGCAGCAAGTGGAGATAGCCGATGATCCAGCAGGAGTCGCGACTCAAGGTCGCCGACAACACCGGTGCGAAGCAGATTCTGTGCATCCGCGTGCTCGGTGGCTCCGGTCGGCGCTACGCCGGGATCGGTGACGTCATCGTCGCCACCGTCAAGGACGCGATCCCTGGCGGCAACGTCAAGAAGGGCGACGTCGTCAAAGCCGTGATCGTGCGAACCGTCAAGGAGCGCCGCCGCGCCGACGGCTCGTACATCCGTTTCGACGAGAACGCCGCTGTCATCCTGCGCCCGGACGGGGAGCCCCGTGGGACCCGCATCTTCGGCCCGGTCGGTCGCGAGCTGCGTGACAAGCGGTTCATGAAGATCATCTCACTCGCACCGGAGGTGCTGTGATGGCTCGCAACGTGAGCATCAAGAAGGGTGACGTCGTCCGCGTCGTCGCAGGCAGGGACAAGGGCGCCGAGGGCAAAGTCATCGCGGTGCTGCCTGAGCAGAACCGCGTCATCGTCGAGGGCGTCAACCGGGTCAAGCGGCACACGAAGGTCGTCAACCAGGGCGGCCGCGCGGGCACCACGGGCGGGATCATCACGCAGGAGGCGTCCATCCACGCTTCCAACGTGATGCTGCTGACCGAGGTCGACGGCAAGTCCGTGCCGACCCGTATCGGCGCCAAGCGGGTCGAGGTCACCAAGACCCGCTCCGACGGCACGACCTACACCGCTCACCGCAGCGTCCGCATCGCCACCAAGAACGGGGAGGAGATCTGATGACCACCACGGCTGACACCACGCAGGCTGCTCCTCAGGCGGCTGAGCCGCGGCCCTTGCCCCGGTTCAAGGAGCGCTACCGCGGGGAGATCCTGCCTGCGCTGCGACAGGAGTTCGGTTACGCCAATGTCATGCAGGTGCCCGGGCTGACGAAGATCGTCGTCAACATGGGCGTCGGCGAGGCCGCGCGCGACTCGAAGCTGATCGAGGGAGCCGTCAAGGACCTCACCACGATCACCGGCCAGAAGCCTCAGGTCACCCGAGCACGCAAGTCGATTGCGCAGTTCAAGCTGCGGGAGGGCATGCCCATCGGCGCCCACGTGACCCTGCGGGGAGACCGCATGTGGGAGTTCCTCGACCGCTTGCTCACGCTGGCGCTGCCGCGTATCCGTGACTTCCGAGGACTGTCGCCTCGGCAGTTCGACGGAAAGGGCAACTACACGTTCGGGCTCACCGAGCAGGTCATGTTCCACGAGGTCGATCAGGACAAGATCGACCGTCAGCGGGGCATGGACATCACCATCGTGACCACGGCGACAAACGACGACGAGGGACGCTCGCTCCTCAAGCATCTCGGCTTCCCCTTCAAGGAGAACTGATGGCCAAGACATCCCTACGGGTCAAGGCGGCACGCAAGCCCAAGTTCGCGGTGCGCGCCTACACCCGCTGCCAGCGATGCGGACGACCCAAGGCGGTCTACCGCAAGTTCGGCCTGTGCCGGATCTGCCTGCGGGAGATGGCACACCGCGGCGAGCTACCCGGCATCACCAAGAGCAGCTGGTAACAACCACCGATCAACGAATGCGCGAAGGTCGGCTGCGTAGTACGAGGCAGCCGAAACCACGCGGGAGAGGCCACCGGCCATGACGATGACAGACCCCATCGCAGACATGCTCACACGTCTGCGCAACGCCAACCAGGCGTACCACGACAGCGTCAGCATGCCTTACAGCAAGCTGAAGGCGGGGGTAGCCGAGATCCTCCAGCAGGAGGGCTACATCGGCTCGTGGAAGATCGACCAGCCGACCGAGAGCGTGGTCGGCAAGATGCTCGTCGTCGACCTGAAGTACGGGCCCAACCGCGAGCGCTCCATCGCCGGCATCCGCCGGATCAGCAAGCCAGGGCTGCGCGTCTACGCGAAGGCCACCGGACTGCCGAAGGTGCTGGGCGGCCTGGGAGTCGCCATCATCTCGACGTCGACCGGGCTGCTCACCGACCGTCAAGCCAAGCAGAAGGGCGTAGGTGGGGAAGTCCTCGCCTACGTCTGGTAGCAGCGGACCAGGAGGAGGACGAATGTCTCGTATCGGCAAGCTTCCCATTCCGGTTCCGTCCGGTGTGGACGTCGCCATCGACGGCCAGACGGTCACCGTCAAGGGACCCAAGGGCTCACTGTCGCACGTCGTCCGCGAGCCGATCGCGGTCGAGCGGAGCGATGACGGCGTCCTGGCCGTCAAGCGACCCAACGACGAACGCGAGAGCAAGGCGCTGCACGGATTGTCGCGCACGCTCATCGCCAACATGGTCACCGGTGTGACCGACGGCTACGAGAAGCGGCTCGAGATCGTCGGCGTCGGCTACCGGGTGGTACCGCGGGGTGCAACACAGCTGGAGTTCTCTCTCGGCTACAGCCACCAGATCACCTTCGACGCACCTGACGGCATCACGTTCACCGTCGAGGGACCGACCCGTTTCGCGGTGCAGGGCATCGACAAGCAGATGGTCGGAGAGGTTGCGGCCAACATCCGCAAGCTGCGCAAGCCCGAGCCGTACAAGGGCAAGGGCATTCGGTACGCCGGCGAACAGATCCGCCGCAAGGTCGGAAAGGCGGGTAAGTAAATGCCCATCGCACTCAAGGCCGGTAAGCACACGGCCACCAAGACCGCTTCGAGGGCTCGTCGCCAGATGCGCGGGCGCAAGAAGATCCAAGGTTCACCCGATCGGCCGCGCTTGGTGGTGACACGGTCGAGCCGCCACGTCTTCGCGCAGGTCGTCGACGACCTGAACGGCACGACGGTGGCCTGGGCGAGCACGATGGAGGCCGACATCCGGGCCAGTGCCGGCGACAAGTCCGCGAAGGCCCGCCGGGTGGGTGAGCTCGTCGCCGAGCGTGCCAAGGCCGCCGGTGTGGGGTCGGTCGTCTTCGACCGAGCCGGCAACAAGTACCACGGCCGAGTGGCCGCCCTGGCTGACGGAGCCCGCGAAGGCGGCTTGGCCCTGTGACCAGACACGACGTACAAGAGAGAAGGTTCTCCGAATGAGCGGACCCCAGCGCCGAAGCGGCGGTGCCGCCTCCGGCGGTCGAGGACGCGACGACCGTCGCGGCGGCTCGGCGGCGGAGAAGACCGCGTACCTGGAACGGGTCGTGGCGACCAACCGCGTCGCCAAGGTCGTGAAGGGTGGTCGCCGGTTCAGCTTCACCGCCCTCGTCGTCGTCGGTGACGGAGACGGACGGGTGGGTGTCGGCTACGGCAAGGCGAAGGAGTTCCCCGCCGCGATCGCCAAGGGCGTCGAGGAGGCCAAGAAGTCCATGTTCAGCGTGCCCCGGATCCAAGGGACGATCCCGCACCCTGTGCAGGGGGAGAAGTCCGCAGGCGTCGTCCTGCTGCGCCCGGCCGCGCCCGGTACCGGTGTCATCGCCGGTGGACCTGTCCGCGCCGTCTTGGAGTGCGCGGGGATCCACGACGTCCTGAGCAAGTCGTTGGGATCGGCCAACGCGTTGAACGTCGTCGGTGCGACCGTCGCGGCGCTCAAGATGCTCCGTGACCCCGAGGCAGTCGCCCTCCAGCGCGGCCTCACGGTCGAGCAGGTCGCTCCCGCGGCGCTGCTGCGGGCTCGGGCTGGGGGCGGCGAGTGATGAGCCAGCTCAAGGTACAGCAGATCCGGTCCAGCATCGGACGCAAGAAGAACCAACGCGACACCCTGCGCAGCCTCGGGCTCAAGCGCATCGGCGACACCGTCGTCAAGGAAGACCGCCCGGAGATCCGCGGGATGCTCGCCACCATCCCGCATCTCATCGTCGTCGAGGAGGTCGACTGACATGACGCTGAAACTTCACCACCTGCGCCCCGCCCCGGGCGCGAAGACCGCCAAGACCCGCGTGGGTCGGGGCGAGGGTAGCAAGGGCAAGACATCTGGCCGCGGAAGCAAGGGCACCCGCGCCCGCAACGCCGTCTCGGCCGCTTTCGAGGGCGGGCAGATGCCCCTGCACATGCGGCTGCCGAAGATGAAGGGTTTCAAGAGCCCGTTCCGGGTCGAGTCACAGGTCGTCAACCTCGACCGGCTCAGCGAGCTCTATCCCGAGGGCGGCGAGGTCACCCCGGAAAGCCTGGTGGCTCGAGGCGCGGTCCGCGACAACCTGCCGGTCAAGATCCTCGGTGGCGGCGACGTCCAGGTGGCGCTGCACGTCAGTGCGCACGCCTTCTCGTCGTCGGCCAAAGACAAGATCGCTGCCGCCGGCGGAAGCACGACCGAGCTCTGAGATCGGCCGCGGTGGCCACATGCGGCCCGGGATTGATGTCCCGCAGCTGCAACGAACCCGTGCGACGCTACGTTGAGGTAGACAGTGGCGCTGTAGAGTTCGAATCGGGTGCGTCCGGATGGCGCTGTCGTTTCCACCTGTGACATGGAGAAGTCTCCCACCCGGGGGATTGCTGGGAGGACTTGGTGCTAAGCGCCTTCGTCAATGCGTTCAGGACGCCTGACCTGCGTCGCAAGATGCTGTTCGTGCTGGGCATGGTCGCCTTGTTCCGGCTCGGTTCGAGCATCCCTTCACCGGGCGTCGACTACGTGAACGTGCAGACCTGCGTCGAGTCGGTGAAGGATCAGGGCATCTACGGCCTGATCAACTTGTTCTCCGGTGGGGCCCTGCTGCAGCTCACGATCTTCGCGCTCGGCATCATGCCGTACATCACCGCGAGCATCATCATGCAATTGCTGACCGTAGTGATTCCGCGACTCGAGACCCTCAAGAAGGAGGGCCAGTCCGGGACGGCGAAGATCACGCAGTACACCCGCTACCTGACCTTGGGACTGGCGATCCTGCAGTCGACGGGCATCGTCGCGCTGGCTCGCACCGGGCAGATCTTCCAAGGCTCGTGCGACGTTCCACTGCTCGTCAACGACAAGATCTCCACGCTGCTCCTCATGGTCATCACCATGACCGCCGGGACCGCCATGATCATGTGGCTGGGCGAGCTCATCACCGAGCGCGGGATCGGCAACGGCATGTCGATTCTCATCTTCACCTCGGTCGTGTCGGCCTTCCCTGGCGCACTGTGGGCCATCAAGAACGAGAACGGGTACGACGTCTTCGCGATCGTGATCGGCGTCGGGCTCGTCATCACGGCGGCCGTCATCTTCATCGAGCAGGCACAGCGACGCATCCCCGTCCAGTACGCCCGGCGGATGGTCGGCCGCAAGATGTTCGGCGGTACGTCGACGTACATCCCGTTGAAGGTCAACCAGGCGGGAGTCATCCCGGTCATCTTCGCCAGCAGCCTGCTGTACCTGCCGGCCCTCGCAACCCAGTTCAACCCGACGGCGCCGTGGTCCGGCTGGGTGCAGGGGCACCTCGTCAACGGAGATCATCCCTACTACATGCTGCTGTACGTTGCGCTGATCATCTTCTTCACGTACTTCTACGTCGCCATCACCTTCAACCCGACCGAAGTGGCCGACAACATGAAGAAGTACGGGGGCTTCGTTCCCGGCATCCGGGCCGGAAAGCCGACCGAGGAGTACCTCGCATACGTGCTGTCGCGCATCACATTCCCCGGAGCGCTGTACCTGGCCCTGGTCGCGTTGGTCCCGCTGATCGCGTTCGTGTTGATCAACGCCAACCAGAACTTCCCCTTCGGAGGAACGTCGCTGCTCATCATGGTCGGAGTCGGGCTGGACACCGTGAAGCAGATCGAGAGCCAGCTTCAGCAGCGGCACTACGAAGGATTCCTACGCTGATGCGGATGCTGTTCATGGGACCCCCGGGAGCCGGCAAGGGTACCCAGGCCGCCCTCGTGGCCGACCACTTCGGCATCGTGCACCTGTCCACCGGCGACATCTTCCGTGCCAACGTGGCCGCCGGCACCGAGCTCGGGGTCACGGCCAAGCGCTACATGGACGCCGGGGAGTACGTCCCCGACTCCGTCACCAATGCGATGGTGCGCGCTCGGCTCGGCGAGACCGATGTCGGGCGCGGCTTCCTCCTCGACGGCTATCCGCGCACGGTGGACCAGGTCGCCGAGCTGGACGACATCCTCGCCGATCTCGGGACCAAGCTCGACGGTGTCGTCGTCTTGCAGGTCGACCTCGAGGAGCTCATCACACGGCTGCTCGAACGAGCGCGCACCAGCGGCCGCACCGATGACACCGAGGACGTCATCCGCCACCGGCAGCAGGTCTACGCCGAGCAGACCGCTCCGCTGCTCGCGTTGTACTGCGAGCGAGGTCTCGTGTTCGAGGTCGACGGCCGAGGCACTGTCGACGAGGTCGCAGAGCGCATCTGGGGCGCGATAGCGCAGACCGCGGACGAGTCCTGAGTCATGGGTCTGATCGACCGGCGGATCGAGGTCAAGACACCTGAGCAGATCCAGGTCATGCGTCGCGCCGGAGTCATCGTCGGCGAGACCTTGGAGCTGCTGCGCGCCGCGGTCGCCCCTGGCGTCACGACGCTGGACCTCGACAAGCTGGCCGCGGAGCACATCCGGGCACGCGGCGCGACGCCCAACTTCTTGGGCTATCACGGCTTCCCGGCGACCATCTGCACCTCCGTCAACGACGAGGTGGTCCACGGGATCCCCAGTGATCGCGTCCTCGAGGCGGGCGATCTGGTCTCCATCGACTGCGGTGCGATCGTCGACGGCTGGCACGGCGACGCCGCGATCACGGTGCCGGTCGGGGAGGTGGGCCCGGAGCTGCTGGAGCTCATGCGGGTGTGCGAGGAAAGCCTGTGGCGGGGGATGGCCGCAGCCGCACTGGGAGGTCGCGTGACCGACATCTCCTTCGCCATCGAGTCGTACGTGCGCGCGCAGGGACACTACGGCGTGATCGAGGACTATGTGGGCCACGGAATCGGCTCCGCCATGCACATGCCGCCCAGCGTCCCCAACTACGGCCGGCCGGGTAAGGGGCCGAAGCTCGTGCGGGGGATGGCGCTGGCAGTCGAACCGATGCTCACCCTGGGCGGTATCGACACCCACGTGCTGGCCGACGACTGGACCGTGGTGACCGACGACGGGTCATGGTCAGCGCACTTCGAGCACTCATTCACCGTGACGCCCGCCGGGACCATGGTGCTGACCGAGCTGGACGGCGGCGCAGCGAAACTGGGGTCCCTCGGCGTCGCGTGTGCCGCCTGATTTCTTGATTTCGGGCGTCTGCGCGTAAACTTGGGGGTCGGCCCATTTCTGGGCTTGCCTTGTCGTGCCCTGTGCCCGACTCAGCCACCACCACTCACCACGTTGCGACAGATTGCGGAGGATATGCCGAAGAAGGAAGGGGTCATCGAGATCGAGGGCACCGTCGTCGAGGCGCTCCCGAACGCCATGTTCAGGGTCGAGCTCAACAACGGGCACAAGGTTCTCGCCCACATCAGCGGCAAGATGCGACAGCACTACATCCGGATCCTCCCCGAGGATCGCGTCGTTGTGGAGCTGTCGCCTTACGACCTCACCCGCGGACGCATCGTCTACCGGTACAAGTGATCTGCCCAGCCCTAGCCAGCCAACCGCCCCGCCCGCAGCAGGCGTGCGATATCGCCGTCCGCAGTGGGCTCACCTGGAGAGCTCGATGAAGGTCAATCCGAGCGTCAAGAAGATCTGCGACAAGTGCAAAGTGATCCGCCGCAACGGGCGGGTCATGGTGATCTGCGAGAACCCTCGTCACAAGCAGCGTCAAGGGTGACCTCAGACCACACCCGAGGAGCCAGCCAGCAGGCTGAACCTCACCCAAGCGTGGCCGCTCATCGCCATGCCTCGCCAGAGGCCATGACGATGTCACCCCCGGAACGAAGGCCGGGGCCCTGCCATTCGCACGAGACCTCCCTCCGCACCCGGAGAGGGGCCTCACTGCGAGAGGCGAGCAGGGACGCGACACGCGAGACACCTTCGACGAAGGAAAGGTTCACCGCCTGATGGCACGCCTCGTCGGTGTCGACCTCCCGCGCGACAAGCGCATCGAGGTCGCACTCACCTACATATTCGGAATCGGGACCACCCGCGCCCACGAGCTCCTTGACGCGACGGGCGTGAGTCCCGACGCTCGCGTTCATGAGCTCGGCGACGACGAACTGGTCAAGCTCCGCGACCACATCGAAGCAAACTTCCAGGTCGAAGGTGACCTGCGCCGTGAAGTGACGGCCGACATCCGCCGCAAGGTGGAGATCGGCAGCTACCAGGGCCGCCGACACCGGCAGGGCCTTCCGGTGCGTGGCCAGCGCACGAAGACCAATGCGCGCACCCGCAAGGGCCCCAAGCGCACCGTTGCCGGCAAGAAGAAGGCCGGCAAGTGACCGTCCACGTCGTCGTCAGGAGTTTGTGAGTATGCCTCCCAAGAGCCGTCAGGCCGCCGGTGCCAAGAAGGTGCGCCGCAAGGAGAAGAAGAACGTCGCCGCGGGCCACGCCCACATCAAGAGCACGTTCAACAACACGATCGTCACGATCACCGACCCCATCGGCGCAGTGATCGCCTGGGCCAGCGCCGGCACCGTCGGCTTCAAGGGCTCGCGCAAGTCGACCCCGTACGCGGCGCAGATGGCAGCCGAGGCTGCTGGCCGTCGCGCCATGGAGCACGGCATGAAGAAGATCGATGTCTTCGTGAAGGGTCCGGGGTCCGGTCGCGAGACGGCGATCCGCTCGCTCGGCGCCGTCGGCCTCGAGGTCGGCACGATCCAGGACGTCACACCGAGCCCGCACAACGGATGCCGCCCTCCCAAGCGGCCTCGCGTCTGAGCCCCGAGCACGAGAAGGAGACGAATTCACGATGGCCCGTTACACCGGACCAATGACGAAGAAGTCGCGTCGCCTGGGGGTAGACCTCATCGGTGGCGACGCGGCATACGAGCGCCGTCCCTACCCGCCCGGCATGCACGGTCGCGGCAGGATCAAGGAGTCGGAGTACCGCAACCAGCTGCTCGAGAAGCAGAAGGCCCGCTACACCTACGGCGTTCTCGAGAAGCAGTTCAGCAACTACTACAAGGAAGCCAGCCGCCGCAAGGGCAAGACCGGTGACAACCTGCTGACCCTGCTCGAAGGCCGTCTCGACAACGTGGTCTATCGCGCGGGCTTCGCACGCACGCGTCGCCATGCTCGTCAGCTGGTCGTGCACGGCCACTTCCAGGTCAACGGCCGCAAGGTCGACATCCCCTCCTACCAGGTGGCCGCCCACGACGTCATCGACGTGCGCACCAAGTCGCACGAGATGACGCCGTTCATCATCGCGCGGGAGACCCACGGCGAGCGCGTGGTCCCGGCGTGGCTGGAGGTCATCCCCACCAAGATGCGCGTGCTCGTGCACTCGCTTCCGGTGCGTCAGCAGATCGACGTGCCAGTGCAGGAGCAGCTCATCGTGGAGTACTACTCCAAGAAGTGATCCGCCGCGGAGGCGCCGCCTCCGCGGGCAGCATCCGTACCATCTGCGCCGTCATATAGAGGTCGGCGTAGGAAGGAACAACTACTGTGCTCATCGCCCAGCGTCCAACCCTGTCCGAAGAAGTCGTCAGCGACCACCGTGCCCGGTTCTCCATCGAGCCGTTGGAACCCGGCTTCGGCTACACCCTCGGCAACTCCATGCGCCGTACCCTGCTCTCCTCGATCCCGGGCGCAGCCGTCACGTCCATCCGGGTCGACGGGGTGCTGCACGAGTTCTCGACGATTCCGGGCGTCCGTGAGGACGTCACCGAGATCATCTTGAACCTCAAGCAGATCGTCGTCTCCTCCGAGCATGACGAGCCGGTCACCATGTACCTGCGCAAGCAGGGACCGGGCCAGGTCACCGCGGCCGACATCGCACCCCCGGCCGGCGTCGAGGTCTACAACACCGACTTGGTGCTGGCAACGCTCAACGACAAGGGCAAGCTCGACATGGAGCTGGTCGTCGAGCGCGGTCGCGGCTACGTCTCCGCCGTGCAGAACAAGGCCGGGGACACCGAGATCGGCCGCATGCCGGTGGACTCGATCTACTCGCCGGTCCTCAAGGTCACCTACAAGGTCGAAGCCGCCCGGGTGGAGCAGCGTACCGACTTCGATCGGCTCATCATCGACGTCGAGACCAAGCCGTCCACGAAGCCACGCGACGCCCTCGCGTCGGCCGGCAAGACGCTCGTCGAGCTGTTCGGCCTGGCACGTGAGCTCAACATCGAGGCGGAAGGTATCGACATCGGCCCGTCGCCGGTCGACGAGCAGCTCGCTGCCGACCTGGCACTGCCCGTCGAGGATCTGTCGCTGACGGTGCGCTCCTACAACTGCCTCAAGCGGGAGGGCATCCACACCGTCGGGGAGCTGTTGTCGCGCAGTGAGCAGGATCTGCTCGACATCCGCAACTTCGGCTCCAAGTCGATCGACGAGGTCAAAGCCAAGCTGGCCGAGATGGGCCTTGGGCTCAAGGACAGCGCACCGGGCTTCGACCCCAGCCTCGTCATCGACACCTACGACGAGGACGACGACGTCAGCTTCGCCGAGGACGAGCAGTACTGATTCGCCTTGGGACTCGATCCCACGGTTTCTGTGCGGAGGCGGGACCTTGCTGCGGTGAGGTCCCACCTCGGCTAAGCATCTATCCGGGTACCTGGAACGGCCCGGGAGAGTGAGAGTGACATGCCTACCCCCAAGAAGGGCCCACGCTTCGGCGGCAGCCCGGCGCACCAGAAGGCCATCCTCGCGAACCTCGCGACGAGCTTGTTCGACCACGGGTCGATCACCACGACTGAGGCGAAGGCTCGGCTGTTGCGTCCGTACGCCGAGCGGTTGATCACGAAGGCCAAGCGTGGCGACCTCCACAACCGGCGCCAGGTGATGTCGGTGATCCGCGACAAGACGGTCGTCCACATGCTGTTCACCGAGATCGGTCCCCGGTTCGCCGACCGCCCCGGGGGGTACACGCGGATCACCAAGATCGGTCCCCGCAAGGGCGACAACGCTCCGATGGCCGTGATCTCGCTTGTCGAGGCCGATTTCACCCCGCGCGTGCGGTCGACGTCGGGTACCAGTAGCCCCGCGACCGCAGGGCCGGGCACGGGTGCCGCCGCGTCCGCTTCGCCGGCGACCGCTGCGGCGTCCGGCGACTCCGACACGGCCGAGCAGCAAGCGTCACCCGCTGCCCCGGCCGACCAGCAGGACGACGCGGCAGACGCTCCACTCGACCAGGCTCCCCCGGCGGACCAGCCCGACGACGCGACTGACGGTCCCGTCGACCAGGCTCCCCCGGCGGACCAGCCCGACGACGCGACCGACGGTCCCGCCGACCAGGCTCCGGGGGAGGAGCAGGACCTCGAGAGCGCTCCCCTTGCGGACGAGTCGACTGAGGCAGCGCCGGCTCCGGAACAGGCGACGGCAAGCGAGCAGGACGCCGGCGACGCAACGCCGTCGGACGCCACGGACGCAGGCGCCACCCCGACGGAAGCCTCAGGCGACGAGTCCAGGTAGCTCCTGGAGTCGATCGACTCATGACGCCTGCAGAGCGTGACGAAGGCGTTGTCCGGCTACGGCTGGACGTGGCATACGACGGAACGGACTTCTCCGGGTGGGCGTCGCAGCCCGGACTGCGCACGGTGCAAGGGGTCATCGAGGACGCGCTGGCGACGATCCTGCGGTTGCCGACGGTCTCCCTGACCGTGGCGGGGCGCACGGATGCGGGTGTGCACGCTCGCGGTCAGGTCTGCCATGTCGACCTGCCGCCCGCCGCCGTCGACCGGAGCGACCTTCCCCGGCTGACCTCGCGGCTGACTCGGCTGCTCGCCGACGACGTCCGGGTGCGCCGGATCGAGGGAGCACCTGCCGGCTTCGACGCCCGCTTCTCCGCGTCCTGGCGCCGGTACACCTACCGCATGTGTGACAGTCCGCGTGCAGCCGACCCCCTCACCCGGCGCCACACGCTGCCCTGGCCACGTCGCCTCGACGAAGCTGCCATGAACGCTGCGGCCGCCAGGCTGCTGGGCGAGCACGACTTCGCCGCCTTCTGCCGGCGTCGCGCCGGGGCGACGACCGTGCGGGCCCTGCGGCGGCTGGAGTTCCAGCGCCTCGACGACCTCGTGACGGCGAGTGTGGTGGCCGATGCCTTCTGCCACTCGATGGTGCGCTCCCTGGTGGGGTGCCTGGTGGGCGTCGGTGAGGGTCGGCACCCGGTCGAGTGGCCCGCGTCGGTGCTGCGCGCCGGGTGCCGCGACTCCCGGGTCAAAGTCATCCCGGCCCTCGGACTGACCCTCGAAGAGGTCGGATATCCGCCTGATCGCGAGCTTGCTCGGCGTGCGTCGCAGACACGGCGGGTGCGCGAGCTGGCTCCTCCCGGCGGCCGGTAGCCACGTGATGGCTGACCACTACTTCTCCAGCCGGCCTGGCTCGGCCGAGTCACGCAAGCCGGTGACGGTCTCGCCCTGGGGTCATTCGCTCACCCTGCAGTCGGCTACCGGCGTCTTTGCTGCCGGGCGGCTGGACCTCGGCACCTCGGTGCTCTTCCGCGAGACGGCGCCGCCCACCAGGGCCGGGCGCTACCTGGACCTCGGCTGCGGCTACGGAGTGATCGCCTGCGCGCTGGCGACAGCCGTACCACGTGGGCAGGTGTGGGCCGTCGATGTCAACGAACGCGCCCTCCAGCTCGTTCGCGACAACGCGCAAGCCTGCGGGCTGTCCGAGCGGGTGCGGGCGAGCCTGCCCCATGAGGTCGACCCATCAGTCACGTTCCACGAGATCTGGTCCAACCCGCCCATCCGGATCGGCAAGCCGGCACTCCACGAGCTGCTGCTCACCTGGATACGCCGCCTCACGCCCGACGGGCGAGCGGTGCTGGTGGTGGGCAAGAACCTCGGCGCCGACTCGCTGCAGCGTTGGATCGAGGACCAGGGTTGGAGGTGCGCGCGGCTCGCCTCCGCCAAGGGGTTCCGTGTCCTCGAGGTGACGCAAGTTCCTCACCGGACACCGGAGGGTGCAGACGATGGATAGCCGGAGAACCGACGCGCGTGACCCCAGATGGCCGGACCGCCGCCGCGAGCTTCGGGACTTCGTGGCGAGCATGACGGTCCTGGCTCTGCTGGTCCTGCTGGCGTTCGTGGTGGCCCAGCGCAGCGAGCGGCAGCCCGACTGTGGTGTCACGGGTCGGCTGACGAACCAGACAGCCACCGGACCAGCCGGCCCGAACACCTCGGCAGCCGCTGCGTCCGCCGGTGTGAGGACTCCTCCAGAGGCGACCCTGGATGCCACCGGGCCGAGCGAGGGTGCCGCCGGGCCGAGCGAGAGTGCCGCCGGGAGCGAATCGCAGGCCGTGGAGCCCTGCCCCTGAGCCTGTCGACGCGCCGGACACCCTCCCGTAGGGACGGCTCGCTCAGGACGCACGTCGACCGAGCTGACGCACTTGAGGAATCGGTTGACCGGGATGGTCAGCGCAAGGCATCGGTCACGACGATGAGTGCTACGTCGATCGCAGCGATGACCATGGTGGCGTGGAAGACCACGTCGGAGTGCGAGTCGCGCCGACCGATGACGAGCGCCCCACCTGCGACGGCGCCGGCTGCCACGGCGAGGACCCACAGCCAACCGGGGCCGCCGGCCGCGAGCGCGACTGCGACCACGGTTGCGGCGAACGCCGAACCCACGGCGAGCACCGAAGACCCGTATCGCCCCACTACGTGCGGGAGGCCCCTGACCCCGGTGATCCGGTCGTCGTCCAGGTCGGGCACGACGTTACCGAAGTGGGCCGCTACTCCGATGAGCCCGGCGGCGACCATCGTCCACGCCGGGGGCCACGCATGGTCGGGCAACGCCGTCGTCGCCACCGCGGGCAGTGCGCCGAAGGCCAGCAGGAATGGCAGCGGCGACAACAGGGTCGACTTCAGCCACCCGTTGTACAGCAGCCCCCAGCCGACCACCGACAGCGCGAGGGTGCCCGCACGCCAACCCAGAGCCAGGGACAGCGGTACGGTCGCGGCGGTCGCCACCGCCGTCGCCACCCAGATCGTCCGTGAGGCGACGAGCCCCAGCGCCACTGGCTTGTCACGCCGGCCGACCTCCCGGTCACGCCGGGCGTCGATGGCGTCGTTGGACCACCCGATGACGAGCTGTCCGGTCAGTACCGCGGCGGCGGCCAGCACGCATGTCGAGAACCCGTTGCCTGCGGCGACAACGAGGACGGTGCTCAGCACGGTCACTGCGATCGTCGGTACCGGATGACACGACGCGGCAAGCCCGGTGACTGCCCGAAGTCCCCGGCTCATGCCGTCATGCTGCCACGCTCGCCGCTGTCCCGGCCGCACGAAGCATTGTCGAAGGCGGCCGGGGTCGCCCCTGGTGTGCCGTGGCACGGCACGCGGTTCGCAGGCGCCTGCCGGTGGCGAGCGAGTACCGTTTGCCAGAGGGCGGGCTTGACCGTTGGACGGGTTTTGGTCTCACGGCATGCTTGGATCATGAGCAGCGATGTGCATGGCCCTGGCGGCGTTCCGCCGATCCCGCCGGCACGGGCGGGCGAGTCGGTGCGGGAGGTACGTCGATGAGTACACAGGTAGACGTGGTGGTTCTGGGGCTCGGGCCGGGCGGCGAGTACGTCGCTACCGAGCTGGCGAAGGCCGGCCTGGTGGTGGCGGCCATCGATAAGCATCTCGCCGGTGGTGAATGTCCGTACTACGGCTGCATACCCACCAAGATGATGGTGCGGGCGGCAGCCGTGCTCGCCGAGGGGCACCGGATCCCGGACCTGGCCGGCACGAGCACCATCGCGGCGGACTGGGCACCGGTTGCCCGCCGCATCTCGGACGAGGCCACTACCGACTGGAACGACGAGGCGGCGGTAGACCGCCTCGTCGACAGCGGCGTGACATTCGTCCGAGGCCATGGCCGCTTGGCGGGACCGGGGGCCGTCGAGGTCGCCGGCGAGACCTTCCAGGCCAGCCGGGCAGTGGTACTCAACACCGGGACGGAACCTGTCGAGCCCTCCATCCCCGGCCTGCACGAGACCCCGTACTGGACAAACCGCGATGCCGTTCAGCTCAAGGAGCTACCAGCTTCGCTCATCGTGATCGGGGGAGGCGCCATCGGGGCCGAGCTGGCCCAGGCGTTTCGTCGGTTCGGCGTCTCCGTGACCGTCCTCGAAGGCGGCGAGCGGATCCTTGCTCTCGAAGAACCGGAAGCCAGCGCCATCGTCGCCGAGACGTTCGACGGCGCGGGCATCAAGGTGGTCACGAAGGCGAACGCGACCCACGTCCGGTACGCGGACGAGCAGTTCACGGTCACCCTCGACGGCCAGTCCCTCTCCGCGGAGCGGCTGCTGGTCGCGACAGGCCGCCGGCCGAACCTCGCAGACATCGGGCTCGACACCGTCGGCCTCGATCCGGAGGCCAAGGCGCTGGACGTTGACGACCGTCTGGCTGCCGGCCCGGGACTGTGGGCTCTCGGCGACATCACCGGCAAGGGCGGGTTCACGCACGTCTCGATGTACCAGGCGGCGATCGTG
Source organism: Nocardioidaceae bacterium (assembly GCA_035633755.1). Taxonomy (GTDB): domain Bacteria; phylum Actinomycetota; class Actinomycetes; order Propionibacteriales; family Nocardioidaceae; genus DASQEH01. The sequence goes on along the minus strand of DASQEH010000006.1, from coordinate 42,076 downwards.
GTGTCGTCGATTCTCGGTGACAATGCCGTCGCGGCGGCCGACTACCGCGCCGTTCCCCGGGTCACCTTCACCGACCCCGAGGTCGGCTCGGTCGGCATCACCGAGGCACAGGCTCGCGAGCGGGGAATCTCGGTACGGGTCGGCAGCACCGGCGCTGGCCCCAGTACGCGCGCCTGGATCCACGGAGCAGGTGGCGCCGAGCTGGTCAAGCTCGTGGAAGATGCCGACCGAGGCGTGCTGGTGGGCGCCACCGCAGTCGGACCCTACGGCGGAGAGGTGCTGTCGGCCCTCACCGTCGCCGTGCACGGCGAAGTGCCGACGGCTCGGCTGGCCTCCATGATCTACGCGTATCCCACCTTCCACCGTGCGATTGAGGCTGCGGTGAAGGACCTCGCCACGTGACTGCGGCCGAGCATCTCGCCTCCACGGGCGGACGAGCCGCCACGGAGGTCGACGTGGTCGTGCTGGGGCTGGGGCCGGGAGGACGCTCGCTGGCGAGCGCGCTCGCGTCGGAGGGCCTCGACGTCGTCGGGGTCGAGGAGCACCTGGTCGGCGGTGAGTGTCCGTTCTATGGCTGCACGCCGAGCAAGATGATGGTGCGCGCCGCCGAGGCGCTGGCCGAAGCCCGGCGCGTGACGGAGCTGGCGGGTACTGCCACGGTCGTCCCTCGCTGGGCCCAGGTCGCCGAGCGTATCTCGTCCGAAGCGACCTCCGGCTGGAATGACGACGACGAGGTCAGCGCCCTCAAGGCCGCCGGGGTGACATTCGTGCGGGGGCACGGCCGCCTCGCGGGGCCACGGACGGTGGCTGTCGACGGATCCACCTACGTTGCCAGACGCGGGGTGGTCCTCGCCACGGGCACCGCCCCGGGAGCGCCGCCCATCGACGGGTTGGCGAAGACGCCGTACTGGACGAACCGCGACGTGGTGAAGGTGACGGAGCTGCCCTCCTCCTTGGCGGTCATCGGTGGTGGCGCCATCGGCGCGGAGCTGTGCCAGGTGTTCGGGCGGTTCGGCGTCAGCGTCACCTTGCTCGAGGCGGAGCCGCGGATCCTGTCCGAGGCCGAGCCCGAGGCGAGCGGGCTCGTCGCCGAGACGATCGCCGAGGAGGGCGTCGAGGTCATCACCGGCGCTGCGATCGATCGGGTCGACCATGATGGCAAGGCGTTCGTTCTCGCCGTAGGGGACCGGACGATCACGAGCGACAGACTCCTGGTCGCCGCCGGCAGGGACAGCAACCTGAGTGACATCGGCCTGCCCAGCGTCGGCCTCGACGACGACCTCAGCGTGCTCGAGACCGACGACCGGATGCGCGTGGCGGACGGTCTGTGGGCGCTGGGGGACATCACCGGGAAAGGCGCCTACACATCGGTGGCCCACTACCAGTCCCACATCGCCGCGGCGGCGATCCTGGGTCGCGAGGACGGACCGGTCGCCGACTACCGTGCAGTTCCGCATGTCACGTTCACCGATCCCGAGATCGGCGCAGTGGGGTTGACGGAGGACGCGGCTCGCGCCACCGGGGTCCGGGTCCAGGTCGGCTTCGCCGACATGGCGAGCTCGCCGCGCGGCTGGATCCACAAGACCGGCAACCGTGGCTTCGTGAAGGTGGTGGAGGACGCCGACGCTCAGGTGCTCCTCGGTGCCACCGTCGCCGGCCCGATGGCGGGTGAGCTGCTCGCGCACTTGACCCTGGCGGTGCATGCCCGCATCCCGGTCGCGTCGTTGGCGTCGATGATCTACGCCTTTCCCACGTTCTCCGAGACGGTTGACGAGGCTCTCAAGAGCCTCGCTGACCGATAGCGGACCCGCGGCCGTCGCCGGCGTAGCGCTAGGCGTGAAAACCGGGTGCAGACAGGTTGCGGTGTGCGCGATCATAGGAGCGATCGCGAGCCGTCGCGACGGGATGCGATGCGGAGGATGAGGCAGCCGTGGGGCACGTCGACGTTTCCGGGGTGAGATTCGAGCTGCCCGACGGACGCATCCTGCTCGACGACGTCTCGTTCCGCGTCGGCGAGGGCGCCAAGGTCGCACTCGTCGGCGCCAACGGTGCCGGAAAGACCACGCTGCTGCGCATCATCAGAGGCGAGCTCCAGCCGCATGCCGGGGTGGTGACGCGTTCGGGTGGGTTGGGCGTGATGCGCCAGATGGTGGCCTCCGGCGCCGAGGGCATGACAGTGCACGACCTGCTGCTGTCGGTGGCGCCGCCTCGTGCCCGCGACGCCGCTGACCTCGTCGACGGAGCCGAGCTGGCGATGATGGAAGCCGACGACGAGAAGACCCAGATGAAGTACGCCGAGGCGCTCACGGAATGGTCGGACGCCGGTGGGTACGACCTCGAGGTGCTGTGGGACGTCTGTACGATCGCGGCCCTGGGCGTCGACTACGACAAGGTCAAGTACCGGGCTGTCTCGACCCTCAGCGGTGGCGAGCAGAAGCGTCTGGTTCTCGAGGCGCTGCTCCGCGGGCCGGACGAGGTGCTCCTGCTGGACGAGCCGGACAACTTCCTCGACGTCCCGGGGAAGCTGTGGCTCGAGGACCGAATCCGCGAGTCTGCCAAGACCGTGCTCTTCGTGAGTCACGACCGCGAGCTGATGAACAACACGGCCACCCGGGTCGTGACGATCGAGCTGGGTGCGGCCGGGAACACGGCGTGGGTGCATCCGGGGAGCTTCGCGACGTACCACCAGGCCCGCCGTGACCGCTTCGCCCGGTTGGAGGAGCTGCGGCGACGCTGGGACGAGGAGCACGCGAAGCTGCGGGCCCTGATGCTGATGTACAAGCAGAAGGCGGCCTACAACGACGGGATGGCTTCGCGCTACCAGGCAGCCGTGACACGGCTTCGTCGCTTTGAGGACGCCGGACCGCCCGAGGACCAGCCGCGCGAGCAGAACGTCAAGATGCGGCTCAGGGGCGGACGCACCGGCAAGCGGGCTGTGGTGTGCGAGGACCTGGAGCTGACGGGCTTGATGAAGCCGTTCGACCTCGAGGTCTGGTACGGCGAGCGGGTGGCGGTACTCGGGTCGAACGGGTCCGGCAAGTCACACTTCCTCCGGCTGCTCGCGGCCGGCGGCTCCGACCCCGATGTGGAACACCGGCCGGTCAGTGGCCTGCCCATCGCGCCGGTCGACCACACCGGCCGGGCGAAGCTGGGCGCTCGGGTGCGTCCCGGCTGGTTCGTTCAGGTGCACGAGCATCCCGAGCTGGTCGGTAGGACCTTGCTGGAGATCCTCCACCGCGGCGACGAGCACCGCGACGGCATGCCCCGCGAGCCGGCGGCTCGTGCGCTCGACCGCTACGAGCTGGCGCATGCCTCGGAGCAGAAGTTCGAGTCGCTGTCGGGAGGTCAGCAAGCCCGGCTGCAGATCCTGCTGCTCGAGCTGTCCGGGGCCACCTTGTTGCTGCTCGACGAGCCGACCGACAACCTCGACGTGGAGTCCGCAGAGGCGCTGGAGGAGGGACTGGAGAGCTTCGACGGGACGGTCATCGCCGTCACCCATGACCGTTGGTTCGCCCGTGGGTTCGACAGGTTCCTGGTCTACGGCGCAGACGGCTCGGTCTACGAGGCCGACGGCCCGGTGTGGGACGAAGGGCGCGTCCAGCGGGTCCGGTGACCTCGGCACGCCCGCTGCGAGGCGGGTCGAGTCGCTCAGCGTCGGTCGAGAAGTGGCATGCCGAAACGCGCGGTGACCCCCGGTGACCAGAGCACGGAGTCCGGTGGACGGGTGGTGACCCCCGGGAGCCCGGCGGCAGCAACCTGGTCCTCCTCGAGGTGCTGCAGGGTGGCGCTGTGCAGTGGCCACCGCTCGTGCTCGTTGGGCACGAACACGGACCGGCCGGCCCAGCGAGTGTGGAGTCCCCAGCGGGCCGTCAAGAAGTCGGCCAACGGGTCGCTGGTGCTGAGAGCAGCACCGGGGCGGACGACGGCCCGCGAACTGACTCCTCGCCCTCCCGGCCACCGGCGGCGCACGGTCGTGTACTCGAGGTCAGCACCGGTGGCACGGACCCGCATCTTCGCCCAGCAGTACCGCAGGCCGAAGGTGACCCGTGCCCCGATGACCACTCCGAGTCGGGAGGCGTCCAGGGAACGGAAGACCACCCCACGACGGCCGCCGCGGTCGACCGAGTACAGCCGCACGTTGGTCTCCGCGAACGTCCCGAGCCACGGCACGGCGGGCCCGCTGGCGATGCCTGCGCCGACCATCCGAAAGGGGATGAGTCCGACCCAGGAGTCGCCGTCGTAGACGTCTGGCGTGGTTCCTGGTGGCAGCAGCGGTGCCACCCGTGCCGGGTCGATGCGCCAGTGGAGGAACGCGACATCGACCCAGCGCTGATGCATGATCGGTCGGCCGGACAGGCCCGGGGGGACCGGGCTGATCGGCTCGGGCGTGGCCGCGCCGGGCACGTGGTCGGCCAGGCTCTCAGGCCCAGCGTTCGTCGGCTGCGACGAAGTCAAGCGTGCGCGGGCCGGTGTAGATCTGCTTCGGTCGGGCGATCTTCTGCTCCGGGTCCTGGACCAGCTCGAGCCACTGTGACAGCCACCCTGACGTGCGGGGTATCGCGAACAGCACGGTGAACATCTCGGGCGGGAAGCTCAGCGCCTCGTAGATGAGGCCGCTGTAGAAGTCCACGTTGGGGTACAGCTTGCGCTTGACGAAGTACTCGTCCTCGAGAGCGATCTTCTCCAGCTCGACCGCGATCTTGAGGAGCGGGTTGACGCCAACGACCTCGAAGACGTCGTCGCACGCCTGCTTGATGATCGTGGCGCGCGGGTCGTAGTTCTTGTAGACGCGGTGACCGAAGCCCATCAGCCGCTCGTTGCCGTCCTTGACGCCCTCGATGAAGCTGGGGACGTTGTCGAGCGACCCGACGCGACGCAGCATCTTGAGGACCGCTTCGTTGGCGCCGCCGTGCAGCGGCCCGAAGAGCGCCCCGATGCCGGCCGCGACCGCGGAGTAGGGGTCGACCTGTGAGGACCCGACCGAGCGCACGGCATTGGTCGAGCAGTTCTGCTCGTGGTCGGCATGCAGGATGAACAGCACCTCGAGCGCCTTGACCAGCCGCTCGTCGGCCTCGAACTTCTGCTCGCTCATCTTGAACAGCATCGACAAGAAGTTGGCGGCGTAGCCGAGGTCGTTGTCCGGGTAGACGTAGGGCTTGCCTTGGGCGTGGCGGAAGGCCCACGCGCCCAGGGTCGGCATCTTCGCGATCAGCCGCACGATCTGCATCTGACGGATGTTCTCGTCGGTGATGTTGCGTGACTCCGGATAGAACGTGGACAGGGCGCCTACTGACGCCTGGAGCATCCCCATCGGGTGGGCGTCGTACCGGAACCCCTCCATGAAGCTCTTGACGTTCTCGTGGACGAAGGTATGGAAGGTGATCTGGTGCTCCCACGCCGCGAACTGCTCCTTGGTCGGCAGCTCGCCGTGCATCAGCAGGTACGCCACCTCGAGGTAGCTGGACTTCTCCGCGAGCTGCTCGATGGGATAGCCGCGGTACTCGAGGATTCCCTTGTCGCCGTCGATGAACGTGATGGCCGAGCGGCAGGACGCGGTGTTGACGAAGCCGGGGTCGTAGACAGCCAGCGCCGGATCGTCGTCGCTCTCCTTGATCTTCGCCAGGTCCGAGCCGTGGACGGTGCCGTCGACGATCGGCACCTCGTACTCCTTGCCGGTGCGGTTGTCGCGGATGGTCAGCGAGGAGCCGGCGGGGCTGCCAGCGGAGGCGCTGTCTTCGGACACGTCGGCTCTCCTAGGGGTGTCGGGCCCGGGTGGCCGGGCCGAACGCCGCCAGGCGCCCGAGGCGGGCGGCATCTGGGCAAGCGTCGTGTTCGGGTGATGTTCTCGGGGTACAACCTAAGCCCTGCGCGTGGATTCGCACACTTGCCCCGGCCACGCACCGTTTTGACCCTGGCCCGTACCGCCCGGTATTCTGGGCGGTCGTCGTGCTGGTACGCCGACGATCCGCCAGGAATGGCTCTTCATGATCTGCTCATGGCACACCAGGGATGCTCCCCCGGTGACAGCAGACGCTTGAACGCCCCGAACGAACGAAGGCAACGACCGTGCGCACGTACAGCCCCAAGCCAGGCGACATCACGCGTGAGTGGTATGTCATCGACGCCACCGACATCGTCCTCGGGCGCCTCGCCGTGCAGGCAGCGACGTTGCTGCGCGGCAAGCACAAGGCCACGTTCGCCCCGCACATGGACACCGGTGACTTCGTCATCATCATCAACGCCGAGAAGGTCTCCCTGTCGGGCAACAAGCGAGAGACGAAACCGGCCTACCGGCACTCCGGCTACCCGGGTGGCCTGTCCACGATCACCTTCGGTGACCTGCTCAACAAGGACCCACGCCGCGCTGTCGAGAAGGCCGTCTGGGGAATGCTCCCCAAGAACCGGCTGAGCCGCCAGCTGCTCAAGAAGCTCAAGGTGTACGCCGGCCCTCACCACCCCCACACCGCGCAGCAGCCGAAGCCGTTCGACATTGTCCAGATCGCCCAATAGACCCCAAGCGGTGCCCGCGCCGAAGCCGGCGCTCCACCATCCGCAGTACGAAGTGAGGAACCGCCGTGGCTGAGACGCCTGACATCACCGCTGACACCGACCTCGAGATCCCGAGCGAGTACACCAGCGAGAGCGCCCCATCGGCCGACGCTCCGCCGCGTGCGGTCAACATCGCCGCCGCCGGCGCCACTGGCCGTCGCAAGGAGGCGGTGGCTCGCGTTCGCATCACCCCGGGAAGCGGCACGTGGACGATCAACGGCCGTTCGCTCGAGGAGTACTTCCCGAACAAGCTGCACCAGCAGCTCGTCAACGAGCCGTTCGTCCTCACCCAGCTCACCGGGCAGTACGACGTGATCGCGCGTATCCACGGTGGCGGTCTGACCGGTCAAGCGGGGGCGCTGCGCCTCGGGGTCTCCCGGGCGCTCAACGAGACTGACGTCGAGGCCAACCGTCCCTCGCTGAAGAAGGCCGGCATGCTGAGCCGGGACGCGCGGATCAAGGAGCGAAAGAAGGCCGGCCTCAAGAAGGCCCGCAAGGCTCCGCAGTACAGCAAGCGCTGAGACCGCCACAGAGGTGGCCCGGCTCTTCGGTACCGACGGCGTCCGCGGAGTTGCCAACGGTGAGCTGACCGCCGAGCTGGCGTTGCGGCTATCGGCGGCCGCGGCGCACGTGCTCGGATCCAGCTCGTCGTCGGCGACCCGACCGACGGCAGTGGTCGGCAGGGACCCTCGCGCCTCCGGCGAGTTCCTCGAGGCTGCGGTGGTCGCTGGGCTGGCATCCTCCGGTGTCGACGTCAAGCGCGTCGGAGTGCTCCCTACGCCCGGAGTCGCCTTCCTCACCGCCGACGAGAACGCTTCGTTCGGTGTGATGATCTCCGCGTCGCACAACCCGATGCCCGACAACGGGATCAAGTTCTTCGCGTCGGGGGGACTGAAGCTCGACGACTCGGCGGAGGATGCCATCGAGGCGGCGGTCGACGAGCGACGCCCTCGTCCGGTCGGCGCCGATGTCGGCCGCGTCGTCGACGTCCCCGACGCCGTACGGCGCTATGTGGAGCACCTGACGGCCACGATCGACAGACCGCTCTCCGGGCTGCGCGTCGTGCTCGACTGTGCGGAGGGCGCCGCGTGGCAGGCAGCGCCCCAAGCGCTCCGCAGTGCCGGGGCCGACGTCATCGCGATCCATGACCGGCCGAACGGTCTGAACATCAACGACGCCTGTGGGTCCACATATCTGGGCGCTCTGCAGTCGGCCGTCGTCGCGTCCAGCGCAGACGCGGGGTTCGCCTTCGACGGCGACGCCGATCGATGCCTGGCCGTCGATGCGGAGGGGCGCATCGTCGACGGCGACCAGATCCTGGCCATTCTCGCCCTGTCGCGCCGGGACTCGGCGACCCTCATCGACAGCACCGTGGTTGCGACGGTGATGAGCAACCTGGGTTTCCTGCTGGCCATGCGGGCGGAAGGAATTTCGGTCGTGCAGGCCAAGGTCGGCGACCGCTACGTCCTGGAGGAGATGCGCGCAGGCGGGTACTCCCTCGGGGGCGAGCAGTCGGGCCACATCATCATGAGCGACCACGCCACGACCGGCGACGGCGTCTTGACCGCCCTGCACGTCGTGGCCCGGATGGCCGACACGCGCCGGACCCTCGCGGACCTCGCGTCGGTGATGACCCGCCTGCCGCAAGTCCTGATCAACGTTCCCGACGTGGACAAGGCCCGCGCCGACACCGACGCCGCAGTCGTGGCTGCCGTGCGTGAGGCCGAGGCGGAGCTCGGAGAGCGGGGCAGGATCCTGCTTCGCCCTTCGGGCACCGAGCAGCTCGTGCGCGTGATGGTCGAGGCCGAGTCGGAGGCCGACGCGCAGTCACTGGCTGAACGACTCGCCGACGTGGTGAAAGTCTCCCTCGCCGTCTGACGCCGGAAAACCCTTAGGCGGCAGGGTCGGATGTTCCTACCCTGTCGTTATGTGGGTCGGTGAGATTGATGTGTCGGACGACGACCTCGTGCGCCGTTACTGGGAGGCGGGTCGTGAGGCCGAGATGTTCGGCAGGCCGTTCGCGGTCTACTGGACCCTGCAGTCGGCCATGGTCGCGTTCCAGGCGTCGTCGAACTCGGTCGAGCAGCACCCGATCGCTGCCTTCGTCGGTGACGAGATCGTCGGGACGAACCAGGTCGTGCTCCCCGTGCTCGACAACCGGCACCTCGCGTACGTCGAACCACTGGTGCGCCCCGCGTGGCGTGGCCGAGGCATCGGTTCTGCCCTGCTGGAGGCTTCGTTCGAGCTGGCTCGGCGCCAGGACCGCACAACGGTCATGGCCGAGGTGCCCATGGCCATCGACGAACGCTCCGCCGGGCAAGCCTTCGCTGCCAAGCACGGGTTCAGCACAGGGATCCTCGACATCCACCGGGTATTGGACCTGCCGGTCGACGCCCATCGCCTGGACGCCCTCGCGGAGTCAGCCGCACGCCACTGCCACGCCTACGACATCGTCCTCTTCGACGACGCGGTGCCCGAGGACCACCTCGCGGGCTACTGCGAGCTCAACTCGGTGTTCAACGCCGAGGCGCCCAAGGGTGACCTCGTCCTCGAGGCCGAGGTATGGGACGCCGAGCGGGTCCGATCGACCGAGGCGAGGTTCCGGTTGCAGGGCAGGCGCACATGCGGCGCTCTGGCCGTCGCTCGTGACGGCTCCGTCGTCGGGCTGAGCGAGCTGATGGCGGTCGAGGATGACCCCGAAGTCGGCATGCAGAGCGGCACTCTTGTGTCGAGCAAGCACCGTGGTCACCGCCTCGGCATGGCTTTGAAGGTGGCGAACCTTCGGCGCTTCCAGGAGCGCTTTGCGGCCGTGCGCCGAGTGCACTCGTGGAACGCCGAGGAGAACGGCCCGATGGTGGCCATCAACGACACGCTGGGGTTTCGCCCCGTCGAGCACGTTGCCGAGATGCAGCGCAGCCTCTGAGTCGCCCTCGCCCGGTCCGGCCGACGCCTGGGGTGATGCGCTGGGTGCTCGGCGGGGTGTATCGACGCAGACACCCCTTTTGTACTAGGACGAGCGGCCAATTGAGACGTGCCCTCCCTCTCGGCCAGAGTTGAGCGAGAGCTCGCCCAGCCGGGGTGGCCCGTCATTCGGAGGAAGCATGATCACGACACGCTCTCGCGCAGCGGTAGCCGCGCTGACCCTCGGCCTGCTGGTCGGAGCGGTCCCGCCCGCCGGTGCCAGTGGAGGGGACGACGACATTCGGCGCAGCGGACAATGCACGAACCGTTCGGACTGGAAGCTCAAAGCCAAGCCGGACGACGGTCTGCTTCAGGTGGAGGGCGAGGTCGACACGCCGAGGGTCGGGCGGCTGTGGCGGTGGAAGATCCTGCACGACGGTGAGGTGGCGCACACGGGCTTGCGCCGTACGACGGCACGGAGCGGTTCCTTCAGCGTCGAGAGGCGCGTGGCCAACAGGCGCGGCGTTGACGTCATCGGCTGGCGCGCCTTCAACAGGGCGACGGGGGAGCACTGCCGCGGTTGGCTTCGGATCTGAGGCACCACAGCCGCCATACTGGCTCGACCATGCAGGGGTGGACACCGACGCTTCGTAAGCCGCCACGGCACTCGGGGGCCGCGGCGGCCTTACGACGTCCCCGTTGGACACGCCCTGTGCTGCAGTTCGTTGCGGCGGGACTGGTCGCGCTGGTGCTCCTCATCGTCGCATCGGGGTGGCTCAGCAAGCGGGCGGCCACGGAGGAGGCCATCGCCGATGCCCGTGAGACCACGTGGCTGATCGCGGCATCCATCGTGGAACCCGCGTTGACGCCCGAGCTCGTCCGCCAGCAGCCTGCCGCGCTGGAACGGTTCGACGATTTCGTCCAGGACCGGGTCATGGTCGGCGACATGCTGCGGGTCAAGCTGTGGGACGAGAACGGCACCATCGTGTACTCCGACGAACCACGGCTGATCGGCGAGCGGTTCGACCTCGGCGCCGACGAGCTCGCCGTGCTGGCCGAGACGAGGAGCACCGATGCAGAGGTCTCGGACCTGTCCCAGCCGGAGAACGACTACGAGAATGACGTCGGTCGCCTGCTGGAGGTCTACGCTCGCGTCACCCTCCCCGACGGTCGGCCGCTGCTGTTCGAGGCGTACTACTCCTACGACACCGTGGCGGGTCGCAGCGCCGACGTGCTGCAGGCGTTCCGGCCCATTCCTATCGCCGGCCTGCTGGTGTTCATGGCGTTGACGATCCCGCTGGTCTGGGTCCTGGCGCGACGGCTCGACGAAGCGGCGGCCGAGCGTGAGCGCCTGCTGGTGGCGGCGGTCGAAGCCTCCGACGCAGAGCGGCGGCGAATCGCGCGCGACCTGCACGATGGGGTCGTCCAGCACCTCGCCGGCATCTCGTTCGGCGCATCCGCGACGGCACGCGAGCTGGAGGGCTCACCGGAGCTGGCCCGACGCATCGAAACCTTGGGGACGGGCGTGCGGCACAGCCTGCGTGCACTGCGCTCGCTCCTGGTGGAGATCTACCCGCCGGACCTGCGGACCGAGGGACTCGCGGCGGCTCTCGACGACCTGGTGGCTCCTGCGACCGCCGCCGGCGTCGCGGTCGACCTCCAGGTTGCCGACACAGCGGGGGTGCGCGACGAGGCGATAGCGCTGACCTGGAGGGTGGCTCAGGAGGCGGTGCGCAACGCCGTGCGGCACGGGAACCCAACCGAGCTGCACGTCCGGGTAACGGTGACCGACCACGCGGTCCAGCTCGTGGTGGCCGACAACGGTGTCGGTTTCGACCCTGCCACAGTGCCGCGTGAGGGACACTTGGGGCTGCGATCGCTCCGCGATCTTGTCGTCGACTCGGGCGGCACGCTGGTGCTCGACTCGGTTCCGGGGACGGGTACGACGGTGAGACTGGAGATAGCGCGATGATCACGGTGGTACTCGCCGACGACCACGCCATGGTCAGGCTGGGACTCCAGCAGCTGCTCGACGGTGCTGACGAGATCGAGGTCGTCGGAGCCGCGGCCGACGGAGCTGCAGCGATCTCGACGGTACTGGATCGGCGGCCCGACGTGGTGCTGATGGACCTGCAGATGCCGGGGGTCGACGGGGTGGAGGCGACGCGTCAGATCGTCGCCTCCGGCGTCGGCTCGCAGGTCGTCATCCTGACGTCGTTCTCCGACAGCGAGCGGATCGTCGCAGCCCTCGACGCCGGCGCCATCGGCTACCTGCTCAAGGACACCGACCCCGACGACCTCCTCGACGGGATACGCGCGGCGGCACGCGGCGAGTCGCCGTTGCATCCGCGGGCGGCTCGGCAGCTGCTCACGTCTCGGACCCGGGCGCCCAGCGTGGTGGTCGACCTCACCCCGCGGGAGGCGGAGGTCCTGGGACTTGTGCGCCAGGGGTTGGCGAACAAGCAGATCGCCCGCCGGCTCGGCATCACGGAGCGCACGGTCAAGGCTCACCTCACCTCGACGTTCCAGCGGATCGGCGTCAGCGACCGTACGCAGGCGGCCCTGTGGGCCGAGCGCAACCTCGCGCCCTGACGTTGCGGCCGGGTCGGCTGCCCACGGCGGGAGAGGCCGTCAGTCGCCCACTGCGCCGTCGAGGCACTCACGCAGCAGGTCGGCGTGGCCGTTGTGGCGGGCGTACTCCTCGACCATGTGCGTATAGATCCAGCGCAAGCTGATCTGACGGTCACCACGCATCGTGCGCACGTCGTCGAGCGCACACGCTGCAACCAGCTCGCGGTAGGTGGAGATCTCACGTCGGAGCGTCTCGAAGTCGGCGGCGGAGTCGGCGGTCGCGACGTTGTCCCATTCGCCGTCGGGGTCGGCTTCGGTGCAGAACAGCGAGGTGGTGTCGGTGCCCAGGAAGTGGGCAAACCAGGAACGCTCCACTTCAGCCATGTGCCGTACCAGCCCGAGCAGGGTCATCGTCGACGGGGGTACCGAGGCCGTCTTCAACTGGGCGTCGCTGAGCCCGTCGCACTTCCAGAACAGGGTTGCCCGGTGGTAGTCGAGCCAGCCGTCGAGCATGGTGCGCTCGTCAGCGACGAAGGGCGGCTCGACTCGTTGGTCTGGATCTGTCGGGGCAGTCATGCCGGCACGGTAGCGGCCCGGTCCGAGGACGCCCCTTCGCTGTCGGAGCCCACCTCGATGCGGAGCTGGAACTCAGCGAGCAGCTCGACGGGGCGAAAGCCCATCCGCTCGTTGATGTCGACCATGGGGCCGTTGGTCTCGGCGTTGGACGTGATGACCCTGGTGCGGTCGGGGTGCGCTGCCTGGAGGGCACGCAGGTTCCGCGCCTTGACCGCGAGGCCGAGACGATGTCCGCGATGGCGGCGGTCGACCATCGTCACGAACTGGTACACGTTGCCGGGGTCCTCGGGCGGCACCACGAGAAGGGTATGGGCGACGACGCGTCCAGTGCGGTCGAGCGCGACCGTCGTGTGCGTGATGCGTCCTTGCTCCCGGAACCTCTCCTCGCGTAGCCGCATCTCCAGCGCGGTCAGGGACTCAGCCTCGAAGTCCATGTCACCGGTGGGCGCGTCGACGATGAGCTGGTTGAGCAGCTCGCACGACGACTCGAGAAGCTCCTCGGGCATGGCGCCGACGAACGACTGGAGCTCGTACGCCGTGTGGTGCGGCGCAGACTGAGCCTCCCATCCGGCGAGGTCGGCCTCGGCGACCGGGATCGACAGGACCCGCTGCACCTCGACGTTGGCGAGTGAGAACCCGTGGCGCTCGGCGAAACGTCGGTAGGGATGGTCCTCCCGGTGCTCGAAGGGGATGTTCGCCTCCGCCAGCAACGTCGTTCGGCCGTCCTCGGTGGCGCTCGCGCGCAGGAACCGCGCCAGCGCCGTACCGATACCGCGGCCGCGGTTGACGGGCGCCACGGCGACGTGCACGTGCGCCTTGTCGGTGTTGTCCTGCAGGGGGAGCTGCTTGAACCCCGCCCCGACGACGGCACCGGACTCGAGCGCGCAGTAGGCGGTGAGTGACTCCGACGGCACGGGCCGGCGGAACATCACAGCGCACTCGTGTTGAGACCAGGTGGGCATACCCGGACGCTCGTAGCCTTCGGCGTCTCTCATGGCCTCGTAGAACGGCCCCAGCTCCCGGTCGTCGTGCACGTCGATCTCGCGTATCTCCATCGGTCCAGGCTGACATGCAGTGAAGAGCGAGGCCACAGGTTTACCCGTCACGCTCTGCCTCGTCGTACCGGGTCAGAGCTTGCGGAGGCGGACGTAGCGAACCGAGTGGTCGCCGTCCTTGCGAAGTACCAAGGTGGCTCGGCTTCGTGTCGGCACGATGTTGTGGATCAGGTTGGGGCCGTTGATGGTGTCCCAGATGCGCTGCGCCTCGCGAGTGGCCTCACCCTCGCTGAGGTGGCCGTAGCGGGTGAAGTAGGAGTTCGGGTCCCGGAACGAGGTTTCGCGGAGCCGGAGGAACCGCTCCGTGTACCAGCGCCGGATGTCCGGCGTGGCGGCATCGACGTACACGGTGAAGTCGAAGAAGTCGCGGACGGCGACGCCGACATGGCCGTTGGCAGCCACCCGAGCCGGCTGCAGCACGTTGAGGCCTTCGATGAGGACGATGTCGGGTCGCTGCATCTCCTGGCGGCCACCGGGGACGACGTCGTACTTGAGATGCGAGTACACCGGTGCCGACACCTCGTCCTTGCCGGACTTGATGTCGATGACGAACCTCAGCAGTGCCTTGCGGTCGTACGACTCCGGGAAGCCCTTGCGCTCGAGCAGCCCTCGGCGTTCCAGTTCCGCGTTCGAGTACAGGAAGCCGTCGGTCGTCACCAGCGCGACGTCGGGGTGCTCCGGCCAGTGGGCGAGCAGCTCGCGGAGCAGTCGGGCGGTGGTCGACTTGCCCACGGCCACCGACCCGGCGATCCCCACGACGAACGGCGTCCGCTGCGGTTGTGAGCTGCCGAGGAACGACGAGGTCGCCCGGTGCAGAGCGCCGACATGTCGGACGTAGAGGCTGAGCAGCAGCGAGATCGGGAGGTAGACATCCGCCACCTCGCGCAGGTCCAGCTCCTCGCCGAGGCCGCGCAGCCGCTCGACCTCCTCAGCCGAGAGCGGCAACGGCATCGCGTCCGCCAGCGCCGCCCACGCGGCGCGATCCAGCTCCACGTACGGCGACTGGTCCTCGGAGCCCATCGGGCCATTGTCACAGTGCCAGCGCCGCGCCGGGTGCTCGGTAGGCTGACGCCCATGTGCGGGATCGTGGGCTACGTCGGGCAGCAACCCGCGCTCACCGTCGTGATGGCGGGGCTGCGTCACCTCGAGTACCGCGGCTACGACTCCGCCGGGGTCGCGATGCTGAGCGACGGGCAGATCTACACCCAGAAGCGCGCAGGCAAGCTCGCCCGCCTCGACGACGCACTCGCCACCGAGGTACCGCCCGAGTCGACCGTCGGCATCGGCCACACCCGCTGGGCCACCCACGGAGCTCCCAACGACGCCAACGCCCATCCGCACCTCGGCCTGCAGCGACGCGTGGCCGTGGTGCACAACGGGATCATCGAGAACTTCGCGGAGCTCCGGGCTGGGCTGGAGGCACTCGGCCACGAGCTGACGTCCGAGACGGACACCGAGGTCGCGGCGCACTTGCTCGAGCTCGAGGTCGACCACGACGGTGACCTCACCGGGGCGATGCAGCGGGTCTGTCGCCGCCTCGAGGGAGCCTTCACCCTGGTGGCCGTCGCGGCGGCCGAGCCGGACCGCGTGGTCGCTGCCCGGCGGAACTCCCCACTCGTGATCGGGCTGGGCGCCGGCGAGAACTTCCTCGCCTCGGATGTCGCCGCGTTCTTGGCCCACACCCGGGAGGCGCTGGAGCTGGGCCAGGACCAGGTGGTCACCATCACCCGCGACTCGGTGCAGGTGAGCGACTTCCACGGCGCACCCGCGTCCGGGCGACGCTTCCACGTCGACTGGGACATCGCGGCGGCGGAGAAGTCGGGCTACGACTACTTCATGCTCAAGGAGATCGCCGAGCAGCCCAGGGCGATCGCCGACACGCTGCTCGGCCGGATGTCGGCGACGGGACGGCTGCAGCTCGACGAGATGCGCCTCAGCGACGACGAGCTCCGCGCCGTCGACAAGATCATCATCATCGCCTGCGGAACCGCGATGCATGCGGGCATGGTCGCCAAGTACGCCATCGAGCACTGGACGCGCATCCCGTGCGAGGTCGAGCTGGCATCGGAGTTCCGGTACCGCGACCCCATCATCGACCGCGACACGATGGTGATCGCGATCAGCCAGAGCGGCGAGACGATGGACACGCTGATGGCGCTGCGGCATGCCCGCGAGCAAAGGGCCAAGGTGCTCGCGATCTGCAACACCAACGGCTCGACGATCCCCCGCGAGTCCGACGCCGTGCTGTACACGAGGGCAGGCCCCGAGGTGGCCGTCGCCTCCACGAAGGCCTTCCTGACCCAGATCGTGGCCTGCCACCTGATCGCCTGCTATCTGGCGCAGGTGCGCGGCACGAAGTTCGGCGACGAGGTCAGCGACATCGTGGGGCAGCTCGAGCAGGTCCCCGCCGCCGTGGCCGAGGTCCTCGAGATCATGGAGCCGGTGCGACAGCTGGCTCGCGAGATGTCTGACGCCCCGTCGGTGCTGTTCCTCGGCCGACACGTCGGGTTCCCGGTGGCTCTGGAGGGGGCGCTCAAGCTCAAGGAGCTGGCTTACATGCACGCGGAGGGCTTCGCCGCGGGTGAGCTGAAGCACGGCCCGATCGCCCTGATCGAGAAGGGCACCGTCGTGTTCGTGATCGTGCCGCCGATCGCGCGCCGCCTCCTCCACGACAAGATGCTGAGCAACATCCAGGAGATCCGGGCACGGGGCGCGAGCACGGTCGTGTTGGCCGAGAGCGGGGACGAGGCCGTCGCGCCGTACGCCGACTCGTTGATCTCGCTGCCCGCCGTCTCGACGCTCCTTCAGCCGCTGGTCTCCACCGTGCCCCTGCAGGTGTTCGCGTGCGAGATGGCCACGGTCAAGGGCCACGACGTGGACCAGCCCCGTAACCTCGCCAAGTCCGTCACGGTGGAGTGAGGAGCGCGTGATCATCGGAGTCGGGATCGACGTCGTCGACATCGTCCGATTCGGCGAGACGCTGGAGCGGACCCCGGCGATGCGCGATCGGCTGTTCACCGACGCCGAACGCGACCGTCCGGTGGCCTCGCTGGCCGCTCGCTTCGCCGCCAAGGAGGCCCTCGCCAAGGCGCTCGGTGCCCCGGCCGGACTGCTGTGGGTCGACGTGGAGGTGCGGACCGACGCCACCGGGCGACCGTGGCTGGAGCTGTCGGGTTCGGTGCTGCGTCGTGCCGGCGACCTCGGGGTGGCGTCGACGCATGTGTCGTTGTCGCACGATGCTGGGATCGCCTCGGCCGTGGTCATCTTGGAGGCACCGTGAGATACGCGCACACGGTCGACCAGGTACGCGCAGCCGAAGGCGCGTTGATGGCGACGCTTCCCGACGGCGCGTTGATGCAGCGCGCCGCCGCTGGGCTGGCGACCGCCTGCGCCGCGTACCTCGGGCGGGTCTACGGCTCTCGGATCCTCGTCCTGACGGGCTCGGGGAACAACGGCGGCGACGCCTTGTACGCCGCTGCTCGCCTTGCGCGGCGAGGTGCACGGGTCGAGGCGATCCGAGTGACGGAGTCGGCTCACGCGGGCGGCCTCGCCGACTTCCTGTCGGCCGGTGGTCAGATCGTCGACGAACCGGGAGACCCCGACCTGGTGCTCGATGGGCTCCTCGGCATCGGTGGCCGAGGCGGGTTGTCCGGCCGCTCCGCCGAGCTGGTGGCCTCGTTGTCGGCGCCCGTGGTGGCGGTGGACGTGCCGAGCGGGATCGAGGTGGACTCCGGCGAGCTGTCCGGACCGCACGTCGAGGCAACGCTCACCGTGACCTTCGGTACCTACAAGCCAGGGCTGCTGCTGGACCCGGCGCGGGAGGCAGCCGGCGCGGTCGAGCTCGTCGACATCGGGCTCGGGCCGTACCTCGACGCACCCCTCATCGAGGCCTTGCAGCCCTTCGACGTCCAGCAGATCCTGCCGACGCCTGGTGCTGCCGCCCACAAGTACTCACGCGGTGTCCTCGGCATCGCTGCGGGCTCGTCTCAGTACACCGGTGCCGCGCTGCTCGTCGCGTCCGCGGCGGTCGGGACCGGGCTGGCCGGGATGATCCGCTACGAGGGAGCCGCCGAGGATCTGGTGCGCAGCCGCCATCCCGAGGTGGTGGTCGGGTCCGGACAGGTGCAGGCCTGGGTCGTCGGACCCGGCATGGGCGCCGAGCAGGGCGACACGGTTCAGCGCGTGCTGGCCGAGGGCCTCCCTACGGTGGTCGACGCAGACGGGCTCAGCCATCTGCCGGAGCGCTGCACCGGGCCGACGGTCCTGACTCCCCATGCCGGAGAGCTGGCACGCATGCTGGGCGAGGAGCGGTCGGCCGTCGAGGCGGGGATGCTGTCTGCCGCGACTCGGGCGGCTCGCCGGTGGGACGCCGTCGTCGTCCTCAAGGGCGCTCGCGCGGTGATCGCGGCACCCGACGGCCGGGTGCGGGTCAACACGTCGGGCGTGCCCTGGCTCGCCACGGCCGGCTCCGGCGACGTGCTGTCGGGCGTGGTGGGCACCTTGCTGGCGGCCGGATTGGACGAGTTCGACGCCGCGTCGGTCGGGGCGTGGCTGCACGGGACGGCGGGGACACTGGCGGCCAATGCCGGCGGGTGGCATGCGGCTGGTCCTCCGGGCGCGCCTGGGGCGGGCGGGGCCGCTGGT
Source organism: Nocardioidaceae bacterium (assembly GCA_035633755.1). GTDB lineage: Bacteria > Actinomycetota > Actinomycetes > Propionibacteriales > Nocardioidaceae > DASQEH01. The sequence goes on along the minus strand of DASQEH010000006.1, from coordinate 23,780 downwards.
CCAATGACCGTTGCGGGTGCGTCCGGTGGTCCGATCAGCGCCTCGGCCGTGGCTGACCTGCTGCCGGCAGCGATCCGGTCGGCGCTGAGCACATCCGCCGACGAGACGGGCTGATCACTTCGTGGCTGAGGAGCCGCTGGCCTCAGTGCCCGCCGGTGACCCCGCCCCGAAAGGGCCGGGTCCCGTACTCGACCTGCGTCGGTCCGGGCACCCTCCCTTGCGTGCCGAGGCGGTCGTGGACCTCGACGCCATCAGCGCCAACGTCGCTGCCTTGCGTCGACATGTCGACGATCGAGCGGTGATGGCCGTCGTCAAGGCCGACGGCTACGGCCATGGGATGGTGCCCGCGGCTCGCGCGGCTCGACGCGGTGGAGCCGGCTGGCTCGGGGTGGCACTGCTCGACGAGGCGCTCCAGCTTCGCGCCGCAGGGGATACCGGCCCGATCCTGTCCTGGTTGGCGGTGCCGGGGGAGCGGTACTGCGATGCCATCGCAGCGTCCGTCGAGATCTCTGCGTACACGGTGGACCAGCTCGACGAGATCGGTGCTGCGGCGCGTCGCCTGGGCCGTCGCGCGTGCGTTCAGCTGAAGGTGGACTCAGGACTCGGCCGCGGCGGGGCGTCGCCGTCGCAATGGCAGGACCTGGTCGCAGCCGCCGCGCATCTACAGGACACGAACCGGGTCGAGGTGACCGGTGTGTGGTCGCACCTGGCGTGCTCGGACGAGCCCGACCACCCCTCGGTCGCGGCTCAGCTGCGGCGCTTCGAGGCCGCGATCGCGGTGGCGCGCGACGGGGGTCTCGAGCCGCCGCACATCCATCTGGCGAACTCGGGTGGAGTGCTGAACCTGCCGGACACGTGGTTCACGATGGTGCGACCCGGTATCGCGATCTACGGGGTGTCGCCCATGGCGGACGGCTCGAGCTCGGTCGCCCTGTCGGCGGCGATGACTTTGCGGGCGAGCGTGGCGATGGTGAAGCGTGTCCCCGCCGGTCAGGGGGTCTCCTACGGCCACACCTATGTGACGGGCTCCGAGACGACGCTGGCGCTGGTCCCCTTGGGGTACGGCGACGGCGTCCCGCGGCACGCCTCCAGCAGGGGCCCGGTGCTGGTCGCCGGCAACAGGCACACCATCGCCGGTCGGGTCTGCATGGACCAGTTCGTCGTCGACATCGGCGACGCGAAAGCAGCGCCCGGTGACCCGGTCGTGCTCTTCGGCGATGGGCGTCGGGGCGAGCCGACCGTGCACGACTGGGCGGTGGCCGCGGACACCATCGGGTACGAGATCGTCACGCGCATCGGGTCACGGGTGCCTCGCCGGTACGTCGGAGGCGACGCGTGAACCGGCCGTCACCTGCTCAACCCCTCGGGTCGGTTCGTGGCTTGGCTCGCGAGGTGGTGACGGACGACGGCGTGAAGCTGCACGTCGAGGTCGACGAACCCGCGAAGCCGACCCGGGAGGCGACGAGCCGGCTCACCGTCGTCCTCGTCCACGGGTACGCCCTGAACTTGGATTGCTGGCACTTCCAGCGGCTGGCGTTGCGGGCGACGCACCGCTTGGTGACCTACGACCAGCGGTCCCATGGTCGGTCCGGCAGGTCGTCGTCGGAGCACTGCACGATCGAGCAGCTGGGGCGGGACCTGGCGGATGTCCTCGATCAGGTCACCGGCCCCGGACCGGTCGTCGTGATCGGTCACTCCATGGGGGCGATGGCGATCATGGCGCTCGCCGAGCACCGACCGGAGGAGTTCGGGGCACGGGTCCGAGGTGTCGCGTTGATCTCGACCACGGCAGGCGGTCTCGACGCCGAGGCGCTTGGACTGCCCGGTCTTCCCGGGCGCTTCCTCCAGCGCCTGACGCCAGCCCTCATCGCGACACTGGCCAAGGCGCCGCGGCTCGTGGACACCGGTCGACGCGCCAGCTCAGGGATCGCTCTCAAGCTGACGCGGCGGTTGGCGTTCGGTGGTCCCGTCGACGACGAGATCGTCGACTTCACCGACGTGATGCTGGCCGGAACACCGTTTCACGTGGTGGCGGACTTCTTCCCCGGCGTCGAGGTCCACGACAAGACCTCGACGTTGCACGTGCTGAAGCAGGTGCCCACGGTCGTGGTCTGCGGCAGCCTCGACGCCATCACCCCGATGGACAGCAGCCGGCAGATCATCGCAAGCGAGCCCTCGGTCGAGCTCGCCGAGATCGCCGGAGCCGGCCACATGGTGATACTCGAACGACCCGCAGAGGTGACCGCTGCGATCGTCGCCTTGCTCTCACGGGTCGAGGTGGACGCGTGAGTGACCTCCACGTCCGCGAGGCCGGACCGGCTGACGCCGATTCCGTCCGAGCCGTCATCCACGCCGCCTTCGCGGCGCGTCCGCCACTCGACCCGCCCAGCAACGCCCTGGAGGAGACGACCGAGTCGGTGCGCGAGATCCTGGGCGACGTAGGGGGGCTGGTCTGCTTCGCCGATGGTGCGGCGGCTGGGGCGATGCTGTTCGCCGACCTCGGCGCGGCGCTCGGCTTCCGGCGGGTGAGCGTCGTACCGGGTCAGCAGAGCCGCGGGGTCGCGTCCGCGCTGGTGGAGGCCGGTGAACGAGCTGCCGCCGCGCGACAGTACGACGACGTGTCCCTGCTGGCCCGTGCCGAGCTGCCGGCGACAATGACGTTCTGGTTCAACCGCGGGTACTGCGAGGTCGCGCGGGACGGGACCAGCGTGACGATGGGACGGGCGCTCCCCGTGCAGGTGCGGGCCGCCACGCCGGAAGCGACGTACGACCTCGGCTCTCGGATCGCCACGCTCGTGCGGCGAGGCGATGTCGTGATCCTCACCGGGGACCTCGGGGCGGGAAAGACGATGCTCACCCGCGGGATCGGGGCCGGCCTGCAGGTTCGGGGCGACGTCACCTCACCGACGTTCGTGATCTCCCGCATCCACCCGTCGCGAGTCGGCGGACCGCCGCTGGTTCACGTCGATGCCTATCGTCTCGGTGACGGCGCAGAACTCGACGATATGGATCTGGATGCCTCCGTCGAGGACTCGGTCACCGTGGTCGAGTGGGGCGAAGGGCTCGCGGAGGCCCTGTCGCCGAACCGGCTCCACGTGCATCTGGAGCGGCGCCCCGGCACGGCCGCTCCCGATCTCGACGCGGACGAGGTGCGCGCGATCGGCGTGACCCCCGTCGGCGCCCGCTGGGTCGGCTCACGAGTGCGCAGCACGCTGGCCGGACAAGCCCCGCGCGGCGCTTAGGCTGGACGTCCCATGCTGTTGGCCTTCGACACCGCCACGTCCGCTGTCACCGTCGCCCTCCACGACGGCTCCGCCGTGATTGCGGAGTCGACCGTCGTGGACCCGCTGCGTCACGGTGAGCTGCTTGCTCCCGGCATCGCGCACGTCTTGTCGGCTGCCTCGGCTCGTTCCCGTGACCTGACGAGGATCGCCGTCGGTGTGGGGCCCGGCCCGTTCACGGGGCTTCGCGTCGGCCTCGTCACCGCACGGATGATGGCGTTCGCCCTCGACGTGCCCCTGCTCGGCGTCTGCACCCTCGATGTGGTGGCGGCCGCGGTGACTCGTGACGAGGACGGATTCCTCGTCGCGACGGACGCCCGCCGCAAGGAGGTGTACTGGGCCGAGTATGACTCCGCCGGGAGCCGCCTGAGCGAGCCTGCCGTCGACAAGCCGGACGTCGTCGCGTTCAGCGGCCGCGTCGCCGGCATCGGCGCGGTGCTGTACGCGGACTCCTTCCCGTCGGCAAGCCCGCCGGAGTACCCGAATGCGGCCGACCTCGCGCGCCTGGCCGTGGCCGGCGGCTCTGCTGTACTGCCTGCCGAGCCGCTGTACCTGCGTCGGCCGGACGTGTCGAAGCCAACCGAACGCAAGCGGGTACGGTGACACGGATCCGCGCGGCGACCCACGAGGATGTCGAGGCTGTGGTCGAGATGGAGAGGGCCGTCTTCGGCTCCGACGCCTGGTCCGCGAGCTCTGTCCAGTCGGAGTTCGCGGACCTCCACTCCCGCGACATCGTGGTCGCGGTGTCGGGGGACGAGGTGATCGGGTATGGCGTGCAGTCGCGAGCCGGTGACATCAGCGACCTTCGGCGGCTGGCCGTGGCCCCGGACGCTCGACGCCACGGGATCGCAACCACGATGCTGCGCGACCTCGTCGAGCGGGCGCGGAGCCTGGCCTGCCAGCGGTGTTTGATCGAGGTCGCGGCCGACAACGAAGCGGCTCTCGCGTTCTACAGCGTGGCTGGTTTCGTGGAGATCTCCCGGCGACCGCAGTACTACTCCAGTGGCATGGATGCTGTCGTGATGGCATTGGAGCTGACGACATGAGGGACCTACCTCTGGTTCTCGGTATCGAGACGTCCTGCGACGAGACCGGCGTCGGTCTGGTACGCGGCAACTCGTTGCTCGCCGACGCGATCGCATCCAGCGTCGACGAGCATGCCCGCTTCGGCGGTGTGGTGCCCGAAGTCGCAAGCCGCGCGCACCTTGAGGCGATGCGTCCCACCGTCGAGAGGGCCTGTCACGAGGCCGGCGTCCGGCTCACCGATGTCGACGTCATCGCGGTGACGTCGGGACCCGGGCTCGCCGGCGCGCTGCTCGTCGGCCTGGCCGCGGCCAAGGCGCTGGCGCTGACCTTGGACGTCGACCTGTACGGCGTCAACCATCTCGCGGCGCACGTGGCCGTCGACCAGCTCCAGCACGGGCCGTTGCCCGACTCCTGTGTGGCCCTGCTCGTGAGCGGTGGTCACTCGAGCCTGCTGCACGTGCACGACGTGACAGCCGGTGTGGAGCCTCTCGGCGCGACCATCGACGATGCCGCTGGGGAGGCCTTCGACAAGGTTGCGCGGCTGCTCGGCCTGCCCTTCCCCGGTGGGCCTCACATCGACGCTGTGGCCGGCGAGCGAGGCCACGTCACCATCGACTTCCCTCGCGGCCTGTCGTCGGGTCGCGACCTCGAGCGGCACCGGTTTGACTTCTCGTTCAGCGGGCTGAAGACGGCCGTGGCTCGCTGGGTCGAGGCGCGGGAGCGCTCCGGCGAGCCGGTTCCTGTTGCCGACGTCGCCGCCTCGTTCCAGGAAGCCGTCTGCGACGTCTTGACCCGCAAGGCCGTCGCAGCCTGCCGGGCGACCGGAAGCGAGCATCTGGTGATCGGCGGCGGCGTAGCGGCCAACTCCCGGCTGCGGGCGCTGGCCGAGCGGCGCGCCGCGGAGTACGGCATCAGCGTCCGGGTGCCGCGTCCGCGGCTGTGTACCGACAACGGGGCGATGGTCGCCGCGCTGGGCTCGGAGCTGGTCCGCCGCGGTCGGCCCCCGTCGACCCTCGACATCTCTGCCGACTCGTCCATGCCCGTGACCAGCATCACCGCCTAGTGCTACTCCAGCCCTTGGCGACGACGCAGTAACGGTCAGCCAGCCGGGCGGTACATTGCCTGGGTCGTCTCGACCTGCCGTAGCCCGCACCCCTCGTAGGTACGGATCGCGGCGGGGTTCGACACCGGCGTGTGCACCGTGACACCGCTGGCCCCGGCCCGGGCAAGCGCAGCGATGACCGCCATCGAGACCGCCTTGCCGTGCCCGCGTCCGGCCACGTCGCGCTGAACACCGACCGGCTCCAGGATGCCGGACTTGCCCGTACCGGCCGACCAGCCCGTCGCGGCGGCCACCGGCACCCCCACCGCGTCTCGCCTCAGCAGGTCGAGCGAAGGGTCGTACCCCGGCCCGCTCGCCATCTGGCGCCACCGCGGCACGGTGAACGTCGAGCCGGTGAAGGCCGAGCGTTGCACCTCCACCCGGTCAGCGATGTCCTTGTCATGGCGGAGAGGTCCGGTGAGCGGGTCGGCGTACTCGCCGTCCACCGCGGACAATGGCTTGTAGAGCACCGCCCACGGGTCCGGGTCGAGGCGCCATCCGCGAGCCGAGAGCAGGGAGCGCAGCGCGGAACCGGACGGGGCTTCGCACCAGGCTTCTTCGGTGCGAGGAGCCGCATCGGCGATCTCCGCGAGGACGTCCGCAATCGCCAGGTCGTGCACTCGGTCTGGTCGGATGGCGGGCCTGAGCAAGCTCGGCCCGTCGACGATGGCCACCGCGACGGGATCCGCGCCGTCTCGGACCAAGATCAGCGACGACTCGACCACGTCGTCGTCCAGCCGTAGCTGCCACCCCACATCACCGGCGTGGAGGACCGCGGCGTAACAACCCTCTGGTTGCCACGAGCGCAGGCAGTCGACGACGAGGGCCGCGTCCGCGCGGGATAGGCGATCGCGGCGAGAAGGCATGCCGCAGACGTTAACCTCGGTGGACGTACCGCAACCAGGGGTTTTCCCGCAGAGGGACACCGCGCATCGGCTGGGCGGTGGCATTCGACGAGGGGGTCAGTCGTGGCGGGACACAGGGCAGGGCGGGTTGCGCATGCCGTGGTGTCGTTCGCGGTGGCGGTGGCACTGCTTGCGGGCTGTGACGGCTCGAGCGGCACCTCGCAGTCGCTGCCCGAGAGCTCGCCGTCACCGCGCAAGTCCGGCTCCTCCGCCGTTGCGCCGAAGTCCACCAGCCCCGGCGACGAGGCGACGACGGACTCGACTCCTGGCACTGCGTCCTCGCCGCCCAGGGCCGCGACGAGCTGGGGACCGACGGCCGCCGAATGGTCGGCGGCCCGGAAGGCGGCGGCGCGGCTGTCCGACCGAGAGCTCGCCGGCCAGGTGATCGTCGCCCGCTACACCGGAACCGCGCCCCCGGAGGACCTCGTCTCGCGGTACCACCTGGGCGGGGTGATCGTGATGGGGGAGAACGTCGAGTCCGTTCGCCAGATCACTCGTTCGAACGCCGCTCTCCAACAGGCGGCGGGCTCGGGGCGGCGCTGGCCGCTGGTCGTCGCCGTGGATCAGGAGGGCGGGATCGTCGCGCGCGTCGGCGCGCCGATGACTGCGTTCCCGTCGTTCATGAGCCAGGGGGCCGCCGCAGAGCGCAGACTCGCCCGCGACGTCGCGGCAGCGAGCGGACAGGAGCTGCGAGCAGCGGGCTTCACGATGGTGTTCGCCCCGGTCGCTGATGTCACCGTTGGATCGACAGATCCCACCATTGGAAGCCGGTCGGCGGGCGGACGACCCGGCTTGGTTGCTGACATGGTGGCCGCCGCGAGTACCGGCTATGCGTCCAGCGGCATCGTCTCGGTGCTCAAGCACTTCCCCGGTCACGGATCGCTCACTGCAGACAGCCACGAGACCCTGCCCGTGCAGCCACTCGGCCTCTCCAGGCTCAGGCAGCGTGACTTCGTTCCGTTCCAGGCCGCTGTCGAGGCACGAGCGCCTGCGGTCATGCTCGGCCACATCTCTTTGACGCGGGTGGACCCTGGTGTTCCGGCGGACCTGTCCCGGCCGGTCGTTGACCTGATGTCATCGGAGCTCGGCTTCGAGGGGCTGGCCGTCACGGACTCTCTCCACATGGCAGGCGTCACCAACTCGTACGGAGCGCGGCAAGCACCCGTGGCGGCGCTGCGCGCCGGTGTGGACATGCTGTTGATGCCGGCCGACACGGGCATGGCGCACCGGGCCATCCTTGACGCGCTCCACCAAGGCTCGCTGCCTCGCGTGCGGCTGAGGAACGCCGCAGCCAAGGTCATCGCGCTGATGATGCACCAAGACCGCGCGGCACCGACGCCTCGGCGTGCCATCGGTAGCCACGGACCGCTGTCTCGCCGGCTGTCGGTTGCGGCGGCCACCGTCGTGCAAGGGCCGTGCACAGGTCCGTATGTCGGCCGTGCCGTGAGCCCGAATGGCGACCCGCGAGTGGTGCGGGCATTCACCAAGGCGGCTCGCCGAGCCGGGTTGCAGGTCGGCAGTGGCGACACGGTGGCGCTGCTGGGTTACGGCGCGTCGGCTCGAGACGCCGACGTCGTGGTGAGCCTCGACACCCCCTACGTCCTGGCGGATGCGACGGCGGACGCCAAGATCGCCCTGTTCGGGTCCGGCCGCCCGGCGATGGAGGCCCTGGTGGACATCCTGACCGGACGCGCCGACCCGGGCGGTCGCCTACCGGTTGCCGTTCCTGGAGTCAAGGCTCCGCGATGCTGAGCTCTCGCGCGGGACGTCAAGCAGGCTGGACACGGCAACGTGCTGCCGCTGTCGGCCTGTCGGCGCAGTCATGGTCGCTGGGCCGGGGCCGTCACCGGCCGGACCAGCAGCACGGTGGCCCCCCGTGGTGTACGCGAGATGATGATGGTGGCCGCCGTCCTCCCCGACAGCGCCAGCCGCCGGCGCAGCGTCTCGGGCGTCACCGTGACACCGCGCTTCTTGATCGTGAGCGGGCCGACATCGCGCGATCGCAGCGCGGCTCGCAGGCTTCTCTCTTTAAAGGGCAGCACCTCGAGCACCTCGTACGCACGGGCTAGCCGGGAGGGTTTCCGCTCGTCGGACGACACGTAGGCGATCCGTCCGTCCAGCAGCCATCCCGACACCTCGGCCGCCACGGCAGTCACCAGATGTGCGCGAATGACCGCATCATCGGGCTCGTAGACGTAGCGACCGGGCGGACGGACGTCGGCAGAACCTGGGTCGTCGGCCTCGGTCAGGGTCGCGGGTGCCTGCGTGCTGCTCAGCAGCGTGGCGCGCCGACCCACCGTCGCAGCACGTCCGGACCAGAGCGCGGCCTCGCGCAGCTGGCCGTCGAGGCTGACCCAGTCCGCTTCGACGCCGGGAGGCACCTTCGAGTGCGCGAGTCCGGGGGCCGCCTTGACGACCGCCTCGCCCGCCAGCAGCGACTCCACGAAGTGCCAGGGTGGTGAGTACTCATCGGGTGCGAAGACTCGGGTCCCGCCGCGGCGCCGGGACGGGTCGACGTAGACGAGGCCGGCCTCGGAGCGATCCGTCTGCTCCGCACTGGCCACGTCGACTTGGACGGGCAATCCGAGCTCCTGCAGATTGGCGGCGGCGACGGCGGCGGTGAGAGGATCGCGCTCCACGGCGCCCGCGTGCAGACCGGCCCGACGGAAGGCGATCACGTCGCCACCGAGGCCACAGGTGAGGTCGAGCACGTCCGAGTAGCCGCTGTCCGCTGCGCGGTGCGCCCGGTACGCCGCCACTTCCGCCGACGTGGCCTGCTCGAGCCCGTCGCTGGTGAAGAACATGACCGCGGCATCCGTCCCGAACTTCGCCCCTGCCCGCCTTCGCAGCCTCACTTGTGTCATCGCTGCAGCCACGTGGTCCGACGAGTACCGGTTGCTGAGGCCGGCCGAGACCTGGAGTGCGTTGTCGTCGTCATAGGCCGTCGTGACGGCGACGAGAAGCTCGCGGCCGGCGGGGCTGCGCAGGTAGTCGAGCGTGGCGATGTCCACGCATGTCATCGTGGCAGGGACCCCCGCGAGGCGCAGAGCCGGTGAGTAGCCACCGTGGGCTGGCACTCGGCTTGACCGAGTGCTAATGACGGCATAGATTCGTATTGGCACTCTCGACCCGAGGGTGCCAGCACGAACGGTCCACGGCACCCGCGACGACGTGAACTGCTCGTTACACCAACTTCAGGAAACGCCTCTCTCATCCCGTGAAAGGTGAGGTCAGCACGTGTCTGTCAGCATCAAGCCACTCGAAGACCGCATTGTCGTCCGCACGCTCGAAGCCGAGCAGACCACGGCCTCCGGCCTGGTCATCCCCGACACCGCCAAGGAGAAGCCGCAAGAGGGCGAAGTCCTCGCGGTAGGCCCAGGCCGGGTCGACGACAGCGGAAACCGCGTACCACTCGACATCTCCGTCGGTGACACCGTCATCTACAGCAAGTACGGCGGCACCGAGGTCAAGTACTCCGGCGAGGAGTACCTGATCTTGTCTGCCCGCGACGTCCTCGCCGTCATCGACAAGTAACTTCGGCATCACCACAGGCGCGCCCCGGCGGTCCCGAGTCCGGGCTCCGGGGCGCTGCCGTTAGACCTCCGGTCCCGCCCAGCGGGACATCCGTCCTCGACTCTGAGTCGAGACTCGCCACTGACCTTCGGGTCAGTGGCCCGCAACTTCAGAAGGAACCCGAATGTCAAAGATTTTGGAGTTCGACGAGCACGCCCGACGAGCCCTCGAAAGAGGCGTCGACGCCCTCGCGAACACAGTGAAGGTGACTCTCGGCCCCAAGGGCCGTTACGTCGTCCTGGACAAGAAGTGGGGTGCGCCGACGATCACGAACGACGGTGTGACCGTCGCTCGTGAGGTTGAGCTCGACGACCCGTTCGAGAACCTCGGCGCCCAGCTCGCGAAGGAAGTAGCCACCAAGACCAACGACGTGGCCGGTGACGGGACCACGACAGCCACAGTCATCGCGCAGGCGCTCGTGCACGAAGGTTTGCGGGCCGTCGCGGCCGGAGCCAACCCGATGGACCTCAAGCGTGGTATCGACCGCGCCGTCGAGGCCGTGAGCTCGGCTCTCGACGAGGCTGCCCGCGACGTCGACTCGACCGGCGACATGGCCCACGTCGCCACCATCTCGGCGCGTGACTCCCTCATCGGTGACCTCATCGCGCAGGCCTTCGACAAGGTCGGCAAGGATGGCGTCATCACGGTCGAGGAGTCCAACACGTTGGGCACCGAGCTCGAGTTCACTGAGGGCATGCAGTTCGACAAGGGGTACATCTCTCCTTACTTCGTCACAGACGCCGAGCGGATGGAGACCGTCCTCGACGACCCCTACGTCCTGCTCAACCAGGGCAAGATCTCGGCGATCAGTGACCTGCTGCCTCTCCTCGAGAAGGTCGTGCAGGCGGGCAAGCCGCTGTTCATCATCGCCGAGGACATCGAAGGCGAGGCGCTTTCGACGCTCGTCGTCAACAAGATCCGCGGCACGTTCAACGCCGCGGCCGTCAAGGCTCCCGCCTTCGGTGACCGTCGCAAGGCCATGCTGCAGGACATCGCCGTGCTGACCGGCGCACAGGTCGTGTCCCCCGACATCGGGCTGAAGCTCGACCAGGTCGGACTGGAGGTGCTCGGCTCCGCTCGGCGCATCGTGATCACCAAGGACGACACCACGATCGTCGAAGGCAACGGCGACGCCGGCGAGGTCAGCGGCCGGGTGGCCCAGATCAAGGCCGAGATCGACAACACCGACTCCGACTGGGACCGCGAGAAGCTCCAGGAGCGGCTCGCGAAGCTTGCGGGCGGCGTATGCGTCGTCAAGGTCGGTGCCGCTACCGAAGTCGAGCTCAAGGAGAAGAAGCACCGCATCGAGGACGCTGTGTCCGCAACGCGGGCAGCCATCGAGGAAGGCATCATCGCCGGCGGGGGCTCTGCTCTCGTGCACGCTGCTGCGGTTCTCGAGAAGGGGCTCGGCGTCAACGGTGACGAGGCGACCGGCGTGCGTATCGTCCGCAAGGCCATCGACGAGCCGCTGCGCTGGATCGCCGAGAACGGTGGCGACCAAGGCTACGTCGTCGTCGCCAAGGTGCGCGAAGCAGGTACCGGCCAGGGCTTCAACGCTGCCACCGGCGAGTACGGCGACCTTGTCGCCCAGGGTGTCTTGGACCCGGTCAAGGTCACCAAGGCCGCACTCGTCAACGCGGCATCCATCGCCGGCATGCTGCTGACGACCGAGACGTTGGTTGTCGAGAAGCCGGCGGAGCCCGAGCCAGAGGCCGGCGGCGGCCACGGGCACGGGCACGGTCACTGAGGGCAGAGCCTGCCTACTCACGACTGAGTACCTCTCAGCAGTAACGCGTGGCCCGGTGGCCACGGTGCCAAGACGGCGCTTTCCGAGCCACGTCTTCGCTCCGGCCGCCGGGCCACGGCGTATTCACGCCACGAACAGCCCGCCATGGCGCAAGAGCCAATATTGTGCAAACGGAAACGGGTCGGGTCCCTCTTACTACACTGAGTTGGAAGTTGATTACTCTATGTGAAAAGAGGCGAAATCGTGACGGCTCCCGTGTCTGCCCCTCCTGCTTTCGGGGAGCCCAAGGCGCCGCTTCCTCCCCTCACGGTTCTTCCTGGCCTTCACAAGGCCCCCACAGGAATCAGCGGCCTGGACGAGGTAACCGGGGGTGGCCTGCCACGCGGTCGCCCCACGCTTGTGTGCGGCCCGGCCGGATGCGGGAAGACACTCCTCTCGATGGAGTTTCTCGTGCGAGGTATCACCGAGTTCGGGGAGCCCGGTGTCTTCGTCGCCTTCGAGGAGTCCGTGGATGAGCTCGTCCAGAACGTCGCCTCGCTGGGGTTCGACCTCAAGCAGCTGCAGGACGACGGGCTGCTGGTCATCGACCACATCAACCTCGCGCCGGGCGACCTGCAGGAGGCGGGCGACTGGGACCTCGAGGGCCTGTTCATCCGACTCGGAGCCGCCATCGACCAGGTCGGCGCCAAGCGGGTCGTGCTCGACACGATCGAGACCCTGTTTGGTGCTTTCTCCAACTCTGCCATCCTCCGCCAAGAGCTGCGTCGGCTGTTCATGTGGCTCAAGGAGCGCGGGGTGACAGCGGTCATCACCGGCGAGCGCGGCGACGGAACCCTGACCCGCTTCGGCATCGAGGAGTACGTCTCCGACTGCGTGATCGTCCTCGACCACCGCGTCAACGAGCAGACGTCCACCCGACGGCTGCGTGTGTTGAAGTACCGCGGGTCGCTGCACGGCACGAACGAGTACCCGTTCCTGATCGGCGCCCATGGTGTCTCCGTGCTGCCGATCACCTCGCTCGGCTTGCAGCACTCGGTCTCCAGTGAGCGGGTGTCCAGCGGCATGAAGAGCCTCGACGACATGCTGGGTGCCGCTGGCTACTACAAGGGCAGCTCTGTCCTGATCAGCGGGACGGCTGGGACAGGGAAGTCGACCATCGCGGCGCAGTTCTGTGCCGCGGCCTGCGCCCGTGGAGAACGCGCCCTGTACTTCGCCTTCGAGGAGTCATCCGCGCAGATCCTGCGCAACATGACATCGGTGGGCCTGGACCTCGCCCGCTGGGTCGACGCCGGTCTGCTGCAGTTCCGCTGCATCCGACCGAGCCTGCTGGGGCTCGAAGCCCACCTGGCGACCATGCAGCAGCTCGTGTCGGAGTTCGAACCGGACGTCGTGGTGATGGACCCGATCTCGGACATGCTGCACGCCGGAGGCGGCGAGGAGGTGTCGGCGATGCTCACCCGGCAGGTCGACTACCTCAAGAGTCGAGGTGTGACAGCCCTCTTCACCAGCCTGAACACGATCAACGACGCGGAGAACGCCGAGCAGCACATCGGCTCCCTCACCGACACCTGGATCATCGCCAAGCTCGCCGAGCAGGCCGGTGGGCGCAGTCGCGTGTTGTATGTCCTGAAGTCTCGAGGGATGGCCCACTCGCACCAGATCCGTGAGTTCGTGCTGAGCGAGCACGGGTTGGCCCTTGCCGACCTCTACCAGAACCCGGTGCCTCGATGACCGAGCCCACTCAGGCTCCGCTAACTGCCGGAGATCCCGCCGTCGAGTCGGTCGCCGAGTCTGCAGCGGCGGTCGAGGTCATGCACCTGCGGCTGTATGTGGCAGGCATGTCCCCGAAGTCCTTGGAAGCGTTCGCCAACCTCAAGCAGCTCTGCGAGGCGCACCTCGAGACTCCTTACGAGATCGAGATCGTCGACCTCATCGAGCATCCCGGCCTCGCCCGCGGCGACGACATCATCGCCGTGCCGACCGTGGTCAAGGACGTACCCGCGCCCATGCGCAAAGTCATCGGCGACCTCTCCGACACAGAGCGGGTCCTCCTCGGGCTGCAGCTCATATCGAAGCAGAGCTGACTCATGGGTGAGTTCGACGCCACTTTGGCCAAGTTCGAGCAGCGACTCGCCGAGCTCGGGCCCGGCGAGTACGTGCTCACACTCTTCGTCACCGGCGCCTCGGACTTGTCAGGGAGGGCTATCGGTAACGTCCGGGCCTTCTGCGAGGAGTACTTGGCTGGCCGTTACCACCTCGAGGTGGTGGATGTCCTGCGCGACGGCGAGATCATGGTCGCGCGTGATGTCTTCGCGGCACCGACTCTGATCAAGGAGTCCCCGTTGCCGCAACGCCGCCTCGTTGGCGACTTGTCGGACACCACGAGGGTCTTGGCCGCTCTGGACATCAAGGTGGCCACGCCGGCGCCCCCGCGATCGTCGGGCTGATGGCCAGGGCCACCAGGCGCAGCCCGCTCGAGACCGCCCGAGCAGAGCTCCGGGTAAGCGAGACGACAGTCGCTGACACACGACGGGAGCTCGAGGATGTGCACGCCCGGCTGGCCAATGCCGAGGACACCCTGCGCGCCATCCGGTCCGGCGAGGTGGACGCCGTGGTGGTCGCGTCAGGGGTCGGGAGCGACCGTGTGTTCACCTTGTCCAGCGCCGACCGCTCCTACCGCAACTTCGTCGAGAACATGTCCGACGGCGCGGCCACTGTGTCTGCGGGGGGCATCGTGCTGTATGCCAACCAGGCTCTCGCTGACCTGCTGGGCCTGTCGTGTCAGCAGGTCGTGGGCCAGCCTCTCGCGGACCTGTTCACCGGCTCGAGCAGCGAGCGCCTCACCGGCATGCTCGCTCCAGGAAGCGGCCGCGGATCGGTGGAGGCGATGCTGCTGACCGCCGAGGCGGACGCGACCCCGGTACGCCTGGCCGCGTCGTCGCTCGAGGTCAACGGCGTGACCGTCACCTGCATCACCGTCACCGACCTGACCGTCGAGCGGCGTGCGGAGAAGCTGCTGGCACACTCGGCTCAGCATGACGCGCTGACAGGGCTGACGAACCGCTCACTCCTCACCGACCGGATCCAGCACGCGCTCGACCGCCGGGCCAGCGGCAACGACGTCCTGGCACTGCTGTTCTGTGACATCGACGGGTTCAAGAACGTCAACGACGCCTACGGCCACGCTGTGGGGGACGAGACGCTGTGCACTGTGGCCCGGCGGCTGACCGAGACGGTCCGGCCGGAGGACACCGTGGCTCGCATCGGCGGGGACGAGTTCGTCATCTTGTGCGAGGGCCTCGTCGATCTGACCGATGCGGCGCTGGTCGCCTCGCGGGTACGAGCCGCCGTCAGCGAGCCGTTCTGGTCCGGATCGGCACAGCTGGATGTCACCCTGAGCATCGGGATCGCGGTGGCATCGGTGAACGAGAAGGCCAATCCGGACACCCTGCTGCGCGACGCGGACGAGGCCATGTACAAGGCGAAGCGGCAAGGCCCCAACGTCATCGAGATGTTCGACGAGCCGCTGCGTCTGGTGGCGTCGTCACGGCTGCAGCTGCTCTCCGATCTGCGCCACGCCGCGATCGGAGAGGAGCTGCGGCTGTTCTACCAGCCAGTCTTGGGCTTGGACACCCAGACGGTGATCGGTGCCGAGGCACTCATCCGCTGGGAGCACCCGGTCCGAGGGTGGGTCCAGCCCGACGACTTCATCCCCTTCGCCGAGCGCAGCGGCCTCATCGTGGGAATCGGCGACTGGGTGATGCGTGAGGCGTGCCGGCAAGCCGCCCGCTGGGCACCGGGCGACGGCACCTTCCCGTTGCACATGGCCGTCAATGTCTCCGGGAGGCAGCTGGCCCAGGGCGCGGGGCTCTTGCAGTCGGTGCGCTCGGCGCTGGACGAGTTCGCCGTCGACCCGACCGCCCTCGTCATCGAGGTGACCGAGAGTGCCCTGATGGATGACGCCGAAGCGGCGTTGCTGGTCCTCAACCAGCTCAAGTCACTGGGTGTGCGCATCGCCATCGACGACTTCGGCACCGGGTACTCGTCGCTGGTGTATCTCAAGCGCTTCCCCGTCGACCAGCTGAAGGTCGACCGTTCGTTCGTCGCCGGGCTCGGGCAGAGCCACGACGACGCCTCCATCGTGCAGAGCGTGATCAACCTGGCCCATGCTTTCGGCATCACCGCCGTGGCCGAGGGCATCGAGACGCAGGAGCACCTCGACATCCTTCGCGACCTCGGCTGTAGCTATGGGCAGGGATACCTGTGGAGCCCCGCCGTGCCGGCCACGAAGTTCGACACGCGCCGCTGGGACAGCCGGCTGGCGGCGACGAGGCCCTGACCCGCCCTGCCGTCGCCGTAGGATGGTCCGATGGATCCGACATCCGCCGAGCTGCCGGCGAAGTTCGCCACGTTGGGCCTCACGTTCGATGATGTGATGCTCCTGCCGGCCGAGACAGACGTCGTACCGAGCGAGGTCGACACCACCACAGCGCTGACGCGTGAGATCGACGTCCGCATCCCGTTGGTCTCGAGCGCAATGGACACGGTCACGGAGTCGCGGATGGCCATCGCCATGGCTCGGCAGGGGGGCGTCGGGGTCCTGCACCGCAACCTGTCCATCGAGGACCAGGCGAGCCAGGTGGATCTGGTCAAGCGGTCGGAGTCCGGGATGATCGCTCACCCGGTGACGATCGACCCGGAGGCCACCCTCGCCGATCTGGACGAGCTGTGCGGGCGGTACCGGGTCTCGGGACTACCCGTGATCGACTCCAAGGACCTCCTGGTCGGCATCATCACCAACCGCGACCTGCGGTTCGTTCCCACCTCGGAGTGGGAGCACCGGACCGTTCGGCAGGTGATGACGCCGATGCCTCTCGTGACGGCGCCGGCCGGTATCTCGTCCGACGACGCCGCTGCGTTGCTCGCCAAGCACAAGCTCGAGAAGCTCCCGCTCGTGGACGACGAGGGTCACCTCACCGGTCTCATCACCGTCAAGGACTTCGTGAAGTCCGAGCAGTACCCGCTGGCCACCAAGGACGCCGAGGGACGCCTTGTCGTCGCGGCGGCAATCGGCTACTTCGGCGACGCCTGGGACCGGGTGGGCGCACTCGTCGAGGCGGGGGTCGACGTGCTCGTCCCCGACGTGGCCAACGGCCATGCCCGGCTGATGCTCGACCTGGTCCGCCGACTCAAGTCCGACCCGGCGACTCGCCACGTCCAGGTCATCGGGGGCAACATCGCCACCCGTGCAGGCGCCCAGGCCCTGGTGGACGCGGGCGTGGACGCCGTCAAGGTCGGCGTGGGCCCCGGTTCCATCTGCACGACACGCGTCGTCGCCGGCGTGGGCGTGCCCCAGGTGACCGCGATCTACGAGGCGTCGTTGGCGTGCCGGCCGGCGGGCGTGCCGGTGATCGCTGACGGCGGGGTTCAGTACTCCGGCGACATCGCCAAGGCGCTGGTCGCGGGAGCCGACACCGTGATGGTCGGCTCACTGCTGGCCGGCTGCGAGGAGAGTCCCGGCGAGCTCGTGTTCCTCAACGGCAAGCAGTACAAGCGGTACCGCGGGATGGGTTCGATCGCGGCGATGGCCTCGCGGGGGAAGACGTCGTACTCCAAGGACCGGTACTTCCAGGCCGACGTGCACAGCGATGACCGGGTTGTCCCCGAGGGGATCGAGGGTCAGGTTCCGTTCCGAGGCCCCCTGGCGGCGGTCGCCCACCAGCTCGTTGGTGGGTTGCACCAGTCGATGTTCTACGTGGGGGCCCGCACCGTCGCGCAGCTGCAGGAGCGTGGGCAGTTCGTGCGAATCACGTCGGCCGGACTCAAGGAGTCGCACCCGCACGACATCGAGATGACCTCAGAAGCTCCGAACTACTGGTCCCGCTGACGTGGGCGGGAGGTAGGCATGGACATCGAGATCGGTAGCGCCAAGCGCGGGCGACGGGCGTACTCGCTCGACGACATCGCGATCGTGCCCAGCCGGCGTACTCGCGACCCCGAGGAGGTGTCGGTCGCCTGGCAGATCGACGCCTACCGCTTCGACATCCCCGTCCTGGCGGCCCCCATGGACTCGGTGATGTCGCCGCTCACGGCGATCGCGGTCGGAATGTCCGGTGGGCTCGGTGTGCTGGACCTCGAGGGTCTCTGGACGCGGTACGACGACCCCGAGCCCCTGCTCGACGAGGTGGCCGGGCTGCAGGGTGCCGAGGCGACCCGGCGGATGCAGCAGATCTACTCCGAGCCGATCAAGCCCGACCTGATGGTGCGGCGTGTCAAAGAGATGCGTGCCGCAGGAGTGACGGTCGCCGGTGCGTTGTCGCCGCAGCTCACCAAGCAGCATGCCGAGTCCGTCATCGCTGCCGGGCTCGACCTGTTCGTCATCCGCGGGACGACCGTCTCCGCCGAGCATGTGTCGGGGCAGGCGGAGCCGCTCAACCTCAAGCAGTTCATCTACGAGCTCGATGTTCCCGTCATCGTCGGAGGGTGCGCCACATACCAGGCGGCGCTTCACCTGATGCGCACGGGAGCGGCCGGTGTCCTGGTGGGGTTCGGTGGCGGCGCCGCACACACCACGCGGATCGTCCTGGGGTTGGAGGTCCCGATGGCCACGGCCCTGGCCGACGTCGCCGGGGCCCGACGCGACTACCTCGACGAGTCCGGCGGACGCTATGTGCACGTCATCGCCGACGGGTCGGTAGGTCGCAGCGGAGACCTCGCCAAGGCGCTGGCCTGCGGTGCGGACGCGGTCATGATCGGGTCGCCGCTGGCGCGAGCCAAGGAGGCACCTGGCCGCGGCTACCACTGGGGTGCGGAAGCCCGGCACGAGGCGCTGCCTCGCGGGGAGCGGGTTCACATGGGCACAGTGGGGACCCTGCAGCAGATCCTGCACGGACCGTCGCTCGTCGCTGACGGCACGATGAACCTCGTCGGTGCGCTGAAGCGAGCCATGGCCACGACGGGATACACCGACCTCAAGGAGTTCCAGCGCGTCGAAGTGGTTGTCCGGTGAGGAACGGGCGCCGGCCCAGCGCGCCGTGACGCTGACCCGGTCCGACGTCGAGGCGATGGACGCCGCTGACCCCCTCGCGGCGTTCCGCGAGCGGTTCGTCATCGATGACGACAAGCTCGTCTACCTCGACGGTAACTCGCTCGGACGCCTTCCCAAGGCTTCGCGCACCCGGGTGCTCGAGGTGCTGGATCGTGAGTGGGGCGGAGATCTGATCCGGTCATGGGAGCGGGACTGGATGCAGCTCCCGACGCGCATCGGTGACCTCATCGGGGTGGAGCTGCTCGGAGCGCTGCCAGGGGAGGTCGTCGTTGCGGACACGGTCACGGTGTCGCTGTACAAGGCGGTGTCGGCGGCGCTCGACGCCCGGCCGGGTCGCCACACGGTGGTGATCGAGCGGGACAACTTCCCGACCGACCGCTACATCGTGGAGTCCCTCGCGCAGCAGCGCGATCTGACCATCCGATGGATCGACGAGGTCGGGTTCGACGGCGTCGGTGCCTCGCACCTGCGGCCGTTGCTCGACGAGACCGTCGCCGTGACGGTCCTGTCGCAGGTCGACTACCGCTCGGCGGCGCTCGTGGACATGGCCGATCTGACCAGGATGGCTCATGGCGTGGGGGCGCTGACGGTCTGGGACCTCTGCCACTCGGCGGGCGCGGTGGCCATCGACCTGCGGGGAGACGACGTCGACCTCGCAGTGGGCTGCACGTACAAGTACCTCAACGGCGGACCAGGCGCCCCCGCGTTCACCTTCGTACGCCACGAGCTGCAGCACGAGCTTCGTCAGCCGATCTGGGGATGGTGGAGCCGTCGCGGGATGTTCGACATGGAGCAGGGCTATGACCCCGAGCCAGGCATCCGAAGCTGGTTGACGGGCACGCCAGGGATCGTGTCGATGGCGGCGATCGAGCCGGGAGTCGAGATGATCGCCGAGGCAGGAATGGCCACCATCCGGGCAAAGTCCCGCGCCCTCACCGAGCTCGCTGTCGAGCTCTACGACGAGACGCTGCGCCCGCTCGGCGTGGGCCTCGCCTCTCCTCGTGACGCGAACCGGCGAGGTGGCCACATCACCGTGACTCATCCCGAGGCCAAGGCGCTGACGGCCGAGCTCATCGGAGCCGGGATGGTGCCGGACTTCCGGCGCCCCGACGGGATTCGGCTGGGGCTTGCACCTCTCACGACGCGCTTCGTCGACGTGTACGACGTCGTTGCCCTCTTGGCCGACCTGGTCGTGTCCGGTGCGACGAAGCAGGCGCCGCCAAGCCTGCCGACGAGCGCCACGTCCGAGCTCTGAAACGGTCTCGCGGGATCCGAGTAGACGATAACACTCGGTAGTGATACTCTCGCCCTTAGTCACCAGGCAGAGTCCCGACCGACTCTGTGCTTTCCAGGCAAGGGGTGTCGTTCTCAGGGGGGCGACACCCCTTTTGGCTGCCCGGACGCCTCAGGAGCCGGCCATCAGTGGCGCGGGTCGGGAGCACCGTGCGTAGCCTGCCGCGCTAATCCCCTGCGCCGGCCGATGGCCGCATGAGTGCTCGTACGACGAGCTACTTGGCCGCCTCGTGACAACTTTTCGTCCATCCGCTCCGTACTAACGTCAACAGCACAGTGCGATACCGGAGGCACGATGGGCCACATCAGTGAACGCGACGCGGAATTCACGGCGTACGTCGCAGCGCGCCGCGGCCACCTACGCCGCACAGCCTTCCTGTTGTGCGGAGACTGGCACGCCGCCGAGGACCTGGTCCAGACCGCGCTGGCCAAGCTGTACGCGGCGTGGCCACGGGTGCGTAAGGACGCCTCACCCGAGGCGTATGCCCGAAGGACGCTGGTACGCGTCCACATCGACGAGATGCGGCGACCTTGGCGCCGGCGAGAGCTAGGCGCGAAGCCGATGCCTGACATTGCCGCCGATGACGGGATCTCGGTGGAGGACCGTCAGTCGCTGCTGGCGGCGCTCGCCGAGCTTTCGGTCGGCCAGCGGCAGGTCGTGGTGCTCCGCTACTGGCTCGGTCTGAGCATCGAGGAGACCGCGAACGACCTCGGGTGCTCGACCGGGACCGTGAAGAGCCAGACGGCACGTGCCGTCACCCGCCTGCGCGGCGTGCTCGCCGAGTCCGCGCCGACTATGGAGGATGACTATGAACCAACGCGATGACTCCATGCCTGACCTGCGCACGGAGCTGCTCCGGGCGATCGGTGACGAGCCGGCCATGGCATCGATGCCGGCAGACGATCTGGCTCGAGGTCGACGGCTGCTACGACGTCGTCGCCTCGCCACCGTCACCATCACGGCGACAACCGTGCCTGCGCTCGCTTTCGGTGGCTGGGGCGTCGCAGCCAGCCTCGGCGGCTCACCCACGTCCGGGGGCGGCATCGTCGCGCCGGCGGAGAGCTCCTCCATCTCGGGCCAACCCACACCCACGTGCCTCCTGGCGCGCCGACCCGGGGGGAAGCAGGCTCGCGTTCCTGCAGAGTCACCCGGTCGAGATGTCGACGCCTCGCGCGGCATGGGCAAGCTCGTGAAAGGCCCTGGCGCAGGGACTGGAGCGGGTCAGCCACAACCGGCGGACAGCGCTGGCTGCGAGACCCCGATCACCACACCTGAGATCGAGCGTGTCACCGACGCCCTGCGCGAGCACGCCGACCCGGACGGCACCCACACCCGTGACTCGCTCGTGGTGACGGGGAGCATGAGCGGCGAGGACGACCAGACAGCCGCGATCTACGTGTCGATGGAATGGGCGGACGGCGACCAGGTGGGTGCGGTCGGTGTCAGCCTGGAACACACGTCTGCGGCTCCCCCTGACGGGCAGTGTCAGGACCAGTCCATGCCCAGCGGTCCCGACGTGACCTGCGAGACCCGCACGCTGGCCGACGGCGTCACGGTCGTGGTTGGCCGAGGCGGGGCCGGCGGCGCGCACCGCTGCACAGTTCGGTTCGATCGGCCAGATGGCACGGTCGTCATCGCCACAGCGGACGCAGCCACCGAGCGGTGGTGGACCGACCGGGCGGGGGCGGCGCCCCTGCCGGCGCCGCCGTTGGCCGTGGCGGAGCTCATTGACCTCGCACGCGACCCCTCTTACCACCTCCAGTAGGGCGCCGACCACCCAGCAGGCACTCCGGTGGGTCGACCGGGGTGCCTGACTGCTGTGGGGGTGCGCCGGTACTCACGTCGGGATGCAGGTGGACTCGGTTGCCGCCGATAGAGTGTGAGGACTGCTCCCGCAAGGCAAAGGGCGTGTCTTGACCCCTGATCATGACTTGGTTCTCGTCGTCGATTTCGGCGCCCAGTTCGCCCAGCTCATCGCCCGCCGCGTACGCGAGGCCCGGATCTACTCCGAGATAGTCCCGCACACCATGCCGGCCGAGGAGATCCTGGCCCGGCAGCCCAAGGCCATCATCTTGAGTGGTGGGCCTCAGTCGGTGTATGCGCCCGGCGCTCCGCAGCTCGATGCCGGCATCTTCCACGGTGACGCGGCCGTGTTCGGTATCTGCTACGGGTTCCAGGCGATGGCCTCCGCGCTCGGGGGCGAAGTACGCCGCACGGGCATCTCGGAGTTCGGCCGCACCGAGGTCGACATCACCTCGTCGGGGACCCTTCTGACCGGCCTTCCCACGGGGCACCGTGTCTGGATGAGCCACGGCGATGCGGTTGCGGTCCCGCCAGCGGGGTTCGAGATCCTGGCGGCCACCGCGGGAGCACCGGTCGCGGCGATCGAGTCCACGTCGCGACGGTTGGCCGGTGTGCAGTGGCATCCGGAGGTCCTCCACACCGAGCACGGCCAGCAGGTACTGGAGCGGTTCCTGGTCGACATCGCCGGCTGTCGCCAGACCTGGACCATGGTCAACGTCGTGGAGGAGCAGGTCGAACGGATCCGCGCCATGGTCGGGGACAAGCGGGCGATCTGCGGTCTGTCCGGGGGAGTCGACTCGGCGGTGGCGGCGGCGCTCGTCCAGCGCGCCATCGGCGATCAGCTCACCTGTGTGTTCGTTGACCACGGCCTGTTGCGCCAGGGTGAGGCCGAGCAGGTCGAGCGCGACTTCGTGGCGGCGACAGGCGTGGCGCTGCGAGTGGTGGACGCGTCGGCGACGTTCCTCGAGGCGCTTGAAGGGGTCAGCGACCCTGAATCCAAGCGCAAGATCATCGGGCGCGAGTTCATCCGGACGTTCGAGGGAGCCGAGCGCGCCATCGTGGCCGAGGCGGGCAGGGTCGGGGACACCGTCGAGTTCCTCGTGCAAGGCACCTTGTATCCCGACGTCGTGGAGTCCGGCGGGGGTTCCGGTGCGGCCAACATCAAGTCACATCACAACGTCGGCGGCCTTCCGGACGACGTCCAGTTCACACTGATCGAGCCCTTGCGGGCATTGTTCAAGGACGAAGTACGCAAGGTCGGCGTCGAGCTCGGGCTGCCGCACGGGATCGTGTCGAGACATCCGTTCCCCGGCCCCGGCCTGGCTATCCGCATCGTCGGTGCGGTGACCGCCGAGCGGCTGGAGATCCTGCGAGAAGCCGATGCCATCGCTCGCTCGGAGCTCACAAGTGCAGGACTCGATGCCGACATCTGGCAGTTCCCCGTCGTTCTGCTCGCCGACGTACGCTCGGTCGGCGTGCAAGGTGACGGCCGTACCTACGGACATCCCGTGGTCCTTCGGCCCGTCACCTCACAGGACGCCATGACCGCCGACTGGGCGCGGTTGCCGTACGACGTGATCGAGCGGATCTCGACCCGGATCACGAACGAGGTCAGGCAGATCAACCGGGTGACCCTCGATGTGACCAGCAAGCCCCCGGGCACCATCGAGTGGGAGTGAGCGACTAACTTTGACCCGGGCCTCTGCGGCCCGAATCAAACGACTCGACGTTGTGGCATCTCATGACCTGGAATCTGCTACTAGATACAGAGCAGTTCCGAGCGGGCCTACACCCCTGGCGTCTCGCCTGTCACTGGGTGTCCCATGCGTCGAACTCCTTCGAGAGGCGAGCATTGCGCGGGCACTGCTTCACCCGTTGGGATGAGCCGGTGGCTTCTGGCGATGAGTGGCTGACACATGCTTCGAGGTACGCATCGAGGTCACATTGATGTAACGGTTGCCTCGCAGGCATGGAGGCCGAACCGACTATCTCGGATTCTGC
>DASQEH010000005.1:0-10818 GCA_035633755.1 Nocardioidaceae bacterium | reverse complement strand
CGAGCTCGGAGATGTGAACGAGGCCTTCGATGCCTTCCTCCACCCGTACGAACGCACCGAACGGAACCAGCTTGGTCACCTTGCCCGGAACGATCTGCCCGATCTGGTGGGTCCGGGCGAAGTGCTGCCAGGGGTCCTCCTGCGTCGCCTTGAGCGACAGCGAGACCCGCTCGCGGTCCATGTCGACGTCGAGCACCTCGACGGTGACCTCCTGGCCGACCTCGACCACCTCGGAGGGGTGGTCGATGTGCTTCCAGGACAGCTCTGACACGTGAACCAAGCCGTCGACGCCGCCGAGGTCCACGAAGGCGCCGAAGTTGACGATCGAGGACACGACACCCTTGCGGATCTGGCCCTTCTGCAGCTGGGTGAGGAAGCCCTGGCGGACCTCGCTCTGGGTCTGCTCGAGCCACGCGCGGCGCGACAGCACGACGTTGTTGCGGTTCTTGTCGAGCTCGATGATCTTCGCCTCGAGCGTCTGGCCCACGTAGGGCTGCAGGTCGCGCACCCGGCGCATCTCCACGAGCGAGGCGGGCAGGAACCCGCGCAGCCCGATGTCCAGGATGAGCCCACCCTTGACGACCTCGATGACAGTGCCGGTGACGACGCCGTCCTCCTCCTTGACCTGCTCGATGGTGCCCCAGGCGCGCTCGTACTGTGCGCGCTTCTTGGACAGGATCAGGCGGCCTTCCTTGTCCTCCTTCTGGAGGACCAGGGCCTCGACCTTGTCACCGACGGCAACGACGTCGCTCGGGTCGACGTCGTGCTTGATCGACAGCTCCCGTGAGGGAATGACACCTTCGGTCTTGTAACCGATGTCGAGCAGCACCTCGTCCCGGTCGACCTTGACGATGATTCCGTCGACGATGTCACCGTCGTTGAAGTACTTGATGGTCGCATCGATCGCGGCGAGGAAGTCCTCAGCCGATCCGATGTCGTTCACCGCAACCTGCGGTGTCTCCGGTACGGCGGGAGGGGCCTGGATGCTGCTCGTCATAGGGATGGAGAACTCCGTTGGATGAAAGTCGTCGGTGCGTGCACGCCAAAGGCCATTTGATCGCGTTCCCACCGAGTGACCCGGACCGCGATTGACCTGGGGATGAGAAGCACGAGCACAAGCCTGCTCTGTCTGAGGTCATGCAGGCCCATCGCGCTGCTGTCAGGATACGTGTCCGGCGCCATCGGGGTCAACGCGGGCGCCTGCCCACG
The DNA here is from genome assembly GCA_035633755.1 of Nocardioidaceae bacterium. Classification (GTDB taxonomy): domain Bacteria; phylum Actinomycetota; class Actinomycetes; order Propionibacteriales; family Nocardioidaceae; genus DASQEH01. The sequence goes on along the minus strand of DASQEH010000005.1, from coordinate 9,609 downwards.
GCCAGGCCATCAGATCACCGGAGCGCGCCTGCTCGAGGAGGAGGGCCTCGGCGAGTGCGGCCACCGGATTGCTCCTCGCGCGGCCGGCGAGCTCGATCAACGCCCACAGGTCCGTGGCTCGGGCATGCTGGAGGGGCTGCGGACGCGATCCGGACGTCGAGGCGTTCAGGCTGTCGAGCAGCGGACCAACGAGGCGTTCGTCGCGCTCGAAGCGAGTCAGGTTGCCAAGGTCGGCATGCAACGAGCCGGCGTGCGCGTACTCCCAGTCGACCAGACCCACGACTGCGCAGCTCTCCGGATCCACGACGATGTTCTTCGGGTTGAAGTCGCTGTGCACCAAGACGAAGCGTGCCGGCGTCTGGCCGCCCTCGTCGTCGAGGAGGCGCTGTGAGGTGTCGACCAGCCGCTGCAGCGCCCGCCAGTCCGACTCCGGCCAGCTCGCCAGCCGGCTCGTGTCGCGATGCAGCGTCGCCCACTCCGCCAAGTCGTCGGGCATGCCTTCGGATGAGACCGCCAGCTGGGCGTCGACGAAGAATCCCGGTGCGAGGAACGGGATGCCGGCCAGAGCACCCAGGACCTCGCCGAGGTTCATCCCCAGGTCGCGCAGCTGAGTGGTAGACGGCCCGCTCCGCAGCAGGGCGTCGAGTGCCACCCCCTCCAGCAGCTCGGTCACCAAGACTCCGGGGTGCTCCCGGGCGGGCCCGCGCACCTCGAGGACGCGCGGCACCGCCACGATGCCGCGCACGAGCTGCAGCAGGCTTGCGTCGACCTGCGCTCGCTGCGGTTGGCGCCGGTAGATCCGCAGCACGACGGGAGGCTCGGTCTCGACGAGAAAGGTCTCGCTGCTGTAGCCACCGGCGAGCGGCCGCATCGACGTGCCGAACCAGTCCATCGCCGCCTCCTAACCCTCGTCCGCGATCTTGCCCGTTCCTCCACGCGGAAGCGACGACCCTCGAGGCGGGGAGGTTCAGCGTCTCACCCAGGCCGGGCGTCTCGGGAACGGGGCTACCGGCTGGCTACCATCGAGCGGTGACCGAATTCCAGCTGACGCTCTGGCGCGACCTGCCCTCGTTGGTGACGGCCCGCGACGGCGACACCGTCACCAAGGTGCCGCTCCCGCCACGATTCCAGGAGGCCATCGACGAGGCCGCGATGCGGCTGGGGGACGTGTCCAGCGATGACTACCTGGCCGGTTGGCACCGAGGAGAGTGGACCCACGCCGAGGGCTCTCCGAGCGCGGTCGCCGACGACGTGGTCACCCGCCTCGAGGCGGAGTGGACAAGCGATCGGATCACCGACTTCCTCGATCATCTGCAGCCGGCACAGGACTCCGCGTGAACCGGCTGGCTGGCCTGCTGGGAGGCCACGACCTCGTGCTTCTCGACGGAGCCATGGGAACGCTGCTTCAGGAGCGTGGCCTGGACGACGGCGGATGCGGTGAGCTGTGGAACGTCGACCACCCCGACGTGGTCGCCAAGATCCACGAGGAGTACGCCGAAGCCGGCGCCACGATACTCACGACGAACACCTTCGGAGGTACTCGTCCGCGCCTGGCGATGCACGGGCTGGGCGAACGTGTCCTCGAGCTCAACGAGGCCGCTGCGCGCATCGCCGGCACCGTGGCACACCGGCGAGGAGCCTTGGTCGCGGGCGACCTCGGCCCCACCGGCGAGCTGTTGGCACCGCTGGGAACGATGGAGGCGGCCGACGCCGAGGCGGTTTTCGCCGAGCAGCTCACGGGCCTCGTCGCAGGTGGCATCGACCTGGTCCTCGTCGAGACGATGAGCGACCTCTCCGAAGTCGAGGCGGCGCTGGCAGCAGTCAGGCACGTGGTGCCTGACCTGCCGGTCATCGCCACCTTGAGCTTCGACACCAATCTGCGCACGATGATGGGCGTCGCACCGACGGCGGCCGTGCGGGCCCTCGCAGCGACAGGCGTGGATGCAGTGGGCGCCAACTGCGGACGCGGCCCCGCCGAGATGGAGGCCATCGCGGCCCAGCTCGCGGATGCCCGCGTGAACGACGTCTGGCTCGCCGCTCAGTCCAATGCCGGTCTGCCCCAACTCGTCGGCGACCACTTCGAGTACGACGCTCCACCGGCGGAGATGGCCAGGCACGCGCTGCAGCTGCGGGCGCTGGGCATCGACTTGATCGGGGCCTGCTGCGGGTCCCGACCCGAGCACCTGGCCGCCATGCGTTCCGCGCTGCTCGCCGCCTGAGGGCCCCACCTCCGGACGAGGTCGCCGCGGCTCGCATGATCCGGGGCCATCCCGTCGGGACAGCCTGCGCAGGCCTTGACGGAGTCCTGTTGTTCAGCCGGGAAGCCCCCCAGTCCTACCCGGCAGACGTCCGGGTCTCAACCCGGCGGCTTGTGGTACCTGCCCCGGCGATGCACCAACGGGGCGGTCTCCTGCCCCAGCTCAACGTGCTCGACCACACAGTCGGCAAGCGCGGACCAGCCCACGTCAGGCATCGACCCCCCACGGAGCCGAACGCCGGCCCATGTTGCGGCCGTCGTGAGCCGTGGCCCCCACGGCGTCGGAGCCCATGCGCCCAGCCGAAACGGTCCGCCAGGAGCTGGGAACTGCCCCGCGAAGGCGTCCGCCAGCTGCTGGTGCTCCCACTCCAGCAGAGACACGACCGCCACCTCCGTCCGCTGGAACGCCTCCGCGAAGTCGGAATCGGGATCGACAAGCGCCAGCATGCGCGACGGCTCACCGACGGCGACGAGGAAGGACGACACCGTCAGTCCGGCAGGCCTCTCTCCGGAGCCGTCCGTGCCGGTCGTCCACAGCGAGACGATGCCTCCGAGCCTGCCCCTGAACCGGCGAACGGGGTCACGTTCGGACTCAGGCGCGGCGAACGGGTGCTCGTTGTGGATGGTCACGCAGGCAAGGCTACGGCCGCTCCCGGCCCGAGTCAGCGGTGTTTCAGCGGTGCAGCTGAGGCAGTACCTCGCGGCCGAACGTCTCCATCCATTCCACCTGGTTGCGGCCGACGTTGTGCAGATAGATCTGAGTCACCCCGAGGTCGAGGAAACGCTGGATCTCCGCCCGGTGCCGGTCGGGGTCGGACGAGATGACCATGCGCCCCTCGAAGTCCTCCGGGCGTACGAGAGAGGCGATGGCAGCGAAGTCGTGCGGCGACCGGACGTCCTGCTTGGCGAACTTCATGCCTCCGTTCGGCCACTCGGTCATCGCGTTGGTAAGCGCCTCCTCGTCCGTGGCCGCCCAGGACAGGTGGAGCTGGAGCAGCTTCGGCATCGTCGACGGGTCCTTGCCCTCTGACCGGGCGCCCTCGTCGAACTTGGCCAGCACACCAGCCACCTTCTCCGAGGTAGCGCCCGGCGTGATGATGCCGTCACAACGAGCGCCGGTACGACGTGCCGTGACCGGGCCGGCAGTGGCGATCAAGATGGGCGGTGGGTGCTCGCCTCTGGTCCACAGTCGGGTCGAATGCAGCTTGAAGTATGCGCCGGAGTGTTTCACGTCCTTGCCGGTGAACAGCTTCTGGATGACCTCCACGGCCTCGAACATCATCGAGATGCGCTCAGGCGCCTCCGGCCAGTATCCGCCGAACACGTGCTCGTTGAGCGCCTCCCCCGATCCCAGCCCCAGCCAGGTGCGGCCGGGGTACATCGCCTCCAACGTGGCTGCGGCCTGCGCGACGATGGCCGGGTGGTAGCGGAAGGTAGGGCACGTGACGCCGGGTCCGAGGTCACCGGCCGTGCGCTGTCCTACGGCGCTCAGGATGTTCCAGACGTACGAAGCCTGCCCCTGCTGCGGCACCCATGGCTGGAAGTGGTCCGCGGCCATGGTTCCCACGAAGCCGTTGCGTTCCGCGGCCTCGCACAGCGCAATCATCTCCGTCGGCGCGAACTGCTCCAAGGCAGCGGCATAGCCGATCTTCACGTCACCCATGGGCTGCTCCTGTCGAGTCCTCGTTCACCGTTGTCGCCGCCCGAACCTCGTGTATCGGCCAGACAGCCGTTCACACCATGCCACAACTGCGATTAGGGTCGAATCACGGACTCGGCAATCAGTGAGGCACTCCGCTCGTGACAGACGAAGAGGTATCGCACGCCACGCCTGAGGGCGGGGTCGCCGAGCCGAGCGCCGCACAGGCCGCCCTTGCGGCGGGATGGTCGCACCGCCACCGCGACGTCTCGGGGGGCTGGCTGCGACCGACAGTGTTCGGGGCTGTGGATGGGCTGGTCACCAACGCCGCGCTCATCGCGGGTGTCGGCGGAGGGGGCGCCACCTCCTCCACCATCGTCGTCACCGGTCTGGCGGGCCTGGTGGCCGGTGCCTTCTCGATGGGAACCGGTGAGTACGTGTCGGTGACCAACCAGAACGAGCTCGTGCACGCCGAGGTTGCGGTGGAACGCAGGATGCACGCGCAGTTCCCCGCTGCCGAGCAGGCCGAGCTTGCCGAGACCTTCCGCGGCTACGGCGCCGACACCGAGACGGCAGCCAAGATGGCTGCCGCGGTGTCCCAGGACCCCGCCGTCGCGCTTCGTGTTCACACGCGCGAGGAACTCGGCATCGACTCACACGAGCTGCCATCCGCCCTCGTCGCCGGCGCGGCGTCCCTGGTGGCGTTCTCCATCGGTGCACTGCTGCCGCTGCTGCCCTACCTGCTCGGCGCTCCGAACCTGCTCGTTTCCATGGTCATCACGGCGCTCGCCCTGGTCGTCGGCGGGATGGTGGTGGGCTCGCTCACCGGCCGGCCGCTCGTGAGAGCCGGCGTCCGCCAGTTGCTGCTCGGTGGCCTTGCCATCATGGTGACGTTCGCTGTCGGCCGGGTCATCGGCGACCCCGTTTCCTGACCTCTACTGGCGGCCCGAGGTAGCCTCGACGAAGCCATGAGCGCCACCTATCCCCGGCTGCGGCATCGCCTCGCCCCGCCCGCTGGCCACGCTGTCTTGGGCGACCTTGCAGACCTCCGCGACTTCGTCATCCGACATCGCCGTCTGGTCGTTCTCACCGGCGCCGGATGCAGCACTGAGTCCGGTATCCCCGACTACCGCGACAGCTCGGGCGCGTGGAAGGGGCAGACGCCGGCTGAGTTCATGCCCTTCATGCGAGACGGGTCGGTACGGTCGCGCTACTGGGCTCGCAGCCTCATCGGGTGGCGGAGCTTCGGGGCGGCCGTTCCCAACGCTGGCCATCACGCACTGGCGGCAATGGAACGGGCTGGTCGCGTCCACCTGCTGGTCACACAGAACGTCGACGGTCTCCACTCGGCCGCGGGGTCGCGACGGGTGTTGGACCTGCACGGGCGCCTTGACAGGGTCGCGTGCACGAGCTGCTCGCATCGGATGGGACGGCAGACCTGGCAGGAACAGCTCGAGGCCCAGAACCCGCTGTGGTCACACCTCGACGCTCCTCGTGCGCCGGACGGAGATGCGGAGCTGGTGGACCTCGACTTCGGAGCGTTCGTGGTGCCGGACTGCCCGCGCTGCGGTGGGATCGTCAAGCCCGACGTGGTGTTCTTCGGCGAGAGTGTCCCTCCGCAGCGCCATGCCCAAGTGAGCGCCGCCCTCGAGGATGTCGATGCCCTGCTGGTTGTCGGGTCGAGCCTGATGGTGCAGTCGGGCTACCGCCACGCTGCGGCCGCCGCCCGCGCGGGTAAGCCTGTCGCGGCCGTCAACCTCGGCCGCACCCGGGCAGACCTGCTGTTCCAGCTCAAGCTGGAGGCCCCCGCAGGGGCCACGTTGTCCGCGCTGATGGCCGCGCTCGGCGACGAGAGGGCGGACGGGTAGCGTCCGAGCGTGGATCGCGTGCACGCCGAGTTTCGCGACGTCTCCGACCAGGACGCGCAGCGGGCCAACCGAGCGGACTGGGATCGGGAGGCTGACGACTACCAGTCCGAGCACGGCTCGTTCCTGCGTGACGACGGTTTCGTGTGGTCGCCGGAGGGCGTGGACGAAGCCGCCGTCGGGTTGCTCGGGAACGTGAGAGGTCGTCGCGTCCTCGAGCTGGGATGCGGTGCAGCGCAGTGCTCCCGCTGGTTGGCCGCGCAGGGGGCTGAGGTGGTCGGCCTCGACCTGTCCGAGAGGCAGCTGCAGCACAGCCGGCGCATCGACCAGGGCGAACCCGTGCAGGTACCCCTCGTGTGCGCGTCTGCGACAGCCCTGCCGTTCCCGGACTGTTGCTTCGACCTCGCCTGCTCCGCGTTCGGCGCCCTGTCGTTCCTGGTGGACATCGCGGCCGGCCTGCGCGAGGTGCAGCGCGTGCTGTCGCCGGACGGGCGCTGCGTGTTCTCGGTCGTGCATCCTGTGCGCTGGATGTTCGCCGACGACCCAGGCGTGGGAGGGACCACCGTGGTGCGGTCGTACTTCGACCGCCGACCCTACGTCGAGCTGGATGACGACGGTCGCCCTTCCTACGTCGAACCGCATCACACTCTGGCCGACTGGGTGCAGGCCATCACGGCCGCGGGGTTGCGGATCGAGTCCCTCCTCGAGCCGGAGTGGCCACCGGGGCATGACCGCGAGTGGGGCGGCTGGGGACCGGTACGGGGTGCGTTGCTACCGGGCACCGCCATCTTCACCGTGTCGCGACCCGCGACCTCGTGACGACGGCCTAGTGCCCGGCCTCGTGCCAGGTGCAGCCGACACCCACGGACACCTCGAGCGGCACCGCCAGCGAGGCCGCCGCGCCCATCTCGCGCCGCACCAGAGCCTCGAGTGCCGCTCGCTCTCCGTTGGCGACCTCGAAGACCAGCTCGTCGTGAACCTGGAGCACCATCCGCGACTGCAGTCCTTCGGTGGCCAGGGCGGCGTCGACCTTGAGCATGGCCACCTTGATGATGTCAGCGGCCGAGCCCTGGATCGGTGCATTGAGAGCCATCCGCTCGGCCATCTCGCGGCGTTGCCGGTTGTCGCTGGTCAGGTCGGGCAGGTAACGGCGCCGGCCCAGGATGGTTTCGGTGAACCCGGTGCGCCGAGCCTCGTCGACGACCCCGTGCAGGTAGGCGCGGACTCCTCCGAACCGTTCGAAGTACTCGTCCATCAGCGCTCGAGCCTCGGACGGCTCGATCCGCAGCTGCTGCCCCAGCCCGTACGCCGACAAGCCGTAGGCCAAGCCGTAGTTCATCGCCTTGATCTTCGACCGCTGAGCCGGCGTGACGGACGCCGCGTCGACGTCGAACACACGCGACGCCGTCACCGAGTGGAAGTCCTCGCCTGAGTTGAACGCGGCGATGAGCCCGGCGTCCTCGGACACGTCGGCCATGATGCGCATCTCGATCTGGCTGTAGTCCGCGGTCAGCAGCAGCTCGCTGCCCTCGCCGACGATGAACGCCTCGCGGATCCGCCGGCCCTCCTCGGTGCGGATCGGGATGTTCTGCAGGTTCGGCTCGGTTGACGACAGCCGCCCGGTGGCGGCGATCATCTGGTTGAACGTGGTGTGGATCCGGCCGTCGTCGGCGATCGTCTTGAGCAGGCCCTCGACCGTCTGGCGCAGCCGGGTGACGTCTCGATGGGCGAGCAGGTGCTGCAGGAATGGATGGGAGGTCTTGTCGTACAACCCCTGCAGGGCCTCGGCGTCGGTCGTGTAACCGGTCTTGGTGCGCTTGGTCTTGGGCATCCCCAGCTCGTCGAACAGCACGGTCTGGAGCTGCTTGGGGGACCCCAGGTTGATCGCTTTGCCGATCACGGCGTACGCGTCGTCGGCGGCCTGCTTGACCCGGCCGGCGAACTGCGCTTCGAGCGATGTCAGGTGGTCCACGTCGACGGCGATGCCGAACTGCTCCATCCGAGCCAGCACGTCGACCAACGGCAGCTCGACATCGGCCAGCAGGCGGGAGCCGCCGCGGGTCTCGAGCTCGTTCTCGAGCGCTCCGGCGAGGTCGACGACGGCGTGCGCCTTGAGCATCGACTCCTGCGACTGCGCCGAGTCCCCGTCGAGCTCGAAAGACAGCTGGTCGGTCGCCTCACCGGCTGTCTTGAGCTCCCGGTGCAGGTAGCGCAGCGAGAGATCCGCGAGGTCGTAGGAGCGCTGGTCGGGATGGGACAAGTACGCCGACAGCGCGGTGTCCGCAGCCAGCCCCGACAGCGGCCAGCCGCGCGCCGTAAGCGCCAGCATCGGGCCCTTGGCGTCGTGGAACGCCTTCGGCCGCTCGGGGTCACCCAGCCATGCCGCAAGCGCGATCTCGTCGTCAGCGGCGATGTCGACCGCATCCACCCAGGCGGCGTGGCGGCTGCCCACGGCGAGGGCTACCGCCCGAACCTGTCCCGTGCCCTTGGCCCAGTGCCCGTCTACGTGGACTCCGGTCAAGCCCTCCGCACTGGCGTGCTCGGCCAGCCAGCTTGCCACCTCTCCGGTACCCAGGCGCCTGGTGGCGACGTCGACACCGGGCAAGATCTCGGGCTCCTCGACCGACAACGTCGCGAAGAGCCGATCTCGCAGCACTCGGAACTCCAGGCCGTCAAAGATGCGGTGGACCTCGTCTCGGTCCCATGCCTGCTGTTTCAGGTCGTCGACGGCCACGGGCAGCTCGAGGTCACGAACGAGCTCGTTGATGCGCCGGTTGCGGATCACGTCGGCCAGATGCGTGCGCAGTGAGTCGCCTGCCTTACCCGGAATCTCATCGACGCGTGCCACGATCTCGTCGAGTGAGCCGAACTGGGTGATCCACTTGGCTGCGGTCTTCGGCCCGACGCCTGGCACTCCCGGCAGGTTGTCGCTGGACTCCCCGACCATGGCGGCAAGGTCCGGGTAGCTGCCCGGCTGAACGCCATAGCGCTCCGTCACGGCTGCCGGTGTCATCCGGGCGAGGTCGGACACGCCTTTGCGGGGATAGAGGATGGTGACGGCGTCGCTGACGAGCTGGAACACATCGCGGTCGCCGGAGCAGATCAGCACGTCGAACCCGGCCGCCTCCGCCCGGGTGGCCAGGGTCGCGATGACGTCATCAGCCTCGTAGCCGTCCTTGTCGACCATCGTCACGCTCAGGGCGGTGAGTACCTCCTTGACGAGGGAGACCTGCCCACCGAACTCCGTCGGGCTGGCCAGCCGGTTCGCCTTGTAGTCGGAGTACTCGGCCGCCCGGAACGTGTCGCGGGACACGTCGAAGGCCACCGCGATGTGCGTCGGGCTCTCGTCTCTGAGCACGTTGATGAGCATCGAGGTGAAGCCGTACACGGCGTTGGTGTGCTGGCCGGTCGTGGTGGAGAAGTTCTCCACGGGCAGCGCGAAGAAGGCGCGGTAGGCAAGCGAGTGACCGTCGAGCAGAAGCAGACGCGGACGTGCCGCGGGAGCGGCCTCAGCAGGTGCGGTCACATCGGAATCCTAGTCTTGCGTCACGACAGTTCTTCCAGGGAGATGCCATGACGCAGGAGAGACCTCCGACCAGCGAGGAGCCTGGTGACGACGACCTGCTTCACGACCGGCTCGGGATCAAGGTGAGCGAGGCCACTGCCGACAGAGCGGTCGCGACGATGCCGGTCGACGGGAACCGGCAGCCGTTCGGGTTGCTCCACGGAGGCGCGTCCTGCGTGCTCGCGGAGACCCTCGGTTCCATCGCCGCAAACCTGCACGCCGGGGCCGCCGGCCTCGTCGCCGTCGGTGTCGACATCAACGCGACGCATCACCGGGGAGTGTC
>DASQEH010000004.1:0-6328 GCA_035633755.1 Nocardioidaceae bacterium | reverse complement strand
ATGTCAGCTGGATCTGCACGCGGTATCGATGGGTCCATGGTCATACCCATTGATACCCCGGTTGGCCACCATGAAGCGAGTAGCAAGGGCTTGAACGATCCGGTTGAGCGCTACGCAACCGCTCGGGCACAGGCAACGGCGATGAGTATGCGCTGTGGTCCTGGTCTGTATCTCCGAACCCGAACCCGAACCCGAACCCGAGGACACGATCATGACGGCTACCTACACCTTTGACGTCTTCTCCAGCCTTGACGGCTACGGGGCTGCCAGCGCCAATTGGTCCGGCTACTGGGGCAAGCAGGGCCCGGAGCTGCTCGACCACCGCCTTGCCTTGTACAGCACGCCGCAGCGGATGGTCTTCGGGGCCAACACGTTGCGGGCATTCGTGGGGATGTTGGCCTCGAGCACTGAGGAGTCCGAGGTGCGTGATCCATGGGTTACTCGGATGTGGCATATGCCGGCCACGGTGGTGTCGACGACCCTGGAAGAACCTGTCGACTGGCCGAACGCAACCGTCTTGAGCGGTGACGCCGTCGACGTCGTCGCCCGGCTCAAGGACGAGTCCGACCTGCCGTTGCGATCGCACGGCAGCCTGTCGTTGAACCGAGCGCTGATGGCTGCCGGCCTCGTCGACTTCCTACAGGTGACGCTCTTCCCGGTCATCACCGGGCAGACGGGGCTAGACCCGATCTTCCATGGCGCGGCCGACTTCGACCTGGAACTGGCAGAACTCCGGACGCTCGATGCTCACACCCAAGAGCTCACCTATCGGCCCACCCTTCACTGACCTCCTGCGCCGCACGACGTCAGGCCCCGGTTGTGCGACCGCGCGCTGAGTTCTGCTCAACGCTGTCGTGCAGGGACTCGACTCTTCGTCGCAGAGCCTCGTTCATGTCGATGAAGCCTCGCCGGGTTGGCTCCAGCATGCTGCCGAGCATGGGCAGGAGGATGCCGCGAAAGGTTTCGGACTGAGTGAGCCGGGTGCGCCTGGGCGACTCGGCACTGAGCCGGAACTCGTGTGTGGCGTCGCAGAGCCCAGGAAGCAGCAGGCGCCCCTGCCACCGCAAACCCGCGCTGGGCGAAGCGTCGATGATGCGGGGACGGAACGTCATGGCCTTCTTGCCCGGAGGAGCGAGGCGCAGTGTGGGACGAGCGCCAAGCTGCAGGTCCCCTGCGACAACGGTGATGAAGGGATTCCAGTCCGCGTAGTGGTCGCCGTCCGACAGGATGCGCCACACCTCGTGTATCGGCGCGTCGATGTCGATTGAGGCCTCGATGAATTGCATGGTGTGTCTCCATTCGTTTCGTCTCTTGAGTGTGGATTCCGGGTCGATCCCTGGAGAGATCGACGTGTTGAGTTGAAGCCGACGTCAACGACGCGACCGCATTCACCGGCGCGGCGACAAAGAGAGTGCAAAGTGGCTAGATGACGCAAAGTGGCTGGACGACGGGCGTCCTGCCAGTGCGGGTGGGGCTCCGATGCTCGGATCACGGGTTCAGGCGCCACAACTGGTAGGTCCAGGGCAGGTCGTAGCACAGAACCCATGCGGTGTACGGACTGAAGATCAGCGCCGCGGGTCGGTCACGGATCAGCGCCGCTTGCAGAAGGCACACGGGGATGGAGAAGCCCAGGAGACCGACGAATCCGGCGCGCGTGCTATGCCGCCCGAAGAAGGCCAGATTCCACAGCTCATTACCCGCGAGGACGGCGAGGGCCAGTCGGTGTGCCCTTTGGTCTCCTCGTACGAGGCTGCGGTGAACGATGGTTCCGATGCAGACGTAGTAGAGGCCGCCCACGACGAAGAAGGCGGGGAGCGATATCTGCATTCGGGGGTGCTTGAGCTGGGTGAGCCAGGCCACGTCCTCGCGCTTGACGAAGGCGTTGCCCAAAGCAGCCGCAGCGAGCGTTGAACCGCCCGAGCGGAGCAATGTCGAGTTCCTCATCTGACTACTTCCTTCCCGAGGCGAGACGCGACTCTCGTGCTGACCACTCGCCGGGCGCCGCCGCGGCGGAAATCTTCGTTGCCGCTGCAAGGACCGGCGCGTGATCCGGCAGCCGGCGCAGTGTGAGGACATAGGCGACGATGAGCGCGTACACCGCCAGGATCACCTGACTGAACCACCATGGGAACGCGTCGAAGAAACCGGTGTCGCCGGTGGCTAGGAATACGACGTGCCCGGGGAGGCTCACGGTGACATAGGCGGTGATCGCCCAATAGCCGATCCTTCGCTGCGGCGAGCGCATGTCGTAGGTGTGCGCGAACGCGCGGTACCTGGCGTTCAGGCCGACCGCGCAGTACGCCATGAGGAGGAACAGCGCTGCGTCGACCGGCCGGGTGACGACGTCCCCCACGCGGGAACTGTCGTCGCTGAGATATCGGGATGCGCTGATCAGGTGGATGAAGAATCCGCCCGACATCAGGAGCAGCAGAACATGTTCAGTGGCCCACGTTGATCGCTTCATTGCGTGTCACCTTTCTTGATGCAGCGGTGTGTCCGGTGTTCGACCCGCACCAAAAGGACTTCTCGCCGCTGCTGGCTAACGTTGTTAGCCATGCTAGGCGAACACTGTTAGCCAACGCAACCCCCCGCGTCTCACTCGCCGGCGACATGGCATTGCGGCGAGGGTCGGGCGGCGCCTAGTCTGGGCTAATGTCGTTAGCCGCGACTCGCGCAGGCCTCGGGCGTTCCCTCCTCAGCCTTGCTTGGCAAGCGAGGGAAGGACGCGGCACGCCTGGACCTCAACGGAGTCAGGCCGAAAGCTGGCGCCATGGTTGAGCAACTGTCGTCACGGGCCGATGAGATCGTCGCGGCTGGCCGAGCGTTACTCGAGACCGAGGGTGCCGAGGCTTTGACCATGCGACGGGTTGCCGACGCCCTGGGGATCCGTGCCCCGTCTCTTTACAAGCACCTGCCCGACAAGGCGGCGCTGGAAGCCGCGATCATCGCCGACGGCTTCACAGAGGCTGCGGCTGCCTTCGAATCCGCGACCAGTGGAGCGGCCGACCCCATGGGCTCGTTAGTGCGGGCTTTCCGCACGTTCGCCTCCGAGCACCCGCACATGTACCGACTCATGACCGAACGCCCGTTGCCGCGAGACCGGCTCCCTCCCGGCCTGGAGGCGCGCACCGCTGCACCTCTCCTGCGACTGACGGGCAGCCCGGCCCGCGCAAGAGCAGCGTGGGCGTTCATCCACGGCATGGTCATCCTTGAACTCAATGATCGATTTCCCCCCGATGGGATGACCGAAGAGGCCTGGGAGAGCGGCATTGAGGCGTTTGTTGCGGTCTCCCACGCGGACTCAGCCTGAAGCCGGCGCAATCTATGAGTAACGACATCTGCTCGCCGGCTGAGCGTGCCGTCAATTTCTGGCTCGCGAAGCGGGACTGACAGGTGAGCTCGCCATGGCGGGCCGAGGTATCCGCCTGCCGTCGACGATGCAGCCGTTGCCTACCAATGCAGCAACGAACCTTGGGGGCGACGTTCAAGGACTCCGCTCAGGCCATCTCCCTCGCTACGGATCCCCTGGGTGAAGGAGTCCCGACTCGTAGGCGTAGACGACCGCCTGGACTCGGTCCCGCAGCTCGAGCTTGCTGAGAATTCTGGTGACATGGGTCTTGACCGTGGTCTCACTGATGACCAGTGCTTGGGTGATCTCGGCGTTGGACCGCCCGCGTGCCATCAGCTCGAGCACCTCTCGCTCGCGCGCCGTCAACCGCTGGAGCTCCGAGGGCATCGGCCCCAGTCCGTCCGGTGGGCGGCGCACATACTCCTCGATCAGACGTCGGGTCACAGAAGGCGCTAGCAGCGAGTCACCGGACGCAACGGCACGGATTCCATCGGCGAGCTGCTCGGGAGGGACGTCTTTGAGCAGGAAACCGTTGGCACCGGCTCGCAATGCCCGGTAGACGTACTCGTCGATGTCGAATGTCGTCAGCATGAGCACCTTGGTGTCAGGCACCTCACTGCGTATCCAGCGGGTTGCTTCGATGCCGTCCATCTCCGGCATCCGAACGTCCATCAGCACGACGTCCGGACGAAGCCTGCGTGCCGCGGCGACCGCCTCTCGACCGTCGGCTGCCTCGCCGGTCACTGTGATGTCGCTCTCGACCTCGAGGATCATGCGGAAGCCGACGCGCACGAGCCCCTGATCGTCAGCGATGAGGACGCTGATGCTCACTGGCGCACCGGCAGGAGGGCGTGGAGCCGGTACCCTCCATCGGGGCACGGGCCTGCCTCGAGGGTGCCACGGTAGGCACCGACGCGTTCCCGCATCCCCGCGAGACCGTGACCGCCCTCATCACCGTCGCGAGGGCCGGAGCCTTGGCCATCGTCGACGATCTCGATGTCGAGGTGATCTCGCCCGTAACGCAGATGCACTTGCGCCTGCTGGGCCCGGGCGTGGCGGATGGCGTTCGTCAGTCCCTCTTGCACGACTCGGTAGGCCGCGAGGTCGACTCCTGCAGACAGCCGCTCAGGTGTGCCCTCGATCGTGAGCTTCACAGGCAGGCCGCTTTGGCGGGCATGGTCGAGGAGCTTCGGTAACTGGGTGAGGCCGGGGGTCGGGGTCAGCGTGACGTCGTCCTGCGGGTCCCGCAGAACCGCTACGAGGCGGCGCATCTCGGAGAGCGCATCGCGACCCGCTTCCTCAACGGCAAGCAGCGCCTCGCGCTCGCGGACCTGCGCGGGAGCGAGCAGCCGACGAACCGCGGCTGCCTGAACAGTCATGACGCTGACTCCATGACCCACGACGTCGTGCATCTCCCGCGCGATCCTCGCTCGCTCGTGAAGGATCGCGCGACGCTCGCTCTCCTCGCGGTCGTGCTCGACCTGCAGCGCTCGGCGCTGCGCCGTCTCCGCTTCGACGATCCGCTGGCGGATGGCATAACCGGTCACCCACAGCACCGCGAACAGCAGCGGCGTGAAGACCAGTTGACCGAGGTCATGCTGGGGGTCGTTCACCGACACGACCACGGCGGACCCGACAACGGCGACCAGGCCCCGCCGAGCCCACACCTCCGACTCGAGGCTTCCCAGCACCATGGCAGCCACCATGCCGGCGATGTAGATGCCAACGGGGAACGGCACGATCCGGCCATCGACGAAGGAGACAGCAGCGGCAACAAACCAGACAGCAGCGGGTCCTGCAAAGGGAAGCCGGCGTCGCAGTACCAGAGGCAGCGTGATGGCGAGCCCAGCCGCCACGGACAGCCATGGGGTTGTGCGTGGTGCCCCTTCTGCACCGCCGGCGAGTCCGAGTGCCAACGCTGACTCGATCGCTGACACGGCGACCAGCACATCGATGCCGTACCGGCCGAGGAGCGAGGAGAACCGACCCATGCCGACAACCTAAAGGACCTGGCGGTCGCCAGCGTCGTCCTACGGGAGGACCTTCGATCGTGCGCGAGGACGGCAACAAATAGTCATCGCGGCCGACGCACGTCTCGCAGCTGCGTTCCTACGGTGAGGCTCATCCAGTTTCACGAGCAAGGAGGAGAGCAGCGATGACCGAGCTAGACCAGAGCATGCCGACTCGCTTCGACAGTCATGTCGCGTCGTCGAGTGGCGCTTACCCGCTTCCGCAGTACCCGGTGTCGTCGATAGTCGCCATCTGGGCAGCGGCCGCCCTGCCGATGGCCACCCTGTCCTGGGTCGCGGCTCCGCTGCTTGCGGAGGCCCTGCCAGGCGCCTCGCCGCTGGTGTCGGCTTTGCTACTGTGCCTGACCGCCGGCCTGGTGTGGCAGTGCGTGTTGGTACTCGTGCTCGTTCGTCGCGAGCAAGGGCTCCTCAGCTGGCCAGTCCTTCGAGAAGCCCTGTGGCTGCAAGCTCCCCGAAGCCCCAGCAGCGGCAGGGTCGGTGGACGCGTGTGGTTCGTCCTTGTGCCGCTCATCGTCCTGTTCGCTGCGCAGCAGTTCGTTCCCAGTCTGCCGATCCCCGCTACACGGGACTTCGCGCTGTTCCTCGAGTCGGTCGCTGGCCAATCCTTCTTCGACGGCTCGTGGGGCTGGTTCGCCGTGGTGGTCGTCATGGGCCTGTTCAACACGGTTCTCGGTGAGGAGCTCCTGTTCAGGGGTTTCCTGCTCCCGCGGATGCAGGGAGCCTTCGGCCGCGGGGACTGGTTGGCGAACGGGGTTCTCTTCGCGCTGTACCACCTCCACACTCCGTGGGTGATCCCCGCGACACTGATTGACAGCGTGGTCCTTGCGCTGCCTGCGAAGCGCTACCGAAGCGCATGGATCCCGATTGCGGTGCACAGCACCCAGACGGTCTTCATCTCCCTTGCTGTTCTTGCCGTCGTGAGCTGACTCTGACGCTTGCGGCGATACCG
>DASQEH010000003.1:0-12721 GCA_035633755.1 Nocardioidaceae bacterium | reverse complement strand
GCCGCGTACTGCTAGCCGCCGCGCAGACTGCTGAGCCACGCGGCGGCGTCCGCGAAGTCCAGATCCGACGTTCCGGCCGACACCGCCGTCACGGTTCCGTCGGCGCGCGGGTACGAGCCGAGGAAGCGCACGTCCTCGCAGGTGCGACGCAGCCCCATCAACGCCTCGCCGACGCGGGCATCCAGCACGGAGCCTTCGGCGTCGATCGCGAAGCAGTACCTGCCCAGCGCCGACCCCGTGGGACGGGACTGGATCCACGTGAGGTCGAC
This sequence comes from Nocardioidaceae bacterium, assembly GCA_035633755.1. Taxonomy (GTDB): domain Bacteria; phylum Actinomycetota; class Actinomycetes; order Propionibacteriales; family Nocardioidaceae; genus DASQEH01. The sequence continues at coordinate 12,452 of DASQEH010000003.1, read as the reverse complement.
CCCCCGAACGGCGAACTGCTCCAACAGCTCCAGCAGCGCGCCGGGCCGGTTCTCGTGGATGTAGGCCACCAGCGACGTCTTGTCGGCTCCCGTGGGCGGCGGCGGCGGGCCCGGTAGCGACACGAGGACGAACCGGGTGACGGCATCAGGTCGGTCGGCGATCCCGGTGGCGATAGTGGCGAGCCGGTACGTGGCGGCGGCGATGGGAGCAGCGATGGCGGCGTCATACGGCGAGTCAGGCTCGGCTACGACGGCCGCAGCGTGCGCGGTGGAGGCCTCCAGGATCACTTCGGCGCCTGGCAGGTTCGTCGCCAACCAAGCCCGGCACTGCGCCTGTGCGTGCGGGTGCGTCGCCACCCGACGGATGTCAGCAGCCGCCTTGCCGGGCTTCACCAGGAGTGCGAACTGCACCTGCACGTGGATCTCGCGCTGGATCAGCAGCGGGTCGCCCGTGGCCAGCGCATCGAGGGTCACCGGTACAGCGCCCTCGACCGAGTTCTCGATGGGCACCACAGCACCGTCGACCTCGCCGTCACGCACAGCGTCAAGAGCGCTGCCGACGGAGGGGCACGGCAGCAGGTCGGCTCGAGCAGCCGCCGGGAGCGTGCGTAGCGCCGCTTCGGTGAACGTTCCCTCGGGACCGAGGTAGGCGTATCGAGCGGGAGGCGTGCCTGGCATCCCCCAAGCCTAGGGACGCTAGGTTTTGCCGTATGACCATTTCTCCCGATGCGGGCGAGCCGGGAGACGCCAAGTCGCTCGAGCTGGGCTATGCCCGCCTCGACATCGACCGGGCTGCCCGCACAGGGGACGCCGAAGTGGTCTACGGCGCCGGCAAGTCACCTGCCCAGGTCGTCGAGCTGCTCGCCCGTCTCCACGAGGCACACCCCGAGCGGGCCGTGCTCGCGACCCGACTGACCGGCGAGACGCGTAGCGCGATCCTTCGGGAGCTGCCCGCGGCGATTGTTGACGAGGTGGCCGGCGCCGCGATGCTCGGTGAGCCGCCGTCGCCGCGTGGGCTCGTCACCGTCGTCTCGGCCGGCACGTCGGACGCGGGCGTGGCCGCCGAGGCGGCTCTGACCGCTCGGGTGTTCGGTGCCGGCACCTCGGTCATCACCGACGTCGGTGTAGCCGGGCTGCATCGCATCCTGGGTGTCCGTGAGCAGCTCGCGGCGTCGGACTGCCTGGTGGTGGTCGCCGGCATGGAGGGCGCGCTCCCCTCGGTCGTCGGGGGACTCACGGGCGTGCCGCTCGTCGCAGTGCCCACCAGCGTCGGCTACGGGGCGTCGTTCGGCGGTGTCGCCGCCCTGCTCGCCATGCTGAACTCCTGCGCCCCCGGCGTGACCGTCGTCAACATCGACAACGGCTTCGGCGCCGGGGTGTTCGCCGCGCGGGTGGCGCGCAACGCCCGACCACGGGATCTCGACGCGTGATCGGCTGGATCGACGCCGGCTCCGGAGCCAGCGGCGACATGCTGCTGGGCGCGCTGCTGGACGCGGGGGTCGACGAGGCCGTCGTCGCCGATGCAGTCCACAGCGTTGCCCCCGAGCACATCGGGCTCTCCTCGACTCGGGTACGCAGATCCGGACTGGCCGCCCTGCACGCCCGCGTCGAGACCCAGCCGTCAACGGTCCACCGCGGCCTCGCCGATGTACTGGCGCTGATCGAAGCCGCCGGCCTCAGCCCCGCCGTCGCCTCGTCCGCAGCCGCGGTGTTCACCCGGTTGGGCGAGGTCGAAGCAGCCGTGCACGGCGTGTCCGCCAGCGAGGTGCACTTCCACGAAGTCGGCGCCCTCGACGCCATCGCCGACATCGTCGGCGTCTGCGCGGGAATGGCCGCCCTCGACCTCGACGAGCTCCACTGCAGCCCCGTCGCGGTCGGATCCGGCACGATACGCACCTCCCACGGTCGCCTCAGCGTCCCTCCCCCGGCGGTCGCCACCCTGCTGACCGGTGTGCAGACGTACGCCGGAGCGACTCAGGCGGAGCTGTGCACGCCCACCGGCGCTGCTCTGCTCACGCACTGGGTGACCCACTGGGGACCGCAGCCAGCGATGTCAGTGCGGCACATAGGGTCAGGGGCCGGAGCGCGTGACTTCACCGAGCAGCCCAATGTGCTGCGCCTGTTCGTCGGCACCGCTGCGCAGCCGGGCCCCGGCGCCGACCGACACGTGCACGCCTCCCACGACGCCCTCGTCGTGGAGACCAACGTCGACGACCTGGATCCCCGGCTGTGGCCTGCGGTCCTCGACCGGCTACTGTCCGCCGGCGCGTCGGACGCCTGGCTCACCGCGATCGTGATGAAGAAGGGGCGACCGGCTCACACCCTGTCAGTCCTCGTGCCACCGGACAGCAGGGCAGCCGTCGAGAGAGTCATCTTCGCCGAGACCTCCGCGATCGGAATGCGGGCGACGCCGGCCACCAAGGTCGCGCTCGCCCGCGAGTTCGCCACTGTTGAGGTGAGCGGCCATCCCATCTCGGTCAAGCTCGCGCGCCATGACGGGGCTGTCGTCAACGTCCAGCCGGAGTTCGACGACGTCGCCGCCGCCGCATCGGCTCTGGGCCGGTCCACCAAGTCCGTACTCGCCGATGCCGTGTCGGCCTCGGCGGCCCTGTGGGGTCGATGACGGCTGCAGGACTGCCAGCACCGGCACCGGTGAGACGGTCCTCCTCGGGGTTGGCCGTTAGGCTGCCTTCATGAGCACGCCACGCGGTGCCGACAGCGAGGTCGGGAAGCTCCGTACCGTGATGCTGCATCGACCCGGCCCGGAGCTGAAGCGGCTGACGCCGCGCAACAACGACAGCCTGCTGTTCGACGGCATCCCCTGGGTCAGCCGGGCGCAGGAGGAGCACGATGCCTTCGCCGAAGCCCTCCGCTCACGCGACGTCGAGGTGCTCTACCTCGTGGAGCTGCTGACGGAGGCGCTGCGCACGCCTGAGGCACATGCGCGGGCGATCACCCAGGTGACCGGGTCCCTGCGTCTGGGCGACACCTTGCGCAGCTATCTGGACGGGTGGTTGCGCAGCCTCTCGCCCGAGGAGCTCACCGGCGCCATCACCGCCGGAGTACGCAACGACGAGGTCCGTGGAGGCTTCGGCCTCGTCACCAGCCTGTTGCCGTCGGACGACTTCGTGCTCGACCCGCTACCCAACCTGCTCTTCACCCGCGACTCGTCCGTCTGGCTGGCGGACCGGGTAGCGATCACCAGCCTCGCCATGCCGGCGCGGACGCGTGAGACCCAGCTGACGGAGCTCATCTACACGTTCCACCCCCGGTTCACCTCGGTACGACGCCTGCACGGGTGGGAGCGTGAGCACGTCGAAGGCGGTGACGTGCTGCTGCTGGCACCGGGCGTGATCGCGATCGGCGTCGGTGAGCGGACCACCCCGGCCGGTGCTGAGCGTCTGGCACGAAGCGTTCTGTCCGGTGGGCTGGCGCATACGGTTCTCGCGGTGCCCATCGCCCAGGAGCGCGCCACGATGCACCTCGACACGGTGTGCACCATGGTGGATACCGACGCCATCGTGATGTATCCGAACGTGGCCGACACCCTGTCCGCCCATGCCGTCACATGCGATGAGCCGCATGACGACGAGGCGCTGATGCGGCTGGCCGTGGCGCCGGCGGAGCCGTTCTTGGTGGCTGCTGCCAAGGCGATGGGCATCGACACGCTGAGGCAGATCGACACCGGGTTGGATCCGGTCACCGCTGAACGTGAGCAGTGGGACGACGGCAACAACACCCTCGCCATCTCACCGCGCTTGGCGGTCGCATACGAACGCAACATCGAGACCAACGACCGGCTCCGCGAGGCGGGCATCGAGGTGGTGTCTATCGCAGGCTCGGAGCTGGGCTCCGGTCGAGGCGGTCCGCGGTGCATGTCATGCCCGATCTCCCGCGACCCGCTTGAGCCGCTGCTCGACCGGACCTAGACATGAAGTGACCCGGCCGCCGCTGACGGGGGAAGACAGCAACGACCGGGTGCAGTTCGAACAGTAGGAGATTCTGACCGCAAACCGTGGTGATTGCGACTTTTTCACCCGAACGTCTGATGCCCCGGTCCGACGTCAGCGGATCGTCACCTGGCGGTTGGCCAGGCCGTTGCGAGCCGCCCGCTGCTCCACGCTGAGGGGCGAGGTCTCGGCGATCGCTTCGGCCAGCCGGGCGGCGAAGTCCTGTGCCGGTTCCTCCAGCGCAGCCGCTCCGGTGCCGACGGGGAGGTCCCAGACGGGGACGAGGAGCCCGTGGGAGCGAAACGACCCCACGAGCCGGGACTCCGCGCCGATCTGGTCTGCCCTGCCCGCATGCAGCCTCGCCAGCGCCGTCAGGAGCTCCTCCTCGTCGTAGGGCAGCACCCAGCGCAGATGCTCCTTCGTGCCGACCGACGTCCAGTACGCAGCCTCAACCCTGTTGAGGCGTTCGGTGGGGTCGATGGAGGCATTGAGGTTCTCCAGCGTCGCCGCCACCGCCTCGTCGGGTGTGTCGGCGTCCTCGAACCAGAAGTCGAAACCCGGGAGCACCGAGACGTCCAGCTCGCTGTCGGGGTCGATCACGTCCTGCAGCCGGGGACCCGGACCCGGCAGCGCCGTCATCACGACCGTCTCGCCCGGCTGCCCGGCCAGGGCCAGCTCCAACGCCGCGGCGAAGTCGCGGCTGGCGTCAGCGGACTGGTGGCGTACCTGTGCTGCAAGGCGGATGTCACCGTTGGGACGGATCAAGGCAGGCGCGATCCCGGGGAGCACCGTGGCCAGCGTCACCGTTCGTCCGGCCGCCGCGCCGTCGAACGCGTCGGCACGTAAGGCAAGGGTGGCGAAGGCCGCCGGCACGAACTCCCGCAATGCCACCCAGTCGCACTCCCCTGGCAGGCCTTCGAAGGTCCGCACCACCGACGACACCGCGCCACCGGCACTGCCGTGACAAGCCTTGTAGCGCCGTCCCGACCCGCACGGGCACGGCTGGCGCGGTCCGACGGCGTCTCCCGCGGTTGACGGCGCCGGTTTGCGCGACTTCTTGCCCAAGGGTGCTCCCCGCGTTCGAATCAGGTCTGGCGAGCGTGCAGCTGTCCGCGTACCGCGCCCGGGTTGTCGGTGATGATCGCGTCCACGCCCAGTGAGGCACACAACTCGACGTCGACCGGGTTGTTGACCGTCCACACGTGGACGGCATTGCCCATCGAGTGCGCCCGGGCCACATACTCCGGATGGGCCCGGATGATCTCGAGTGACGGACCGGCGACTCGTGCTCCGAGCGGGAGAGTCCCGTCACGAAAGCGCAACGGCATCCTGTCCATGAGGTAGACCATATCGAGAGCCGGCGCCAGCTCCAGGCACCGCCGCAGGCTCATCCACGAGAAGCTCATCACCCGAGCAGGCGAGGACTTCCCCAGACGCGGCCGAGCCCACCCGTGCCGGTCGAGCAGCTCCACCAGGCGGCGCTCGACCAGACCGGCGTACCGCGTCGGGTGCTTGGTCTCGATCGCGAGGTCGACCGGCTGGCCCCAGTCGTGCACGGTCTCGAAGAGACGCTCCAGGGTCAAGATGCTGCCCGGCGGACGCGGCATCTCGTCGGCGTCGTCTTCAGCCGGCTTCCAGGGGTGCTTCCACGAGGTCCAGTCGAGCGCCTCGAGCTGCCCCAGCTGCTGGCTGGACACGGGACCGCGACCGTTGCTGGTCCGGTCGATACGCCGGTCGTGCACGCAGACCAGATGGCCGTCGGCTGTCAAGCGCACGTCGCACTCGAGGGCGTCTGCACCGTCCTCGAGGGCACGTGTGTAGGCGGCGAGGGTGTGCTCGGCCGCCATCGAGCTGGCTCCTCGATGGGCGATGACCTGAGGCACTTCGGAGTCCGGTCGCCACGCCACATACGGCCGACGGCGAATGCCTGGGACCCGGAGGCGCTCCATGCGAAGAGACATCCCTACTGTCATACCAGAATCGTCACATAAGAGCATGAACGTACGGCGCTATCCGGGCGACGTCGACATAGACATTCGAACAGGGCGAGGTGTCTCAGCCACGCTGGGTGCGCAGGAAGGCGCCGAAATGCGGCACCGTGAAGCGTACGACCCCGCGCTCCTCAGCATAGACAAGGCCCTTCTTGATCAGCCCGTCCCGAGCGGGTGACAGCGACTGCGGTCGACGGCCGAGGTGAAGGGCCACCTCTGCCGTCGCAACGGGTCCGTCGAGGTCGTCAGCGCCCAGGTTCGCCATGGCCTTCATGTAGTCGCGCTCCGCCGGAGTGGCCCGCTCGAAGCGCGCCCCGAAGAAGCCGATGGCCAACTCGGACTCGGCCTGAGGGGCGGCGTCGTCGACGTCGCGACCGGTGATGGGCGACGCCGGTGCGGCGTCCCAGGTGGCCTTGCCGTAGGCCTGCACGAAGTACGGATACCCGTCGGTCACGAGGTACAGCCGCTGGAGCGCTTTCTCGTCGTAGTCCACGCCTTCACCGGCGGCCGGGATGAGCAATGCGCGGTCGGAGTCAGCGCGCGACAGCCGGTCGATCGACCGGTAGTGGAACAACCGCTCGGCGTACGACTTGGAAGCGGACAGGGCCACCGGCAGGTGCGGGAGGCCAGCGCCCACGATGATGAGTGGCGCGCGCTGCTGACTGATCTCGTGACACGCCGCACACAATGCCGACAGCTCCCCCGGCAGCACGTCCTGCATCTCGTCGACGAAGACGGCCACCCCCACCGACAGGTCCGTCGCAAGGTCCGCCACGTCGGTGAACACCTCGGTCAGGTCCATCTCCAGGTCACCTGAGTCAGCCCGGCCACGCGCCGCCGCGATGTCGAGCGGGGGCTGCCACCGGTGACCCTTGCGGTCGTGCGCAGCCGTACGCAGGGCGAAGCTCTTCACGACGCCCAGCGTCGCGTCGACACGATCGGCGTCGCGGTGGCGATGGCCGATGTCGCGCACCGCGGCATACAGGGCCTGCGCCAGCGGGCTGCGGATGCTCGACTCGGCCCGAGCCTCGAGCTTGCCGGTTCCCCACGCTCGGCGGACCGCCCGGCTGCGCAGGGCGTTGAGGAGAACCGTCTTGCCGACACCGCGCAGCCCCGAGAGCACCAGCGAACGCTCCGGCCTGCCGGCGGCGAGACGCTGGAGGGTCACGTCGAACTGGTCGATCTCGCGGTCGCGGCCGGCCAACTCGGGCGGTCGCTGCCCGGCGCCCGGCGCGTACGGATTCCGGACGGGGTCCACGCTAGAACTCTATGGCCGTGTCTAGTGGAAACCGTAGATGTACCGATCGATCACTAGCGTGTCGTCCTTAACGCCGTCACACGACGCTGCCGGGGTCTCCTCCGCTCGACACGAACGGGCGGCCGGCATGCTGCCAGGCGACCATCCCGCCGGAGAGGTTGACGGCGTCGTGCCCGGCTGCCTGGAGAAAGGCGGTCGCCACCGCGGAGCGAGCTCCGACTCGGCACACCGCCAGCACCTGCGCCTCACTCGGCACCTCGGTGGCGCGGTAGGGCAGCTCCGCCAGCGGTATGTGCAAAGCACCGTCGATGTGGCCCGCGTCCCATTCCTCGGTCTCCCGCACGTCGAGCACAACGACACCGGTCGGGAGAGGGTCCGGTACCTGCTGGATGTTCACCTGCCGAATGTGGTCCCGCATGGCCGAGGTACCTCCTGACCGACCGATGAGTAGTGGCGCTGGGCGGCTACTTGAGCAGCCGTGACAACCGCCGGTCCGCCAACGGCTTACCGCCCGTCTGGCAGGTTGCACAGTACTGAAGCGACGAGTCCGCGAACGACACCTCGCGCACCGTGTCACCACACACCGGGCACGGCTCGCCTGTGCGCCCATGCACGCGGAGCCCGGACTTCTTCTCCTTCTTGAGCTCCGCGGCGGCGAGCCCCTCGGATCGGGCGACGGCGTCGCGCAACGTCGTACCGATCGCCTCGTACAGCCGGGCAGTGTCGTCGTCGGACAACGCGGCGGGCTTGAAGGGCGACATCTTCGCGACGTGCAGGATCTCGTCGGAGTACGCGTTTCCGATCCCAGCAATCACGCTCTGGTCGCGTAGCACCCCCTTCAGCTGCGAGCGTCCGGCCGCCGCCAGGATCGACGCGAGCACGTCCACGGTGAACTCCGGCCGCAGGGGGTCCGGGCCGAGCCGCGTGATGCCCGGAACCTCCGACGGGTCGCGCACCACATAGACCGCCAACCGCTTCTGGGTGCCAGCCTCGGTGAAGTCCAGACCGGAGCCGTCGTCGAGGACGAGCCGGGCGGCGAGCGGACTCTTTCCCGGCCGCGGCGGGGTGGCGGGGACCTCGTCGCGCCACCGGATCCAGCCACCTCGCGCGAGGTGCACGATCAGGTGGAGGTCATCGACGGCGATGTCCAGGAACTTGCCATGCCGGGTGACGGCACCGATGAAGAGCCCGCTCAGAGCCGAGGCGGGGGGGTCGAACGTCTTCAAGGCGGCGAACGCCACGATGTCCAGCCGAGCGACCGCTCGGCCGTCGAGACGGCCGACCAGGTCGGCTGCGAGAGCTTGTACTTCCGGAAGTTCGGGCACGGCTCAAGTCTGCCTTGCCGTGCACACATAGTGGACGCTGCTTGCCGCATCCTGGCCCTCAGGGCATCATGACGACATGGCGCAGCCAGCGGTTCGACCCGGAGAAGTGTTCCTCGACCCGCGAGGCAGCGGCCGGGCCATGCGCGTGACCTGGCATCCGGAGGCCGATGTCGTCGTGCTCTCGTTGTGGCGCGACCACGTGTGTACAGGGACGTTCCGGCTGGAGATCAGCGATGTCGACTCGTTCATCGACACCCTCGTCGACGGACTGGCCAACGCTCCCGGAGCCAGCATGTCCGGGGCGTCCACCATCGATACCGGCGAGCAGACCGGCGCTGACCTGCAGCCCGTAGGCACACTGCTGCCGCCCCTGCAGCGTCGCGCCTCCGACCACGACGATTTCGAGCCGGCGGCGCACCGCTCGTTCGACACGGAGTCCGAGAGCTTCGCCGACTGGGCCTTCCGCACCTCCGCCGACCGCCGCATCAACGTCCCCTGAGGCCCCCTCGGCTCGCCGTTACGCCCAGTCCTGCGGCGGACGCAATCCCAGCGCTCGACGGAGCCGACGCAGATACTCCTGACGGGTAACCTCGACCGCCCCGAGGCTCATCAGGTGCGGAGTGGCCCACTGCACGTCGAGGAGACGGTCCGGCGAGCCGTCGTCGAGCAGGTCCACCAGCGCCATCAAAGCGACCTTGGACGCATCACGGTCGACATGGAACATCGACTCGCCTGCGAACAGTCCCCCCACCGCGACCCCGTACAGGCCGCCGACCAGGTCCTCGCCGCGCCACACCTCTACCGAGTGCACCCAGCCGAGGTCGTGCAGTCTGCGATACGCCGCCACGATCTCGCCGTTGATCCACCTGCCGGGCCGGCTCCGGTTCGCGCACCCTGCCACGACCTCGTCGTATGCGCGGTCCGTCGTGACGGTGAACCGCTTCGCCGACTGACGCAGCGACCGCGTCACGCGCAGGCGGTCCAGCGGCAGCACTCCGCGTTCGACCGGGGACCACCACCCCATCGGCGCCGTCCGGCGAATAGGCATGGGGAAGATCCCCTGACGATAGGCGCTCAGAACGGTCCCGGGCTCCAGGTCGGCTCCGAGCGCCACCAGGTCGGAGTCGTAGTGCTCGTACCCGTCGAACTCGTCGGGATCAGGGAACACCCAGCGCGTCGACGGTGGTTCGATCGGCATCGCCCTCCGCGGCCGTCAGCCCGACTTGCGCCGGAACTGGCGCGGCTGCTTGTCGTTGTGCGCCTCGCGGACGCCCTTGTTGGGGTTGCCCTGGGCGTGGCTGTCGTGCGCGGTGGCCTTCTTGCGCTCCAGCGCCTCGCGGAACTTGCGCCGCTGGTCGTCCTCAGCTTCGTGGGGCTCCTGGTCAGTCATGTCGGTCCTCCAGAAGTGTCGCGGATAACGATGAGGCCAACGTACCCTTCCCCGACGCCCGTTCTGGACCCCTCACGCACTGTCGTCGGCCGCAACCCGGGGCTTCCTGGCTCCAGTGCGTACAGTGGGCTGCCCACGCACGAAGGAGAGGTCACCTGCCATGGGTGTAGCAAAGATCGCCGGGAAGCTGGTGGCGCCGTTCGCCCGCAACCACGCCCCTGCACTGACGGCGAGCTTCGTCCGGCAGGCCTTCGACCGGGCGGTCGACGGCTTCGGCCCTCTCCCCGGCGCTGCGGAAGCTGCCGACAAGCGGCTGGCCGAGGAGGGCGGCAACGTCGACAAGGCGGTGAAGAGCCTGATCGAGGGTCACGCCAAGCTGGCCGGCATGGAGGGCTTCGCCACCAACATGGGCGGACTGGTCACGATGGCGATGATGCTGCCGGTCAACATCTCCGGGCTCGCCCTGCTCCAGTGCCACCTCATCGCAGGCATCGCCCACCTGCGTGGGTACGACATCGCCGACCCCAGGGTCCGCAACGCGGTTCTGGCCTGCATGCTCGGCGAGGACACTGTCAAGTCGCTCGTACGCGCCCGGAAGCTGCCCAGCAGCCCCATGGCCATCGCCACCGCGCCTGCTCTCGACCCCGAGCTTGACCAGCGGCTGGCGAGCGAGGTCACCGCCGAGCTGATCACCCGGGTAGCCGGCAAGCGCACTGTCGCGATGGTCGGGCGTCGTACCCCCATCATCGGCGGCGGTATCGGCGCCGCCACCGACGCCTACGCCACCTATCAGGTCGGCAAGTACGCCGCGCAGGAGCTGCGCTCACGCCGGAGCTGAGTCCCCGCGCGACGATCAGCGCAAGGCGCTCGCCACGCGCGACGCAGGCGCCTTGCCGGTCTGGTCCGCCAGCCACCACGTCGTCGCAACGAGCGCCTGAAGGTCCACGCCGGTCTCGATACCAAGCCCATCCAGCTGCCACACCAGGTCTTCGGTCGCCAGGTTGCCCGTCGCGCTCTCTGCGTAGGGACATCCGCCCAGTCCACCGACCGCGGCGTCCACCGAGGTGACTCCTTGGCGCAGCGCCGTCAGGGTGTTCGACAGCGCCTGTCCGTAGGTGTCGTGGAAGTGCACCGCCACACACTCGAGCGACGTCCCGGAGCCGGCCAGCGCGCTCAGCAGCTCGGACACGTGGCCGGGGGTCGCCACGCCGATGGTGTCGCCGAGTGACAGCTCTGAGCACCCCATGTCGAGCAGCCGCCGTCCTACATTCACCACCTGGGCGATGTCGACCGGGCCCTCCCACGGGTCGCCGAAGCACATCGAGATGTACCCCCGAACGCCCATCCCGGCTGCGCGGGCACGCGCGACCACCGGCTCGAACATGGCGAACTGCTGGTCGAGGCTTCGGTTGAGGTTCCGCTGCGCGAACGTCTCCGTGGCGCTCGCGAAGATCGCGATCTCGCGCACGCCCTTGGCCATCGCACGGTCCAGGCCTTTGTCATTGGGCACGAGCACGGGCATCCGGGCGGCGGACGAAAGGTCGACACGGTCGATGAGGTCCTCGGCGTCGGCCAGCTGCGGCACCCACCGGGGATGGACGAAGCTGGTCACCTCGACCGACTGCAGCCCGGCTGCCACCAGCCGGGCGATGAGCTCGGCCTTCACCTCGACCGGGACGATCGCGGACTCGTTCTGCAGGCCGTCGCGCGGACCCACCTCATAGATCTCCACCCGCGGAGGGAGCCCTTCCATCGGCACCTGCTGTGGCAGCCCTCTCATCGGCCCGCGGCCCTCATGTCCCCGCAGCCTCGGCGGCATCCACCACGACAAGCTGGGCACCGAGGTCGACGCGGTCACCGGCGGACACCGCGACCGATGCCACCGTACCCGCGAACGGCGCCTTGAGAGCGAGCTCCATCTTCATCGCCTCCATCACCGCAAGTGTCTCCCCCGCCTCAACCGCGTCGCCGACGTCGACGTGCACGGCGAGCACGGTTCCTGGCATCGGCGCCGCCAGAGAGCCACTCTGCACCGCACGCCGGGCGTCGGGCCCGAACGGGTCGGGGCGCCGGAACGCCGTCGCCTGGCCCTGGTAGGCCACATGAACCGCGTGTCGATCGACCACGACGTGGCCTGACTCGAGTCGACCCTGGACCTGGAGCCGGAGCGCTGCGCCGTTGCGGCTTACCTCGCGTACCTCGACGGTGTGCCCGTCCACGTCGATGGACGAGCCGACCGGGTCAACTCGCAGCAGCCTCGTCACCGCGGCGGCACCGGGCTCCGACAAGCGCACGAGGATGCCGGCGGGCGGCCCGGCCAGCCGCCACCCGTCAGCGGCCGTCAGTGGTCCCGGCGTGGCGGGACGCGCAGCTGTCGCCAGTGCCCAGGCCGCCAGGTACCACGCCGCCTCCGGCACGAGCAGGTCGGTCTCGGCGGCGTGGTCAGGGAGCCAGACCGTGTCGAGCCAGGCGGTGTCGATCTGCCCGTCGCGGAAAGCAGCCGAGTCGGCGATCGAGCGCAGGAACCCGACGTTGGTG
>DASQEH010000002.1:0-10180 GCA_035633755.1 Nocardioidaceae bacterium | reverse complement strand
GCGGCTCAGGCCGCCGTCACCGTCGTGCGGGCGAACCCGATGGCTTCGGACTCCTCGGGCGACAGCTGCGAGCTCGCCGTCCATCCCGCGATGTTCTTGGCGTAGGTACGAGAGTCGCTGCGACCGTGGATCGAGGTGAGGACGACGCCGTCGCCGGCATCGTCCAGCAGGGCCAGGGACCACGACAGGTGTCCGCCCATGTCGCCGAATGCGTCGTAGCGGACCACGGCGACGTGCCTCAGCGCCGTGGCTGCGTCGGCGCGTAGTTCCTCCAGCTGGTTGGTGACCTCCATGGACGTCAGCGGGGCAGACCGCGAACGCGCATGGCGACGGGCCGGCCTCGAAACCGCTGGAGGGATCCGCCCCGCGCGGCGCCAGGCTGCCAGCGACACGAGGAGGGCGACCGAGGCGAGCCCCAGCGCCACGAGGCACAGCCACGCCATCGTTGTCGACTCGAGTTGCACGTACTGAAGCCTAAGGGTCGACTTGAGCACAATGCGTGACCGGTGATCGGCCGCAAGCGCGTGTCCCACCGTCCGTCGTGGCACACAGTGACCAGGGAGGACGGGCGCGTGGGGCCCTCCCAGCGCCGAGGCACAAGGGAGTAGGGGCAGACCGGGCGCCTGCCCCTGCGTCCGCAGAGGCTCAGCGCGGTACCCGGACGAGCAGCGTGCCTGGCTCGATCTCGGCGTGCAGTGAGGTACCGGCACCGACGAGGTCGCCGTCGAGCTGGCGTGGTGTCGGATGCGTCGTCGTCAGCGTCACCGACCTACCCGTGAACCGGTCGAGGCTCTCGTCGGTCCGTCGTCGTCGCGCGATCACCCGCAGCGCCAGGGGCAACCAACCGAACAGCTGGCGCGGGGCGATGACCACGACGTCGAGGACGCCGTCGTCGAGTAGGGCGTCCGGCAGCAGTGGGATGCCACCTTGGAGAAATCCGACGTTGCCGACGAGCACGGTGCGGACTCGCCGCCGGATGGGCTCCCCGCCGTCGACGGTGATGTCGACGCGTACCGCAGGGTCTCGCAGGTGACGGGCACCCGCCACGACGTACGCGGGCCAACCGATCCGTGCCTTCAGCGCGTCCGGTGCCCCGGCCATGATGGCGGCGTCGAGCCCGAGTCCGGCCATGACGACGAACCGGGTCGGGTCGAGGCGGTCACCGGAGATCCGGACCACGTCGATAGCCCGGTCCTGGCCGCGCAGCACCGTCTCGACCGCCTGGTCGCGCAGCAGGGGGATGCCCAGGTTGCGTGCGAGCAGGTTGCCTGTGCCGGCGGGTATGACGCCGAGCGGCAGGCCGGTACCGGCCATCTCGCTGCACACCACCCGCACCGTGCCGTCTCCACCGGCAACGGCCACCACATCGGCTCCGGCGGCGATCGCCGCGCGCGCCATCGAGCCTCCAGCGTCGTCGATGGTCGTCTCGAACCAGAGCGGGTCGTCCCAGCCGGCTGCTCGGGCGGCAGCCTGCACGCGGGCCTTGAACACATCGGCGTCATCGATCTTGATGGGGTTGAGCACGACGCCGAGGACGGGACGGTTGTCAGGCAGAGGTGCTGTCAACGGCTCCGGCGCCGCCGCCGGCACGCTGCTCCCGATCCGGAGGAACGCCGCGCAGCCGAGAGTCACCGAGGCGCCCAGGCACCACCCCGCCACCACGTCGCTCGGGTTGTGGGCACCGAGGAAGATCCGGTCGAGTCCTACGACCAGCGCGATCGAGAGCCAGGTCAGCACCAGGATCCGACGGACGGTGGCACGCTCGGTCCCATACAGCGTCATGACCAGCAAGACCGCCATGGCGCAGCCGATCATGCTGGCATGCCCGGACGGGAAGGAGTAGCCGCCGATCTGATGCTCGATGTCGGGCCGCTCGCGATTGACGGCAAGCTTGCCGAGGGTGGCCGCTACCCGGGTGACGAGGGTGGCGGTGACCACCCAGATCGCCGTGCGCCGCTGGCCACGGATGGCGAGGACGACGCCGATGACCAGCAGGACCGCGATGACGAGGACCGGCTGGCTGAGCGCCGCGATGACGACGAACACACGATGCCAGCCGGTGCCTTCGACGGCGCCGTGCCACGAGTCGACGACTCGGTCGTCAAACGACAGAAGGGGCTGGTAGGTCGTCGTGACGAGGACCGTAAGGACCGCCAGCACGGCAGCGAAAGCGGCAGCCGCTAGGGCTGCCCGCTGAACGGCGCGCGGTTCGGTCACGTACGTGTCTCAGATCTCGTTGGTGGGGCCTCCAGCTCACAGGCGGCCAGCCGTCCGGTCGGGGCGGGTGAGTGGCCACCTTCTCACGCGCTGCACGGTGCGGGGAAACCCGTGAACCGTGGTGCACACGTATGTGGTCGCAGAGAGGGAGTCGATGGCGGGGAAGGCATTCGGACAATGCGGTTGTCCTGCCTCGTTACGCTTGACCGGTGATCGACTTGCGTGAGCTTCGAGACGACCCCGAGCGAGCCCGAGAGGCGCAGCGTCGACGGCGGGCGTCGCCGGAGCTCGTCGACGAGGTGCTTCGTGCGGACGAGTCGCGTCGGGAGTCGATCGCTGCGTACGAAAGGCTGCGGGCCGAGCAGAAGTCTCTGGGGCGGCAAGTCGCCGGGGCGAAAGGAGACGAGAAGGCCGAGCTGTTGGCCCGGACGCGGGACCTGTCCGCACAGGTCAAGCAGGCCGAGGGCGTCCAGGCGGCGGCCGAGGCGGCATTCACGGACGCGATCGGGCAGCTGCCCAACCTGGCTCTGCCGGAGGTTCCGGCCGGTGGTGAGGAGGACTACGTCGTACTCGACCACGTCGGCGAGCCGCGGGACTTCGACGCTGAGGGCTTCGAGCCGCTCGACCACGTGGAGCTGGGCCGGCGGCTCGGCGCCATCGACATCGAGCGTGGGGCCAAGGTCAGCGGCGCGAGGTTCTACTTCCTGACCGGGGTGGGCGCACAGCTCGAGCTGGCCTTGGTCAGCGCGGCGATGGATCGGGCGGCCCGTTGGGGGTTCACCCCCATGATCCCTCCTGCCCTCGTCAAGCCGCGGGCCATGGAGGGGACCGGCTTCCTCGGCCAGGCTGCCGACGACGTCTACCACCTCGCAAAGGACGACCTGTACCTCGTCGGTACGTCCGAGGTGGCGCTGGCCGCGTACCACAGCGACGAGATCCTGGACGCGGCGTCGCTGCCGTTGCGGTACGCGGCGTTCAGCCCGTGCTACCGCCGTGAGGCCGGTTCGTACGGCAAGGACACCCGTGGCATCTTCCGGGTGCACTGGTTCGACAAGGTCGAGATGTTCACCTACACCACAGTGGACGAGGCGCAGGCCGAGCACGCTCGCCTCCTCGCGTGGGAGAAGGAGTGGATGAGCGATCTCGGGCTGACGTTCCGGGTGATCGACGTGGCTGCCGGCGACCTCGGGCTCAGCGCCGCACGCAAGTTCGACTGCGAGGCGTGGATTCCCACCCAGCGGAAGTACCGCGAGCTCACCTCGACCTCCAACTGCACGTCGTTCCAGGCCCGCCGACTCGACATCCGCATGCGTGCCGGCGCTGGCACCGAGCCGGTCGCAACCCTGAACGGAACGCTGATGGCGACCGCGCGCACGATCGTGGCCCTCCTCGAGACGCACCAGCAGGCAGACGGCTCGGTCCGAGTGCCTGAGGTGCTGCAGCCGTACCTCCAAGGGCGTGCGACGCTGGACCCGATCGCGTGACGGCGCCGGAGGAGGCGTCTGTCGGGGGAGTCGCACCGCCGGGATGGCCACGCATGCTGGCCCTCGACATCGACGGGACACTCGTCGACGAGTGGGAGGACATGACGCCAGCCGTCGTCAAAGCGGTGCAGGCCGCCAGGGACGCGGGGGCGCATGTCGTCCTGTCGACCGGACGATCCGTTCACGGGATCCCCCGGATCATCGACGCACTCGGGCTCGAGGAGGGGCACGGAGTGGCCAGCAACGGAGCGGTCACCTTCACCTATCCGCCGGTCGTGGTGACCTCGTCGGTCACCTTCGACCCTGGACCGGCTGTGCGGACTGTGCTGGAACATGTGCCCGACGCACTCGTGGCCGTCGAGGTGGTGGGGCGGGGCTATCGGGCGAGCCGCCCCTTCCCCGAGGGCGAGATCACCGGTGAGATGTGGATCGAGCCCTTGGAAGACCTGGTCCGTGACCCCGTGACTCGCGTGATCATCCGCGACCCGGACTCGTCGGCAGAGGACTTCGTCGCCTTGGCAGAGTCGATCGGGCTGCACGGCACCAGTTACTTCGTCGGCTACACGGCCTGGCTGGACCTGGCACCCGAGGGGGTGTCCAAGGCATCCGGGCTGGAGTACGTGACGGCGGCGCTCGAGGTGGCGCAGGCCGACGTGCTGGCAATCGGCGACGGTCGCAACGACATCGAGATGCTGCAGTGGGCGGGGCGGGGCGTGGCCATGGGTCAGGCGCCTGACGACGTCAAAGCGGTGGCGGACGCGGTGACCGGGGAGCTGGCAGAGGACGGGGCAGCGTCGGAGATCGCGCGGTGGTTCGGTCTGACCCTGTGAGGGGTTGATCGTTGCAGGCAGCGCGTCAGGCTGACGGCAGGTCGACCAGGAACACGGGGTCGGTCGTGGGGGCCCGCAGACCCTCTGTGGGCTCGACCGTGACCGCGATCTGGTCTGCGTCGAGAGCCTGGTCGGGAAGCTCGACGACGTTGGTCGCGGGGTCGTCGGCCACGACTCCGGCTGGCTCCATCGACTCTTTGCCGGTCCATGCCTGGTAGACCTCGTCGCCGCTGAGCTCGGGCAGTTCGGCTGTCACCAGCAGTGCCTCGCCTCTGCTCGCGGAGAGCACGACGGTGCCTTCTCCGCCTGTCGCGAATTCGCTCGAGACGGTCCTGACATCGCCGGCGGCAAGCAGGGCGGTGAGCTGTTCCGCCCTGGCGGTGGCGTCACGGGCCTCGTTGCGGTTCGACAGCGCCCAGCCGCCCATCGCCACCGCCGCTACCAGCGCGGCTGCGGCCATCAGCCCGGTGGCGCGGCCGGCCATTCCTCGCCGCTGCATCGGTATCACGTTGGAGCTCGTAGAGCCTTGGCTCGGAGTGACGGAGGGGGCGGTGGCGGAACCGAGAGCCGCCCCGCCTGCCGTTGCGGTGCCGTAGCGGGGGGTCTCGGCCGTCGCCGCCGGGTGCTGCGGGGTCTGGGCGATCTGGGCGAGTACCGACTCGCGGAGCGTGGCCGGCGGGTCAGTCGCCACTGCTTCTGAGAGCTGTGCTGCTATGTCACGCATGTCGGCCACCTCCTCACGGCAACTCGGGCATGTAGCTAGATGGGCTTCGTACTGTTCGATCTCTTCGGGGGTGAGACTTCCGACGGCGTACTCACCGGCGAGGGAGTGCATGTCGGTCACGATGCAGCCTCCTCGAGGTGAGTACGGAGTCGCTTCATCGCGTCTCTGATCCTGGTCTTCACGGTGCCTAGCGGTAGTTGTAGGACTTCGGCTACCTCGCGGTGCGTCCTGCCCTCGAAGTAGGCGAGCTGTACGGCTGTTCGTTGTGCTTCCGGCAAACAGTTGAGTGCATCACGCACCCGCTGGTTCTCGTCCCGCGCTACCACGATGTCCGACGTGTCGAGGGCGTCGTACTGGACGTCCCCTTCGAAGTGGCGCTGGTCGCGTTGCAAGCTGCGCTCCGACGAACGCACCCGGTCAACGGCTTTGCGGTGCGCAATGGTGTTCAGCCAAGCGGTAGGTGATCCTAGCTGGGGATCGAACCGCGGAGCCGACACCCATGCTTCGACGTACACCTCTTGGGCGACCTCTTCGGACTGCGCCGCATCCCTGAGGACACGGAGCACGATCCCGTAGACGGTGCGAGATGTTGCGTCATAGAACTGGGCGAAAGCGGCTGAGTCACCGTTGGCCACGTGCTGCAAGAGTTCGACGAGCTCACCGGACGAGTTCGAGGAACGCATGGTTACTACTGTGCCATGCAATTTTGGTCTTTCTCTTGGGGAGGGACTGCCCGAAGGCAGCCCCTCCCCCACCGAGAGGTGAGAAAGCGACCAGAGGTCACATGGTCGGGGGAGTGAGAACCCCGTCGATCAGGTAGACCGTCGCGTTGGCGGTCTGAACGCCACCGCAGATCACGCTGGCGTCGTTCACCTTGAGGTTGTCGCCGGAACCGGTGACCTCAACGTCGTCACCCTGGACCGTCGTCTGCATGCCAGCGATGTCCGCGGGCATGACCTGACCCGGAACCACGTGGTAGGTCAGGATCGTCGACAGCATGTCGGCGTTCTTCGGCATCGCCAGCGCAGCCAGCGTCTTCTTGGGAAGAGCCTTGAAGGCGTCATCCACAGGAGCGAAGACGGTGAACTCGTCGC
This sequence comes from Nocardioidaceae bacterium, assembly GCA_035633755.1. GTDB lineage: Bacteria > Actinomycetota > Actinomycetes > Propionibacteriales > Nocardioidaceae > DASQEH01. The sequence continues at coordinate 3,831 of DASQEH010000002.1, read as the reverse complement.
TGTTCAGGGTGTCGACGAGGTCGACCTTCTTGTTGTACGTGCCGTTGACCGTGGAGGTCAGGATGGTCAGCAGCGGGTTGTTGCTGGCCGCTGTGGCTACCGGGTCCTCGGCCATGCCGGAGACAGAACCGGCGCCCTCGGGGACGGCTTCTGCGTACGTCGCGCAACCCTTGCCGACGAGGTTGGCGGCGGCGTCGTCAGCCGGCGCCGCGTCCTCGGTGGTCATGTCTTCCGACTCCTCGGTCGACGAGCTGGTGGGATCGGCGGCGACGGTCTCTTCTGGCTCGTCAGCACCGCAGCCGACAGCGCCGAGCAGCGCGAGCGTGCAAGCTGTCGCCGCGAGGGTCTTGGTGGGGGTGAATCGCATGATGGGTTCTTCTTTCCGAGATAGGTGGTGCCGAGTGGTGGTGTTCGCCTCTGTGGTGTCTCGTCAGGCGACGGTCACGTTGACGCTGTGCCAGCCTGTTGCCCCGTTGGGTCGAGGCGTGACCCGACGGGAAGTTTGTGTGTAACCGGAGGAGTCCGTTGCTCGGACCTCGAGCTGGTGGTTGCCGTCTTCGGCTTCCCACTCGTAGACCCACTGCCGCCAGGTGTTGATGCCGTCGGCGTCGGCCAGCCGAGCCTGCTGCCATCCGCCGCCGTCAATCCGGACCTCGACCTTGTCGATACCGGTGTTCTGAGCCCAGGCCACGCCAGCGACGGCGTTCTTGCCGACCGGCAGCTTCGCGAAGGAGTCGGGGACATCGATGCGGCTGAACGTCTTGATCGGCGCCTCCGCGTCGAAGTCACGCTCAGTCCAGTACGCGCTGAAGTCCGCGAAGCGGGTGACCTCCATGTCGACGAGCCACTTCGTCGCCGACACGTAGCCATACAGACCGGGGACCACCATTCGAGCGGGAAAGCCGTGCGCGAGCGGCAGGGGTTCGCCGTTCATGCCGATGGCGATCATCGCCTCACGGTCGTCGGTGAGGGCTTCGAGTGGCGTTCCGATCGTCATGCCGTCGACGCTGGTCGACTTCACAGCGTCGGCGTCTGCGTCGACACCGGCCTGCTTGAGCAGGTCGGAGATCTTGACCCCGAGCCAGGTCGCGTTGCCGGCGAGGACTCCACCGACTTCGTTCGAGACGCAGGACAAGGTGACGCGTCGCTCGATCAGCGGCATGTTGAGAAGGTCCTCGAAGGAGAGCTCTATCTCGTTGTCGACCAACCCGTGGATTTTCAGCGTCCAGCTGCTGGCGTCGACCTGGGGCACTGAGAGAGCCGTGTCGACACGGTAGAAGTCGGCATTCGGCGTGATGTAGGGAGTGATCCCCTTCACCGCGTCCAAGGACATAGACCCCGCAAGCATCGGAGCCGCGTCTGCCGGCTTCGGCAGGGTGAGGTCGTCACGGGAGCGGGCGCCGGCGTCGCCGAAGGCTTGGGCAGTACCGATTCCGACCGTCGCGACCGCACCGCTGGCGAGGGCGGCCACCAAGAACGCGCGCCGGTCAAAGCCCGAGGGGGCGCTGTTCTCCCGGTGTGACGAGCCCTTGGGCCGAGCTGTGGGGGTGTTGCGGAAGTCGTGGGGGGAGTTGGACGAGGTGATGTCACTGTGGCGGGCAGTCGAGGCGGACGCAGCAGGGCTGCCCGCCCCGACCGCCACGAGGGGTTCGGACCTCTCGGTGGGGCGAGCTGCGCTCGGCCCGTTCGAGGCGGTGGTCCAGCGCCGGGTGAAGAAGTACAGGAATCCGACGCTCACGATCAAGGCGACGATGGCTGGAGCGATCTTGGCCATGGTGCCGACGAGGCTGGTGCGGTCCGCGTACGCCGCTGCGAGCGCCACGAGGCCGAGGACCGTGGTGAGGGCCAAGGCGATGGGGCGGCTCCGCCACGCGATGATGCCGGTGACGGCGGCCAGCACGGCGATCGCGGCGAAGATGCCGCCGAGCAGGAAGGGCTTGTCGTTCTCGCCGAGGGTCCTGATCGCCCAGTCCTTGAGGGCCCCGGGTGTGGCGTCGATGACGCGGGAGCCGACGGCCGTGATCGGGGTCGGCGCGCCGCCGACAACGACGGCAGTGACCATAGAGGCTCCCACGCCGGCGGCAGCAGAGAGCAGGCCCGCTGCGGCACCGGTGAGAAGTTGAAAGCGTCTAGTCGTCACATATGGGATACGCCGCGGTAGCCCTATTGGATTGGAAACGGCGGGAGCGGCTCAGTAACGCACAGCGACCGCCTCACGGGGCGAGCCGCTTGGGCCGACGTGCTACAGGTACATTCCGTTACGGTCCCCGTCGCCTGAGGGCTGCCCCGGCATGCCCTGACCCTGCGACCCGTCCTGCGGCATGGAGCCAGGGGGAAGCGCACGCCGCATCTGCTCTAGCTGCGCCCGAGCCGCCATCTGCTGAGCGTAGATGGCCGTCTGGATCCCGTGGAAGAGGCCTTCGAGCCAGCCGACGAGCTGTGCCTGAGCGATACGAAGCTCAGACTCACTTGGCGTCTCCTCACCGAACGGGAGGCTGAGGCGTTCCAGCTCCTCGACCAGCTCGGGTGCGAGCCCGTGCTCGAGCTCCTTGATGGACGACTGGTGGATCTCCCGCAGCCGAACGCGGCTGGCTTCGTCGAGCGGGGCGGACTTTACCTCTTCAAGGAGCTGTCGAATCATGCTCCCTATACGCATCACCTTGGCGGGCTGCTCCACCAGGTCGGCGACGGAACGACCTCCGGACTCCGAGTCGTCGTCACCGCCGCCGACCCCCATCTCGTTGCGGCCGACCACGACCACGCGGGGATCGTTGCTCTGCTGGGACTCGGGGTTCTGGCTCGTCATTCAAAGCAGCCTACGCGGTGCGGGGGACAGCGACAGATGACCTTGGGAATCGGCTGAGCCGAGGCGGCTCGTCGAGCACCCAACGGACGTGGTCGACTGCACCTGCTATGTGGTGAGCACCACTTTGCCGATGTGACCGCTCGCCTCGACAAGCTCATGTGCCGCGCGGACCTCGTCCAGCGGTAGCCGGGTATACACGATCGGCCGGACCGTCTTGTCGGCTATGAGCGGCCAGGCATTGGCCTCGACGCTGGCGACGATGCTCGCCTTCTCCTCGGGAGGCCGGGATCGCAGCGCTGTGGCGATGACTGCCCCACGCTTGCGCAGCAGCTTGCCGAGGTCCAGCTCGGCGGTTGTGCCTCCCTGCAGACCGATGACGACGAGCCGGCCTTCGGTGGCGAGGGCGTCGACATTGCGACTGAGGTAGGCCGCTCCCATGTTGTCCAGAATGACGTCGGCACCTCCCGGAGCCCAGCGCTGTACCTCCTCGACGAAGTCCTGCTCCCGGTAGTTGATCACCAGGTCCGCGCCGAGCGCTGAGCACGCCGCAGCCTTCTCTCGCGAGCCCACACTGGTCGCGACCCGGGCACCCAGGGCATGTGCCAGTTGGATCGCCATCGTCCCGATGCCGCCACCACCGCCGTGCACGAGAAGGAGCTCGCGGGGCTGGAGCGCAGCGATCATGAAGACGTTGGACCAGACCGTCGTCAGTACTTCCGGTAGGGCGCCGGCATCGATCAGGTCGAGGTTGTCCGGCACCGGGAGTACGTGACCCGCTGGCACCGCCACCTGGTCGGCGTATCCTCCGCCGCTGAGCAGGGCGCAGACCCGGTCGCCGACGTTCCAGCGTTCCACCTCGTCACCAACAGCGGACACCGTCCCCGCGCACTCCAGGCCGAGGATGTCGGAGGCGCCGGGTGGCGGTGTGTATTTGCCTTGACGCTGCAGCAGGTCGGCACGGTTGACCGCTGAGGCGGCGATGTCGATGACGATCTCCCCAGGCTGGGGCCGTGGCTCAGGAACCT
>DASQEH010000001.1:0-13556 GCA_035633755.1 Nocardioidaceae bacterium | reverse complement strand
GAACGTCACGGAAGCGACGACGGCACGGTCGCGGTTGGCGAACGTCGCCCTGGTGATGTCAAGGCCTGGTTGGGTCTTGTCGCCAGGCGGATCCACCAGCGTGATCTGCTGGGCCTGAGCGGTCCCGGGCACGACGGCGAGGGCGAGGGCGAGGGTGCAGGCGGCGGCTGCTTTCGCGAACATGGTGAGCACCCTAGCCTCACCGGCCAGGTCACGCTTGCTGCGCCTCAGACAGTCGCGGCTGCGGCTGCGCGACCGGCCGAGCGGCCGGAGAACAGGCAGCCACCGAGGAAGGTCCCCTCCAGCGATCGGTAGCCGTGCATGCCACCACCGCCGAAGCCGCTCGCCTCACCCGCGGCGTACAGCCCCGGCAGCACGGCGCCGTCGGTTCTCAGCACACGCCCGTCGAGGTCCGTCTCGAGCCCACCGAGTGTCTTGCGGCTGAGGATGTGCAGCTTGACGGCGATCAGCGGCCCCGCCTTGGGGTCGAGCAACCGGTGCAGCGGCGCGACGCGGATCAGCCGGTCACCGCGGTAGCGACGCGCGCTGCGGATGGCGTTGATCTGAGCGTCCTTGCTGAAGGCGTTCTCCACCTCGCGGTCGCGTGCCTCGACCTGACTTCGGATCGTGGCCAGGTCCAGCAGGTCGTCATCGGTGAGCGTGTTCATCCCGGCGACGAGAGCGTCGAGGGTCGGCGAGACGACGAAGTCCGCGCCATGCTGCTTGAAGGCCTCCACCGGCGCCGGCGCGCCGGTGCGGAGCCGCCCGAGCACCTGCGGGACGCTCTTGCCGGTCAGGTCGGGGTTCTGCTCCGAGCCTGACAGGGCGAACTCCTTCTCGATGATCCGCTGGGTCAGCACGAACCAGCTGTGGTCATACCCGGTCTGGCGAAGGTGGGCCAGAGTTCCCAGCGTGTCGAACCCCGGGAACAGCGGTGGCGGGAGTCGCTGGCCGGTGGCGTCCAGCCACAGCGATGACGGACCGGGAAGGATACGAACTCCGTGGTTGGGCCACAGCGGTGACCAGTTCTGCACGCCCTCGGTGTAGTGCCACATGCGGTCGGCGTTGACCAGGTTCCCACCCGCCGCGACGGCGCCCTGGATCATCGAGCCGTCCACATGGGCCGGCACCCCGGTGAGCATCGACGTCGGCGCGGTGCCTAGCCGAGCCGGCCAGTTCCGGCGGACGGCGTCGCCGTTGCCTCCGATGCCACCCGACGTCACCAGCACGGTCTGCGCGCTCAGCTCGAAGTCGCCGACGACGGCACGCGACGTGGCGGTGCCGGCGGCTGACGTGGTCGGTTCCAGCACCGAGCCTCTGACTCCGGTGATCGCGCCGCCCATCGTCACCAGCTCCTCGGCCCGGTGGCGAAACCGCAGTCGGACGACCTTGCTTGCCACCGCCTCGCGCACTCGGCGCTCGAACGGAGCAACAACTCCCGGCCCGGTTCCCCAGGTGACATGGAAACGCGGGACCGAGTTCCCGGGGCCGGTGGCGAGATAGCCGCCTCGCTCCGCCCAGCCGACGACCGGGAAGAAGCGCACCCCTTGAGCGTGCAACCAGGCCCGTTTCTCACCGGCCGCGAAGTTGACGTACGCCTCGGCCCACTTCCGGGGCCACCTGTCCTCGTCCCGGTCGAAGCCGGCAGTACCCATCCAGTCCTGGAGGGCCAGGGCCGGTGAGTCGCGCACTCCCATCCGGCGCTGCTCCGGTGAGTCGACCAGGAACAAACCCCCGAAGGACCACGGGGCCTGCCCGCCAAGGCTGGCCTCCGGCTCCTGGTCCAGCAGGATCACCGTGCGCCCGGCGTCGGCGAGCTCAGCGGTGGCTACCAGCCCGGCGAGTCCGGCACCGACAACGATGGCGTCTGCATCCATAGCGACGATTGTGTGCCCTCGGCTAGGTGGAGTGAAGGTCCGCAGTCCACTTGTCCTCGATCCGACCGAACCGCCATACCGCCCAGGCGACCACCCAGGTGACGACGAACAGCGCGACGATCGCGTACCCGACGTAGTTCAGGTCGACGCTTCCCATCGCGGCCAGTGGGCCGGAGGTGATGTCGAGTCGTGCTGTCACGATCGACACCAGCTCGATCGTCCCGATGATGAGCGCCACCGCGACCGACAGCGCCGTCACGGTGATGTTGTAGTACACCTTGCGGACGGGCTGCGAGAATGCCCATCCGTAGGCGAAGTTCATGAAGCAGCCGTCGATCGTGTCCAGCAGGCTCATTCCCGCCGCGAACAGGATGGGGAGGGTCAGAACCGCGTACCAGGGCAGGCTGAAGGCCGCCGCTCCCCCAGCGAGGACGAGCAAGCCCACTTCGGTGGCGGTGTCGAAGCCGAGCCCGAACAGCAGCCCGACCGGGTACATGTGCCACGGCTTGGTCACGGCCCGCGTGACTCTGCCCAGCAGCCGGTTCATCAGTCCACGGTTGTTGAGGTGGTCCTCGAGCTGCGCCTCGTTGAAGGAGCCACGACGCATCTCCCGGAAGACCTTGAGTACTCCGATGAGGACGACCAGGTTGATGAACCCGATGATGTACAGGAAGATCCCGGAGACTGCCGTGCCGATGAGCCCCGTCGTCTGCTGGAGCGCGGACGAGTCGTCCCCGACTTGAGAGGCCAGCGCCCGCACGCCGGCCGCCAAGGCGACCACGAGCGCGAACACGACCGACGAGTGGCCCAGCGAGAACCAGAAGCCCACCGACAAGGGTCGCTTGCCCTCGGACATGAGCTTGCGGGTCGTGTTGTCGATCGCGGCGATGTGGTCGGCGTCGAAGGCATGGCGCATACCCAGGGTGTACGCCGTGATCCCGAGCCCCACGCCGAAGATGTGCTGTCCGTCGAGGGCGTAGTTCTGTGGGGCGACGACGGCAACGAGCACAACCCAGCCCACGACATGCAGCAGCACGATGAACGAGGCCATCCCGGCGACCGACATCCACTCGTCGCGCGTCAGCGCATTGCGGATGCGCGTCCTGGTTGGAGGGCGGTCCATGGTGGTGCTCATGTCCCTCCTCGAGTGGCCAGCGGTGCAGTGGACAGTCAAGCGCGAAGCCCTGGTTGTTGCAACTCACTTGCAACAACGTGTGGTCGCACGATGGGACCATGGACCGATGTGGTGGCGCCTGCTCATCGCGGCCGTCGGGGGCATTGCGCTCGTCTGGGCGGTCCTCGTGCTGCTGCTCTGGCGGATGAAGCCCGACGCTGGCCCACTGCAGGAGGCCATCCGGCTGCTGCCCGACGTGGTCCGGCTCCTCGCTCGGCTGGCCCGAGACCGCAGCCTTCCCTTCGGCGTCCGCCTGCGCTTGTGGTTGTTGCTGGCCTACCTGGCCATGCCGTTCGACCTCATACCGGACTTCATTCCCGTGCTCGGCTATGCCGATGACGCCATCATCGTCGCCGCCACACTGCGATCGGTCATGCGGCGGACCACTCCTGAGGTGCTCGCCCGCCACTGGCCGGGTACCCCACAGGGTCTGGCCGCGGTCAGTCGGCTCGTGGGGCACTCCGGGCCCTAGCCCCCGGAGTATGGGCGCAGCCACGGGACCGCCACGACCATGCTGGCCAGGCTCGATGCCACCGCCAACTCGGCGTCGGAAGCAAGACCCGGTGTCGTCGTGCCGGCCAGCCGTCTCCCGCGGCCGGGTTTGGGTACAGGGGCCCCACACCCGGAGGAGACCACATGAAGCTCAGCTCACGCGACGACACCGTGATGGACGTGGCGTTCGACGTCCTGGCCACCTACCGCCTGACCACGTTGATCAAGGACGACAAGATCACCGAGGACCTGCGCCACACCGTGTGGGACAAGTACGGCAAGCCGAACGACGAGGACTCCCACAAGCTCAGCTATCTGATGACCTGTCCCTGGTGCCTGAGCATGTACTTCGGGGCCGCCGCGGTGGCGGGGCGCACGATGTTCCCCAGGAGCTGGCGGGTTGTCTCGCGGGCTCTGGCGTACTCGGCCCTGACCGGGTTGCTGTCGGAGCGTCGCGGCTAGCGGTCGCCCGCCGCGGTCCGCAGGCGCAGGCTGTTGCTGACGACGAACACCGATGACAGCGCCATCGCCGCACCGGCGACGAGAGGGTTGAGCAGCCCGGCGACGGCCAAGGGGATCGCCGCCACGTTGTAGGCGAAGGCCCAGAACAGGTTGCCCTTGATGGTGGCGAGCGTGCGTCGCGAGACCGTGATCGCGTCGACGACGGCCAGCAGGTCATTACGCACGAGGGTCAGGTCGCTTGCCGCGATCGCCACGTCGCTCCCGGACCCCATCGCGACCGAGAGGTCGGCCTGGGCCAGCGCAGCCGCGTCGTTGACGCCGTCGCCCACCATGACGACGACGTGACCCTCGGCCTGTAGTCGGCGTACAGCCTCGACCTTGTCAGCCGGGAGGACGTTCGCGACGACGTCGTCGATCCCGACCTGGCGAGCGACGGCAGCCGCAGCTCGCGCGTTGTCACCGGTGAGCAGGACGGGTCGAAGACCGAGCCTTCTCAGTTGCGAGACAGCGTCGGCACTGGTCGGCTTCACGGTGTCGCTCACCACGATGACGCCCCGCCAGGCACCGTCCTCGCCGACGCCGACGACCGTATGCCCGAGCGCCTCCGCCGCCCGTTGTGCCTCGTCCAGGTGGGGAGGGAGCGGCTCGTCGAGCTCGGTGGACAGCCAGCTCATGCGTCCCACGACGACCCGGTGTCCGTCGACGACGCCTCGCACCCCACGGCCTTGGTACGACGCGAACTCGTGCACCGATGGCAGCGCGCCGACCTCGGCACGGGCCCGATCGGCGATGGCGGCTGCGATGGGGTGCTCGGACGCGTGCTCGAGCGCTCCCCCTCGCCGCAACACCTCCCGTGCGTCGGTCGTGGGGACCGCCACGACGTCGACCAGCTGCATGGTGCCGGTGGTGACCGTGCCGGTCTTGTCGAGCACGACGACGTCGGCACGTCGCGTCGACTCCAGCACCTCGGGGCCCCGGATGAGGATGCCCAGCGAAGCGCCGCGCCCGGTGCCCACGAGCAGTGCCGTCGGGGTCGCGAGCCCGAGGGCGCACGGGCTGGCGATGATCAACACTGCAACCGCGGCTGAGAAGGCTCGCTCGGCGTCCCCGTCGATGGCGAGCCAGAACACCAGAGTGAGCAGGGACAAGGCGATGACAACGGGCACGAAGATCGCCGACACTGTGTCGGCGAGGCGCTGGACGGGCGCCTTGCCCGACTGGGCGTCGGTCACCAGCTTGGCCATCTGGGCGAGCTGCGTGTCGGCACCGACCCGCGTGGCTCGCACGACGAGTCGCCCACCGACGTTGACCGTGGCCCCGACGACGGGGTCACCTGGCACGACTTCTTGCGGTACTGGTTCCCCGGTGAGCAGGCTGGCGTCCACGGCTGACGACCCGTCGACCACCTGCCCGTCGGTGGCGATCTTCTCCCCGGGACGCACCACGAAGGAGTCGCCCACGGCGAGCTGGGCAGCGGGTATCCGGTGCTCGACCCCGCCGCTCAGTACTGCCACGTCCTTGACGCCCATCTCGAGCAGGGCCCGCAACGCCTCCCCGGAGCGCTGTTTGGCACGCGCCTCGAAGTAGCGCCCCGCCAAGATGAACACGGGCACCGCGGCGGCGACCTCCAGGTAGACCTCGCCGGCGCCGGTGCCCCGGGTGGGGAGCAGCTGGAAGTCCATCCGCATCCCCGGCATGCCGGCGTGACCGAAGAACAACGCGTACAACGACCACCCGAACGCGGCCAGCACCCCCACGCTGATCAGGGTGTCCATCGTGGCGGCTGCGTGCCGCAGGTTGGTCCACGCGGCACGGTGGAACGGCCAGGCGCCCCAGACCACCACAGGAGCGGCCAGAGTCAGGCACAACCATTGCCAGTTGTCGAACTGCAGCGGCCCCACCATCGACAGGACGAGTACCGGCAGCGCCAACAGCGCTGACACCCTCAGTCGCTGGCGGAGGACATCGACCTCGGACGGACCGCCGAACGTGTCCTCCGGCGCGCTGTCGCCCGCCGATGGGCCTGGCATCGGGGGCGCGGTGACGTGGGCCGAGTACCCGGTGGCCTCGATGATGGCGATGGCGTCCATGGCTGAGGTTCCCGGCGGAAGCGAGACGCGAGCCTTCGAGGTCGCATAGTTGACGCTGGCCTCGATCCCGGGCGCCCGGTTGAGCTTCTTCTCGATGCGTGCAGCGCACGAGCCGCACGTCATCCCGCTTACATCGAGATCGACGAGGTGTGTCATCCCTGCCCGGCAAGCTCGTAGCCGGCCTCGTCCACGGCGGCGGCCACCGCTTCCACGGACACCGGCTGGGTGCTCGTCACCGTCAGCCGGGACACGCCACCCGCATTGAGGTCCACGTCGACGGCGCTCACACCGTCGAGGCGCTTGACCTCCTCGGTGACAGCGTTCACGCAGTGGCCGCAGGTCATGCCCGCGACCGCGTAGCTTGATGTCGTCATACCGCTTCCCTTCATGCCGATGCTGCCTTCATCACAAGTCCGGTCACGACCGGACCAGCCGAGCAATCGCCGCGGAGGCCTCACGGACCTTCGCGTCGCCGACCGCGCCGCCCTCCCGAGCCGCCTCGGCGACGCAGTGGGCCAGGTGGTCGTCCAGGAGGGCGAGCGCCACGGCCTGCAAGGCCTTCGTGGCGGCCGCAACCTGTGTCACCACGTCGATGCAGTAGGCCTCGGACTCGACCATCCGCTGAAGCCCCCGGACTTGGCCCTCGACGCGCTGCAGCCGCTTCAGCAGCTCGCCCTGAGAGGACTCGTAGCCGACCATTCCGCCTCCTGTACCCGTCGATGACTCCTCCCCACTATACCCCCTAGGGGTATCGACAGAAGCGCTACCGGGTTGAATTGCCCTCCGACGGAACCCTCTCGAGCGACGGGTGCGAGCACCGATGACAGCGCAGGCAACGAACTGGTCAGGCAACATCACGTTCAGCGCCAGAGCCGTTCATCGCCCGAGTACCCTCGATGAGCTGCAGACGATTGTGGCGAGAAGCGAGCGACTGCGAGCGCTCGGCACGGGGCATTCCTTCAACCGGATCGCCGACACGACGGGTGACTTGGTGTCCCTCGCTGAGCTGCCCGGGGCGGCTGAGGTCGACGAGCATAACGGCACCGTCACCGTGGGCGCAGGGCTGCGGTACGGAGAGGTGACCGGCGTGCTGCAGGCCTCCGGGCGGGCACTGCCCAACCTGGGGTCGCTCCCCCATATCTCGGTCGCCGGCGCCTGCGCGACCGGCACCCACGGGTCCGGTGACGCCAACCGGGTCCTTGCCGCAGCCGTGTCGGCGCTCGATGTGGTCACCGCGTCCGGTGATGTGGTGACCTTGCGCCGCGGTGACGACAAGGAGTTCGGTGGCGCGGTGATCGCCCTGGGGTCGCTCGGCATCGTCACCAGCCTGACGCTGGACACCGTGGAGGCGTTCGAGGTTGCCCAGTTCGTCTACGAGGACATGCCGGAGGAGTCGCTGCTGGACAACTTCGAGGCCGTCTTCGCCGCCGCCTACAGCGTCAGCGCCTTCACCGACTGGACCAGCCGCCGGTTCAAGCAGGTGTGGCTCAAGTCCAGCGAGCCGTCACCTGACCCACCCCCGGAGTGGCTGGGGGCGACGCTCGCCTCCGAGCCACGCAACCCGGTACCCGGCATGTCACCCGTCCACTGCACCGAGCAGCTCGGCGTGCCAGGGCCCTGGCATGACCGGCTGCCTCACTTCCGGCTCGCCTTCACTCCCAGCAGCGGCGAGGAGCTGCAGTCGGAGTACCTCTTGCCGCGGGACCAGGCGACCGATGCGCTGCGCGCCTTGGGCGCCATCCGTGACGCGATCGGGAGCGTTCTGCAGGTCAGCGAGATCCGGACAGTCGCCGCCGACGACCTGTGGGTGAGCCCCTTCTACGGGCGGGAGACCGTCGCGTTCCACTTCACCTGGGTCAAGGACGCGGAAGCGGTCACCCCCGTCGTGGCCGCCATCGAGGACACGCTCCGGCCGTTCGACGTTCGGCCGCACTGGGGCAAGGTCTTCAGCATGCAGCCACCTGCCATCGCGGCGCAGTACCCGCGGTTCGAGGACTTCCAGGAGCTCGTACGCACCTTGGACCCCGACGGGAAGTTCCGCAACGACTTCGTCGACAGGTACCTGTTCGGCGACGCCTGACGTCATCGACGCGGCGCAGGGCAGAGTCGATTCCGGCAGGTGCGGGCTCAGAGCCCGAGGGCGAGGCGGTAGTACGCCGAGTTCCATCGCACCTCGTCGCTGAACCGGCGCGGCGTCGTGGCCTCGTCGATCACGAGCAGCTCAGTCTGGAGCATGTCGGCGAGGTCGGTGAGCTCTTCGATGCCCACCGCCGTCGACAAGACGGTGTGGTGCGGGCCTCCCGCCGTCAGCCAGCACTCCGCCGACGTCCTCAGGTTCGGCTGCGGCTTCCACACCGCCCGGGCGACCGGTAGCCGCGGAAGCGGCTCATCCGGCGGCACGACCTCGATCTCGTTGGCCACCAGCCGGAAACGGTCCCCCATGTCGGCGATGCCCAGCACGACGGCCGGTCCAGGGGCGGCATCGAACACCAGCCTTACGGGGTCCTCGCGATCGCCGATGGACAGCGGATGTATCTCGCAGCTGGGGACGCCCCCGCTGATCGTGGGACAGACCTCCAACATGTGGGCGCCCAGGATCTTGGGGTCGCCCGGACCGAAGTGGTACGTGTAGTCCTCCATGAACGACGTGCCGCCGGGCTCGCCCGCCGCCATCGTCTTGACCGTGCGAAGCATGACCGACGTCTTCCAGTCCCCCTCGCCGCCGAAGCCGTAGCCGTCCGCCATCAGGCGCTGAACGGCGAGGCCGGGGAGCTGGCGCAGCCCGCCGAGGTCCTGGAAGTTCGTGGTGAAGGCGCCGAACCCGCCCTCGGTGAGGAACCGACGCAGGCCAGCTTCGATGCGTGCGGCATACCGCAAGGAGTCGTGGCGGTCACCACCTCGGCGCAGCTGCGGGTCGACGCTGTACGTGTCCTCGTAGTCCGCGACCAGCGAGTCGATGTCGGCGTCGGCGATGTCGTCGACGACCTCCACCAGGTCGTTGACCCCATAGGTGTTCACCGACACACCGAAGCGCAGCTGCGCCTCGACCTTGTCTCCCTCGGTGACGGCGACGTCGCGCATGTTGTCGCCGAAGCGCGCAACCCGCAGCGTCCGCAGCTCGGCAGAGCCGGCGGCGGCTCGTCCCCACTCGGCCAGGCGCGCAATCACCACCGGGTCGCTGACGTGCCCGGCCACGGTCTTGCGGGGTACTCCGAGCCGACTCTGCACGTACCCGAACTCACGGTCGCCGTGGGCGGCCTGGTTCAGGTTCATGAAGTCCATGTCGATGCTCGACCACGGCAGTGACACGTTGGCCTGCGTGTGCAGGTGCAGCAGCGGCGTGCGCAAGGCGTCAAGGCCGGCGATCCACATCTTGGCCGGTGAGAAGGTGTGCATCCACGCCACGAGCCCGATGCAGGCGTCAGACGCGTTGGCTTCCAGGCAGAGCCGGCGGATGGAGTCGCCGTCCGTCATCACCGGCTTCCACACGACGCGCGCCGAGATGTGCGGTGACTCGTCGAGGGCCGAGGCGATGCCGCGCGACTGCTCCTCCACCTGCGCGATGGTCTCGGGCCCGTACAGGCCCTGGCTCCCGGTGACGAACCAGATCTCCGACTGCTCGTGTGATGCCATGAAAGCCCCAGCTCTGTGGTGGTGGGTGGATCGGTTACTTGTCCGCGACTTGACCGTAGACGTTCTGGTACCTGTCATAGAGGGAGTCGATGTCCTGGCCGGCGATAGGCACCGTCTCACCGAGCTGGCGGGCGACGTGCACCGTGCGGGCGACGTCCTCACACATGACCGCAGCCTTCACTGCCGACGTGGCGTCCTTGCCGATGGTGAAGACGCCATGGTTCTGCATGATGACCGCGGGCGAGCGGTGGCCACGCAGCGTGTCGACGATGCCCTGCCCGATGTCCTCGCTGCCGATGAGCGCGAACGGGCCCAGCGGGATCTCGCCGCCGAACTCGTCGGCCATGGCGGTCAGCACGCAGGGGATGGGCTCCGCGCGCGCCGACCAGGCGCTGGCGTACGTCGAGTGCGTGTGCACCACTCCGCCGACCTCGGGCATCTCCCGGTACACGAAGGCGTGCGATGCCGTGTCGCTGGACGGCGAGTGGTGCCCCTCGACCACCTCACCGTCGAGGTCGCACAGCACCATGGACTCCGGCGTCAGGTCGTCGTACATGACACCGGACGGCTTGATCACGAAGAGGTCGGCGCCGGGGATGCGTCCTGAGACGTTGCCGGCTGTCCACGCGACGAGGTTGTAGCGGACCAGCTCGGAGTGCAGGGCGCAGACGTGGGAGCGCATCCGCTGCACGGACTCGGCCACGGTCGAGTCGATGCTGACGCTCACGAGGCCCCCTCTGACGTGGCGGTCCGCCGCAGCGCCCGCAACCGGTGCATGACCTTGTTCTCACCTCGGCCGAAGTAGTCGTGCAGCGTGCTGTACTCCTCGTACAACGCGTCGTAGGCCGCGGCCCGGTCCTGGTCGGGCTCGTAGACCGCCCGGTTGATCTTGCCCATCGCGGCGGCTGCTGCGTGCACGTCGGGATACGCACCGGCGGCGACAGCGGCGTGGATGGCCGAGCCGAGGGCCGGGCCCTGCTCGGAGCCGATGGTGCTCAACGGCTTGCGGGTGACGTCGGCGTAGATCTGCATGAGCAGCTTGTTCTTCAACAGGCCACCGGCCACCACGAACTCCGTGACGGCGACGCCGCGCTCCTCGAAGGCCTCGATGATCTTCCGCGTGCCGAAAGCCGTAGCCTCGAGCAACGCCCGGTAGGTGTCCTCGGGGCGAGTGGCGAGTGTCTGCCCGACAATGACGCCCGACAGGTTGTGGTCGACCAGGATCGAGCGGTTGCCGGAGTGCCAGTCCAGTGCGATCAGGCCGTGCTGGCCGACGGCCTGGCCAGCAGCCAGCTCGGTGAGGTAGGCGTGCACGCTGATCCCGCGCCGACCGGCCTCCTCGTAGTAGGCGGGCGGCACACCGTTCTCGACGAACCAGCCGAAGATGTCGCCAACCCCGCTCTGCCCGGCTTCATAGCCCCACATCCCTGGGACGATCCCGGCGTCCACGACCCCGCACATGCCCGGAACCTCGGCCAGGGTGTTCGAGTTCATCACATGGCAGGTCGAGGTGCCCATGATCGCGACCATCTGGCCCGGCTCGATGGCGGCCGCGGCCGGTGCGGTGACGTGAGCATCGACGTTGCCGACTGCCACGGCGATTCCGGCTGGTAGGCCGGTCCACTCCGCAGCCTGCTCCGTCAGGCCACCGGCCCGGTCACCGAGCTGGCCGATCGGCTGTTCGATCTTGTCGGTCACGAAGTCACCGAAGTCCGGGTTCAGCGCCTCGAGGTAGTCCTCGCCGGGATACCCCTCGTCCTGTCGGATCGCCTTGTAGCCAGCGGTGCAGGCGTTGCGGACGTAGGTGCCGCACAGCTGCCACACGATCCAGTCCGCGGCCTCCACCCAGTGATCCATCGTCGCGTAGATCTCAGGGTCCTCTTCGAGCAGCTGCAGCCCCTTGGCGAACTCCCACTCCGAGGAGATCTTCCCTCCGTAGCGAGGCAGCCAGAACTCGCCCCGCTCCTCGGCCACCGCGTTGATGCGTTCGGCCTGTGGCTGGGCGGCGTGGTGCTTCCACAGCTTGACGTAAGCGTGCGGCCGGTCGACGAACTGGTCCAGCTGGCACAGCGGCGTGCCGTCGGAGGTGACGGGGAGCATGGTGCAAGCCGTGAAGTCGGTGGCTATCCCGATCACCTCGGCAGGGTCCACCCCGGCCTCCGCCAAAGCCGCCGGGACCGCGGTCCGCAGGACGTCGACATAGTCCTGGGGGTCCTGCAGTGCCCAGTCCGGCGGGAGCGGCGCGCCGCTCGACGCCAAGGTGCGGTCCATGACCGCGTGCGGGTACTCATGCGTCGCGCTGGCCAGCTCCGCTCCGTCGGCGACCCGCACCACAACGGCACGTCCCGACAACGTTCCGTAGTCCACGCCGATGACGTAGCCGTGGCCCTCTTCGATGTCTGTCGGTTCCATGGTTCCCCTCAGTGTCAGGTGGCGAGGTTACTGGCTGCTAGACGAGTCCACCGGTGACGAGCCCGCCGAGTCCAGCTCAGGAAGCCAGACGCGCATCGTCGCAGGACCCCGGTTGGCCCACTCGTGGTAGGCGATCATCGGCACCTCGTGGAGGTCGACCGCCGTCGCCGCTGCGTCGTCGTCGCCGTACGGCCACGATGGCTCGGCGAGCCGAGCCGTTCCCGCTCGCACGAAGGTGACGCCGTCGCGGTCCGAGGGTGCGGTTGACGTGTCGACGACGACATCGTTCACCGACGCACCGAGATCGACCGACTCCATGCACAGGACCAGCGGACCCCGCTCGACGGCGACCGAGCCGCGCACGGCATCGATGCGGGGGTGCGGGCGTGTCCACCGTGGTTCGACGGGCAGCCGTAGGTGGATCACATCGCCTACCGAGAAGGTGCGTGTCACCGCGGCGTAGCCGGGCGAGACGGGGGTTCGCTCCTCTCCGACGTGCAGCGTGGCCCCCGTCGCGGCCCACATCGGTATCCGCAGCTGCAATGTCCATTGGTGTGGTGGTGCCTCCACGACGACGATCCGGATGTCCCCGTCCTCGGGATAGCGGGTCTGGACCTGGACGGCTACCTCGTGACCTCGAGCCAGCGTCGCCCGGATGTCGGCCGCTGCGTACTGGTGCACCTGGAGCCCGTCGTCGGTGCACGTGGCGACGTAGGCGCTCATGGACGCCAGTGTCCGGGCGACATTGGTGGGGCAGCACGACACGTCGAACCAGGGCGCACGCAGGCTCGACGCGGCGCGGGGGCTGGGTACCTCGGGATTCGGTACCGCTCCGGGGACCCGCTGGTGCAGCGTGTTGGTGTAGAAGAAACTTCGTCCGTCAGCGGCCGGTGAGGTCGCGACCACATTGAACAGGGCTCGCTCGATTGCGTCGGCGTACTCGGCCTCGCCGGTCGCCAGGAGCAACCGGTAGTTCACCATGACCGAGCCGACCCCGGCGCAGGTCTCGGCGTAGGCCCGGTCCGGGGGCAGCTCGTAGTCGAGGCCGAACGACTCGCCCTCGTGATGGGCGCCCATCCCGCCGGTGACGTAGGTACGTCGTGCCAATGTGGACCTCGTCTGCCGGACGACGGCCTCGAAGAGCGAGCGATCGTCCCGCTCGACTGCAACGTCGGCTGCACCCGCGGCCAGGTAGAGGGCGCGAACCGCGTGCCCGCGAAGTGAGCCGGCCTCCCGCACCGGGACGTCGTCCTGGAAGTACTCGGCACCGAAGGCGATGGTGCCGAGCAGGCGGTGTCCACGCCGGTCAACGAAGCGCGCTGCCTGGTCCAGGTACCGCCGCTCTCCGGTCAGGCGCGCGAGCTCGGCGAGCGCCACCTCGATCTCGGGATGTCCGTCGACGGTGTTGAGGCCGTC